>CAVRFW010000013.1:0-138418 GCA_963720565.1 Candidatus Bathyarchaeota archaeon | reverse complement strand
TTTTTTCATCTGCTCCTTTTGAAGCATTTCCACTATGTTGGACTTGATATAGAGTCCCCCAGGAGGATACAGCTGACGGGCAACTAAGGTAAAGACTTTGCAGTTTTCTTTTCCTATAACTTCTTCTTTAAATCGCCATTTGTAAGGAGTTCTGGGTGGAAATAGCGTTTCAGAAAGAACGATAATAGCGAAATTCCTCACATTAGTAGTTCCTTCAAGATCATTGAATCAGCGCGTATGCACCTTGTTAGGGTCTTCCCGCTTTCCGTTTTCCATAGTTTTGCCGCCGATCTGCGTTGTTCTTAATCTCTATTACCATTTTCACGTTGTCAAACGGGAAGGTTTTTTGATTTGGGTTTACGCCGTTCTTTAAAAGTAGCAGATCATTTTTGATCTTAGATCCTTGAATTGTGACGTTTGGATTCATTGAAAGATTAAGGTTTCTTCTTAAGAGGTGATTGCGTATGACTATTTCCGTTGCATTTCCAGATTTCTCCCGAGCTGTTTTGTCGATTTTTTGTTTCTCGAAATTCTTCACTGATCTTCAATTAGCATTGTGTATTCTTCATCATTAGCTGTTAGTATTGGTTTCTTGGAATAATTGGGCATGAATAGAACATTACGCCTTTAACATAAAAAAACTAACGTAGCGCGCGTGCTTGTTCCTAAAAATGGCTAAAAATGGTTTTAAATCCGTTCCAATATACAAATAGCCATGGACGTATTTGATGAGCGCATTCTCACGGTTCTCAAGGATGGAAACCCTAAACTTTTCACCCAGCTTCTAGACGAGGCGGGTTTTTCTCACAACACGCTCAAGCTACACCTCAAAAAACTGCTGAAAAAGGGGGCTTTCTAGTGCGGGAGAAGTCTCCCCTTGACGAGCCTGGAAGGCCAAAGTACACCTACGCTATTCCGCCCAAGCTAAGGAAACAGGTTTCTGTTGCCCTCTCAGACCCGTATATGGAGCTTGTGCATTTGCCGTTTAGTCGACTGAAACACTTGTGCAGGTTCGAGAAGGGCGGATACTGTAAAGAATCTAGTACAGTCTGCAGCTTTCAGTACTGTCCTCAGGTGCATAGAAGCAGGGAATAAATCATTTTTGACCAAATTTCGGAACAACCATGCGCGCTATTTTCTTTCCAAAATTGAGAAGAAAACTTCAAATGTTGTAAGACAGATTATATGGAATTGAATTGAATCTGTGCCAAGAATTGTCAGTAACCCTCGAATTCTTTGCTAGGCGTTGCGAAAGCCATGGATTCCAAATCCATAAATCGTTAATACGCCTTGTTGACATTTGCCTAAAAAAGAAGAATCCAATATGCGACGCTCCAAACTTGAAATGTATGTTGACATCCTCAGGGTACTGTCTCAGAGAGGTCCGCTGAAACTTACTCACGTGATGTACAAAGCCAACGTCAACTGTAGCGTGCTCGAAGAATATCTGGATTTCCTGATCAAGCAAGGCCTCGTGGAAGAGAGAACTGTAGGAAAGAGACGCGTTGTCTACGCCATTACACAAAGGGGCATTACAGTCTTGAAGTACTTCAGAGAACTCGAGCAAGTGTTGCCCATAGTTGAAGAAGCCAGAAACGCTGTGCCTATTCTCTATTGATTTTTCGTTTCCTAGCGCGCTTTGGAATTACTGTGTTTTTTCCCATCCAGAGCCCTTTTCAGCCCCGTGCGCGAAGTCAAGTCAGCGCAAAAATAATGCAACAAAAACGTCCACTGCAGAAATAGAGTAATAGTGCTCAATAATACAGTACACAATTACCTTCTCGGGTCTTCCACCTGTTGCCCATCCATCTCATAGCGCGCGCGTCGACGACGACGAAAAACGTCGCCTGGGAGACTGGGAAATGAGCCTTGCTTTGGGGAAAGGGTTAGGCAGGAGCAAGGCTAACGTGACAATTCATCGATAGAGGCAAGCCGTAGTTCTCAAAGGGCAACGCGCATGCTCTCTAACCTGGGGTACAAAATCAGCATCGTAGGTTTTAACCTATAGATCGTCTTTAACGTCAAGTATCATACGTATGTCAGCGGTGGAAGCAATTCGCGTTCCAGTTGAAGGAGTAGGAAAAGATGAGTGCTGATTGAAGGTGGAGGAGGATAGGAAAACTAATACGCCTGAATAACATATTCTAATTCAAGGTTAACGGGGAGCTGGGACTGCGCGACCTGGCTGAGAGGACGGCTGAAAGGTGCCGTCGACCCAATGAACCTGAACCAGGTAATACTGGCGGAGGGAAAAAACAGTGAACCAATCAATCCAAAAACCGTTTTTATCAACCAAGACACTCGCAGAGATAATAGTTTTAGTGGCGTTGGCAGGAGCCTTAAGCCTCATCAGCCATAGCTTTTTCAGACTACAACAAGGAGGCTCTATCAATCTCGGAATGGTTCCGATCATTTGGCTGGCGCTTAGGAGAGGATGGAAAATAGGTGTCTTCGGAGGCGCGGTATTCGGAGTAGTTGACCTCGCAATCGGAGCTTTCATTGTTAATCCTTTTCAGTTGATATTGGATTATCCTTTAGCTTTTGCAGTTCTTGGACTCGCAGGTCTGTTTCCGAAGTACCCAGTCATCGGCGTTGTTGTGGGCGTCACGGGACGTTTCATGAGCCATTTCGTTTCAGGCATAGTTTACTTTGCCGATTATACACCCGCTGGAATGAATCCCGTGGTCTACTCGGCAATCTACAACGGAACCTACCTCATACCAAGCATGATAGTGTGTGCAATCGTGATTAGAATTATGCAAAAAAGCAAAGCACTAAACATTTACCTGTGAGCGCGCGCGCCACGAGGAACACGAAAGAAAAGCGAAGAGAGGTGAGATAATGCAAATACAAGTAGATGTGTCGAAGGAAGTTTGGGAGAAGTTCTGTTTGCTGTGCACAGGCAAAGACCCAACGACAGTCTTAACGGAAATGGTCGAGAATGTCTGGAAAGCAACTCATCCAGAAAATAAGAAATTGTGAGGAAGCACAAAAGACAGGCAGATGAACAAATAGTGACGGTTCGTACTAACCTCGCCCCGTCATTGTTGACAATTGCCGAGTACCGCGCTAAACGGCGTGTGTCCGTTTGCCTGTCTGTGAATCTAAGAAACAGTTGAGGGAAAAAATAAGCAAAAGAGGTGAAAAAATGGAGTCAGCCTTTGTCTTCATAAACACTGAACCTGCGGCGTTGCAAGAGGCGTTGAACAAAGTAAAAGCAATTGAGGGCATGGAAGAAGCTGAAATGGTGTACGGAGTCTACGATATTGTGGCAAAGGTGAAAGCAGAAACCATGGACAAACTCACGCACATCATTACTTACAAAATAAGGATGATTCCCAATGTACGTGCAACTCTAACCTTGCTGGTTATCCCCCAAGTTTAACTTAGCTTTTGTGCGCCGAACCGTACCCCCTGAACACAATCTTTCGCCGCTCGGAGTCGTTATCAGCGAGAAGCCTGTGAGAAAGAAGAAGTTCGTCTATCAACTGAAGAAGTCCTAAATACTTGCCTGCGTACATCATTTGTTGCGAAACCCCGATTAAGTCTAGTGTTTGCGGGAGATATCGCCCTATTAGGTCCTAGCACGCGCTAGTTATGGCAGTAGAATTTCAGCTGACAAATCTTATGAGTTCGAGACGCGCGCGTTTTCCGCCCACGAGAAAGATTAGGGGAAAAAGGATTCTGATGCTTCTATCAGAAATATGTTTAATGGAGCGTTGAAGATTGAGCGAAGTTCAGCTGAAAGTTCTGGATTCCAGACAGAGAGATGTGGCAAGAGGAATCGCTAGAATAGACCAGAGAACAATGCAAAAGTTAGGGGTTTCATCTGGAGACGTAATAGAGTTCTCAGGGAAGAAAAAAACGTCGGCGATCGCTTGGCCAGCGTACTCTGAAGACCAGGATCCAAACGTTATGCGAATCGATGGGTTCTTACGTAAAAATGCCGGCGTATCAATAAACGAGTACGTTGCAGTTCGCAAGGCTGAAGTTAAAAATGCTATGAGCATAGTGCTTGCTCCAGTGGATACGCGATTGAACGTTGACGAAGACTTTGCAAATTTTGTGAAGAACAGACTTATGGATAGGACGTTTGTTGAGGGAGACAAGACGCTCGTTATGATGCTTGGTCATCCTGTTCAGTTCACTGTTGCGAAGATGCAGCCCCAAGGAATAGTCAAGATGACCCACGATACTAGATTGCAGATATTGACTGACCCTGTTGCGGAAGCTGAAAGTGTGCCGCGTACTACCTATGAGGACTTAGGAGGCTTGGAGGAGGAGATTCAAAGAATAAGGGAGATGGTTGAACTTCCAATGCGGCATCCCGAGATTTTCCAGACGCTTGGAATAGATCCTCCGAAAGGGGTTCTACTGCTCGGTCCACCCGGCTGCGGAAAGACACTCCTAGCTAGAGCAGTAGCGAATGAGTCTGATGCAAACTTCTCCTCAATAAACGGGCCTGAGATAATAAGTAAGTTCTATGGGGAGTCGGAGGCGAAGCTTCGAGAAATATTTCAACAGGCTCATCAGAACGCTCCGAGCATCATACTCATAGACGAGCTGGACTCCATCGCACCCAAACGTGAGGAGGTTACAGGTGAAGTGGAGAAAAGGGTTGTCGCTCAGCTTCTATCTCTCATGGACGGATTGACTGGTAGAGGAAATGTCGTAGTAATAGGTGCAACAAACAGGCCGAATGCCTTGGATCCAGCTCTCAGGAGGCCTGGAAGGTTTGATCGCGAGATAGAGATAGGGATCCCAGACAAGCGGGGGCGTCATGAAATATTGTTGATTCACAGCAGAGGTATGCCCTTAGCCCGTGATGCTGACTTAAAGGTGCTTGCTGAGCGGACGCACGGTTACACGGGTGCTGACTTGGCCGCCTTGTGTAGAGAGGCAGCTATGAAAGCTCTACGTAGGTATCTTCCCGAGATAAATCTGAAGGAAGAGCGAATACCTCCCTTCGTCCTGGAGAAGATGGAGGTTCGGATGGATGATTTCATGAACGCCTTCAAGGAGATTACGCCTACAGCTATGAGGGAGGTTGCTGTGGAAGTTCCGGTTGTTCATTGGGATGAAGTGGGAGGCTTGGAGGAGGTTAAAGAAAAGTTAAAGGAGGCTGTTGAGTGGCCACTGAAAAATCCTGAAGTCTTCAAGAGATTGGGGATTCAGCCGCCTAAGGGTATACTGTTAATAGGCCCGCCCGGGTGTGGGAAGACAATGCTGGCTAGGGCTGTTGCAACTGAGAGCGAGGCAAACTTCATTTCGATTAAGGGTCCGGAGGTTTTCTCTAAGTGGGTTGGGGAGTCTGAAAAGGCTATTCGAGAGGTCTTCAGGAAGGCTAGAATGGCTTCGCCAGCGGTCATATTCTTCGATGAGGTTGACTCTCTTGTTCCAAGGAGGGGGCTGGGTTACGGCGACAGCGGCGTAACTGAACGCGTCATCAGCCAGCTTTTAACAGAAATGGATGGAATAATACCCTTAGAAGACATCATAGTTATAGCTGCGACAAATAGGCCCGATATCGTCGACTCAGCTGCATTAAGGCCAGGCAGATTCGATCGGCTAATCTATGTTCCAGAACCCGACGAAGCTGCCAGGCTTGAAATCTTTAAGATTCATACGAAGAACATGCCACTATCAAATGATGTAGACATTAAGGAGCATCGCATGACGAAAGGTTACTCCGGCGCCGATATATCCTCCGTATGCAGGGAGGCCGCCATGAACGCTTTGAGAAGAGACATCAACGCAAAAGAGGTTACCTTCAGCGATTTTGAGAAAGCTATGGAGGAGGTTCCGCCGAGCATATCGCCAGAAATTGAGAATTGGTACAGGAGCTTCATGAATCAGGTTCGAAGGCTACCGAAGCCTGCACCTTTTGTAGTGTAATTCCGGAAGGGACAGATAAACGTCAATTTACGCTGACGGCGATTCAGCCTTATCAGGGCCTTCACAAAGAAAGAGCGTGACGAATGGTTCACCCAAATATGGAACGTAACAGGAACCCGCGCGCGCTGTCCTGTACAATATACCGACGGCTTGCAACAGGGCGACAGCGGACATGATGATTTCCAGTCCCATGTTCAACACGCAATCCTGAAACATTTCCTAAGATGGAACTATACTTTCTTTTTCACTAGCGCGTGCGTCAACTACCTTTGATTAGTTCCTCAGTCAGTCTAAGCCCTCTCTTTAAGCCGTATCTTAAGTGTAATGCATAAGCTCTGGAGCTCCTGCAACAAAAGCTTAAACGCATACGAAACTATTACCTGTGCAACCTTGGCTTTCTCGTCGCATATTTTACAGAAGTACTTGCGTTGCTTCATATCGTAGTAAGCAATCTGGCCGCAGTTCTCGCAAATGCAAAGCGTGTATTTGTCGGACTCTTCAAGAAGCCTATCTCTTAGAAGCATAGCTGCGCCGTGTCCAATCAGGCAGTCTCGTTCCATTTCCCCGAATCTGAGACCGCCACCGCGAGCCCTACCTTCAGTTGGCTGCCTTGTGAGCATTTGAACTTGTCCACGAGCCCTAGCATGGATTTTGTCGGCGACCATGTGGTGAAGTTTCTGATAGTAAACCATTCCTACGAAGACGTCAGCTACAAATTTCTCTCCTGATGAGCCGCTGTAAAATACTTCGCCGCCAGTATGGCTAAATCCCAGCTTTATGAGGTTCTTGCGTACTTCATCTGGACCTTCATTACTGAAAGCTGTGCCATCTACTGGCTTGCCTCTTGCAGCCGCGCATTTCCCTGCGAGTGACTCGATGAACTGGCCGATGGTCATTCTTGAGGGGATTGCATGCGGGTTAATTATTAAGTCTGGAACCACGCCGTCTTCTGTAAAGGGTAAATCTTCTTGAGGAACGATTAAGCCTATTACTCCTTTCTGTCCATGTCGTGAAGCAAATTTATCGCCTAATTCTGGAATGCGTTGATCACGGACGCGAACTTTGACAAGTTTGCTACCTTCCCCAGATGTCGTGATGAATATCGCGTCTACGACGCCGTTTTCTGAGGGTCGCATGTCTGTTGAAGTGTCTCGCATTGAGGGTCCCTTGACTTCGAATTCTTTGTATTCTTCGAGGAATCTTGGCGGGCTGACTCGACCTATTAAGACGTCTCCCCCGGCAACTGTGGATTCCAAGCCAATAATGCCGTCTGGCTCCAGAAGCCGATAATATTGTTCTCCTCGATATCCGCGTGTCCCAGGTTCTGGAACGATGAATTTGTCTTTGAGTCCTCCCAAGTACTGGCGGCATTCAGCTTCATATATCCTGTAAAAGGTGGAACGCCCTAGGCCTCTTTCTATCGATGCTTTGTTGAAGATTATGGCGTCTTCCATGTTGTAGCCTTCAAATGACAAGACGGCAACTACGCAGTTTTGTCCTGTTGGTCGTTGTTTGTAGCCCATTACTTCCATTGGTTCCGTTTCAACCAACGGCGCTTGTGAGTAATGCAGAATGTGCGACCGTGAGTCCACGCGGTTGTGGAAGTTTGTTCCGTAAACGCCGATTGCTTGCTTAGCCATTGCAGATTGGTAAGAGTTGCGTGGTGACTGGTTGTGTTCAGGGTAGGGAATTGTTGAAGCGCAGATTCCGAGAATCGTGAATGCTGCAATTTCCGCATGCGTGTGTTTGAGCGTGGCGCCCTCGAGTGATACGACCACATAGGCATTTTCTTCTTCTTCCGCGTCCAGATACTCTATCAATCCATTTTTGACTAGGTCCTCCCAGGTCCACTCGCCCAAAGCTATTTTCTCAAGATGTTCGGGTTGGAGCTTTGAAATTCCGTTTTCAATGATTATAAGCGGTCTTCTCACTCTTCCTTCATCGCAGTTGGCGTGGAGCTCTTCCGCCTCAGCCTGCAGTTTCGAGAAGTAGGTTATGTTGACTTCTGTCGAGATTTCCCCGGCTCTTCTTTTTTCTCTGAAGATTCTCACAAGCTCATTAGCCGAGCTGCAGTAGCCTACAATGTTTCCGTCGACGAAGACTTTGGCTCCCGAAACCTTTAAGGTCTGATTAGCCTCGTATGCTGGAACAGTACCCATTTCGAAAAGAAGCTGCTTTATCTTTTCAGGGTTCACGCCTATGGAGATCGATGCGGACAAGGCTAAGTTCTTGACCAGACCGCAGTTTGATCCCTCAGGTGTTTCATTTGGACATAAACGACCCCAATGAGTGGAGTGAAGGTCTCGTGCTTCGAAGTTGGGTTGGCTTCTGCTTAACGGTGACTGAAGCCTGCGCAAGTGGCTAAGAGTAGAAATGTAGTTTGTCCGGTCCAAGAGTTGGGTTATGCCTATTCTGCCTCTTCCCCAGTTCCCAGTCGCCAACGCATGCTGGAATCGGTCCGTAATTATTCCCTGACGCACCGCCACGGAGACAGATAGTACGGGACCCTTCACGCCTATGCGTTCAAGTTGGTATTTCATGTCGCGAGTCAAGTTTCTGAATGCTACCCTAAACAGGTCTGCGAGGAGAGGACCAGCCAATCTCAAACGTTTGTTCCTGAAATGATCTTTATCGGTCTGGTTGTCTCCTTCCGAGCTTAAGTTGGATGGCTCTGCAGGCCATCTCGCCCAGGAAGATGGCTTTGTCTTTCCTGTTTTTCTCGCTTCTGCCCACATGCGGCAAAAAGTTGTTGTCAAGAGATGTCTCTGCCCTCTTAATGCGGTATTCTTCAACTTGTCCATGGGCTACGCGGTTCCCGATGAATAGTATGGCGTCGTTGGGGGTATCTACGCCGAGGGCTTTTTCAAAAGACGAACCCAATTCAGTTTGGATATTTGGGTCGAATGAAACGGCTTCAGCTATGTCTTTGTCTTTTTCCACGGATAACGCGCGCATAATAACTACGAGGGGAATTTCTGTTGGCACCCCTGGCATGGAAACGTATATCGCATCGTCAGGCTTCAATTTCAACTCGATTCTTGCCCTGAAACCCACCGTAGTTGAGAATATTTTAGACTGATAAACAGGCGAAGTTCCTTTCTCGTCTATATCGCAAAGTATGCGGTTGGGTGCCAGGTCTTCCATAGCCACTATTACTCGTTCAGAACCGTTGACCACGAAGTAGCCGCCCTGATCGTCGGGATCTTCCCCAGCAGCCCTGAGCTCTTCTTTCGAGAGTTGCCCCAAAAAGCAAAGTTTCGATTTGAGCATAACAGGAATCTTTCCAATGTAAACAAGCTCAGTGTCCTGCTCTCTCCCATTTATCACGGGCGTCATTTCAAGCGCCACTGGCGCGGCGTATGCAAGGTTCCTGAGCCTGGCCTCCATGGGGTAAATCTCGTGTTTAGTGCCATCCACTTCTGCCACGTACGACCCTGTTATCCTCGATTGAGGATCTATCACCCAGATCTGTCCAAACTTCACCTTGTACGGACTTTCAGGAACTTCAATATTGATTTCGCCAACCTCATCCACTACCTCCTGCAAGCCATGGTCGATGAACTCGTTATAGGAGTCGAGGTGCTGTCTAACTAATCCTTTCTCGTTGAAGAAAGTCTTCAATAATATACGGGTATCTTCTTTCGAAAGTTCAGTCAAAGTCATTTATCCCCCGCAAGTTTAATTACGAAACGATATTCATGTGAATGCGCTTTTCGAATGGGAATCTTCTCAAACTTTTCAGTTCCCCTGATGTTGGATCATCCAACTCGAAAAATAGTCTCCAATTTTTAAGAGCAACACACACATGCTGTGCGGTTCTAATAAACTTTTTTGTACATTAGCGCGCTTGAAGAGAATGCTACATTTTGCAGAAGATAGATACTGAAGCGCGTGCTAAGTCGCAGAACAGAGCGCGCGCTAGTGTGCGTATAGATTGGTGCGTGCACACCCACACAGCGTGCTTGCATTAAAACTATCAAATGCCTTAGACAAACGTGACATCAAGCATGCTTTGGAGTACGATGACGGCTACAAGCAAACTGAGCTCAAAGGGGGCTCTCTTGGATAACTCTAACTCTTATTAGTAATTGGCACGTTATTGTTGTCAAATGTCGTTTGCTGAAAAAGCTGTTCAGGTTTTTCGTCAGCTGAGAAGCGAAGATTTGAGGGTGTTGCAAGTCGTTGAAACAGCAATGAGCGAACGCGAGTTTGTCCCTAAAGAACAAATCGTCAAGTTTGCCGCGTTGCCCTCGGATAGAGTCACCTTTGCGCTCGCGGAACTTGAAAAACTTGGCTTGATTCGGCAAATGAGACGCCCTTATCTGGGCTACACGCTGAATTACGTAGGGTATGATTGTTTAGCAATCAACGCATTTGTCAAGGCAGGGTTAATCGAGGGGTTCGGACATAAACTTGGCGTTGGAAAAGAAGCTGATGTCTACGACGCACTGACCTCCGAGGGCAAGCGAGTGGCGGTAAAGTTTCACAGGCTGGGCAGACCGAGTTTCAGGCAGACAAGACGCAAACGCGGCTATGTTGCTGAGCACGCGAGTTGGCTTTTTCAGTCGCGTGTGGCTGCGGAGAAAGAGTATGACGTCATGAGACTCGTCTATAGCGTAGGAGTTGCAGTACCTGAGCCTTTAAGCCAGAATCGCCATGTGGTTGTGATGGGCATGATCGAAGGCGGAGAGCTGACGCGCTGGAAAAAACTCGTTACGCCAGCGAGGGTCTTGAGGCAGGTGATGTTGAACGTGCGCAAAGCTTACATAAAAGCAGGGGTGGTTCATGCAGACCTAAGCGAGTACAATATTATCGTTGAACCCAATATGAAAATCTTGATTATTGACTGGCCTCAGGCTGTGCGTACGGATCATCCGAACGCTAAGGAGTTGCTAGCGCGAGACGTGAATTGTGTGTTAAAGTTCTTTGCTCGAAGGTTCAGCATCAAGACTGAGAGCAGTGAAGTTTTGGATTATGTAACCGGAAAAACCCGCAGGTTTGAGTATAGTGCTTAGTTACGTCTAAAACAATGTAGAGAACATTATTCCCGCGGAGGAGAACATTTCCATAGTTCGCAAAAAGCTGGTTTTCTTTGTACTCCGTTGCGCCTTCGAGGAGCCCTCTGCTATATCCTCTGCGTTGCGGTCTATTCTTTCATTAGTAGCATGGACAGCGCGCGCTCCAAACCCAAACTAACTCTAACTATCTCCTACTCTCCTACTAACCCTCTATCTACAAAAAACACACAAACAAAAAACACACGCAAATAAAATGAACAAGAAAATATATTCTAAAATTTTAGAAAAAGATGCTCGCCCCTTACTGGGCGAGTAGTTTACTTTGGGTTTGTTTTGCTGAACCAATAGAAGATTGCAGGTTCGTTTCCGATGGTCCAGCCGTCATGTCCTGGTGGAATGTCAGCTACATCTCCAGGGCTGAATTCCATGTCTTGGCCATCGTCCGCTCTCACACGCAATCTACCTGAGACTAGGACTCCGAAATGGTGCACTTGACAGGAATTTGTTCCAGCAAGGGCTTTCTGGTGTTTTGACCATTGCCATCCGGGTTGATAAGTTACCTTCAATACCGTCATGTCTCCTATTCTGATGTTCTCTACCTTTGCATTTGGAGGAGTCTGAGTCTCATCAGGATTCTGAAAATTCTTTTTTTGTAGAACCAATTTTCTTCCCCTACTGCACTATTAGTTTCGAGGAGAACTTGACTGCTCTCAACGAGTCTCTTACTGGCGAAAAGTCTTCTGACATCTTTGCCAGCTTCTCAAGCTGGTCTCTTGGTGCGTTACTCTTAACATAGTATGTAGCTCGAATCTCTTGGAAGCCAGGTCGCACTTTTCCAGGTTCAGGCAACATAAGCAGTCCTTGCAAGTCTATGTCTCCCTCTACATCAATAGTGACGGATTCTACTGTGATTCCCATAGCAGCTCCATACATTGCGAACCCGTTAGATATGCAGTGTCCAAGAGCAGCTAAAAGCACTTCCACCGAAGCAGCTCCCTTATTAGTGCCCAGAAGCTCAGGTGGATGGTCTCCCGCAACAATGAATGGGCTTGTTCTACTAGTTGTGTTCATTGCTCCTCCAAGCATAAAGTCCTTTATCGAAGCCTCGTTATTGAAACCACTTTTCCACACGGTTTTGGCGAACAATTTACCCTGTGCCATCTGCGGTTGCTTTTTGACTGCGTCAATCATTCCTTGAATCTGTTCCACTGATATCCCATTAACAATTTTCTTTTCCAAAATAATCACCATTTACACTATTTTGAATCAAGACTATAAAGCAATGTGATTGTCGTCACACAGTAACAAGATATACGTTGAAATAAAACCACGTTGGTTGGATTAAATTTTAGTCCAACCAACCAACCAACAACTGAACGTACAACTATTGTGTGAGTTTGCAGAAAACAGCGTTGATTTAGAGTGTATACAGGATTCAGGCTATACAGGTGATAACTATGGTATTGTCAAGATGTAGGCTATCCGTAGATACAAGTTCAATTCAATATCAATATGGGGTATAGGTATAGTCGGAATCGAGTATACGCTCTTTGAAGCTCACGTTTCATCACAAGTGATTTAAGCTAAGAACAATATAACAAAATTTTGCGTTCCAAAGATTGTTTGAGAGGTGATTGTTTTGAAAGAGTGGAAGTGTGTGTTAGTTGGGCATCATGACAATATTGGCAAAGTAATCAAGGATTGGGAAAAAGAAGGTTGGCATCTGCATACATATGCTTGTGCTGGAAATGCGGCACCAGCCTTGGGCACTAATCATTATCTGCTATTTGAGAAAGGGGAGTAAAAGGTAAAATTTTAGTCCAACCAACCAAGCGCGCGCGTTGTTCCAGGCAAAACTGCGTGTCCTATGCTATCTTTCCTCAATAATTTTTAGCAGTTTTTGCAGTATGTCAATCGCCGCTCTTTTGTCTAATGGTTCGTTCTCGTTTCCGCATTTTGGTGAATAAATGCAAGAGGGGCAGCCGTCTTTGCATTCACAATTGCTGATTAGCTGCAGTGTTTTTTCCCAAAGTTCTTCAATCTTGGCATAGAGGGTTTCTGAAATTCCGATTCCACCCTCAAAGCCATCGTAAATGAAAATAGTAGGGTGCCCAGTGTCTGGATGCATTGGTGTTGAGAGACCGCCAATATCCCATCTGTCGCACATTGCGTAGATTGGTGACATCGCGATCATCGCATGCTCAACGGCGTGTAATTCCTCCCTCGAAATCGAGTCCTTTGCTGTCTATTTCGTCTCTGATTTCGTCGGGAATTATGAACCACATGCCCACGGTTGGAAAAGTTCAGCGGCGGCAAATCAAGAGGATGCCGTCCTGTGATTTCATCGTATGTCATGACCAAGAACTCGTGGTAGATCTCTGTTATGTCTAATTCCCCAATTCCCACTCTGATTCCATTCTGCTTTTCTTCCAGAACCTTTTTCACTGATATGTCCACGGTTTTCATGGCTTCGGTGTGGTAGTTGACATCTTCTTTTCTGACTCTTGCTGTTAGGCTCTTCAGGTTCAGTTCTTCGGAGATGTATGTTTCGCCTTGGTGGAGCAAGACTGCGCCTTCATGTACTTCTTCGTAGGCCTTGGTTAGCGCTAAAGTCTCAAGTATGTTTCCGTCACAGATGACTGTCACGGTTTTGTCAGATATGCTTTCCAGATTTACGATTTCAACTGGTCTTGCTGTTCCGGAATAGACCCAGCCTCTGGGAGTCTTGCGAACGAGGGTTTGCTCTTCGAGTGCTTTGAGGCTTTCATGGAAGAGTTCAGGGAAATATTTGCGGTCGTCTTCTGTGATTGGCAGTTCGCATGCAGCGCACATTAGGTGCCCTAAGGAAATGTAGCGATTATGCAAGTCTATTATGGCCTGTTCGTGTGGTCTGCCGAAGAAGTCTTTTGGGTTTTTCATGAAGTATTGGTCAAGGGGGTTTTGGAAGGCTACCATGGTAACGAGGGAGTCGGTTTTGCCTCTGCCTGCTCTTCCAGCTTGTTGCCAAGTTGAGATGACTGTGCCTGGATATCCTGAGATAATGACTGAGTCTAAAGAGCCTATGTCGATGCCTAGTTCCAGGGCGTTTGTGGATACGACTCCGATCAGGTTTTTGTTTTTCAGTCTGTTCTCGATTTCTCTTCTTTCTTGGGGCAGGTAACCTGCTCGATAAGCTGTCACCGAGTCTGCCAGTCTTGGCGATTTCTTGCGGAAATCTTCTTTTGTCCATCTTGTGATTAGTTCTGCCATTTGCCTCGAAGTGGTGAAGCATAGAGTCTGAAGGTTGTTTAGGATATTGAGTTCCAGCAGGTCTTTGGTTTCTTGGTGAGTGGAGCGGCGAATGGTGTTGGCGTCATCGATGAAGGGCGGATTCCAGAACATGAAGGTCTTTTTTCCTCGTGGGGCACCGTCGGTTGAGATGATTTCAAAGTCTTTTCCCGTGAGTTTCTTGGCGTGTTCTTCTGGATTTGCTATGGTTGCTGATGACAGTATGATTCTTCGGGTCTGAGCCATAGTGATTGCAGATTCTTAATAGGCGTCTTAGGAGCATTGCTACGTTGGAGCCGAATACTCCTCGGTAAACATGCGCTTCGTCGATTACTATGAATTTGAGGTTTTGAAAGAAGGTTCGCCATTTGTAGTGCCATGGGAGATATTGGTGGAGACCGTATGGGTTGGTGAGGATGATTTTGGAGTTTTCCCGTATGCTATGATCTCTGGCTTGTCGGGGTGTCTCCGTCGTAGACATTTGGGCAGACTTCAAGACCTGTTTCTTCTTCCATTTCTTTGAGAACTTTCAGCTGGTCGTTTGTGAGGGCTTTTGTGGGATAGAGGTAGAGCGCAGTCGCTTTTGGGTCTTTGTTGATGGCTTCTAAGACAGGAATGTTGAAAGCTAAAGTCTTTCCAGAAGCGGTTGGGGTGACTATTGCGATGTTTTTTCCTTGTCGGGCTTTGTTTATCGCTTCGGCTTGGTGCGAGTATAATCTGGATTTTTCTGTCGATAAGGCAGTTTTGAATATTTGCCGGTAAGGCTTTTTCTAATTCGCCGTAGTTTGCTTCTTGGGGAGGGATTACTTCTAAATGTGCAATTTGCTTTTTGTAGGAACTACTTCTCTTGATGTTTCTGATGAATTCGTCAATCATAAGTCCCATTCCTCGTAGAGTCGTGAGAACAAATTTCCGAGGGTGATGAGATCTTGCTTGTTGTGCTCGACAATGGCGACGAGAGGTCCAACGTTTCTGGTTTTTAGGTAGGTGTCATAGAAGTGGGGAACCATTGCGCCAGGTATGTTTATTTCTCTTTCGATGTTTAGGTATTTTTCGACTGTTTCGAGACGGCAGTCGGTTAGTTTCTTGCCCAGTGCTCTTCTGGTGAAATGGAGAACGTCGAAGTGTGGGTTATTGAAGGATGCGTCCATGCCGTAGTAGGCGAGTCTTTGTTTTATGTACGGTATGTCGAAAGCTTCTTCCGTTAAAGGTAATGAGAGAAGAATGTGGCTCCAGCTTGGATATTAAAGCCCATATTGCGCTTGGCTCATCGGGTATGTCGCGAAGCAGAAACTGACTTGTGCATATGCTCTTCCCTGTTGGTTTGGCTATTCCCATTAGGATTATGGGTCTTTCGGAGAGCCCGAGGGTTTCGATGTCAATTATGGCGAAATCTTCGCAGCTGCATAAGCCTGCCAAATAGTGAGCTAATGGGTGGGATTTTGGAAGGCGATGCCACAACCAGTCTTGCGCTGATCCGATTTCTTTCGAGTCTATTAGCTGCATGAATTTCTGTGCTGGTTTATTCCAAATCGGATGATTTGTGAGTGCTTCTATGGTCGTGTAGCCTTGCTGCTTGAGGGCGTGTTCTCTTGCTGGACCGATGCCGGGATTATCTTGAGGTCGGAGATTAGGAGTTGTCTGCTTTTTTCGTAGCTTGCCTGGTTGAATCTGGCAACGCAAGTGGTTGAGATTGAATAGCATTCGCCCTGTTCGTTTGAAATTGTGTTTCCGGGTATTGCTTCTTCAAGGCTTTTCTCTTTGAACTTGCTGATGAGTTCGCGTTCAAGTTTTAGCGCGTCGTCATATTCTGAGTTCCATATCCAACTCTCAACTGGCGGGGTTATTGGTTCTGAGGGTTTTGCTGCGGAATCCGAAACTACTTTGTACTCTCTTGAGCCTGTAACTCTCTCTCTTAACCTCTGAGCTACGCGTACTAATGCAGAAGCGTTTTTCTCATCTTTTTTGGTTTTTGCGGTTCTTTCCTGCGAGATTTTGTTTTCTTCTGCGTAACTTCTGTTTTTAGAGAGAGTCTGGCTGCGGTCCACATCATATTTCGAAAGGAGGAATGAGCCACAAGTTTGGCAGAATCTACTCTCATCATATTCCTGGTTCGAGTGGCTTTTGCCACATTTTCTGCAAACATAACTTATTGTCAATCTTATCTTGGATAGAGGTTAGTTTTGGCAAATTAAAAACCTATGTCATACTGGCAGAAGCATAGCGCGCGCTCGTCTGAGTCTTCTTGCCTTCCATAATGGGTTTGAGGAATTCGGGCTTGAACAAGGCTACTTGGTTTCCCGTTGCGGTCTAGTCTCGTGCCTCGACTATAAGGTTTGCGTGTCCGGAAGCTGAGCAAGCAGAAAGAGTTCGAGCAGCACAACCAAGTCATAGTTTTAGATTTGGATAAGACTGTTAATGGCCTTCCAACAGTGGCAATGCGCAGTAAAACTTCACCGTTCAAGACACCCTACAAGATCAGCCTGGTGATCCGGAAAGAATCCATTTTGCACAATTTGGGAGGGACAAAGATAGGATGAGGTGATGATGATTTACTACGTACATGCATAAAGAAGCAAGTTGACAACGCGCCGACTTTCGAGATGGTTTGGTATAACCCCTGGCTAGCATTAGAGTTCATAAACAAGTTAAAGGCGATCTTGAACGAGCAGTGACAAACGAGAAAACGCATGCGGAGCTAGCCATAGCCGTGCCCGCCGTAAAACAACGCGTCGTCCCAGGGGGAGGTGTCGCTCGGCTCAGCGTAACCACATTTTGGGCAGACATAGGCTCGCTCCCCCTCGCGACCGGTGAGCCCTCCTCTTTTCGACTCCATACGCGTATTGCACTTTGGACAGCGCGGTATCGTAATCAAAAATCCGAAAGCCACCAGTATTATGCCGAACGCAGCAAAGACTATGCTAAAATACTGGGAAAAAGGCAGTCGTCCCTCTCCGACAGGAAAGGGCATGAGTCCAAACAGCGCCCACAAAGAATAAAGGGCTATTCCTATCACGAGAAGAACAGCTCCCAAAACCACCATGCCCTTGAACAACTGTTCTATCCTCCTCTTTTCAATTGCCCTCAAATCTATTGTTCGGTTTGGCTATAAGATTCTTAGCATACCAGAGTGCAAAAACCTAAATGCCGACCAGTACGACCCGTACCCTTCATCCCAACCGAGCAAGAACTTGATTCACTAATTGCTGGATGCGGAAAAAAACTATCAGCGTTTCTGCAACTGCTAAAAGAAACAGCCATGCGAAGCGGCGAAGCAAAACGACTACTTTGGACCGACATAGACGAAAAGCCAACACTATACGCCTGAACAATCCTGAGAAAGGCTCTAACCCTCGCATGTGGCAAGTTTCCCCAACCCTCATTGGAATGATCAATGCTCTGCCCAATACACCAAGAGCGAGTCTTCGGCGATGGTCCCGTTGGACTCAATGAAATCAACTTTCTCGAAAACCCGCAAAGGCTTAGCCTATCAAACTTCAAAACCCGCGTCTGCTAAAGATCAGCTTTCACACTTTCCGCCATTGGAAAGCTACGATGCTCTACCACGAAAAACCTGACACTCTATACGTTAGAGATTTCTTGGGACATAAGGAACTGCGGAATACTGAACGCTACATAACTATAGCACGCACAATCTTTGGACCCGGAACCAACGACAAGTTCATCATCAAAGTCGCTGCGAACGCCAAGAAGCGATTGAGTCTGGGGGAAAACGGTTTTGAGTCTTTTGACGTTGTTGACGGAGTTAGATTATACCGAAAACGTAAATAACCCCCGAAAACGTGGAAAAGTGTACCAAGCCACTCGAAAAGTGGCCGAGGTGAGGTAGCTTGGTAGCCTAGAGGCCTGTGGAGCCTTTTGCCTGGGTTCAAATCCCAGCCTCGGCCCCTCCTTATTAAATTCAGCTACTGACCTATGGATTTGACTTTGCGTTGGTTCATGTTACAGTAAGCAACTAATACAATTGCGGGAAATGCAAATAAGCCACGACCAGCCCTTTTTATTTGCTCACAGATAAACCCACGACGACGGACTCAAACGAGGAGCAAGACCTACAAACCTTGCACCTGTGAATGCGAGTGTTACCCAATCGTGGAACAGGTGAGACCGGGCACAAATTCCCATGCCGAGAGAGCTTAACCTAGAAGAGCGAATGGCTCCGCAATGAAGTTAAGTGTTAGGTTACATGGGAGACAAAAGCCCGACAGTTTTAAATGGACATTTCAAGTTCGTGTCAATAGGAACTGGCATCAACCAAGCAACCATATGAAAAGCTTTAATCGCGGAAACATATCCTATTTTTTAGAACGGTATGGTTAGGAATACAGCTCTGTTTCTTTTTGCCTTCTTGGTAATGTCGAGCCTGATAGTGGCTGAAATCGCGCCAGCATCAGCCTACATTAAACCGTCTATTCCGAAATTGACTGTGAATTTTGCAGCTTACCCATACTATGTACCGCCAGAATATGGAACGGACCCGTACACGGGGGCGAACATAACAATCAGACAGGGCTACACCGTAAAGAACGAATCAATGGTTTTCACAATAAAGACCCAGTATTTCACGCCATACATCGATACAGATGGCTTAAACGAGATTAGCCTTTCCTGCAGTATTCGGGGTAAGGGGCATTTTGAACCAGACTGGAAAGTATTTGGACATTTCGAGGTTTCCCCAGGCTCCGAATATTTAGTGCAGTCTTTCCCTTATGAGGGAAACAGCATTCCCAATATTGGCTATGTTCCTAATGGCGGCAAAGTTGATTATCAAGTCGAGGCTCGAGTAGGATATTACACATACAACTACAATGGCTGCTTTGAAACTTTCACTGGTGAAACAAGCGGGTGGAGCCCGACGTTAACCCTTACTATTGGCGAGAATACAACGCCAACACCTCAACCTACAATATGGCCGACGCCTTACCAATCTGCAACTCCGCCGCCTAGCGGAGGAATCCAGCCAGGAATAGGACAAATCGAAATAGTCTTTGTTGCCATCATAGCTTTTGTTTTCGGTGCAGGTATAGGTCTACTGTTCTACCTCATCAAAAGAAAGTAGCGCATGCATTGCCGCTGGTGCATAGAATGAAACCAGAAACTAGATGCGCTTGCCATCGATATGGGGTTTATATCAAAGGTTATAAATTCGATAGAATGAAGCATGCACGCGATCAGGAGTAAACGGGGCGCGGTGCAGCATGAGCAAACGAACAACTCTGTTATTGATTGCCTTCCTAACAGTGTCGAGTTTAATAATCGTTGAAGCTATGCCAGCGTTAGCCTACATCAAGCCTTCGGTTCCGGAATTCACCGTGAAAATCGAGTCTAATCCGTATTATGTGCCAGAGACTTACCTCATTGACCCCTATACAGGGGAAAATGTGACGGCCTCCTTTGGCTACTGGGCAGAAAACCAATCCCTGGTCTTCACCATAAAGAACCAACCGTTCACTCCATACACCGACACAGACGGCAATAACGTCAACCTAACCTTCAACATACGCGTCAAGGGGCACTATGAGAATGATTGGACAAACCTTGGGCATTTCGACCCTTCAGACTCTGGGTATACAGTGAAGTCTTACGCCTTTGGACGCACTGCCTACCTTGCCATACTGAGTAACGTCCATAGTGGTGGTAAACTAGATATGCAAGTTGACGCGCGAATAGGATACTACATAGTTGACATGGGTCAATGCACGGAGTATTTCACCGGTGAAACAAGCGGCTGGAGCGAAACATACACCCTTACTGTGGGTGAGAACCCGAACCCGACTACTTCACCCGGAACACGCCACCGCCAACGCCAAGTGGAGAACATCCACAAACAGACCTCTGGAGAATAATCCCAGCGCTATCCCTAATTGTGATAGTTTTAGGTGCAGGTTTCGGCCTGCTAGCTTACCTCGCCAGAAAAAAATAGATCACTGCAAAAGCGAGTTGAACACAGGACTGCGCGAAAAATAGTCGTAGCTTAGAAAAGCAACTTTTAAATCACGTCTCCATATAGAAGCTTAGAAGTTGACCTGTATTGGACTTGGAAACCAAGATTGACTTAATCAAGAAGCCTCCGACTGAAGAAATTCTGGTAGAGGAAGAACTACGTGAGCTACTGCAGACAAACGAGCACCCCGGACACTATCAAGGATTCGAAATATCCGGTCTGCTGCACCTGGGAAACCTGATTGTGTCAGGATTCAAAATAAACGATTTCCTCAAGGCAGGAATAAACTGCCAAGTTTTCCTCGCGGACTGGCACAGCTTCATCAACAACAAGTTCGCAGGAGACTGGGACAAAATCCTTTCAGCCTCGAAATACTACGAGGAAGCCTTCAAGTTTTTCTGCCCAGGCGCCAAAATAGTCTTGGGGTCAGACCTCTACCACAACAACGATGATTACTGGCGGAACCTTTTGCGCTTCGCAAAACACATGACTCTCCACCGTACGCTGCGCTGCATGACCATCATGGGAAGATGCGAAAACGACAAACTAGACCTGTCACAGTACTTCTACGCTTCAATGCAAGCTGTTGACGTCAAAGAAATAGGGGCTGAAATGCCGCACGGAGGAATGGACCAAAGAAAAGCCCACGTGCTGGCTAGAGAGATTTACCCGAAAATGGGATGGAAAAAACCCATAGCCGTTCACCACCACGTACTAATGGGCATAGCTGAACCAGTCAAGCTTGAATCCCAAGACAAGCTGGAGCAGGTTATCGCGAGCAAGATGAGTAAGTCAAAACCATGGACCGCCATTTTCATCCATGACACGGAAAAGCAGATAAAAGAAAAACTACGCAAAGCCTGGTGTCCAGAAAGGCAGGCAGACATGAACCCCGTCCTAGAATTGGTTGAACACGTGGTTTTCCATGAGAACAAAACATTCAAGATCGAGAGACCCGCAAAATTCGGCGGGACAATCGAATTCCAAAGCTACAGCGAACTGGCGAAAGCCTATTGCCAGGGCAGCCTGCACCCGCAAGACCTCAAAAATGCAGTGGCAGATGAAATTTCCAAGATTATCCGTCCAATCAGAGAATATTTTGAAACCAACAAGCAGGCCATGGAGCATCTGGAAATAGTAAAGCAAGCCCAAATAACAAGGTAAACCCCGATTGTCAACTCGCCTAAAGGACAAAGAAGAAAGAATCCAAGAAATCCTGGAAGCATTAAAAGCAGAATCGGCAAACGGCACTCCCATAATCGTTGAGGGAAAAAAAGACGTCGAAACCCTGCTCACGCTAGGTGTTGAAGGCGTATTGCTTGCGGCCAAAACAGGCGGCAAATCATTCTTGGACGTTGTCACAGAACTTGAACAATTGGGCAGAAGAGAGGTCATACTGTTTCTTGATTTTGACCGACGAGGCAAAGAAGGAACAAAGAAGCTAAAACAGAGTCTGGAACGATCGGGCATAACACCGAACATAACACTGTGGAAGGAGCTTCAAGGCCTGCTGAGAAGAGACATCCAATGCATCGAAAGCCTAGCAGCTTACCTGCAGACTCTCAGAGAAAAAATAGGCACATAAACTAACCAAAAAAGCAAGATGGATTTGAGCAAGCAGTTAGGGCAGCTCTATCGTGCCGGCTACGCGCAGTTTTCCGCCTTCCAAATGCATCAGCACAGCTTGGTCGCCTGGCCGATGTATCAGTTCCCTGTCCAAGGCTACTGTTAGAATAGGTTTGCGCCAGTCTCCCTCGTCGCTGACGGCTTCAACCCTGCCGTTGATGAATTGCATCCAATGCCCCACATGCAAAATCATACCCGTCTTGATTTTCGCCGGCCAATACTTAACCAGCAATGCATGCGTATCCAACAACTTTGAACACTTAACAGCGGGATCCCGCGTTAAGACTGTTCCCCTGTCCAGGTCTGCAACCTCAACGTTTCTCAATGCAAGACCGACCCGGTCTCCTTCATACGCCGAGTCAAACTCGTCATCTTGCTTCTGAATCGAGCGGACCTGCGCCGTTTTTCCTCCAGGAAGAACCTGCATTGCATCATGCTTCATGACGCTGCCACTTGTTACGGTACCGAGAATCACGGGGCCGACGCCCTTCACGTTAAACGCGTGATCCACAGGCACAGTTCCAACGCCGCTTTCGACTTCGGTTTCTGGCTCTTGTTGGGCAGCTTCAGCTATGAAGCGCTCTCTCAACAACGCTGGGTTGTCCTCGGCAAACTCAAACTTTTCCAGGCAGGTTCCCCTTATCAAAGGTTCGATTTTGTCTCGAGTCAAATAGTTTCTTAGAATGAAGCAGCCGCCTTTAATGTTGGAGCACTGGAGCATCACCAAGCATTCGCCAAAAGTTGCGTTCAACTCGTCCACGACAACCACTGCCTTATCGGCCATTGCTACAGCATAGAAAAGCGGGGCAATTCTCTCCGGATATTTCGTGGGTTCGATAAACGTGATGGAATCAGTGCCTCTTTTCAAGTCATAAAGAATTATGTCCGTGGCCGTACCTTTTTTGCCAAGACTATCAGCGTAACCAGATGCGCCTATCACAGCAACTATAAGATTTCCCATACGACACGTAACCTGCGAATTACCGCAGGAAGCAAGGGTCAACCTGATAAGCCTTATGGCAACGCCTAATAAAACATGATGGGCAGCAAACGGTGTTGCAGCCCTAGTAAACTGATTTCTGTTTTATACCCAGTCGGGAATCTCGATTGCTTGTGGTTCAGCTTGTCCCTGAATTGAAGATATCTCGAAAGCATAGGTGGGCGCAGTTGCGTTGTATCTCGGTCTCAAGTAAACGCGTGACCAGTCGTAGGGTGGTATCATTACGTGCCATGTGACGTACATTTCCCAGTCCTCGGAGAGAAACATGTAGTGCATTACCACCAAGACCCTGGGGTTAACTACGGTGCCAGTCCACACAGTCTCGTTTGTAATGGCAAACTCTTGATGTTCCAGTGCAAACCACTGAACGAACTTGTCACGCATCAGAATAGCTTCGGGACCCAAAGTTGCCTCTCTGTCTTCCTCTTCTATGACTTCAAAAGTGATTGTCTCTGTCTGGCTGGTTCCGCCTCTTTCTCCCTGAATCGTTACCGTTACATTCTTGCCCACTTGACCCTCGTTGGGTATAACTGTGACCTCGCCAACTTGTCCGGGAGATATTGCTTGGGGATAGACTGTTACCTCGCAGCCTGGTGATGCAGCTGTTATCGCAACAGTTTTGGCTTCGATGTTGCTTTGGTCCTCCTCTCCAACAGTCACCAGCAGAAGGAATTTTTGGTTTGGAACTGCATAAAAAGCCTCACCGAAGGATGCAGGTCTGTTTTTTATGGTTAAGAAGAAAAGTGCAGGCTCCGCGCTGAGAGCATTGAGACCGTACGCGACGAGTACAATTGAAGACGCTAGAACAATCACGCACAAGATTGCTTGAATTTTTGTCAAGGCTAGGCGATTATTATCAAAACTCATTTGTCTCACCTCCACCTGTTTGTGTTTCGCAACTCTTTCTATAAAATACCATGTTGCAGAACGGTTTGTTCTACAAACTAGACGCTATGTATAAAACATGTGATTCCATGATCGAGTGAAAAAAGCGGAAAGACCATATGAGTCAGACAGGATTGAAGTGCCCACGTTTATCGTTAGCCAATTAGCCTTTTGATTGCGGGTGCCTTCTTGAGAGGGATTATGACTGCTAGACAGATCAGCGTAACGGCTGCAATTATGGGAACCTCAAAACTTCTGGCGAAAAATGGCGATTAACCATTAATTGTCGTTTCTTCACACCTTGGCAGAACCCACGGTTTGACATACAGTTCTGGCGATGAGTGCTGCGCCTTCAGTGTTAGGATGAACGCCATCCCCAAAATATTCCGGACAATCCTCCAAGGCCGCGTTAACGTCGATCACCTGCAAATCAAGCTCGACTGCAACTTGTTCAATGCTCGGGATAATGTTCCGCAGCAGATTCGTGTTGCTGAGATTGAGATTGTTCTCAAAAAGCGGAGGAGGATTCACAAGCCAAATTTCAGGGTTGCTTTCGAGGCTCTGATACTCCTTGACCAAGTTCCTGTAATCAGTTGTGAAATCTGCGATTGAACTGTTCAAGCTTTCTGCAGCATCATTGGTGCCTAGCATAATGATTACGATCGAAGGTTGGAACGATTTCCCTCTAAGGAATGCAGACTGACTAATGTAAGGTGTGTCTGAATCTGAAGACACCGCGGAACCAGTAACGCCGAAATTACCAACAAAATAGGCATTGCCAAGCATTGCCTGCAGGTTTGACGGATATCCTGAGCCCTCTGTAATGCTATCACCGACGCAAGCCACATGAATAATATCTGTGCCAAGTCTAAGGCTTCCGACAAACAGAATCATGAAACCCAAAGACCCAATCAATACAACAGCTCCGAGTCCCATTGCTTTTTCTTTTTTTGTGGCTGTCTTCGGCAATAGTTTCCCACGTCAAATTTTGTCCAATAAATTTAGTCAGCCACTATTTTAAGTTACGCACAAAAAAGTCAAAATTCCAAATCGAAATTAACCATATACCTCAAAACTATGGAGAATGCAAGGAAGCCGGCGTATTGGTTTCAAGACGCTTATGATACTGTTGATTCTCTGCTATCAATGAGCGGGTCGCGAATGCTTTGAACCGGCGAGTCCTCATCATATCCCGAGAGCTTTCGAGCTTTCTCTCGGTATTTCTTCTCTGATTCCTTCGCCGTGCTTTCTTTCGAGCTGAGCTCTACACTGTTACCCAGCTTCCTTATCGTCCTACCTATCCTACGTGCACCTCTTGTGACCATAGTTATTACTCCCATCAATAATTGGCAAAGTATCCTATTAAAAGAAACCGGGCGGGTTAGAATGGGTGCTATGCAGAAAACTGCCAGCAAGGTTCCCGTAGGGGGACGTTCGCGCGCGCACTAAGCTTTTAATTGGTAACCGTAGCTCAGTTTGTAGCTTTAGCGTTTCTTGCCCTTGGCAGGAAGTTGCTGTCTTAACTGTTTCTTTTTCGCTTCTTTTTCCCGTTCCATTTTTTTCTGTTGTGCTTTCTGAGTATTCTTTGCTTTACGTGTCGCTACACTCGGCATAAATATCAACTACAAATATTCAATAAACAATCAAGCTAAAAACGCTTTTCCTTCCCAGTAATTGAGAAATACCATAATATCCGAAACTAGCAGCCTTTTCTTCAATTCAGTAAAGAATCCAACATTATGGATAAAAGAGAAAAAGGGTATAGCAAAGCTCTTGGTTGGGGCTTAAGAAGTCTGCGTTTTGCTTTGCTTTTCTTTGCGTTTCTTTCTTTTCTCGTCTCGCTCTTTCTTGGTTAACGGTTTCTCTTTTTTTGGCATTTATGTTCCCATAAGTATGGTATGTGTAATAGTCCTTTAATAATTTTCGCGCGAGCCTTTTTAATCGGCTTATTCGTGGTAATAGCAATAGTCGGTGTTGTACTAGCGCTACTGCTCAGAAAACGTTAAACAGCTTGAAGGCAATAAACTTTCAAATACCCCCTTTTTTAAGGCGCTATTACTGTTTAAATTGAACGTGAAGGATAAATCAGAGAAAGCTGGATGGAAGAGATTCGGGGTAAAGAGGTCTCTAAACTAAATTCTTGATAGGGTATTAGTTGTTGAGATTTGCATTCTCAATTTTCCTTCCACTATTTTTCTGCGGGCGTCCTAATGAGTATTAATGCCTCCTTGCGGAGAGCTTGGGTTTCAGAAGCCCACTACCTTGCAGAGCATGTCTAATTTAACCAGATTTGGAGTTAATTGATAGTTTTTCGTGCTCTGGGATGGTTATGTGTAATTTGCTGTCGTAGGGTAGGCAGATTTATAAGCCCGTTATACTTCAATGTTATTATATTAGAATATGGTGAAATGGAATGAAAACTTTTAAAATAGGCACAATCGCAGCTCTGGCATTGACAGCAATAGTGCTGACTGCAGCTTCAGCTTACGCATTTTGCTGGTGGGGATTTAGACCAGCAACAAACAGCCCCTTCACAAGACCAACGTTTGCACCGACAACGCCGCCAACAAAATACCTGCCCCCAGTCACGGAGACAAACACACAAACACCCACACTGTACGCGCCAAACACACAAGTCGTTACTCCCGGATATCGGTTCAACGGAGGATGGGGAGGATGCTTCGGACGATGGGGCAATGGGCCCTTTGGCAACCCGACAACCGGAACGGCAACAGCACCTCTAACGATAGGCCTAGCAAGTGAAGTAGCAAACACTTACGTCGCTTCGCTAAACAACCCTGATCTAACTGTTAACGAAGTCGAGGAGTTCACCGAAAACTTCTACGTGCAAGTCGGCGAGAAGAGCACAGGATACGGTGCCTTTGAACTGCTAATCAACAAGAACACTGGTGTAGTCAGACCTGAAATGGGTCCAAACATGATGTGGAACACCAAATACACCTTTAAAACGGGATACTGCAACTGGTACAAAGGATCCGCAACAACAACTCCGACAATTACCGTTGAACAAGCCGAAACCAATGCACAGCAATACCTAAACAGTTATCTGCAAGGCACAACAGTCGGAGACGCAACAACGTTCTATGGATACTACACATTCGAAGTTCTCAGCAACGGCACGACTTACGGAATGCTAAGCGTTAACGACTTGACCGGTCAGGTCTGGTATCACACTTGGCATGGTATGTTTATACAATAATCGGCAGCAATTTGAGATGCGATAAAAGAATAATGAATATCCAAAGTTTTTTGCCTTGTTTTGTTTTCAAGCCGATAAGGCTTAAGAGAGTGCAATAATGTTAGAATATTCGCATGGAGTGGCTGTTGTGGAAAAAGGGAAGTTTGATATGGCAATTTATGAGTTGCAGGCTGAAATTTCTAAAACTCTTGCTCACCCTCTTCGGCTTGCCATTTTGCATTCTCTGAGAGACGGGGAGAAAACGGTGAACGAGCTTGCTGAAATATTTGGTGCACACCAGTCGAACCTTTCTCAGCACTTGGCTCTATTGAGACAGAGAGGAATTGTGAAGACAAGGAAACAGGGGTCAAGCATTTTCTACCGAACTGCCAATCCCAAAATCAATCAGGCCTGTGATATGATGCGTGAAGTTTTGCTGGACCAGCTCAACGAGAAACAGGAGCTGGCAAAATCCCAGCCTTGATGGTTAAGCTAGTAGAATATTTGCATTTTGACTCAACGTTTGGAGCGAACTTGTTGTGATTCCTTTCAGATCGATCTTGGTGCAAAAAGTGATAAATCGTGGGACTCAAAAGAACCCTTAATCTTCTGGATGCTACAGCAGTAGGCATTGGAGCAATAATCGGCGCTGGAATTTTTGTCGTCCTAGGTCTAGCTATTGGTTATGCTGGACCAGCCGTCGTCATTTCCATAATTGTCGCTGGTATAGTTGCCTCTTTTACTGCTTTCAGCTTTGCCGAATTGGGTTCAGCAATTCCAAAAGAAGGCGGCTCCTACACTTACGCATACGAGTTGATTTCCCCATTTGCGGCTTTCGTCGTTGGATGTTTGTGGCTATTCGCTCAGATTGTAGCGGGGGCAGCTATTAGTTTGGGATTTGCAAGCTATTTTGTGGCGATTTTTCCGATGTTCTCTCTCAAGATTGTTGCGGTCGTAGCTGCATTAACATTGACCTTTTTGAACCTCGTCGGAACAAAACAATCTACCACAGTCAACAATGTCTTGGTCATGTTGAAAATTGCGGTTCTCGGTCTCTTTATTGGATTCGGAATTTTCCATTTCCATCCGCAGAATCTCTCTCAGTTTAGCCCAAACGGTTTGTCTGGGATTCTTCAAGGGGCAGGATTCATCTTCTTTGCTTACCTTGGTTTTGGAAGAATAGCAACGCTCGGTGAAGAAGTCAAGAATCCCGAAAGGAATTTGCCGTTGTCTGTTTTAATTGCTCTGGTAGTGTCTGTCGTAATGTATGTTTTGACTGGTCTTACGGCGACGGGGCTCCAAGACTATAGAATCCTTGCACAGTCTGGTTCGCCACTTGCAACTGCAGCAGAAGCAACAGGAAACCTCCCATTAGTTGCCGCCGTTTCTGTTGGGGCATTGATCGCCACCGCAAGCGTTCTTTTGACAAATCTCATTGGTTCGTCGAGGGTCGCGTTTGCGATGGCAAGGAATGGTCAATTACCGAAGTCAATCGCGAGAGTTTCATCAAAGTTCGGGACCCCCTACATTTCTGTTCTTGCAATGGGTGCGCTATTAACGGTTTTAGCTTTTGCATTGGATTTAAGACAGACGGTTGCAATAACGAGTTTCGCAATCCTTGCGACCCATCTGATTGTAAACCTTTCTGCGATACGATTGAGGAAGAAGATTCCGACCCCTGCAAAATTCAAGGTTCCTTACCATCCTTTGATTCCTTCACTCGGTATTATCAGCTGCATAATTCTAATGTTTTCTTTGCCGCCGGAATCTTGGGGTGTTGCCGCAGTTGTTACTATCGTCAGTTCGGTTTTGTATCTGCTGAGAAACAGAGCCAAAAAGCACGCGCTTTCATTGAGAAAGGGTTATAATGCAATTCAACATTACTTCGAAACCTAAGAAAGTAACAAAGTAGGAATTGACAGACTGGGGCATAAATTTTGGAAGGCATGCGCCGAATTGTTGCGAATATCGGTTTTCTTCTCCAAATAGTAGGCTTGTTATTGTTCCTGCCAATCGGTATAGGCTTCCAACACGGCGAATTAACAGCTGTCGCAAGTTTAGTAACTACATGTTTCCTCGCGTTCGGAGCTGGCTTTGTCTTCAATTCATTTTGTGAACGCAAAGACCTAGATGAAAAAACATCTCTTTGGCTGCTGCTCTTGACTTTCATGGTCATTCCGCTTGTGCTTGCGATTCCATATGTTTGGAACAATGTTTTCAACAGCAGTAACGTGTTTGAACTTTTCACGAATGCCTATTTCGAGGTTGTCAGCGGCTTCACAACAACTGGTTTCAGCATGATCGCGCAACCTCAGTTTTTACCCGTCTCATTGTTTTTCTATCGCAGTTTTATCGAATTTATAGGGGGAATAGGTTTTATCTACATTCTCGCGGCTTTCTTGTATCCTAAAGATGAGCTTGGAGCCTTTGGTGAAGCCTTCGGGATTGAAATACTTGGCGACAACCTCAAGAAAGTCTTCGCCTCGATACTATTGGTTTACACCCTTTTTGTTGTTACGTTCACTGGAATCTTCTATGTCACATATGATAATAACTTAGTAACTGCAAGTTGCGCCGCAATAGACGTGTTGACCGGAGGATATCAGCCAAACGTGACAGCAGGGATCGGTGTGTTCCAAATAAGCATAATTGTTCTCATGCTGATTGGATCATTTAACTTCCGCTTTCACTACAACCTCTTCCGGTTGAGACTTCGAGAGCTCTTGACTCCAGAAATTAAAATTTACCTCGCAGCAATCGCCATCTTCACGGTTGCCATCTCGCTCCTTGCTTGGATAAATCCTTTTGATGCCCTATTTCATGTTATAACAATGTCGTCATCAAGCGGCATCGAGTACCTGAGTGTGTCCGGGACGCCTCTTGCAGCAAAAATTGTTTTCATAATAATAGGATTGGTGGGAGGCTGCACTTTCAGTATGGCCGGTGGAATAAGAATTCAACGCGTGTACAAGCTCATCAGTGCAGTATGCAAAAGCGACGATGCGCCAAATCGTGATGAGGTAAAATCTATAATTGAATCTATAATTGGTTTCGTTGCTGTGTTGATTATTCTCAGCCTGGTTTTCATGACGATAGGAATTAGCTTTCTTGACTCATTGTTCGAGGTGGGATCTGCGCTGACCACGAACGGTATCAGTATGGGCGCAACCACAATTGCGCTTCCGCTAGGATACAAATGGCTTCTCATTATAGCCATGATAATTGGCAGAGTCGAAATTGTAAGTATACTAAAAGCTACAGAGTTTCCAGCAGTAAGAGAATTATTTTCAGCTGCGATTTCCAGAGTTAAGCTACCGCGCAAGTTCAGAGAATTTAAGACACGGCAACATTAGTTGAAAGTGCAGTGGAACCCTATCGGTAGGATAGGAGTTAGTGAAATGTACTTGGCAAAACCAGTCAATTTTCCTTTACAGAAAATGTTAAGTAGCTCTTGAAGCGAACTGAAGTAGCTGGTTTCGTTTGGGATGAGGATTAGCAGGAAATTGATTGGATTTTTCCTCGTGATTATTGGTCTTGTGGTAATGTTTGAGGGTTTTGCCTATAATGTCGAGTTAAACTACCCGTTTGGCATGGCTATTTCGCTTGCAGGCGCTGTGCTTTGGCTTAACTCTGAATAGGAATGCTGTCTGAAAGAATAATACAACGGAAACAAGTTTAAAACAGACGCTACAAACCACAGCAACAACAACCACTCCGCAATCCATTTTCTTTTACAATTCAGATCGAACGAAACTATCGTTCTATCAGACGCGCTCTACTGACAGACGGCACATCTGCAATCTCCCGCAAGGCATAAGAGTGTTTCAAACGATACTGGGGACGCAACTTGTTGTGACCTAAAAGAAGGGGAGAATCGCGTTGAAGTCAGGGGGGTTGTTTATGCAGTCGAAGGCAGAGGGAGCTGCGAAGTCGCCTGCTGAGCACGGTCGGTCAGGCATGCTCGGGTTCACGGTCGTCTGGATTGGTCAGATGCTGTCTCTGCTGGGCACGACTATGACGGGTTTTGCTTTGACTATTTGGGCGTGGCAGGTCACGGGTCAAGCTACCGTCTTGGCGTTCGTGGGGTTCGCAAGTTTCGCGCCTGTTGTGCTTTTCAGCCCGGTAGCTGGCGCAATCGTGGATCGATACGACAGGAAGAAGATAATGATGCTTGCTGACCTGGCGGCGGGTCTGCCCACAGTGGCGCTGCTCTTACTGTACTCCTCAGGCAACCTGCAGATCTGGATGCTCTACATTACCGGAGCCATATCGGGCACTTTCCAGTCCTTCCACTTTCCAGCCTACTCAGCCGCCGTAACCATGATGGTGCACAAGAAGCATTACGCACGTGCGCAGAGCATGCTGGCCACGGCTGAGTTTGCATCAGGTTTCTTCGCCCCTATAGCTGCTGCCCTGCTGCTGACCATCATAGGTATCGAGGGCATAATGATGATTGACATCACAACGCTCTCGGTGGCCTTAGCCATGCTACTGCTGGTATACGTGCCTAAGCCTCCGATTACTGAGGAGGGACGTCGCAGCATGGGAAGCCTCTGGAAAGAATCACTGTACGGCTTCCGGTACATCATCAAATACCCCAGCCTGTTGGGCTTGCAGCTGACGTTTCTGGCAAACAACTTCCTCGGCAGCATGTACTTCACGCTCCTGGCGCCTATGGTCCTCTAGAACCGGCGACAACTCAATAATCTACGGTAGCGTCATGTCAGCCGCCGCCATCGGCGGAATGGTCGGAAGCATCGTGCTCACCATTTGGGGTGGACCCAAACGCCGTATCCACGGAGTCCTACTCGGCTGGACCCTGTCCCACCTTATAGGTACTGTGCTAATGGGACTTGGTGCTGACGCCACGGTCTGGATCCCAGTGTCCTTTGCAGGAATGTTCGTCAGCCCAGTGATCAACGCCTCAAATCAGGCTATCTGGCAGTCCAAAGTGGTACCAGACCTGCAAGGCCGAGTGTTTGCCACCAGACGCCTGATAGCCCAAGTCTCAGCTCCACCGGCAATGGTACTCGCAGGTCTGCTTGCCGATGCGGTGTTCGAGCCGGCTATGAAGCCCGGAGGCTCGCTGGCACCGGTTTTTGGATGGCTTGTGGGAACTGGAGAAGGTTCAGGCATGGCTCTCATATTCATTTTAACCGGACTGCTCGGCGCAGCATTCAGCCTCAGTGTCTACGCCATCCGCACCGTACGTGACGTCGAAACCATCATACCAGACCACGACACCCAGAAAACAGCAAGTGAGCGCAGGAAACAAAAGACGAATGAGAGCAACCCTCTTGGGATAAGGCCGGACCCATATCAGGCAACCGTCAAACGGTAAAAGATAGAAGCGTCTGCCGATTATGTCAGAAAGATTTCACAGTGACACAATAGAGTTTAGATGTGTGACAAACCATTTCCCGTTTGCATTGCGAAACTTTTATCTTAATAACCGCCACGTAGTTGTAGCTTAAACCTGTAATTTGTGAAGACATTGAGCACTAACAAAAAAACATCCCTAGAACTATTCAGGCTACGAAGAACACTGACTTTGCTAGGCAGCAAAGAAGGCAGCCACACTGAACTCATTACACTATACGTTCCGCCAGACAAGCAAATTAGCGATGCCGTTAACCTACTGCGAAATGAATACGGAACCGCCAGCAACATCAAATCCAACGTAACTCGAAAAAACGTTCTGGACGCCATAGTCAAAGTCCAGCAGAAGCTCAAACTTTTCAAGGATCCTGGAGAAAAGGGCATAGTAATCTTCGCCGGAGCCCTCCCTCAGGAAGGGGGTGGACCAGGAACAGAACGCATGGAAGCCTACGTAATTGTGCCACCTGAACCCATCAAAATTTTCCTCTACCGCTGTGATTCACGTTTTCATACAGAACACTTACAGGAAATGCTGCGTGAAAAAGAAACTTTTGGCATACTCTTAGTTGACGCTTCAAACGCCACCATAGCCACTCTGCAAGGTAAAAAACTCGACATCGTTCATCAAATGCATTCAGGCGTAACAGGCAAGACTCGGGCAGGCGGCCAGTCAGCCAGACGATACGAGCGTCTAAGAGACTCGCAATTAAATGAATACTACCATCGTGTGGGCGGACACGCCAATGATGTATTTCTGCCAATAGACAACCTCAAAGGCATAATCCTTGGCGGTCCAGGGCCAACCAAATTTGATTTTCAAAAAGGCGACTATCTTCATTACCAGCTGAAAAACAAGATTATTGAGGTTATCGACAGCGCCTATGTAGAGGAGCAGGGCGTTAAAGAAGTCGTAGATAAAGCGCCAGAAATCATGAAGAAAGTCCGCTATATTGAAGAAAAACAAATCATGCAAAAATTTCTTTACGAAGTCGGCCATGACACAGGAATGATTACTTATGGTGAAGCCGAAGTCCGCAGAGCCACGGAAGCAGGTGCTGTCCGCATGCTATTGCTCTCCGAAGCGCTTGACCTTTCACGAATGACCATAAAATGCAGCGCTTGTGGCTATGAGGAAAAACACACCGTTAAAAACCCGGAAAAGGTTAGCTTTGAACAAAGCCTTTTAGGGAAACCCTGTCCGAAGTGTCAAGCCCCAAGCCTAGCCGTAGCTGAAAAGGAAGACATCGTGGATGACCTTGCACAAATAGCCGAGTATTCAAACACTGATGTTGAGGTCATCTCAACAGAAACCGAAGAAGGCCAAATGTTGAAAAACGCGTTTGGCGGTATAGCTGCTTTGCTTCGATATAAAACACAAGGCTAAGAACTTAGTGCGCTGGTTGAATCAGCATTTTTTGAAGTTCAGTATGCAGTATTCTGAACCTTTGCATTTCTGCATTTCAAGCGTGAAATCTATGTTCTCATTAAATTCAGAAATCCAAACAGAATATTCAACAGCGCACATGTTTGTTCCTACTGCCCCGAGAATTTCTCTCTGCCACTTTTCACCATCAAATTATGCCCGGGCATTCGCTTATTCGTATTCGAAAGCCACTCTCTTCTTGTTCCATCTTAATTGAAGCCTTCCAGGACAACTTCAAACTAAGGCTTTCCAAAAGAGCAGATTGAGCTTCACCTTTTCTTAACATAGATTTAATCATGCGAGCCTGAATTTTGGGCAGAACTTTCCAGACTTCTTTATCAATGTCCAAGGCAGCGTTAAAACCATGCTTTTCCTCCACTTTCATAAACCATAATCCATCCACAGCTTTGTAACTACGATGAAAATACTCGCAAACTTGTTGATCAGTTAGGGAATCCATTTCTCACAGCTTCTCCTCTTGAAATCTCTTTACATCTTTGGTATACTTCATCTTGAAAATATTAATTCGCACTGATAGAATAGCGTATTGGAAATGCGATTGGACAAAGGAGGTGAGGCTAAGGTTGACGGAATGGAAATGCGTGCTTGTGGGGCATCATGACAATGTCGGTAAAACAATCGAGGAGTTTGAAAAGCTAGGCTGGAGGCTTCATACATATGTTTGCGCTGGAAACGCTGCTTTGGCAATGGGCACTAATCATTACTTGCTGTTTGAAAGGTAATGGGTACCGCGTAAACGCACGTTGAATCATGTTGAGTAACGATTAAGGAGCAACGCGTGTTTTGCTATCTTACCACCAAGACTGGGCAAGGTGCATGTTTTGTCACTCCATCGCTTACGCTTCCCATGATGAGTTCCTTTATCTTGCTCATGCCCCTAGCACCAATAACAACTAAATTGAAATTGCCTTTTTTCGCGGTTCTTAGTATCTCTTCAACTGCATGCCCCATAATCAATAGCTTTTCAACTTGAACTCCTTCAGCATTAGCCCTCTTTTCACCTTCTGCCAACACGATCTCACCCTGCTTGCGAATTGCCTGGACGTATCTGGAGACCTGCATAGGAGTGATTGCAGATTGGCTGACTAAATACACATGGATTAGCGTAATTCTTCCATCGATCTGTTTTGCGATTTGAACTGCTGTTTCTAGAGCTCGCGTCGAATGTTCAGAGCCATCCAAGGGAACCAAGATTTTCTCAAATAACAACGTCGAATCTCACCTGAGTATTAATTCCTTGAACTTCCACATATATTTTTGCCAGTCGCTCTCTGCGCGGCTGTGTACTAAGCGAGCGAAGAAGGTGAAGAGATAATGCAAACAGCTAGTGGGATTAATAGATTGGTCTGGTGTGCTGGCCGTAACCCGCCTTTGGCCTTAGTAATTTCTCACTCTCCTCCTGTTTTGATTTATCTTCTGTCTTGTTTTCTTTGTTCATATTCATTCCTTCTTCGTGCATTAAAATTTGGGGGATGATGCTTGTCCCTTCTGGCGAGCTGGCAACAACAAACCTTTTGCTTTGCTGAAAAAAGCAAAATCACGCAGGACGAAGGCTCAAACGCTTGAAGGGTTGTGTTAACAGTTCATTCTTGGGGTCATTGCAAAAAAGAATAAGATTTGTTTTGCGGTCTTGACCTCGTTGCCCTCCAGCTACAAAGGGCAACAAGTTTCAAACAAAAGCGGCGAGCCCCCTCGGAATGGGTTTGCTCGTGCTGTGAGCTGTCTGAACATCTACCCGCAGTACCAACCGTTATTCTAGGTTTCGTTTGAATCATTGGGAACACTTAAACTCCTCTATCAAATTTCTGTAAATGCTCGAAGTTTCAGAAAGCTGTATTAGATACAGCATCATGAATAGGGCGTGTCGGTCAGGATCAAGATAAAGCTATTCAAACTATTCAATATTTCTAACGCAATCGTTTGGGCGTGGGTGAATCTGGATTGAAAACCAACAAGACGGCTCTGGTTACCTTCGTTTTCATAGTGTTTTTACTGGTTTCGCATTTTGCAATCATAAGTGTAGATTCAGCACACTTAATAGTCCAGGCAGGGTCGGTTCGGATTTTCGAAAATGTCATTGCTGACAGCATTGATTATGCGAGTGTTGTGTCGGCTGGTGATGTTGATGGTGACGGTTTTACTGACGTGATTGCAGCAAAGAATGGGGCTGGGTTGAGTTGGTTCAGATATCCCAACTGGAACGAATACTCTATTGGGTCGTTTGATTGGCGGTCTGAGGACATTAAATGCGTGGATATCGACGCTGATGGTGACTTGGATGTTGTGGGAGCACAGGACAGTAACAACAAAGTGTACTGGTTTGAGAACCCGAGGCCGAATGGAAGCCCGAAGGGCGTATGGGCGAGTCATTACATTGGCAATTGTAGTTATGATGTTATCGGTTTTGGAGTTGCGGATTTTAACAAGGACGGAAAGTTGGATGTAGTGGCACGTGCTGATGCCTATTTCGGCAAGGGAGAGACCTCTATATTTGTTCAGAATCAATCTTCTTGGAGCACTGTTAAGACTGTGCCCACTCGCAGCCATGATGGATTAGACGTTGGCGATCTTGATGGAGACCTAGATGCGGATATTGTGCTTAACGGGTTTTGGCTGGAAAACCCCTACCCAGATATTTCTGGCACTTGGAGTGAGCACAACATCGACAGCAAATGGTATAATCAGTATACAGCAAAAGTTGAAGACTGCTGGGCAGATAACAACGCGAGAACAGTTGTGGTTGATTTGAACGAAGATGGCCTACTAGAACATCCTGCTCTCTCACTCAGAAAAACCTGGTTATCCAATCTCTTGGTATGAAACCTCGAATCCGAGGAGTGGACCCTGGATTGAACACGTCATAGGATATGTGGACTATTGCCATACACTTCTTGTTGGTGACATGAATCTCGATGGCTACTTGGACGTTGTAGCAGCCAAATTCGAAAGATCCGACGGTTTGTTTCCACCTCCCTTTCCGATAAAGGTCTACTATAATAATGGTAACAGCCTGAGCTGGAACGAAACGGCTGTTTCTGATTTTGGACTCTACAAGGGAGTACTGGGCGACATCGCAAACGACGGAGACTTGGACATAATAGGGTCACGCGGTTACTTGAAACCTCCCGTTGAAGTATGGATAAATTCTCCCACTCCAACGTCGACGCTAACGCCAACAGTGGAGCCAAAGCCAATACCAGAACGCACGCCTATCGCTCGCATTAGGGGACCCCACACCATATGGAGATGACTGTAAAGCACACTATTGTCACAAATTGTGAATTCTCAGATATACGAACGTCCATAGCGCACGCTGTTGGACCTGTTTTCAATCTTTTTTCAGTTTCGGTTTCGTTGTGTACTGCTTCAATGACATTTTGGGTTTCATTTCTCTGAGCAACAGTATCACTACTCCCACTATGGCTGCTACCACTATGATAATGGCAGCATAAATTACTGCTGAAGATACAGCACCTCCATTTGGAGACGGCGTTACAATATTAATTGTGTATGTTGCCGTGGCCGTGTCACTGTCCATCATCTCGCTCTTAAAAGCCTTAGCCTTAATCGTCATCGAAGAACTCACCACGAATGGACCCGAATACAACGTTGACGTCGCCGAAGGCTCAGAACCATCAGTAGTATACCTCACGGTCGCGCCACCAGTAGAACAACCGATAGTCACAGTCTGAACCGAACCATAACTACCACCCACAGGGAAAAATGTTAGAGCTGGAATCTTCACAGGAAGATTAATTGTGTATGTTGCCGCAGCTGTCTCACTGTCAACCATCCCATCCTTAAAAGCCTTAGCCTTAACCGTAGTCGTAACGTTAATTGCGATAGAACCCAAATACGATGTTGACGTCGCCGAAGGCTCAGAACCATCAGTAGTATACCTCACGGTCGCGCCACCAGTAGAACAACCGATAGTCACAGTCTGAACCGAACCATAACTACCACCCACAGGACTAAACGTTGGAGTAGCAACTTTCTCCTGAAGATTGATGGCGTATGTTGCCGTGGCCGTGTCACTGTCCATCATCTCGCTCTTAAAAGCCTTAGCCTTAATCGTCATCGAAGAACTCACCACGAATGGACCCGAATACAACGTTGACGTCGCCGAAGGCTCAGAACCATCAGTAGTATACCTCACGGTCGCGCCACCAGTAGAACAACCGATAGTCACAGTCTGAACCGAACCATAACTACCACCCACAGGACTAAACGTTGGAGGCTGAACAACAACAGATGCAACCTTAATCAACCAAAAATCATAGATGCCAGCACCAAAAGAGCTTGCGAAACCTGCTAAGGCGTATCCACCATCGCTAGCCAAAACAATAGAAGAGGCATAGTCATTTATTGTTCCTCCGTAGGTTTCGCTCCACAATTCGTTACCAGACGAATCAGTCTTAACCAACCAACCATCATATCTGCCAGCACCATAAGACAAAGTGTAACATGCAAGAGCGTAACCACCATCTCTAGTCTGAACCATCGATTCAATCCCGTCAGAGTATACTCCTCCGATTGTCTTGCTCCATAATTGGTTGCCAGCAGAATCTGTTTTAACCAACCAAAAGTCTCTATCGCCAGCACCAAAAGAGGTTGTGCAACCGCCTAGTGCATATCCGCCATCACTAGTCTGAATCACAGAAACACATTCATCATCGCCTGTTCCTCCGTACGTCTTGCTCCACAACTGGTTCCCAGACGAATCAGTCTTAACCAACAAGAAATCAGGCGTGACACTACCAAAAGAGTTTGTGAAACCTGCTATTGCGAATCCACCATCACTAGTCTGAACCACAGAAAAAGCATAGTCATAACCTGTTCCTCCGTAGGTTTTGCTCCACAATTCATTACCAGACGAATCAGTCCTAACCAACCAAAAATCATTGTTGCCAGCACCAATAGATATAGTGTAACCTACGAGAGCGAATCCACCATCACTAGTTATAACCATCGACTCAGCCCCGTCATAGCGTGCCCCTCCGTAGGTTTTGCTCCACAATTCATTACCAGACGAATCAGTCCTAACCAACCAAAAATCATAGTCACCAGCACCAGAAGAGTTCGTGTAACCTGCTAGTGCATATCCACCATCACCAGTCTGAACCAAAGACCAAGCTTGATCATCGCCTGTTCCTCCGTACATCTTGCTCCACAATTCATTACCAGACGAATCAGTCCTAACCAACCAAAAATCATTGTAGCGAGCACCAAAAGACGCAGTGTAACCTGCAAGAGCATATCCACCGTCACTAGTCAAAACCATCGACTGAGCCAGGTCAGAGTAGCTCCCTCCGTATGTTTTGTTCCATTCCATTGATCCGTCAGATATTAAGCCAAAGACTTGGGGAGCACTAAACAATAAAACTGAAACCAAAGAAAATACTAACATTACAGTTAGCACTACTTTGTTTAACAAACCTGCCCTCTCCATCATTTGATGGCTTGTATTAATGCAAAACATTAATATCTCTTATGGCGCGCGCGGGAATATTACAAAGAAAATAAAATTTAATACACGAACATAAAGGCGGCGGATTTTTTTATGGCTGCCCTTCACTGCTTTGCCCGAAGCCCCCCGGCGAAGCAGGGGTTGAGGGCAAGAAAAGACGGCGTTTTATTTGCCTTAACCCATATGCCTGGAATGATCTTCGTCCGAAGAACCCCCACCTCACACCCCTTTTGCGTGTTATTTGCGTTTTTTGAAGAGCTGTATTCCTTCTATTGATTTGACGTATTAAGCACGCGTTTCTTGAAGCAAACAAACAAACCTATTCCAACAATAGCCATTATGCTTACAGAAACTACAACTAATGCTGTTGGGAAAGGCACACGCTGAGGACTCCACATGTTTGTAGCAAAAGCGTTCATTACAACGGTATAGTTGCTGGTGTGGGCTATGGAGTGTACGTAAATGCCAGTAGCTTTGTCCCATTCCATATAGACCTTTCCAGGGTCGCTTGCATGCGTTACGGTTCGGCTTGCGCCTAGCAGTGTTTTTTGCTCTTCCCCTTCAATAGTTATGTTAAGCGACTTTGCGGCATCAAAAAATGTGTCTCCCGTGCCAAGGTTTGCAGGAATTATTACCCACCCTCGAACTTGACCTTCAGCTAAGTTAAAGTTCCAAATAGAACTCGAGAGGGTGCCATTTACCGATAGGGCAGTCTTGTTTGCTTGGAACCATGCACCATCAACCTCTAAAATCTCTGTCCTATACCAAGTAAGATTGCGTATTGGATCTAAAGGTGGTCCCGTCATGGTAATAGTATATTCAATCCAATCTCCTTTCTTGACACCAACCGAAGTCTCGCCATAAGTAAGCGTGGGTAAGACTATAACTGAAACACAGACTATAATGCTTGCCAAAATTAAAGCGGTAAATGCTTTCATATTTCATCGAATACTGCAGTGACTCTGCAGCCTTAAAGCGATTTTCGTCAAGAAACCTTGACTAACTCTGGAAAATGCTTTGTCAAATTTTCTTGAGCACACGCTAGTTTCTTCTCCATACCATGATAAGGCGCTTTTTCGTTGTCTTTTCTATCGGAAAAGTGGGAAAGTGGGCTTATCTGCGTTTTTTGAAGAGTTGTACTCCTTCCATCGTTGTGACGTACTGGAATCCTCCTTCGATCAAGCTCATAGCTTCCTCTTTTGTTGGCATTTTCCATTCTATTCCGTAGAACTTGCAGTACTTGTTGTAGGCTATTGCCAAGTTTCTCTTGTAGCTGTCTGAACCCTGCATTTGTGCTAAGAAGGCTTTGACTGATTCTGGTTCTGCAAGGCTTGAGTGTCTTGAGAGTAGGCTCAGGGCTTTGCGAGTGAATCTTATTGTGTCTTCGCTTTTGTTGTCGTTCTTCATTTGGATTAGTACGTTTATCTGCTTTGATTCGTCAGGTATTAGGTTCTGGTCTATTTGGCACGGCGTTATCACTGGGCGTTTGCACTTAAAATCCACTCGTTTCCCTCCTTTCTCGAAAATGGGTGGTGTGCAGTTGAATTGGGCTGGTGTGTTGGCCGTAACCCGCCTTCTGTTGTTGTGGCATTCGGCTAATCGGGCTACCCGCGCCTTTCAGGTAGATTCCTCATCGGCGACTGTTTGCCCTTTCCACTTGCAGGACGGCCGTTTCATCGTTTCCACAAGGCATAAGTCGGCATCTTAGTATGCGTCATCGTCACGCGCCAAGTGGACGTTTCGTTTCTGCTCCGGAGCCAAGGCTCTCGCCCTGTCCCTGAGGGACTGCAATTCTACGCGTGGGCGGAGTTTCCTCAGACCCTTCAGTTTTTGAGGGTCCGAAAGCCACACACCAACTCGCCAGCCCACTTATTCAATGCTTAGCCGTAAGCAATAAGAATTTCCTCTGATCCATTTATCGGCGATGAACAAAATCGTCCTGCTCGTTACCGGTACACCCTGCGTTGGCAAAACTGCAACAGCGCAGCATCTTGCCGCGCGACTTAACGCTTGCTACATAAACCTAACCGAGTTCGCCAAAACTCACAACCTGTCACTGCGCGAAGACAAAGAACGGAAGACGACGATAGTGGACGAGCAGATGATGCTTAGCGAAATTGGGAAAGCCATAGACGCTACGGACGAAAAGACTGTTATTGTTGACGGGCACTATGCAGCGGCTGTTGTTCCGAGGAACCTTGTGACTAGGGTTTTTGTGATGCGAAGAAATCCAGTGGAGCTTCGCAGGTTCATGGAAGCCTGCGGGTACACGGGCTCTAAGCTTTGGGAGAACCTTGCGTCAGAGATTCTTGATGTCTGCCTGGTTGAAGCTTTGCAGGAGCAGGATAACGAGAAGGTTTGTGAATTGGACGTTACGGGCAAAACAGTTGAGGCTGTTGTGGATCGAATCTGCCTTATCTTGAATGAAAACTTGAAGTGCACCGTTGGCTGTGTGGACTGGTTAGGCACGCTTGAAAGAGAAGGTTTAACGGACGAGTACTTGAGAATTTAGCGGGGTTTACCTGAGGCTCTGTGCAATTTTGTGTCTTGTCAAGAGCATTACTTTTCGCCTGTTAGCGTAGGATTTGGCGTGGTCGCTGAATTTTTCACCTATCATAATCGGACTCGACAAGCCCACATCGTCTGAAGAAGTGTCTAATCCTATGATTATGTTGACACCTATTGTCCTGTTCCAATCACGTATCCAAACACCCTGCTCAACCCGGCCTTTTTGGACTATTAGATTGAACGTTCTTGATATGCCGCTGTATCCTTCAAGGACTGTGTTCTCTTGGTTAATTTTGTAACCTTCCTTTTTGAAGTACCTGGCAGCCAAATCCATCAAGCTCGGCGATTCTCTATCGCCCTCTCCCGTCATTGCACCTCACCTTTCCCTCCCCAAGTGTTATCTAAGTGTATGTGGAAAAGTCTTTCGGAAAGGCAGGATGAAATGGCACCAACAAAAATAATAGAATGCTCCAAATGCGGGAACTTGATGCTAATTGCTGACACTCAGAAATCTCGAGCCTGCCCTTACTGCGGTACTCGCGTCGAAGCAAGAAGAGCGCTCGTGTTGGCAGCTGCAGAGGATGCTTTCACGGCTTCAAAAGTCTTGCGTGAACTAAAAGAACAGAAGAAATTCAGGCGCGATAGCCTATCAACCTGCTAGCTCAAGTTCTTTAACATTTCACATACTTTGCATAGTTGTGCTGAGGCGGGCTCGCCGCATTCAGCGCATTCGCGAAAACCCTCTTTCTTTCCTAATTCATCTAAGACGGGGCGCATGCGTTCCATAGCCTTTGAAACCGTGAATTTTGTTCCCGCGTGCTTCGCTTCCATATGATTAAGCACGAAGCGGATATCGTTCCTCAACGCTTCAGAAGCGTAAGGGCACGGCGTATCCTGGAACCTGATTTTCTTGATGTATGCGTACAAGGCACTTTCTTTCTCTGGAATTTCGCAGAACGGCTTAACTTTCTGCACTAAACGCTGATGAACATTATCCGTCACCGGTTTTTCCTTCACCAAACGCGAGATGTCGCCTCGGAAAATGTTCATGAGAACAGTCTGGACCTCATCATCCAGAGTGTGCGCTGTAGCAATCTTGTCTGCTCCAACCTCACGGGCTGCCACGTTGAGGGCTCTTCTCCGCAGAACTCCGCAATACGAGCAGGAAGTTAACTCGTGATCGCTCTTCTTTCTCGATCGAGCCACTACCTCGTCCAGTGTTAAACCGTAGATTTCCTTGAAAGAGACAGTGTGCTGCGCTATCCCCAGCTTCTCACAGCTTTCCACTGTGAGCTTTAGGGCTTCATCTCTGTAGCCGCTTATTCCCTCATCCACTGTGATAGCCACAAGAGAAGACTTGGGATGACGCCGCTCCATCTTCGCTAGAATGTGCAGGAGGCTTAGGCTGTCCTTACCCCCGGAGACGGCCACGGCTATCTTGTCGCTGTAGTTGAACATGTGATGTTTGGCGATTGTTGCTCTGACCTTCGCTTCGATTGACTCGGCAAAACATTTCTTACAGAGCTTTTCTCCAGAGTATGGCCTAAAAAAGAATGCTGCTCTTCGTTTGCAAGCCCTGCAGGAATCAGCGTCAGTCTTCAATTTAATCACTTTTGGCGCTACCGTCTTGTGAGCACGCTCAGTTAGTAATAGCGGTGGTTGCTAAAAACTTCTTTTAGCAAGTTAAAAGCTTCATAGGGTTCCCCGTAATTGTCAAAGAAGTACCAGTACGGCTCAAACTGGACAATCTCCGCGCCCCTGTTAAGAGCCTGAACCAAATGCTCAACCATCAACATAGGCGGCATATCCATCAAGTCTCCAAGGTCATGGTCAACATAGTACCAAGGTTGCACCGAGGCACCCCAGTGTACAAACGTGTTGCTCGCGTCCAAGTATCCCTCGAAAGGTTCATGGTATTCATCATTTGTCTGGAATGTGAAAGTCACAATATCCTCAAAGCCTTCGATGGCTCTGGTGATGTTTGGGTAAACGTCGTCGCCAAGTTTCCATTCGCTCCAGACAACTCTAAGATTGTTTGCTCTGGCGAAATACAGAACTTCTCTAATCCATTCTAAAGGCAAAGGTTGACTAATGTTCATGTAAAAACTCTGGATTTCAGCAATCCTAAGCATCTTAACGTTGAGTGTTTGGACTGCTTGGCTAAGCTGGGTGATTTCAAGCATCACGTTTGGAATCTCATCTTCTCCACCTTCAAACGTGGACAACACAATTTCTTCGTTGCCAAAGTTCTCTAAGAGCCAAGCGTAAGTTTCGGTCCAGTTAAGATTGCCCACATATTCGGGAAGGAACAGAACCTCATATGAATCAGTGAGGTTCTTGATTTGATTGAGGACGTAGGTTGCGTTTGGAAGGCGACCAAAATCGCTGGTTTCGCCTTTCTCGCAAACGTGAAAGATAATGGTTTCGAGGTCACTATCGCCCCCGACTAAGATGTCTCTCAGGTCCGCATTTGTCTTGTTCAGCTCGTCAATTATTCCCTGCAATTCCTGAGTCAAGTTCATGTAACGCTGAACATCGAATGAAAGCTCATCACGCTGTTTCCTCGCTTCATCCCTTTCCGCTATCAAGACAGCTTCGAGTTTGTGCAGGTCATCTATGTCCCTGTCTTTTCCCTCAAGCACTAAAGTGTACTGATTGTTTGCATAGACGAGGCTCGCAGCCAAACTGATACATACAACAACGGCTACTACTGCGACTAACTTGGTCTTATTCATTTTTCAGCTACCACTTCAGAATAAAACTTCCTCCCATATGAATTGCTATGCAATCAAACTCAAATGGAGAAAAAGTGCGAACTTGGACCATAACAGTGGATTCTCTCGGGTAGTGTTAACTAAATAAGCATTGAACATTAACAACTTATGATGGATTGATGTTGATGGCGGCTAAACCAGTGAGACGTGCAGACTTCAGAGAAATAGTCTACAGCGATGCCCGTTGGGCTCTCCTTCGAGAACATCGGGAAAAAGCCAAACACATAATGAAGGCACTGGAAAGCAGTTGCCTGCGAACGCTTGTTCATGGGAGCCTTGCCCGCGGAGACGTAACCAAGAACAGCGACGTGGATATTCACTTGACGCGAACAGGCATCATCGTTCCTCGTAGAAACAGCGCTGGAAAAAGCCCAAATTACTGTTAATAATCGCTTGCTGGTTCAGGCGACCCCAACTTATGCGGTGAAAGCTTACATCGAAATAGACCCCAAAACCAGCGTTTCTATTTCTCTGACCCGCATGCGCAAGGTAGAAACCGAATTCTACAAGTTCGGAGGCGAAGCAACCCTAAGCCAACTAGAGGCAGACAAGCGTGTGGCAGGAGTCAACAAGCGTTTGATGCTGATTGAACCAACAGAGAGGGGACATGTTGAAAGCAGCATCATGGGCTGTGAAGAGCAGACCGCGAGAATTCTGGGAATATCAACAGAGACGGTTCGAGACCGCGTTCGGGCTCTTACGAAGCGAGACAATGTTGGCAGAACAGGCGTGTTCATCAAAAAAGAAGTAAGCAGCGAAGAAACTTTTGAGATGGCGCTTAAGAAATTGTCTGATGAGAATCCGGCGTTGCGTAGAAAAATGAAAAAGATGGCTTATGCGGGATAGAAGATTAGTTCTTTCTCTTCGAGCAGTTTTTGTATTTTGTCAACAGCTTCGTAGACTTGCTCTTCTTTCTTGGCGCCAACGCAGACAAGCTTTCCGGCTGAGAAGATGAGGAACACGACCTTTGGCTCGTCCATTCTGAAGACAGCGCCTGGGAACTGTTCTGGCTCGTACATGACCCTACTAAGCTTGTAAACGAGGCTTTCCAAGTCTATTTCTCCGCCCAACTCCGCAGAAGCAACAATGTTCTGAATCATCACAACAGGCTTTTCTGTTATCTGAATCCCCTCGCTTCTGAGTTCCTTCACAACTTTTTCCACCGCGCTCCGCGATTCTTTCTCCGACTTTGCACCTGTACAAACCATCTTGCCTGTTCCGAAAATCAAAGTGGCAGTCTTGGGCTTTTTCAAGCGAAAGACCAAGCCTGGAAACACGCTGGGATTGTATTCGGTTTGCGGAAACTTTTCAACGATCTTCTGTAAATCAATCTTTTGATTCAAGGAAACTGAAGCTACAATGTTTTGAATGTGAATTATTGGCTTTCGTTTGCTCATTCGACTCACGTTTCTTGTCTATTTAAAAGAGCACGAGTATATAACATCATCTATTTATAAAGGAAACACAGGTTGAATCTTGCACTTCTAGAAGATAGAAAACAAGGAATCTAGCAAACTGCAATGTGCTCTTCGGGCAGGAAACTGCACTCCTATCGAAACTCGAATTACCCTATTTTGAGCTGTTGATGAAAATCGGAAATCTGAGGAGTGCTGCAATTCCTCCCAGCGCGAGGAGTTTGGAGCCTGCCTCGTGTTCTGTGCTGACGACCGTGACGCTTCCTCTTCGATATTCTACTTCGCGCATAGTCTCTTCAAGATGTAACCGCTGCTCTTCAGTTGCATCCCGCAAAAGTGTGTCGGCTAACACAATTTTCTCAACTGCTCCCAGCTTAACTGCGCTTTCGACCTGGCCAAGCCCGTAAGTCACAGTGCCTTCGCCTTTCCCGAGTCTTTTCAAGATTTCCTCCATGATTTCGGTTTCGTCAAATATGCGCAGCTTGTGGGCGGCCGTCAAAAGCACGCCTGAGCGCAGTGCTTCGTGAATTCCAGCTACGCCACCGTTGTTGACGCTTTTTATGTCAACGACAGACTTGGATACTTCAGGTGCTTCTTCAGCCAAAAACTTTGTGAAGTCGGTTTTTATGAATCCCACGCCCACGATCATTATTGGATTGTGAGCAGGTGTCCAGAGTTGGTTTAGGCTGCTAAGTACTCGGCGAAAGTAATCCCGCGTGGCCAAAGACCTTTTTTCAGCTTCCAGTTTTCCTGGCAATTTCATGCGTTCTTCCACTTTAACTTCCACGCCGTACTGCTTGGTTTCGGCTATGGCGTAGCTTTCGTCGTCAATGGCAAGAATCAGCATTGTCTTCTCGGTTTGGCTGGCTCTCGTAATCCGGTCCAGCAGGTGCTTAGCCCATGATTTCTTCACTATTGTCAAGGGCTGATTCAACGCTATGCTAAGCGTGTGATGAGCACCTGTTGGAATAATGTCGGGAGCATGACAGATGAGACCGTGAACGCGAAGCCTTCCCAGAAACTTGTCCCAGCTAACCGATTCGACTGTGACTCCCATAAACGCAGAAACTCGTTCGGCGCTCTTAGGTCTTGAATACTCTACGTCAGACTTGATGGCTCTTGAAGAGAAAGCGTAAACTTCATCATCCTTGTAGATGACGTTGTAAAGGTGCCAGAGATCATCTGCCGAATCAGGAACCACCTTCACAAAGCCCTGCTGCAAGTTCTTCTCGATTATCTTCACGGTTTTGCATCTCAACAACTAAATTGAATGTGTGGTGAGATAGAAATATGCTGTGGAATATTTTTTTCGGAAGGGAAAGGTTACTTCGAAGAAGAAGCAGTATTTCCGTGCAGATCGTCAGTTTTCCCGCCAAAACAGACCTGACCCTTTCAGGATGCTTGCCATTGACCACGTAACAATGAAAAGGGTATTTCAAGAGCAGTTTTGGAAGAAACTTATCGACGCTTGTTCTTTGGCTTCCCGCAAGCAATTCTTTGGCGGTTATCTTTTTAATCAGTTTGGCATCCGAATGTTCTTGGGGATTCTTCGTGAAAACTCCATCAACATTAGTTACTAAGACGAGTTTGGCGGCTCCTAACCGGTTTGCAACGTAGGCCGCGATCGAATCTGACGTAACGTCCCATGAATTTTCCAAAGGATTTTCCTCGAACATCAAGCGGGATGGCAGAAGAATCTGTGCAGCCCCAATTTTGGAAAACTCTCCAATCTCTTTGACGGTGCTAACCAAACGCGATCCGGGCGTGATTTCTGCTAGCATTATAGCATACTGGTCCATGCCCAGAATAGCCATCTTGTGGGACGTTGTTTGAGACAGGCTAAAGCTCTCGTCAAATTCTCGTACAACATCGGCGAACCTTCCTCCTCCGGGCACAACGACTATCTTGTAATCCCTAGCGTATTCACTCAGTCTGCTGCATAAGCCTCGAAGTATTGCAGGGTTTTGGGCTAAGCTACCGCCTACTTTGACAACGGCGTCCATTGAAATGTCCTCTCTTCCAACTTTTCTGCGGCTAAAAGAGCAACGCCGAAGGCGGGCGAAGCCCTAGCTGCTTCGACGTTGTGTATCAGATCTTCCAAGTCAACGATCTCGCGGAAGCCAGATTTCTCTGCTGCTCTTCGAGCGACAGATTCCTTTCCGATTCCCGTAACAACAACCGTGACTCTCTTTTTTGCAGCCAGTTCCGTTCTTTCAAGAACTTGCTTTAAGGCATTGGCTACTTGTTCGAGTTGACTGTTGTAGATGTATTGTGCCATGGGCAAAAGCTCTTGTTCGCTGAGCATGTCAGTGTCAGCGCACACAACTCGGGCAAGTCGAGCCAAGGCTTCATAACGAGTTTTTCCCCGACCGTCTGCAGTTTCCACCGTGTATTCTTCCGGCTTTATGTTTCCCAGAATCAGATGCACATCACCGGACAGAGCGAACAGTTCAGAAGAAACCCTCGAGCACGTTTCCCCAACTGGAACATCATTGACCATGGCTGCCACATTCGTACGCAAGACGCCCGTGTACACGAGTTCTCCATTAGCCAGTTTCTCTAAATCCGTCTTTCCATCGCATGATACACGCCCTCCGACAACGGGAATTATGCTGGTGCTCGTGCTTCCAACATCAACCACGACACAGTCCTTGACCAGCCGAGAAATTAGCCAGCCAGTTGCTGCCCAGTTAGCCGACGCAACCTTCAACGGTTCCGACAGCGCATTACTCAAAGGCCGCAGAGCCACGTCCACATTCAAGACGACAACGGGAATGTCGGGAAAGACTTTGGCAACACACGCCAATATGTGATTAACACCCTCTCGTTTTGTTTGGTAAGCATCAGAGAGTTCAGCCGTCATGGTTACACCTAAACCGGTGATTTCGACTTTGCCTAGCCACTCTCGAAGTTTACGAAGCGTCGACACAAGCTTTTCAGGGTCTTTCCATATCGGAAAATATTCAATTTTGACTTTAGTTCCGCGTAACTGACCCTGGTCTACGCTTATGAATACGGCTTTTGTATTTGCGCCTCCAATATCTAAGCCGACATAGTTCGCCAGTGTTCAGCCTCCCCTCAATATTCTGTGAAGATGCTTCCTCGCTTTAATTAGTCCTGCCACGCTTTCATCAATAGTTGATCCATGGTGCTGAAGGAGGGCACATGCGCCGGCGGTGCTCGTGGGAAAAGGAGGAGACACGAGATCCTCAAGTTTGTAGGTTTTCTGAAGAACACTAGCTGCTGGTTTGCGTGTTTTAACTTTTCCAAAACATGAATAACCGCGAAGTTGAACATCGTCGGGCAGGCGGTTTTCCAAAACAGAGTGAGCAATGGCCTGGGCGACGCTGAAATCTGCAGTTTGTTTCAAACCCACATACGACGTAGTTAGGCGAGGATTAACTTCTATTACCACAGCTTCCTTTTCCGTTAAGACTAAATCAACTCCAACGTAGCCTTTCAGGTTTTCGAAGGATTCTACCGCTTTCGCTGCAACAGCAAAGGCTTCCTGCCTCAGCGGATCATCAAACGGAACCAAGCCTCCGTCATAACTAGAGGTGCCTCCAGGCTTTGATATGGTCAAATCTTGCTTGTTCAAACTGATAGGCCGCACTCCTTGATTTGAAACAATCAAGCTAACACTGGCGGCAGTTCCCTTCAAATACTCTTGAATGAGAAAATGTTTGTCTGTTGATTCCTTTCGTATCTTGGAGACAGCAGCGGCCACTTGAGTCTTGTCATGAACGATGCTTGACCCACTACAGCTTACTCCGTCCAGAGGTTTAAACATCAATGGAAACTCGAGTTGGCATTCTGTAAGCTGCAAACTCTCTTCTTTCTTGTTTGAAACGTCGAGCATTATCGTTTTTGGTGTGCTTATTCCTCTTTGTTTGAGGCGTTTGTAGAGGTTCATTTTGTTTGATGCTTGCTCAATCGCGCTGGCGGGGCAGTTTAGCGAGGTCAAGGATGTTTGTTCAATGGTTTCGACAATGGATTGGAGTGATGTGGTTTGTTTCTGGTCCAATAATGTATGCTGCATCGAAGGCACCAGAGATATTTTCAATTGTGTTTTTTGCTTGTTGCCACGAAGAGGCCGGGATAACGTTGTCGGCGTTTAAGGGCGGACTGAAAACTGTAAGTCGCTTGTCCAGGAAAGTTGTTACGTTGTTTCCTGCTGCTTTGAAATCTGAGATTAGCGTTCTCAGCATTCCGAAGCCTTCGCTTAACATGTCTGGAGGAATCGGTTCTTTGGCTGCGCCTCCTCCTGACAGGTACTCGTAGACCAGAATCCGCAAAGGTGTTCTCTCAAAGTCGAAGAGAAAAGGTTGAGTCTAAAAGCTTTTTCCTAATTACCTATCAACGTTGCGCAGATCCCGCAGGAAAGCATGGATATGATTCTTCTTGGTGTGAGGCATTATCACGATTCTCACGCAGTCTAGACGTGGAACATAGGAGACAAACCAGCCACGCTGCAATAACTTCTTGTGAAGCAAACTTGAATTTGAACTGCGGAAAGCAACTATGTTCAACGTCGGTTGGACAACAAGGCCATAGCCAAACGCATCAAGTTTCGTTGCTAGTAGCCGGGTCAGCTTTATGCATTGTCTAGTAATCTTTTGGAATCCTTCGCGGCCTAAGGTTTCAAAGACGGCCCATGTTGCTGCTGCGGCTGCTCCGGTTCTTGTTCCAACTATCGTGTGCTGATGTTTTTCTGTTAAATAAGGCGTCTCTGTCTTAATGCAGTCTAGGTAATTGTTGTTTCGGAACAGAATCCCGCCAGCCGGGAGTGTCGTCATTCCCATCTTATGAGGGTCAACAGTAACTGATTTTACCCCTTCCAACCGAAAATCGAAGGCTAAACTGCTACGGTCTGAGGGTTCTAGAAACGGAATTATGAGGCCGCCTAGAGCGGCGTCTACATGAAGGTAAATTTCGTTTTTAACCGCGATTTCTGAGAGCTTAGCAATCGGGTCAACCACACCCAGCTCAGCTGTCCCAGCCGTGCCAACCATCGCCACGGTTTTGGATGTCAAACACTTCTCCACCGACGCATCGTCAACCCTGTACGAGTCGTCTAGACTCGCATAGACTGGTTTCAATCCAAGCAAACCACAGATTTTCGTGAAGGAAAAATGCGCTGATTCTGGGCAATACGACTTCTGGGTTGCCAATGTTTTTCATGTTTCTTGCTGCCAGCAGCGCCATCAGATTTGCCTCCGTTCCTCCTGAAACAAGGAAGCCGACACTGCCTTCTCCATTCAGAAAAGTTGCCAACTTCTTAATGGCTTCTCTTTCCAGCCTAAGGCTTCCAAGAAATAATCCGGGGTCTCCCAGGTTTGACTCCAAAAACAGGCGATTAGCAATCTTAGCGATGGGATGGGGTCGGGTGCACATTGAGCACAAAATTTTTCCATCAGAGTATTTCGAGTCTTGCTCTAGGGCTTTCTTCAGTTCGACCACGACGGCTTTTTTTGTTAGCCCTTTGGTTCGCAACGGCATATTTCACCTAGTTCAAGTGGGGCTTTCTTTGGCTGCGTGCTTGAGGATGCTAGTGAGTTCTTGCACTTTTTCCCTTGTGATTTGACCGTTTGCCCTATCTCCGTTGGCGCAAGCTGCACCTCTTAAACCCACAACATCCGGCCCTAACTCTTTGATTGTAACTAAATCCTCTTTGCTGAGCGAGCCGGCTAATGCTGTTTTGAGGCCGAAATCCCGAGCTTTGGAGATGAAAGTTTTAAGTTGCTCTTTCTCGAGGAAGGTGAAGAGGCTTTTCCCGTCCTTGATTGCAGTGTCGAGCATGGCAAAGTCCGCATTGGCCTTGTAGGCTATCTCCGGGATGCACATAGGGTTTACTGTGTCTACTCTTTCGGCGTCCGCGTACCCTGTTGCAACCACGTTGATCGTCGGGTGTGATTCCTTGACTGCCTTGGAAATATTCTGCAATAGGCTAACGGCTTCTTTGGTTGTTTTTAAACCCCAAAGACCGGCTTTGATGTAGTTCACACCCGTTGATGCCGCTCCTAAAGCAGCCAGCGACATGGTAGCTGGGAGGCTAGGCGCTTCGCCTATGGTGCAGCTCACTTCAATGTCTTTTGGAGCGAGCTGCCTGATCCTCGAAATTACCCAAGGGTAGTTCGCGCCTAACGCGCCTTCTCTTGGGTTTTTAACGTCTATGATGTCTGCTTTTCCAGCGATTGCTTCCATGGCTTCACTTTCGTTAACGGGACTTATGAGTAGCTTCAATCTAGGTCATAATGATGCGGTTTACCAGTGCCTTTAAAGTTTTTGATTAGACAACTCGTCTTTCCGTTTTGAGCCATGCAAGTCTTGTCGGCAATACTCTTTTCTATGAGCGCTTTTATTTTCCAAGAGGGGTAGAAACGATTGAAGATAGTACCCGTCATCGACATTCTTGGCGGCATTGTTGTTCACGCGGTTAGGGGTCGAAGAAAATATTATCAGCCAGTCAAGAGCGTGCTGTGTTCTTCTGCTGACCCCTTAGAGGTTGCATCTGCCTTCAAAGAGTGCGGTTTTCAAGATCTTTACCTCGCAGATCTGGACGCTATTATTGGAAACAAGGCAAACTACGCCATATACAGACGCATTGCTGAGAAAACAGGGCTCGAGTTGATGGTGGATGCCGGCGTGGCGAATATTGAACAAGCAGAAAAAGTCTTGGAAAGTCACGCGTCGAAGGTTGTTATTGGAACAGAAACTCTGCGAAGCATGGACTTCGTCGCGAAAGCTGTTGAGACTTTCGGCAGCGAAAGGGTCATCGTGAGTATTGATTTGATGGGAAACAAGTTGCTCAGCCAACTTCCGTCGGGCGAGTTCGCTGAACCGTTGGCTTTGCTTAGTGAATTTCAGAGAGTTGGTGTTGAGAGTTTTATCGTGTTGGACTTGGCAAGAGTTGGTAGCGGGGAAGGAATAAATTCCCAGATTCTGAAAACAGCCCTTACAAATTCCATGGTAAAGTTGTTTGTAGGCGGTGGAGTTCGGGACTTGGGAGATTTGCTTGAGATGAAGAAAATAGGCGTTTATGGTGTTTTGGCTGCGACGGCTCTGCACTCTGGAAAGATTTCAATTGAAGAACTGAAACGTTCTGGACTAATGCACTAGGCATACGAGTCCGCCCAACTGTGTGATGCGTTTTCCGGCTTGAGATTCAGCGTTCACGATTCTGGTTTTGACGTTTCTGTTTGCGGCAATCTGCATTAGTCGATGCAAACGGTTTTTCTGGCGGGTGTTTGCCAGGTACGTGTCCGTGAGCAGAAGATACTCAGGTTCAGGTTCGCTCGGTTGTCTGATGTTTTAGTATTATGCCTTCTGCTTCTTCTAGCGAAAACAGCACAGCGTATTTGTTGTCTGAGGTGTTGAGTCGTTTCTCCAGCAGATCGAGCAGGTTTTCTGTTTCTTCCAGAGTGGTTTTGTCAACAAGTTCATGGAACGCTGCGGTTCTTGTCAATGCAGCTACTTGAGACTGGGTACTTGCTGACCCTGTAATTTCAGACAGCATTGCTTTGCTGGGTCCTTGATTAAGCCAAGCGTGGTGTTGGCGAACATGCCTAACGAATTCTTGCGAGTAGTTGGTCCTGGGAGGTGACGCCAAGATTATGCTCCTAACACCCTCTCTTAGAATAGGTCTGAGAGTGTTAATTATTGCTTCGTGAAAATTGTATAAGGATTTCAGGCTGTCTCTTGATTCGTTCAGGGTTATTGTTCTCTCATGTTTGGCGACGTGACTAAAGACCTTCCACACTACCCCGTTGGTCTCTTCAATACCTATCAGTGTTGCTACAGCATATCCGCGTTTGTACTTTGTCTTTGGTTTCAAAAAATTCACTTTGGCTTTTGTAAATGACTGTGAAATCATGTATATAGGATGTTGCCTAAACCTGTTTCTTGTTTCGGAGAGCCTTCTCTACTCTGCAAATTTACAGATTTGCCATTGACAAAATGGCTTCTTATGTTGCCTTAGCAGACGACATGTTTAAGAATGACGTAAGAAGTTCAGATTGAACTTATGATTGAAGTCACCAGCAGGAAGGATCTGGAAAGCCAGCTTTTTAAGGAGAAAAAGGTTCTGGCACTATTCTACGCTTCTTGGTGTCCTTTCTGCACTCGATTTTTGCCGGTTTTCAAAAGAGCCTCTTCAGAATCCAAGTTCGCCGCTTTTCTGATGGTGCGAATCGATGATTACAGTAATCCATTGTGGGAAGACTACAATATTGAAGCTGTGCCAACAGCAATTTTTCTGGTTGAGGGAAAGGTGCAGAGACGACTTGACGCGGACCTTGGAGGAGGACTCGACATAAGCGAGTTTAACGAATGGCTAGAAAAGGTCGAGACAGACTGTAACAAACTCGTCTGATCAGAGTTACTTTCTATAGAGAATGCTAATTCTAACGAAGCGGTTCATTGCCAACTGCGCAGAGTCAGATTGTTTAGCCAAATCGCGTTGTATCATTGTTCCGAAACGGCGAGGTGCAATAGCTTTTTTAGTTAATGGCATAACCATATTCGCGGTGTGAGAAGAGTGGAGGTTACTGATTGGATTCCAGCCGATGGAGATACATTCGTAACAAAAGACGGTTTCATCCTTAACACTTTTGGATATGAACACCCGATAGACCGGGTTTTTGCGTTTCTCAAGTACATTCCCTCTGATTTTAGAGAGCTTTTTCATGTTGAGATGCTGGAGCGGACATGGAATTACAAGGGCAGAAAGCTTTTCCGTGCAGAAAAACTCTACACGGCCAAGAACTACAAGTCTTTCATCGAGACTCTACGTGCACACTTCCCTGAGTACATTTACTATTGTTATCTGCGCAAAAAGGAGCTGATTATCGCTCCCTTGGGCAGGATTGAGCTGGTTTTTGTGCCAAGGGATCGTTTAGAAGCTTTAATCCGTTTGAAAAACCCGGACAAACTCCAGAGAATGGCGTTGGATCTTGTCCTATCCCTGTCGGAAGAGTCAGGTGTTAGCCTGAAGGATTTTGGGATTCACGGTTCCATTGCCCTAAATATGCATGCGCCGGAGTCGGATATAGACTTCGTTGTCTATGGTTCAAAGAACTTTCGAATCGTGGAAAAAACGATTTCTCGACTCGTGGAAGCTGGCAAGCTAAGCTACATAATCGGCAACCGGTTGGACGCCGCCCGGAAATTCCAAGGCCGATACAAAAAGAAGATATTCATGTACAACGCCACAAGAAAACCTGAAGAAATAAACACCACGTACGGTCAATTCCGGTTTTCTCCCATCAAGCCAGTTCGCTTCAACTGCGTAGTCAGCGATGACTCAGAAGCCATGTTTCGCCCAGCAACATACAAAATCGCCAAGTACAAACCCTTAGACGCAGCATCGGAGCTGCCCTTGGATAAGATACCTGAGCTCGTGGTTTCTAATATTGGATGCTACAGAAACGTGGCTCGGGAAGGCAATGAAATCAAAGTTTCGGGGCAGCTAGAGCAGGTTGAATGTGTCAAGACTGGCGAAATCCATCATCAAGTCGTCGTTGGAACCGCTACCTCAGAGGAAGAGAACATTTGGCCCGTGCAAACCTAAGAGACCGCGATGGAATAATCACCAAGGAAGGCTTAATCTTCAGAGTATTTGGCTACTCCCATCCCAAGAAAGCCTACATCTGCGACGCTGAATATGCCTCAGCCAACATTTTCTCGTCAACCGACCCCCGCGCCCCAAGAACTGGAGGCAAACAGCTCTTCTACAAGTTCTACAACGACGAAGGCATGAAACTCGTCTTCGACAAATATCCGCAGTACACCGTTCTCCACAAAATGCTCAACCAGAAAGTTTTGGGAGTGAAACATGAAGATATTCTGGAGGCGAGAAAGCCGGAAAAACGGTTACAGGCTTTGTTGAAAATTGAGTCTAAAGACAAGCTTGTTGACGCTACCGTGCGTGTCCTAAACAAGGTGACCCAAAATTCAGGCGTGCCAGCAAAGTGTTTTGGCGTGTTCGGTTCAATGCTTCAAGGTTTTCATAACCCTGACTTTTCAGACATTGACCTGACAGTCTACGGGAGAAAACAAAACATTGCGGTGCGCGAAACGTTGGAGGCACTTTATGACGAGTCTGATTCAGGGTTCAGAAACGAGTTCGAGTCGGAAGAGGCTATGGAGGGGAAACGTTGGCGACTCAAAAATTTGAGTGTCAAAGAGTTCGTGTGGCATCAGAAGCGGAAAATGATCTACGGGTTATTCGATGACAAGAAAAGCGGCAGGATCACGAAGGCAGAGTTTGAGCCGGTGAAGGCCTGGAGCGAAATTGTCTCAGAGTATAATCCGAAGAGCCGCATCATACCGAAAGGGTGGACAAGAATCAAAGCCCGAGTAGTTGATGATTCCGATGCGCCGTTTATACCCTCAGTCTATGGCATTGAGCCCTTGGAGGTTCTTGAGGGAAATGGAGAATCCCTGGAGGCGGCGCGTGTGTTCTCGTACATGGAGGAGTTTCGCCAGCAAGTCCAGAAAGACGAGACCGTTATCGTGGAGGGCAATCTTGAAGAAGTGGTTTCGCCAGGGGGCAGTTTTCGCCAGGTCACTTTGACTTATTGTCCGCGTTATTATGAGCAGGTTTTGAAAGTTTCGGCGTTAGACGTATGAGAGTGCCATGTAGTCTGAGGGTTTGTTGCCGATTATCATTCTGTAGTGCTCAGTGTTTTGTTTCTTGTTGATTACGTGCTCTATTTTTCCTTGAGCCACTACAGTTTCGCCAATTCGAGCTTGCTGGCAGAATCTTCCGCGGAACGAGGCAATTTCGGATATTGGCTTCAGCCTTGAACCGTCAACAACCTCGACGTTCTCGAGTGTGTACGTGCATGGTGTGAAGAGGGCTTCTGAATCATCTTTCACTGTTGCCGTTATTTTTGAGTGACCGCTGTTCTTGTAGCACAAATCTCCGTACTCCTCGTTTATTTCGCGCCAGTCTTTCATGAAACGCACGAAGTAGTCGACGCCGTCAAACTTTCCCTGGAAGGCTTTTCGGGATTCGACCCGGGCGAAGTCTTCGAAGCTCATTTCAGTGTCTTTCGAACGGAACTCGAAGAGCGTTTGCAGCTCCTCATTGCTGTAGGGTTTAAAGCCTGAACCCCGAGTTTTTAACAGTTTTTCAAGTGCCTCGTAGGCCTTGCGGGCGTTGTCGATGCCGTAGACTACTGGGTCAATGTCAGAGCCTGAAGTTGAGAGACCAACCAGGACGGAACCGGAGATTCCAACAGCGTTCCAGGGGATGCCTGCAGCATCTTTCAACGACCCAGCGAAGCGAAGTGCCTTGCTTTCTAGCTCGGTTAGCTTGCGGGAGAAGCGGAGTTTTCTGAGGCCTTCAGCTGGCTTATAATGCTGCGTTATTGAAGTGTCCGGGACTTCGCAGAGATTTTCGTCGAAGACCGGGTCATGAACTATGAGGTTTGGCATGTTTTCCTGGAGGTATTTGAAGCGTTCAGCCAGGTTGTAGACTTTCCCGTATAAGCCTTTTCGGGTTTTGCGGGTGCCTGTCGGCGACGGTATGAAACGAGGAAAAGCAACGACTTTGCCGGGAGGATGCACCAGCCCCTTCACGTCAAAAACCACGTTGTTTCCCGTTTCAATCAAATCACCCTCGCGAGCGCGCAACCAAAAACCTCCCTTTTTTCCACGGTGTTGTATTGGTTCAATTGGTTGTACCTTTTTACATAACGTTAATAAACTTTTTTTGAGCCAGTATAGACTCAAGCGGGTTTTCCCAGATGCCTAAAAGTGAAAAAGCAAAGCATATTGCCAAGTGTTTGGAGTTGGCGATTCTTCTTGAGGTCAGCGCTAACAAGCCCGGAAACGTGAATTTCTCGGTTGGTTTTCACGGTACGCGAGTTGAGCATTTTCTCGCCTCTGCAGTGGCTGCACGGCCGTCTTTCGAAAAAGCAGCTGAGAGGGGTGTCGCCGTGTCAGAAGGCAGGCTTGGCGTAGGCAAGGTTGGAATGGGCAAAATCATGAAGGAATGCGCAAGCGACATTAGTGTTTGGCAGAAAGGTGGAAACACGTTGCTTGGCACCGTGATGTTGTTTGTTCCCCTTGCTGTTGCGGCTGGAATGACCCGAACCGAGAGGAATTTTGTTTTTGATTTTGGACTGTTGAGGGAAAACCTGAGGTTGGCTGTTGAGTCAACGACTCCCAAAGACGCGGTTCACCTTTACGAGGCCATTGACATAGCGAAGCCCAGCGGTCTTGGCGAAGCGCCAGATCTGGACGTAAGCAACCCAGCTTCGAAATCGCGGATTCTGCAAGACAAGGTTTCGCTTTACGAGGTTTTCAAGTTAGCCGCGGGTTACGATGACATCTGCTCGGAGTGGGTAAACAACTACCCCATAACCTTCGACCTGGCTTATCCCTACATTATGGAGCAGCTTAAAAGCAGAGACTTGAACACGTCAATCATCCACACTTTCCTTAACATTCTCTCAAAGCACCCAGACACTTTCATAGCCAGAAAAGCCGGCGTCGAGAAGGCGCGCGAAATATCGTTTGACGCATTCAAGATGCTCGAGAAAGGCGGACTGGAAACTCCAGAGGGAAAAATAGCCATTCTAGAGTTTGATAAAAGACTCAGAGAATCGGGAAGCCGACATAACCCCGGAACAACAGCCGACATAACCGCTGCAACCCTGGCTTTATGCGTTCTAAACGGCTACAGACCATGAAGTGGTAGAGTCAGGACTCAGTTTTTGAGGGCTGAAAAAATGGTTTTCTTCTCCTTACTGCTTCCATGAAGCATTTTTTTAGTTCGGTGTCATCGGCTCCGTTTCTGAGCGGCGTTAGCACGTCAACGAGATTGTCAAGCACCATTAGGCAGGGTTTGAGGAAGCCGTTGCTGGTTAACCGCAAACGTGCGCATCGAGCGCAAAACGCGCTGTTTTCCAGCGAGTTAACGACTTCAACCTTCAGTTTGGGCAGGGTGTAGATCCGTCGGTTCTGCATTTCTTTGCGTTGATTTACTGAAATGGCTTTCTCTTTGAGGGTTTCTTCGATCTCATTTAGAGGGTAGTAGTGCTTCTTGAAGTATGAGTCCTCCGTATTAACAGGTTCAAGTTCTAGCATCTGCAGGATTATGTTGTTTTTTTCAGCGAACGCCATCATATCATTGACTTCATTTTCGTTGACGCCTCTAAGAAGCAAATAGTTCAGCTTGACGGGGTTAAAACCTGCCTTAACAGCTGCCTGCACACCTTCTAGGGCATCGTTCAAGTTGCCTCCGTTCAGTTTGTGGTAGGTTTTGGCGTTCAGAGATGCAATGTTTATGTTAACACGTTTTAAGCCTGCCTCATGAAGAGGCTTGGCGAAAGTGGCTAAACGAGTGCCGTTTGTGGTTAAGGATACGTCTTGCAAACCCTCAATCTCTGCTATTCTGCCTACGATGTCGACTATGTCTTCGCGCAGGAGCGGTTCGCCCCCAGTAATCTTGACATACGTTATGCCCAGAGAAACAGCGATTTTGACGAGGCGTTCAACTTCGTCCGCGGTCATTTCTCGGGGGCTGGAGCCTCTGAGCTGGCCTTCGCGGTGGCAGTAGGGACATTTCAGATTGCAACGCTGGGTCAGAGAAACCCGGAAATTGATTGTTGGGCGCCCGCAACTATCGTAGAGCCTAGAAATTTCACTCATGACTATCCTCTTGCCTTCTTGATTCTGCCTAAGAAGGACATTCTTAATAGTTATGCCCCCACACGTGAAGCGTTACCTGCGCAAACGCGTTTGCTACGGTTCCAACCATTTTTCCGCATCTCGACACTAAAAGTCTGCAATATCTACAGATAAACTTTAGGAGTGTTTTAGAAACAAACCTTTGTTGAAAAAGGCGTGCGACGCGTGGCAGCAACTGGTTAATTTGTTTTGTTGACTAAAAAGGGGGGTGAAGGCTTTGCCTTCAAGATGTTTACCGTTTTCTGAGCAATAGTGCTAGCGCGACGCCGACTATTGCGATTGCAGCGATGATTCCGCCTGTTGCAGGCAGCAGATACTGGTCAGCTAAAGATGTGGGAGCCTGAGTTGGTTCAGGAGTGGGTTGTTGAGCTTCGCTGGCGTAGAAGTATGTTGTGGCAGAGGATGGATAGTAGCCGTTTGTTCCTTCAAAGTTGGCGATGACTCGGTAGTTGCCTGGTATGTCAGGGGTCCAAGTGTAGCCGAATGTGCCCGAAGCATCGGTTGTGGCGGTGCCGATTGGTCTGAAGTTGCCGTTTGAGTCAAGGACGTTTAGGGTAACTTTGACGCCTGTAAAGTCTGCTGGACATGGCTGGTTTTGGTAGACGTATTCCATCCAGCTGCTCATGCTTTCGTCAGAGACGCATGGGAGGCCGTTGGGGAAGTTCTTTGCGACTTCGCTTTGTTGAGTGCCAGCTGAAACGTCCATTACCGTGCCTGTTATCGTTATTGGGGTGTCGGTTGCGACTCCTACGCTGGGAGCCGTGACGGTGGTTGCGCTTGGTCCCTTGGCGAATGCGTATATCTGGTTATCGTAGGCGTTCAGAGACAACATGACTCCGTAGGCAATGGCTGTGGATCTGATGTAGGTGCCCAGTTCGCTCCATATCAATTCTCCGTTAGTTGCGTTTACGGCTAGCATCTGTGCGCCGTGGAAGAGTGGTGGGTTGTATTCGTGGCCGATAGTGAAGTAAGCCACATCGTTTGTGAGGCCCATGCTGTTGAAAACCCATAGTGGCCAAATTCCGTAGGGAGTCTCAATTCCTGGGTCGCCGATGAGTCTTGTCGTGTTTGTGTACCATCTTACGTTTCCGTTGTCTGGTTTCAAGAGCCCAGATGTCTCCTCCTAAGCCAAACCAGTACATCACGCCGTTTGCTACCCATGACTTTAGGCTGAATAGGTCGTAATCGTTTGGTTTCCGTCAGTGCTGTCGGTTTGAAGAGCTGTTTCCCATACCTTGTTGCCTGTATGCACATCGTAGGCAACTACGTTTTTGTTGACGTCGTTTGCGATAGCGATCAGGCCGTCACCGAACGAGCTGGTTGTTCTTGTGAAAGGTAACAACGAGATTGTTGATGGGTATGTTAGGTTCTTTACCATCAACACGTTGCCTGTGTTTTGATCCATGCTTGCTATGACGAGCCAGCCTGCCGTTTCTCCTCCGACTCCTTGTCCGTGAACATATCCGCCGCTTAGAACTAGTGCATCGCCGGTTATCGAGTTCAAAGCAAGACCCGGAGTTATAGGCACACCTGAAATGGTGGTAGGTACTGGCTTTGACCACATTACACCTAGCGCAAAGTCATAGACGCCGTTAACCGAGGGACCCCATCCCCAAGAACTGCCTATCAATTGTGTCATGTTGAAAGCGCACATGCGAGGACCAGTAATATTCACCATCGTGGGACTAGTGAGGGTCCGAAGAATCCGCCTCCCTCTCCAAAGGAATAGACATTTTGTGGGCCGGCGGTGCTGTTGATGTAGTAGCCTATCAAGTTTCCGTTTTCGTCTGGCCTAAGCGTCATGGTTGTGCCGTTGACTACGCTGAGGACGTATTGTCCAGTTAAGCCGGAATACATGTTCCATTGTGTTCCTGTCGTGTTCATATACGACGAGGGTCCACCTCCGATTTGCCTTCCGCCTGTGTCTGCTGCTGGGAGAGTGCCGGTGGTCCAGATGTATGGACCGACAGCGCCGTAAGCGTTGGCTGTTTTAACGTCCATGGTCATGCCGCATCGCAACGCGTTAGTGGTGTTTATTGTCCAGAGGGTTTCGCCTGTGTAGAGGTCTGTTGCGAGAATGCCATTTGAGTAGCCCGTGGTTTCCGGGTAGTAGGTAGAATACATTATGCCGTTTATTATGACCGGTGCGTATTGAGGCCAGTACTGTCTGGTTGACCAGTAGTGACCCGATTCTTGACCTCCGCCCGCATCGCCGCCGACTACGCCTCCGGTACCCCAGACTTTTGTCCAGAGAACGTGACCGGACAATACTGATTCAGTGTATGGATTGCACATGGAGCTGACGTTGTAGCCTCCGGTTTGCGCAAAGGTGACTGAGCCAGTTCCAAGCCATGGTCCCATGATCTTGTACCAGTTCTCGACGTTCATTGATGAAACCGGTGTTTGCCAATAGTTGCTTGGAAGCGGAGAGGCTGGATACGCGCTTTCGTATATCGGTTCTTCTTGCACTGTGAGCATTACTACAGCACTTTCGCTTAGGCTGGTTAACGAGGCCTCCGTAGCCTCCGCCTGGCGCTAGTGTTTGTCCGCCATAGAGGAACTGGAACGAGTAGGTGCCAGTTTGGCTGGGAACGAATGTGGTGAATGATCCTCCGGTTGTGTCTCCTGTGAATGGTCCCAGTGTTTGGGTTGTTCCGTCAGGCTTGGTTATCTTAACATTCATGTTTGTGGGTCTTTCGTTGTTTTCCATGGGTGTTGCAAGGAAGAAGTTAACGGTTACTGATTGACCGACGCCTATTGGGTTAGGTGCAACGTTGATGAAGGCGTATGTTGGTATTTTGGTTCCTGGTGGAAAAGTGACTTGTCCTAGTACTGAAACTTCCATCGAAAGCATTAGTAACGTAGAAAGCAAAATTATCGCTGCTGCGTTTTTGTGTATTTTCAAGTAATTTCTTTTCTCCTTTCTTTTGCTGTTCTCGCGAGTAAGGCACGCAAGAACGCATTTGCTACTGTGCATTGGAATTGCTTATAAAATTATTGAAAGAACGCACTTTTCCTTTTCTGAATTTTGGGATTATCTCGATAATGATTGTCAGAGGGTGTGAGGGTAATTCTTGCCATATGGAGCTTTCATAATCATCACAGAAAATTCTGCTTTGCTTTTGTTATTCTTTCATTAATCTTGGCAAGAAATTACAGAGCGCGCGTGGCTTGCAATGGTGGAACCGCAAACGATAAATCGCAAGTGAATTATTTTTGTTTTTGGAGGTTCACATATGCCTTTGTTTGGAAGAAAGAATGTTTTGTCTAAGATTGATTTGTCGGCGAAGCTGATCGAGTTGGGACAGAAAAGCGATCAGTTCAGGTTTGTTGCTTCGCCTGAAACTGATTTTGTCGTGGAACGAAAGATAGTGGACGCAACAGAATATGAAATAGACAAAGTTGAAAAATTGAAGAAGAGCTACAAGGCTTTCCTCCTATTGGACGAGAAGACGCACGAGGCGAGATACAACGAGGAAATGGCGGAGACTTCGGGAGAGGCAGCCGTTTCAATAGGTGGGGCGGACTTTTCAGGAGAAAAAAAGTTTTTCCGTGGAAAAGTTATCGGGTCAAAGCAGTTTGCGAAGGAATGGGGCGTCAAGAAAACCGAAGAGCCGACATCTGGGGGCAAAATCTACGATTACTCTTTTGACGTGAGCAAGGTGCGCAACCCGATAAAAAAAATCGTGGAAGACTCGGGCTGGAAGTTCAAGCAGGTAATCTTCAAAGGAGACGCAACATACAGAAAATAGACACGTAGTCAAGTGCGCTTTCGAAAAACTTATACTGTTCATAGGGTAGTCGGATTTGGGTTCTCAGTCATAAGCACGCGCAACTACCTAACATTCGGGAGAGAGCCAATTGAAAATGAAGAGTGATAAACTTTACTCAAGATTCTCAAAATTCTTATGCCTAAAGCATCACTCAATGCTTCGAAGAATGTCGTTGTTGACCTATCTAACATCTCCCGTTTTGCGGGTTGGAGTAAAGATTGATGGAAATACTGCTAGTAGTACCCAGATACTCTGACAAATTGACGGAAAATTTTGACTACTTATTCCCCATAGGTTTAAGTTACATATCTGTTGTCCTAAAAAAAGCGAACCATAATGTTGATGCTCTGAACCTAAACCATTACCCTGGAAATATTAAGGATATTTTGAACAGCAAGCTAAACCGGAAAAAATATGATTTTGTGTGCACAGGTGGCAATGCACTTGCTTATTCTGTGATAGAAAAGATTATCGATACCGCAAAAAATCATACCACAAAACCCAAGATAATCTTGGGAGGACCGATACTTACAACAATGCCTAAATTAGTATTCGCGGAATTCGGGATTGATTTTGGCGTAATAGGTGATGGCGAAGAAACTGTTGTGGAATTGATTGACTCTATTGCTAATAATAGAAACCTACAGAGTGTAAGAGGCATAGTATTCAGGGACGGAAACCAGGTTGTAATAACTGAAAAACGGAACCCGATAGAGAATTTAGATGCAATACCATTCCCTGACTATGAGGGCTTAGAATTCGAAAAACAGCTAGACAACTCGCACAGCAACTTTCTGATATGGACAACTATTCTCGATAGCCCCAGAGTATACCCGCTGCTTGGAAGCAGATCCTGTCCTTTTCAATGCACTTTCTGTTACCACTACGGGCATTACCGAAAACGAAGCATAAAGAACATAATGTCTGAAATTGAAATGGCTGTTGACAAATATAACGTAAATTTCCTACAAATATATGATGACTGCTTCTCTCTTGACAAGGAAAGAACAAAAGAATTCTGCTCGGAAATTAAAAACCTAATGAAAATGAAAGAGAAGGACATAAAATGGTTTTGTCAAGTGATGGTTTGCCATGTTGATCGGGACCTACTTCATCTGCTAAAAGACGCGGGTTGCACAACGGTATCTTATGGGTTTGAGAGTTTTAGTCCTGTTGTTCTCAGAAGCATGAGAAAGGCGATTAAACCCGAACAGATTGATTTTGCTTTTCATGAGACAATCAGACAAAAAATGAATGTTGCCGCTACTTTCATTTTTGGAGATGTTGCAGAAACCAATGAGACCGCGAAGCAAACATTAGATTGGTGGATAGGAAATGCTGAAGGTCAAGTTCGTTTGGCCTTTGTGATGCCGTACCCTGGTAGCAAAATATACGAACATTGCCTACAAAAAGGCCTAATCAAGAATGAAGTGCTTTTTGTTAAAGAACGATTACAAGAAGGAGCCCAGAGCTACGAATACTTGAATATAACAGACAAGATGAGCGACAACGACATAAAGAAATTAGAAAGAAGGATCCTGAGATTAAATATCAAACATTGTAGGCATACCATGCCTTCTGAATATGAGATGAACTCTCCTCATAATTATGATTTAAGGGTAAAATGCCCGTTCTGCCATGAATTCATCGAATACAAAAATTTGCATTCTGACGGAAGCAAACTCCTGTTTGTTTTTGAGGTAATTTGCAGAAATTGCTTCATGAGATTCTATGTTGACGCCCCGATTCAGAAAGCAATAGTTATTGGAGAACAGTTTGTGCCCCGATTAGGCTTCTATGTGGGAGAACTATCCTCTTTGCCTCATATCTTTTCCAGAAAGAAGTGATATATGACATCGCGAAAGGTTTAGCTCGTTAGTACACGGAAAGACTGTATTTGGGTATAATGGCATGTTAGAAGAAAAGCGGGCGCAACTGCTATTTTCAAGAAGCTAAATTTAATAATGGCGTCCGGTGGGTATCGAATAGGTAAGATTATGGTCTTTCCAAGGAGTTTTCTGTGGGGGGTTTCGAATAGCGGATTTCAGTTTGAGATGGGGGATTTGGCTTCAGAGAATATTGATCGTAACTCGGATTGGTACGTCTGGGTTCTGGACCCATTGAACGTGCAGAAGGGCATCGTTAGCGGTGATCTGCCTGAAAAGGGTATAGACTACTGGAGTCTCTACAAGCAAGACCACGCCCTTGCCAAGAAGCTTGGTTTAAACGCTTACAGGACTGGGATTGAATGGAGCAGAATTTTTCCCAAGAGCACATCCGCCGTTGAAGTCGGAGTGGAAAGAGCATCCGATGGAAACATAGCTAAGATAGACGTTGACGAGTCTGCTCTCGAAGATCTGGAGAAAATCGCACACAAAGACGCGGTAAGCCACTATCGACGTGTGATAGAAGATTTACGGGCTAACGGCCTTGAAGTGTTTGTGTGTTTGAATCATTTCACTTTGCCTTTATGGATTCATGATCCGATAACCGTTCGTGATACGCGATTGCGTAGGGGTTTGAAAGGGTGGGTTGACGAAAACACCGTTGTTGAGTTCACAAAGTATGCGGCTTACATTTCTTGGAAGTTTGGGGATGTGGTAGATAATTGGGCGACTTTCAATGAGCCTGCGGTGTTGCCTGAGACGGGTTACGTTATAGCAGAGTCTGGTTTTCCTCCGGGGCTCAACAATTTTAGGGCTTCAAGAAAAGTGGCTCGGCACCTGGTTGTCGCTCATGCACGCGCCTTTGACGTTATAAAGAAGATGGATACTATCAAAGCCGACAGGGGAAGCGGCAGCGCTGCCAACGTTGGATTGATACATAACGTGATCCCGACCGTCCCTCTTTCTGCAGATAACAGGTTAGATGTTAAAGCCGCGGAGTTCATGGATAACATGCATAATCATTTCTTCATAAATTCTGTTTGCAGTGGCTGGTTGGATGAAAACCTCAATGGAGCAAGAGAGAAAGGAGAAACGAAGAATTATCTTGGGCAGCGCCTCGACTGGCTGGGCGTGAACTATTATACAAGGTTTGTGGTGAAAGGAAAAACCTCTATCTTGGCCAAGTTGTTTATGGGAGTCTCTGCAGTTCCAGAGATAGTTCCCGGCTATGGTTTCGGCTGCCAGCCTAATTCGAAATCCGCCGATGGGTTAGCAGACTTCGGATTCAGGATGGGAAATATATCCACAAGGATTACTTGATGCCTTGAAATCGATGAAAACATATGGGAAGCCACTGTACGTAATGGAAAACGGTGTCGCAGATGCAAAAGACGCGCTTAGACCAAGCTATTTGGTCGAGCACCTGAAGGTTTTGGAGAAGGCTGTGGGTGAAGAGAAAATTGACGTTCGCGGATACTTCCATTGGGCCTTGACAGACAACTACGAGTGGGCTAAGGGTTTCGGTTTGAAGTTTGGGTTGTGTTCGGTTGATCTGGAAACGAAGCTGCGGACAAGCAGGAAGAGCGCCGAAGTATTCAAGAAGATAATAAGAGGCAAAGAAGAGGACCTAAGCGTACGCTGAATCAGGTTTAGGTCAAAACCAAACAAAGCATCAAAAAGCTGCTCCACACAAAAAGCGAAGTGGTTCTCAATAGTATAGTACACAATTACCTTCTTGGCTATTCCACCTGCTGACCATCCATCCCATAATCGATGTTTGCTTCAGCCGCCTTCTTTTCGGAGTCTGATGTATCTGTAAATCGCTGAGAAAATAGTTATGAGCCCAATCATAACGATTGAGATGACGGTTAGGTCCTTTAGGCCTTGTGGGGTCTGAATGTATTGCAGAAAGGACGATATGATTCTGCTCAAGGGATCTTGTGGGGGTGCATTCAAGTATTCATATTCGATTCCTGAAGGGAGGCTCACAGAGTTAGGTCTTAATTCTTGATTAGAAGGTTTGTATTGCGAAGAAACTGATCTCCATCGAAAGACCTGGGCAACGCCGTAGGCGTCGAGGGTGGAGAGCGGGCGAACTGTTATGTCAAGACTAATTTGCTTGAACATAATATCGTCTGAGGAGTTTGTGTGGAGCAGCCCTAGGGCATGACCGATCTCGTGGGCGGCGACGCCTTGCCTAACAACGTTGGTTAGTGGAATGCCGAATCCGTCCTTTGCCGCCAGAGTAATAATGCAGTTGTCTATGACTCCGGAAAGCGAGTATAGCTCGGTGAGTCCCACGTTGTCAAGACTGTTGCCGATTGGATTCTCTGTCCATGAGATGTTGACATCAAAGTCTTGGATCGTTCCTGCGGATTCTGTTGGGTCCAGACTGATATTCGAGACATATGCGAAATCTTCGCGTGTGGACGCGAAAGCCGCAAGTGCCTTGTTCCACATGTCAACGGCCTGGAGTGTCAAGTTAATGAACGCAGGGTCCCACCAGGATTCGTTATGTCTGGGAATTAGCAGGATTCTGATGGTTGAATGATCCCATGTAGCCCCTGCAATATCGATAGAGTAATCAGTCTGAGTTTTTACTTCTCCGATGACACAAGTCGCAAACGCCAGATTCAGTCCCAATAACGCCACTACTATTTTTAGCATCATTTCTAAAACCCAGAACTGTCAATGAGAAAATGATTCTTCCAGACTCATAAGCGTTATGTCAGAATTGGCGTGCTGCCTTTGCTTGTCTCGCGGGGTAAAAAGTGCAAGGATAACTGCGATGACTGTCTCAACCTCTCGCACTGGCTTCATTTTATGCGGCGGTTCGTTTTTTCTAAGGGAGCAATAATCCTGCTAAAACATAGGTGATTCCAAAAACCAAAAATGCTATTCCAACTCCAAATTCTGTTGGCTGATCGCTTAATCTTCCGTTTTTCTTCCTATTCCGAAAATAATTCCAAATGTGCTCTCCGGATAGCCATCCAAAAATGATTAGAAAAAGTCCCTCTATGAATAGAATGTCTTTCAAGAGAATGTTCGATGGAGTAAACCTGTAACGTATAAAGAATCTTTGGGCCAAGCTGTGAATGCTTGACATGAAAACAAGATTAACTACTAAAGGTGCAAGCAGAAGAAGAATAAAGAGAACCCAGTATAGTCTCCTCAAGCATATTCCTACTAATCTCTCTTAGATGATTTGTTGCTAGTTAGTTTGGCTTATGCGTGCATGAAGCGCACGCTTCACTTCCCCTTGCTCGATTGAAGATAGGAGTCGAGCGCTGAAAGGAAAAAAGGGAAACTCGATTGCCTATAGTGTGCTCGTGGGCTACTGTCCTGGCGGTGGCGGAGGAGGCGGAAAATCGTATGGCGGTTGCTGCTGAGGCTGAGCAGATTTCTTCTTTCTGGCAAACATGATGACAATGACGATGACGGCGATGACTGCAACGACTCCGATGATGGCGTAGAGCCACGTAAAGGATGAAGTTGAATCTCCGGGTAGTCCGCTGACGCTTATGCTGTTTATTAGGGCATCTACGTCTTCTTCGCTCTGCGTGGTGGCGTCATAGTATGCTTGGACGTTGAAGTAGTAGCCGCCTTTTATGAACACCAGCTCGGTTATGTAGGTTTCTTCGGTATCATCGTATCCTTCTGCATAGCCCGCTTCTACTCCGGCAAAAGTTGCTGTTCCACTGGCATCTAGCGAGCGCGTGTCACTGCTGTCATATTCCTCGAAAATGTTTTCAGCTTCGGTTTTCAGTTGTGGCGAGGAGTAACCGGATACTTGAGCTTTTTCGTAGTAGATGGTGATCATGTCGTGGTTGGTGTTGTCAGTATATTCTAGCATGCCCGCTCCATCTGGATCATGTTCTGCCACAGTATTAGGGTACGAGGTGGAGTCAGTCTCTTCCCAGTTGCTGTTGGGCATGCTAACAGTTGGAGGAGCAAGCGTTGCTGCAGCCATAGCTAAAGGCATCGAAGACAGGATTAATCCTGCTAAGAGAAACATCATCACTAACTTCTGTTTTTTCAATTTCGCATCTCCCTTTCCTTTGCCTAATACCCAATTATGGCTTGGATAGGAGATAAGATTTTCGTGTACGCGCGCGAAGCTGGTGTTTGTGGCGATTTCAAGATGAGGTGTTCTGTCAAAGCTCGCGCCGAAAAAAAAGAAGAGAAAGCTTGGCTCACGCAGCGGTTTTCGACTTGGCGGATTCAGAGAGTTAGTGTGCGCGCGAGAACTGTTTGGCAACTAGAACTTCTGAATTTCCTCTTGAACGTATTGTTCTAGGAGTTTTAGTCCGTCTTGCATGTTTGTTCTGCCGAATCCCAGTCTGAAATGGTGGTTTCCGTAGCCGAACTTGGTGCTGGGAACTAGCAAGACATCTTTTTTCTTGACTAGATCTTCGCAGAAAGCCTCGGCTTTCATGTTGAATTTGGTCTGGACGAAGGCTATTGAGGCTGCTTTCGGCTTCAACCAGCCGAAGAGGTTTTCGTGTCTGGCAAAGAAGGAATCGAGAAGTCCAAGATTGTTCATGATTATGCTGCGGTTTCTGGCTAGGAGGATTTCTTTCTTCTTGAGGGCAACCATCGCAACATATTCTCCTATCGCGTTGTTGGATATGGTTGTATAGTCTTTGAATTCGATTATTCTTTTGAGGGCGTGTTTATCTCTGGTGCTTATCCAGCCTACTCGTAGGCCGCCTAGACCGAAGGTTTTTGACATCCCGGATAGCGAGATGCATTTTTCGTATGTGTCTGAACCAGACGCCAGCCTGTCTTGGGAGTCGTGTTCAAGCAGCCTGTACATTTCGTCTGAAAACACGTAGCACCGATTTCTTCTTGCTATGTCGAGGATTTCGAGGTACTCTTGTTTGCTGAAGGTTTGCCCGGTTGGGTTCTGTGGAGAATTGATTACTACCAACTTGGTTTTGTTGTCAACGTTCTCTCTTAGGAAATCGAGGTTCCATTCCCAACGTTTGTTCTCGGCGTCTGGCTCCCAGGGGAGAACCTTGCAGCCCAAAGCTTTGGGCAGTTCACACAGTGATTGGTAGCATGGAACCTGAACGATTACCTTGTCTCCCGGTTCTAGCAACGCGTTCATGGTGATGAAGATTCCTTCTTGGGGAACGCAAATCAGTATGTCTTCGGGACCTGTAGCGCAGAAAAGGTTGGAGATTTCTTGTCTTAGAGGAAGATTTCCCTGAGCCATAGAATAGCCAAGCCTCAGAGAAGCCATTTCGGAGAGTTCCTGTTCGGAGAGGATTTCTTTTATTTCGAAGCTTTCGCAGTCGGAAGCGCCAAGCATGTACTTGGCTGTGAACTCGTACAGTTCCAGGTATCTTTCCAGTTTGAAAGGGGAAATGCGCATAGAGACAGAGTACAAGAATCGTATTTATTAACAGTACTTTGTTCGCGAACACGTACTTTACCGTCCCCTTTTTTTGGGGAGCGCGCACTGGCAAATTAGTTAGCGTGAGCTATTTGAGCGGGTAAAAACTTTAGATGGTTGTTCTCTCGAATCAGCTTGACATTTGTCCGCCGTTTTATTGCCGAGGCATATATGTATAGGATTTTGCTGAAAGTCTGATGTTCACTTTTTGAAATCCAGTTTTCGTTTTCTAGTTCTCGAAGGCCTTTTGTGACGCTTGCTCGCAGCTGTTTTCTTAAAAGGATGCTTCTTCGTATGCCTGCTTCGGTTACGTATTTTTCAAGCATGGGCTTCTTTTCGAAAAGCGTTGGCAGTCTATTCAGGAATGTGGCCATGGCTTCTGATCTGGGTTGAAGTAGGGCTTTTACTTTTGCGGCGCCGAGGGCTCCCTTCATCTTTATGAGGACTCCCATGTCTCCCACTACTGAGGGTGGATATAGGGCGTATCTTTTCTTGTCTTCTTTCTCAAGGCGGACAAGGTAAAAGGGCATGTACACCAATCTGAGAGAGCTTTTTCCTCCGGGCATGGCTATTGTGTCGAGTTCTGCGTTGAAGAGTCTCTTGTTCTGGGTTATTTCCTGCATTGACTTGGTGATGTAGCGGGTAATGTCTTCGAGGGTCGCTATTTCTTGGCGTTTCATGATTGTTTCGGCTTCTCTGGAGCCTTGAAGATCTAGGAATTTCTTGTTGGCTGCCTCTATGCGTTTGCAACATTCGATTCTTTGCTTGGCTAATTCAAGTTTCTGAGCTTTTTCAACATGGCGTATTTGTTTGGCGTTCTCTTCGATTCTTTTGTGCAATGCTGAGAGCTTCTTTTTGGTTCTTTCGAGCTTGAGGAACCAGTGGCGCTCGCTTCGTTTCCTGCTGTGGCGTCTGCATGACTGAAGTTTTGTTTCGCATCGTTTGGCTTCCTTTCTCAGGTTTCTTTGGGCTTTCTTGAGTTTGATCTGATTTTTGTTGAGCTGCAAAAGTCTTTTCTTGAATTTTCTGGAGGCTCTCGTGATTTTCTGGTTATACTGGCTCTGGATCTGCAGCAGCTTTCGGGTTGACTTGAGCATGGTTTCCTTGGTTTTTCTATGATGTTTTTGCCGGGATTTTTTGATTTCATTCTTGATTGCTTTGACCCTTCGCGTGGTAGTAGTGTTGAGAAGTTTCATGCTTGCGTCAATGCTTTCGATTTCTCTGTCAATTTTCTTTCTCAGATTTGAGAGCTGCGTGATGCCGGCTTGGATTTCACAGGCCTTAATTGCAGGTTTTAAGAATACCTTGGCTGTGGGTGGCTTTTTGATTTCCTTCATGTGTGGAAGGTAGTTTTTGAAGGCTTCTTTTAGGTCGGGATCTGTGATTAAGCCTTCGATCTTTGTTTCTTGTGTGCCTTGCGCGTTTTTGAAGTAATCTATGTTTCTGGTGAGGGCAGCAGTGTAGGCTTCGGTTGTCTTCTGGTTTCTTCGTATGTCCTTGCTAAAGACTTCAACGTCCGGTGTATCATCAATGGAGAACGTGTGCGAAGATATGCCTAGCCCGTCGAACATCAAGGTTGCCGTGTTGCAAGGAGCTAGCCAAACGGGATAGCAGGCTTCGGTTATGAAAACAAGTTTTTCATCCGTTTTCCTTAGGAGGCTGCTTTCGCCTTTTTTCCTGTTGGATTCCGCCAGGTACAAGACTGCGGCCCTTTCCATGTTTTTTGTGAAATCTTTGAATCTACTCGTGCCTGGAGTGGCGAAGGGCAGCATAAACCTTTTTTTGGGTTCTTTTCTTGCGTGAACAGGCATGAAATTTTTTCTCCTGCTATAAATTTGTTAAGGGCCTGTGATGTTAACAGTTAAGAGAGATACTGATTTAAATCTTACGATTCAATACACTATACCGCACACCTGGAGAACAAGCATACACAAAAAAAACCGACGCGCGCAATTCGAATCCTAATGGGATTATGACTCCAATTTGCCAGCAAAATCAAACTTGGAATTAGCTAACCTTTTAGTTCATCCACCAGCTTTGTGAGCTGCTCGATAACATACTCGTTTAGTTCCTGTCCTTTTTTCGGGGTGGCTTGGGTTGGGTCACCATTCACGCCACTCGGAAAATACTTTTCTGGGTCAGCAACAATCTCGAACCTAGGCATCTTCGGAAAACTTGCCTCACCCTTAGCTTTTACCAAGTCGGGTCTAATGGCCATTACCCGGCTTGTTTCAATGGCGCCTGCATGACCATCGTTTTTGTTGAAGCCAAGCTTGTCTTTCAATTCGAAGGCGAAGTCACAGTCGGAGAGAACCATGATGCGAGTTTTCCTCTTGCCGGCGTTCGGCTGGTGTTTCACGATTTCTTGAGCTGCAAGTTTGAGAGCCGTAATGTGGGTGGAGCCCGCGTGACCAGTAAGCACGATAACGCGGCAAAAACCATTTCGTGCCAACTCCGAAAGCACATCCCGAGCTACCGCGAAAAGCGTGTTGAACCCGATTGAGATGGTTCCGGGAAAGTTGTGGCCTGCATTGCAGATGCCCTGGCGAAAGGGTGGCGCTACGAGGCAACCGGTCTTTTTGGCTACTTCAACAGCTACATACTCGGCTTGGAGGCTGTCGGTGCAGAGCGGCAGGTGCCTGCCGTGCTCCTCGACGCTTCCCACGGGAAAGATTACCACTGTTCCCTTGTCTGCGGCAGCTTTCGCTTCGCAAGTACTTAGTTCATCAAGCCAAACAGTTTTTCGCCTTGCCGTATTCAAAATGTCTTCCTCGCAAAATCGAATACGAATTTCGTCTTTATAAGGTCGATACTCTGGGTTGGGCTTTCGGCATCCAACTTGGCACGTGTTTTCAATAGAAACATTACAGGCTCAAGTTGCAGCCTCTTTGTTTGCATTCTTGATTCTGTCTTTACCCAACAAGTCTTTGATTTTTCTCATGATCGCGCGCATGTCTGTTCTGAAAATAACTCGGAAGTGTGTGAAAGAAAAACGGTTGTGTGTTTCGGAAAAACACGTGTTGTTGTTCTTCTCCTGCGCTCGCTCATCCCATGGAGAGGTATCAGACTCACTCTAAAGTGAATTTAGGAACACACACGCAAAATAACAAACTATATCTATGTTATGCATCAATATCGCTACCTAACATGAAATGCCCTAAATGCAACGCCAAGTTTGGAAAGCCCAGACTCATTGCTGCACCCGAATCAGTGCGCGGGTTCGGACATATGGAACTTGCGTCCACAATGGAAACCGAATACATTCTTTACCATAACGGCGAATACAGGTGTACAAAATGTGGGTACAAGTTTAGTGAAAGAGAAGCCTATCTCCAATGTATTTAGCGTGCGCACGCGTTACAACTGTAATAACATGTCACGCAAAGAATTGGTTTGTGTCGTGGTTGTGAAATAATGAATAAGATATTGCGGTTGGCTCTGGTTCTTCTCCTATTTGTCTCAGTCTTAACTTTCAGTACGTTTTCTTTTGGTAGTGCTCAGGCAATTTCCGAATTGACTCTTGACACACCTTCAAAAGATGCTTCAATCAGTAGCGGTGGTTCGATGGACGTGAATTATGGCGCTTATTATCGTCTAGATTTTGGGTTTGACAATGGCAGCAACGTCGTTCATCGCGTCTTGGTTCAGTTTGACCTGCCTCCGACACTCTCCGGAGAACAAATCACTGCGGCCACGCTTAAGCTCTGGGGACCTACTCCATGGTCATCAGGCTATCCTTCAGGCGACACTCTAAGGGCATGTAGGATCACCCACGATTGGGTTGAGGGAACAGGAGAGCCGAGCGCGCCAGCTCAGGATGGAGTCACATGGAACGAATACAATTACATGGATGGGCTCACAACAGCTACGAGTAACTGGGGAACGCCGGGCGGTGACTGTGCGCTGGAGGACAGTGCAACAGTCGTTATTCCTCCTTATCCGATGACTTGGACTAGCCTGAACTTAACAGTCACAAACATTGTGAAAGGCTGGGCGAGCGATGCGTATCCGAACTTGGGCTTCTTAATCAAGCTAGACAATGAAGCGGGCGGGTATAGAGGAGGAATTTTCGACAGCAGAGAATATGGTGAAGAATACGGCGAATATTCCGTATTGAAACTTGAAATCACCTACAGTACATCCACAACTCCAACACCCACTCCAACAATTACTTCCTCGCTTGAGCCGACAGGCGCAGGTGGATTGCCTCCTGAAGCCTTCTACGCCGCAGCAGCTATCATCGCGATAGTAGCTGTCTTCACCGTTGCCGTACTGCTGGCTAAGAAACGTAAGAAACAAATGAAAACACAATAGCTAAAATCCTCATCTTTATCCACTATCGGGCGCGCTTCTATATGGACTAGATGGTTTCAAACTGTCGGTTCGTCCGAAAACCTGAAGTTTTAATTAGGGGCTGCTTCCCAGAATTGCCGAATTATGGTGGCGAGTAATAGGGGCTTGGGGAAATGAGAGGTTAAATTGAATGAGAAGAGTCAACGCCATAACTTTTCTGAATAATTTCGTTTCCGGCTCATTAACACTTCTAATTCCGTTGTTGCTCGTTGCTCAGAACGTGAATTTGGCGGAAATAGGCGTGGTATTGTCAGTGTTGCCCATTGTGTTCTTGGTTGCCCGCCTCTTGTTCGCCGCCGTCGCAGACCGAATAGGTTGGTCGCACGTATTTCTCCTGTTTAACTGGCCAGCCACTGTCCTTTCCACCCTGATATATTATGTTGCCTCATCGCTTCCAGTTTTTTTCGCTGGCAAATTAGTCGAGGGCTTAAGGGATGCCTCGTACTGGGCGGTGAACCGGACAGCCATCTTTCATCTGTCGCCTAATCGGGAGGGTCGTGAAGCCACGAGGAACAACGCAGTAATATGGCTAGCAACCGCTGTTGGAAGTGCAGCAGCGGGCATTGGGATCGCGTACGCTGGTTTCTCTTGGACCATAGTCCTGTTGGTTTTTGCTTCTGCGTCTATTGGAATCCCCGCTGGGTTACTCTGGAAGACGGGAAAAAAGACGTCGAAGGTGGAGACTTCCAACATTTTGCGGCTTCTTGACCCGCGTGGGAAAGGCTCAGCTTTCTGGTGGGCTTCCATTGCCTTGATGTTTAACAGTGTCGCCACTTATCCTCTGCTCACGTTTCTTCTTCCCGTCTTCATGGATCAGCAGATGGGCTACAGCTATATCGTTATAGGTGGGCTGTTCATGCTCTACAACTTGATAGCCTCTGTGACAACGTTCATCACGTTGAGAATATCCCTTAGCCTCAGACGCGCCGTGATTCAAGGCGCGGTTGCCATATCAGCATCTGTCCTCCTTGCTGATTCGGGATTGTTTTTCCCAGCGTTGCTCTTTGCTCTCGCTTTCGTGCGTGGGTTTGGCGTCGCGTTCTTTGAGCACCTCGTCGCCAAAGTGGCACTAAATCGGAGAAACGTTTCTGTTGACATCGGTTTGCTTCACGTGCCTATGCGTCTGGCAGAATTTGGGTCTGTTCTAGCGGCCGGGCTTGTGGCTCAAGCTGTGGGTTATAGTCCAGTTTTCGCTGCGACGGGCGTGTTCTTTGCTGTTTTCTCGTTCATGTCTTTCCACCAGTTGAAAGAACGGTAATACGCTACTACCCGACTGGCTAAACGCGCACAAGGATTGGGAAAAAGCGATGTTGAGCTGCTGTGTTCCTGCCGCTGCAAGAACTAGTTTCCGTGGGCTCTCCCTTTTGGTGTTTCTGTGCTGTACAGGTTATTGAAAGGGTTTTTATGAGGAAAAGAGAGTTGGAAGGCGCTGGTTGCAAATGAAAAACAAGAGGAAGCTGCTTGCGGGTTTCTTTCTGGTTGCTGGTTCTGTTCTTATGGTTCATGCACTCGTGCAGCACATTGACCTGAACCTTCCGATTGGTTTGGCTCTGATAGTTTTCGGCAACATAATCACCCTGTTCGACGAATAGTTTGCGTGCCTCATTTTAGCTGGACAGAGCAGGCTGCTTAGCCTTTCAATCTGGGCCAAGAATATTATTGCTCGTGCATAGAGAAGCAGCTGGTGGGGTTAAGAGTTCAACTTAGCAGAAGTCTCTTCAGAGGATTCGGTCTGCCGAGTACATTCACTCTCTTTTGACGTACTTCTTTTTCAGTTCATCATAGCGCTTTCTTATCTCAAATATTTGTTCCCGGGATAGTTCAGTCAGTTCTTCAATAATGGTGATGATGCTCATGTTTGTCACTCCGGAAAGCCTCACAGCCTCATAGTCAAGAAACTGCTCTCGAGTTATTTCCAAGGTTTTTCACCCAGCACTCAAGCCTTTGAGAGTCAACAGATCTTCTGCGGTTTTAAGTTTATTTGAGAATCCCACTTCACCTGGCAAGTCAATTCTTCTTTGCAAACCAGGCGGAATTTTCGGTCTCGTTTTCAAAGAACATTCTCTGCCATGCAATAACTCGGTAAGTGTGCGCTAGGCATTCTGGAAACGGCTATTTTCGCTTCCCGTATTTTTTTGGTGGAATACTAACGGTTAGGCATAATAATTTTGAGGGGGTTTTTCTGCACGCGCATACGACGTTTGGTCAATGCTTAAATTATTTCTTAAGGTATTTGGCGTAGTCAAAGACTGAGTTTGGAGGTATGTGGTCGAACCAGCCGTATTCTGTGTTTTCTGAATTAAGGCGGATGTCTCCTTTGGCAGAAGTCACCTCAAACGTCACGATCTTCTTTATTCTGTCAAAGGTCTCCTCAAATCGTTCTCCCAGTGGCTCGCCAATCTCTACCTCTAAATTAGTCTCTTCTTTGAATTCTCTCTTCAAAGCTTCTTCCAATGTCTCCTTTCCTTCAGCGTGACCTCCGACAAGGCTCCAACGGTCCTTGAATGGCTCTTTCGCCCTCTTCAAAAGCAATACTTTTCCATCTTTAACGTACGCTCCGTCTGCGCAGGCAACAATATTCTTGGCCTTCATCTTGGCACGCAGTGTTTCTGTGATTTGTTCTTTATGGGGAAGGTTCTTTATAAGAAAGGCGCTCGCGCCCCAATACAATTGTTTCAAGTGTTAGATGGCTTTATCCATGTACCAATTTTTGTTATTTCGATTGCTTATTGTTTGACTAAAAAAGGGGAAGTTGAAAGCTTGTGCTTTCAAGATGTTTAGCGTTTTCTGAGTAGCAGTGCTAATACGACGCCGACGATTGCGATTGCAGCGAACAGGCCGACTACTCCGGGCAGCAAGTACTGTTCAGCCATAGTTGCAGGCGCTTGTGTTGGTTCAGGAGTAGCTTCAGTTGCTTCTGCCACACTTATAGCGGTGAGCGCAGATGAGGGCCAGTATGACTCTGAGCCTTCAAACGAGGCATATACGGTGTATTCGCCTGGGACTTCTGGTTCAAACGTCAGCTTGAAAAAGCCGTCCATGTCGCTTGCTGTTCTGCCTACCTCGTAACAGTTGCCGTTAGGATCAAGAACGGTTATGACTACTTCAACGCCAGTTGTGTCCGTAGGCTTGGGCTGTTGCATGTAAACGTATTCCATCCATGCACTCATGCTTGTGTCAGAGACTGCTGGGACGCCGTTTGGAAAACGAGCTGTCCTATCGGAATCTTTCGTTCCAGGTGATTCGTCAGTAACAGTTCCTTCAACCAATACTTTGTTGCCTTGCACTGAAACCTTTGGCGAAGCTGCGATTGTGGTGGCGGTTTGACCCTTGCCGAATGAGTATATTTGGTTATCGTAGCTGTTCCACTCTACCATGTAGCCGTCTGCATGAGCGGCAGGCACTCGCCCGTCGAAGCTTAGTACGCTCCAGACAAGCTCTCCTGTTTCGCAGTCGATAACGAGTCTTTGAGCGTCTGGGAACAGCGGCGGATTGTACATGTGGCTCTCTGAGAGGAATAGCTTTCCGTCGCATATGCTTCCAGTGTACCAAAGGGGATAGATGCCATAGCCAGTGTTGTAGCCAGCACTTCTCGGGACTAAAGTCCACTCGATACTTCCTGTATCTGCGTTCAAAGCATTCACGTAGCCGCCGAAGTCCCAGATGAATATTTTGCCGTAGGCGATTTCCGCGGACCGTGACATAACGGCCCAAGCGTTTCCTGGAAGTTTAACTGGTCCCCACATTAGGTTCCCTGTTTCTAGTGAGTAACCGTATGCTTCATTCGTGTCTTTGTTGTGCAATACGTAGACACCTTCGTCTGCTGCTATTATAGCCACGTCTTGAAGGTTAGGTATTGTTTGGTTTGTTGGTCCCCAGAGCAACCTTCCAGTTTTTGCATCGATACCTGCGGTGATCTGATAGCCGTAACTGAGTTCGACAAACATGCCGGGTGAAGGAGCATAACGGAGCAATATCACTTCGGGAGTTATTGCGGCAATGCCCATCGATCCGCCTATGGGTGCGTTTCCAACCGTTGTTGGCATCGGCACTGACCACTCTATTCCTGTCGACCAATTGTATGTGCCGGCTGGACGGATAGTTATCTGATCCCAACTATTGCTCATCATTAGTCGGGTCGAGTTCCAAAGAGTCAAGTTGCCATCTGAAGCGACGTAGTAGCCTAGTAATGTTCCCTGCTGTTCTGATTCAAGATCCATCAGAAATGATGGATTCTGAACTCCAGTTATGTTTGCTACGAATTCTCCTGTGAATGCATCATATATTGAGAAGAAGGATATTGCTTGGAAGAATCCTCCCGATTCGCAGCTATATAGGAAAGCCCAAGAACCATATTCTTGAATCGAATGCCAACGCAGGATTTGGCCCATGCGAATGACTTCATTGCCTGTTTCGCCCGCTGATCTGCTCCACAGGACTTCTCCTGTGCGTATGTCTACAGCTTCCCAGCTTGCTTTGGCGGCGTTTGGACCCGCAAAATGAGTGTAGTAGAGTATTCCGTTAAGGATTACGGGTTCGAAGAAGTTCGTGGCTATCGTTGTGGACATGTATTGGCTCATTTGGTCGGCGCTTATAGGTGATCCTGCTTGTCCTCCGAAATGCGTGGGTTTTGTCCACATTACGTGAGCAGTGTTTGGTGCGGTGGTGTATGGATTGAAGTTTCCAGTTGCATCATACCCTCCAGTGGTGGCGAATACTGCCGGTGCAAGTCCAAACCAGCTTCCGCCAAGTTGAGCCCACCCGTAGTTTGTTGCGTATATTGGGCGAGACCAGTATTCCGTCGGAAGGGGAGGACTGGAATATGTCGGTATAGCTTCTTCCTGTACGACAAGGGTTACTGTTGGGCTAGTACTGGCCGTATATGTAACATTGATAAAAGTCGGGGGACCAAACGGCGAGTACGACCATGCCTCTATACGTTGCCCTGGGTAAGACGCTTTGAATGTGTAGTTGCCAACTGTACTAGGCGTGAAAGCGGTGTAGGTTCCTCCTGTTGCGTCAGATGTGAATGGTCCCAGAGTTTGCTTTGTTCCGTCAGGCCTCGTGACTTCCACCGTGATGCCTTTGAACATGTCGCCGGAACCACCCAGACCCGCTGTCATTGGCGGTTTACTTAGAAAAGCGTTCACCTGCGCGGTTTGTCCGACGCCGATGGGGTTAGGTGCAACGTTGATTAGCAGGAACGAGGGAAGAATCTGTGCTCGAACAGCCGGAAAAGCAACTGTCGCAATGATCATGCTTAACATCAGAAACATAACAATCGCTGCAGCAATTCTATTTCTAGTCAATTTCTATTCTCCTTTCATTATAAGCCCTTTTCAAGGCCAATGCTCCTTTCAGACCAACTTGTATTTAATACTATTTAGCACAGGCAAAAACACGGAAAAAACTAAACGAAGCAGCCAGTAAGATTTGAGAATAACCAACTTATGCGTTACACGCACTCAGACTGAGGTTGAAATAATTATCTGGGTATTTCCATGCAGAATTCTTAATTAACCATGAAAGATCCAAGACTGACTTGCTTCTTTGAAGATTTTGGACCCCAAGCGCCTCCTGAGTAAAGATAAATAGGGGTTTGCTGGGGCTCCGGAATTATACTGTAAGGAGAAAGGAAAGAAATTCAACTCTTGACTGCTGACTAGACAGTCATGACTTGTTCCAGAGCCCACTCAGCCCCATCCTTCTAAACTCTCCATCCTTCTCCTTTGTACTCGTTATTGGTTGACTAAAAAAGGGGAAAGAGAAGATTTCGGTCTTCTCAAGCGTCTACTTTTTTCTGAGCATCAGCGCAATTATCGCTATGCCGACTATTGCGATTGCCGCGATTATTCCGCCCGTTGCAGGAAGCAAGTACTGGTCAGCTAGTGATGCAGGTGCCTGAGTCGGTTCGGGAGTGGCAGCAGGGGCTTCGCTTGCGTAGAAGGCTGTCTTAGCGGAGGATCCGTAGTATGATTGAGTGTTTGCGAAAGTTGCAGTGACAAGGAAGTTGCCGGGTATGGTGGGTGTCCAGTTTATGCTGTAGAAACCTGTGGTTGGGTCAGTTGTTGTTGTGCCTATGTCGTAACTGTTGCCGTTTATGTCGGTGACAGATACTGTTACTGTTACTCCGGTCAGGCTGGTTGGCATTGTTTGCTGCTCGTAAACGGCTTCCATAAATGGAGTCATACTTGCGTCAGAAACGCATGGTAAGCCATTGGGGAAGTTCGATGCAACTGCATTTTGCGATGCGCCTGATGAGATATCCGTTACTGTACCCGTTATCGTTATTGGCGTGGAAGTCGTAACGCCCACGTTAGGTGCGGTGACAGTAGTCTTAGTTGCTCCAGTGCCGAAAGCGTATATTTGGCCGTCATATCCGTTCCATGCAAGCATTTCGCCATCTGCGATAGGTGCTACGTCTCTTTGGAATGCTCCGTTTATCGACCAGACAACTGAGCCGTCAGTGCAGTTTATGGCTAGTTTTCGTGCATTAGGGAACAGAGGTGGATCGTACAGCTTTCCTTCGGAGAGGAATAGCATTCCGTCAGCAATGCTTTGGGAGGAGTAGACCCAGAGAGGATATGAGCCGAATGGGTTATCATAGCCAGAGGATCCGCGGGTGTAGGTCCAGTCAAGGTGTCCAGTTTCAAGATCAATAGCGTTGCAGTAGCCGCCGTAGTCCCAAATGTAAACTCTGCCATAAGCGATTGCGGCAGATTCATATAGGTGGCTTAGAGCGTTGCCTACAAGCTGGGTTGGTCCCCAGAGTTTCTGTCCATTTGTCAGTGAATATCCGAACGCTTCATTTGTATCTTTGTCGTGTCTTACATAGACGCCCTCGCCTGCAGCTACTACGCCTACTTGATTCTGCTCCGTCAAAGTCTGGGTTACTGGTCCCCACAAGAGTGCTCCAGTTTTAGGATTGTATGCTATGTCTGTAGCGGTAGGACCGCCGTATTGTGTGGCGAAAGTCGGAAGGATTGAGGGATATGAAGTCAATACTATTGCTTCGTCGGTTATAGGAGCTTGTCCTATACTATATGCTGGATTTGCTGCAGGGAGAGTTACCGACCATTGTATGCCGGCTGTGAAGTTGTAGCTGCCTGTTGGCTTGTATGGTGTCGCGAAGAAGGCAAAGGGAGGGGCTAGGATGAGAGTTGAGTTCCACATGTAGAGTTTGCCGCTGTCCACCCAGTGGATTAGTATTCCTCCTGAGCAATAGAATCCAGTGGTTGGCTCTTTATCTATTGATGCGCCTATTGATGTTGAAAACATACCACCGATTGCGCTGGGAATGTCAGTTACGGTGGCCATGTCATTTCCTGTTACTGGATCGATTATTTTGTATTCGTAGATGATTGTTGGGCCAAACATGCCCATGGGTCCTATGCCAGCCTCATGTGATGTCCATAGAAATGCTTGAGAGCCGAATTCCTCGTTGTTGTGGAACGTCATAACTTGACCGTAAATCAATATGTCAGTGGTGTTTTTGTGCCAGAGTGTTTCTCCTGTGCGAATGTCGACTGCAAGGATGCCTGCATTGTCTGTTTGAGCTGCCCAATAATTATAGTAGACTATTCCGTTCAGAATCACCGGCTCAAAGCTGTGGTAGAGTGGAGAAGATGCACAGTACGCGCTGTTTTGATCAGCGATTGTTTCGCCGCCAGGTTGGCCTCCGGTTGTAGTTGGTTTGGTCCACAAAACGTGAGCAGTTTTCGGTGCAGTGCTATATGGATTGTAGTTGTTGTTTGAGGCATCGTATCCACCGCAATGGTTGAACGCGGGTCTTCCTAAGCCATACCAGTTTCCGCCAATCTTTTGCGCCCAATCGTAGTTTGTTGCGTATAATGGACGTGTCCAGTAATCGGTTGGAAGCGGAGGACTAGAAATAGCCCCCTACCGCTTCTTCCTGTACGACAACTGTGACGGCAGGACTCATATCTGCATTCATATGATAGGTAGTGTTGGTGAAAGAGTCCATCCCAATATTTTGCCCAGGGAATATACCTTGGAAGGTGTAGGTTCCTGTTGTAGCTGGCGTGTAAGTGAGTCCGCCTACACCGCCTGTCGTGTCAGATGTATATGGTCCGAGTGTCTCATTAGTTCCGTCTGGCTTGACAATATTGACCTTTAGATTTTCAAGCAGGGTTGCGCCGCCGAATCCGCCGATAATGGGTACAGGTTTGCTGAAGAAGAGGCTAACGAATATAGTTTGACCGACGCCCACGGGGCTAGGTGCCGCATTGACAAACAGATAAGTTTTAACATTCACCGTCGAATCCGCTTTTACAGGTGCTTGCATTATCATGGGGATTGTTAGCGTTATCATCAGAATCAAAGCAAACAAAGATGTAGTTTTAGCAAATTTCATTTTTTCTTATTCTCCTTTCATTTTAAGAAGCAATAATGCTTCTGCGACCAAGTAGGACTGGAAGAAGATAACTTCTTGTAATAACACAATATTAATACAGAAAAAACCAAATCTCTAAATGCCTATTTCTCCTCTGTGTTTGTTGGTTGACTAAAAAAGGGGAAAGAGAAGATTTCGGTCTTCTCAAGCGTTTACTTCTTTCTGAGCATCAGCACTATTACAGCGCCGACTACTGCGATTGCAGCGACTATGACGCCAATTCCTGGTAGCATGTACTGGTCAGCTAATGATGCAGGGGATGCTGTGGGGGCGACGGTGGCTTCCGGGGCGGGCATTACGTTGAAGACTGTTTCCGAGCTTGATGGCCAATAGCCGTTTGTGCCTGCGAAAGTCACGATTACCTTGAAGTCGCCTGGAATATCTGGGGTCCATGTGAAACTGTACATGCCTTTTGCATCGGTTGTTGCTGTGCCTATGTTTCGGTAGTTGCCGTTAGAGTCAAAAACGTCAATTGATACTTCGACGCCTGTGAAGTCTGTTGGAAACGGTTGTTGTTGGTAGATGTAGCTCATCCAGTCACTCATGCTTGCATCAGATGCACAGGGGACTCCGTTTGGAAAACGGGCAATCTGCTCTTCCTGTTTCGTGCCGGAGGAGCTGTCCATGATTGTGCCTTCTATGATCACGTTGTTTCCGAATGTCTGAACTTTCGGTCCCGCGGTTGCAGTGGTTAGGCTAGAGCCTCTTCCGATGACGTAGATTTGGTTGTCATAGCCGTTGGCGATGGTTGCGTAGCCGTCTGCGATGGCAGCTGCTGAGGAACCTGCGTTGTTGTCGTTTGAAAGCGTCCAGATTTCTTCTCCGGTGTGGGCGTTGATGGCTCTTGTGAGTGCGCCTTTGTATATCGGTGTTTCAACCGTGTGTTCGCTGGTCACTGTGTATACTACGTCGTTGCCGATGGCATATATGATAGTTGGATATGGTCCCGGTACTTCGAAGCCGCTGTGTGTGCTGTTTCCTTCTCCGCCGTTGCCGTATGACCACAATTGGGTTCCGGTTTTCAGGTCAAAGCAGTAGACTATTCCTGCCATGTTGCTGCAGCTGTAGAGGTTTCCGTAGGCAACTTGGGCACCTTGACCGCTGTAGCCCATCCAGTAGAAGGCTAGTGCGTCTTGGTTGCCGATTGGTCCCCATATTTTCTGGCCTGTCGTCATGCTATATCCAACGTACTGCATGGTTTCTGTTTGGTATTCAACGAACACATCGGTGTCCGGGTCGGCTGCTGCGAACGAGACAGTGATGTTGCCTGTTGGCGGGGTGACCGTGTTTGACCACTGAATGGACCCGATTGCGCCCTTGGATGAGTTGAGGTTCACTGCGAAGTACGTGTAGGGAGAGCTGCTTGGCGCACTGAACGAGGTGCTTGCACCTGCAAGGGTAGGATCCGCTCCTGAAGAGCGCGACGTCCCCGGTGAAGGCTGCAAGCATGGTGGGCGAAGCCATAGTGTTGAGCGTTGGCATTGACATGTTGTAGTCGTATAGGCTTGGGTTGGTTGCGTCGGTAATTGGTGGAATGATGGAGGGTGTTGTGCTTGCCCCGAAGTATTGGCTTTCCCATAGTTTTGACATGTTCCACTGTGTCAAATAGTAGTTTGGCGCCATGAAGTTGCCCAAGTTTGTGAGTCCGATGACCAAGTACTCCCCTTTGGGACCCATGTCCGTCTGGCCGTCAGGGACGCCTGTCAAGTTGAATAGATGGTCGCCTGTGTATGCGTCATAGGCTCTCAAAGTCACAGGGCCCGAGAAAAAGAATCCACCGGTGCTCGCAAACAGAATTGGCGGATAGACTCCGTGCTGGTTGAAGCTTTGTACGTCATACATGTAGGCGAATGATAGCGATGGTACGTCGGTGCGGGACCAGATGACTTGTCCGGTCCGCAGGTCAACGCATTTGGTTGGTCCGCCTGACCCGCTGCCGAAAGAGAGGGGTTCCTTGTAGTAGAGCATTCCATCAACGATTATTGGGTTGTTGAATCTGTTGGCGTATGCTGAGCCTTCGAAGAATGTGTCTCCTTGGATTTCATAGTTGTTTCCTCCTACGACTCCGCCGCTTTGGAAGGGTTTGGTCCACATGACGTGACTGGTTTGGGGGCCTATTGCGTCGCCTGGGAAGCCAGCGCCTCCGATGCCGTTATCATAGCCGGGTGCACCAGTGCCTAGCCAGTTTGAAGAGATAGCCCACCAATTTGAGTTTTCTCCGTATATTGGTCGTGTCCAGTATTCTGTTGGAAGTGGAGTGGTTGGGTACGTGTATAGTGGTTCTTCCTGAACGGTTAGCGTAGTTGTTGCGGTGCTAGGGAGATAAGTATCGTTGATGTATGCACTTGGTCCAGGGGGACCAAAGAAACTAAAGACTAAATCGGTGTAGGTGAATGTCAATCCTGGAAAATCGAACTTGAGAGTGTAATGTACCTGTTTGGGCGGGAGTAAAAGAGTAACCTTGGTTTGACGTTGTATCTTCAACGGTAGCCCAGGTCTTTGTTGTTGTTGTGCCATCTGGCGTCGTGATCGTGAGCTTGTAGTCGTGCAGTCGGATGTTATTGGTTGGGGAGGCACCGTTAGGAATCTTGTCAATCCACATGTAAACGTGGGCTGCCTGTCCGACACCAACGGGGTTTGGAACAGCTTGTATGTATGCATACGTTGGAATCTGCCACGGAGGATCGTGTGCTTTAGCCAGAGGTAATGCTGTGAGTGTTAGCGTAAACATCAGAAATAGGACAATCGCTATTGCAGTATTACTTTTATGCATTCTGCTTTTCTCCTTTCTTTATAAGAAGCAATAATGCTTCTGCGTCCAAGTGGCACTGAAAGAAGATAACTTCTTGTAATAATACAATATTATTACAGAAAGAACTAAATCTCGAAGTGCAGATAAAACATAGGCGGGTTTCTCGGAGACTTCAAAATTGACGATTCGAGAGGAAGACGTGCAATTCCTAACAAACACGGGGCTAACCAATTCCCAAGCACATCTTTATCTCACACTTCTCAAAAATGGAAAAGAAGACGCCATAGCCCTCTCACAGCAGACTAAGACTCCTCGAACGGAGACCTATAGAATACTTAACGAACTGCAAGATATTGGCTTAGTCGAGAAACAATTAGCAGCACCGTACAAGTACGAGGCCGTACCAATCCAGATCGGAACGCAAGTTCTGCTGATGAGGCAACTAGAGGAATACAATGAAAACCGGAAGAAACTGGACCGATTAGTCCGAAAATTCGACAAAACCCAAGAAACCCCCCAGGACACTGAATCCCGAATCGTAGTCAACAAAGGGAAATATAAACTGCTGCAAGTACTAAGAACAGGACAAGACCATGCTAAATTCAGCGTAGATTTCATCTCCACCACAAAACGGTGGATGCAAATCATCGAATACTGTTATAACACATGGGAAGAATCATTAAACAGAGGAGTGCATTATCGAGGAATATTAGAAGAACTGGACTCCGAAATCAACTTTCCAGAAAATGCTCGAGCGCTGCTCAAAAAACCCAACCTAGAAATAAGAAAAGTGAAAAATACCTCTGGAAAAAACTACGCAATCTTCGACAACAAGGAAGTGGCTTTCAACTATTCTCCGTCAAAGTCTTTGGCTGAGTCCACGACTCTTTGGACGAACAACCCCAGCATGGTCACAATTCTTAAAGACCACTTTGAGACCCTTTGGGAAACTGCGGGCAAAAAAAATATCTAAGTGTGCCCTTGCGTTTGTGTATCCCCCTCCAGTCAGTCTGTCACTTTGTCTCAGTCACTCTGTCGGTCACTGTTAATAGCAGAAGCAGTCAACGCACGCATCAAATTTGTTCAACAATTGCTTGATAGTAAATCCGGCCATCGCCATATTCATATGTAAAAGCAAAGATATCACCTGAACTCCAAAATGCTATGGCTGTAGCGTTCTCGTTCAAAGAATTGACTCCTGCATGCGTTGGTACACCACTAAAGAGTATGTCGTTCACAGAAAGCGAGGTTTCAAATGGATAGTCAAAAGCAGGGCTTGCAGACCCACCAGTATTTACGTAACCGCTGCATCCAAACCATTCCTGCATCGACGTGTTTTCATCAGAGAAATCGCCGAAATAGGATGGACTAGTTGAAAGGCTCTTTGAATAAACCGTCAGATATTGCTGAGTGCCAGCCAATACGACCAAGCTTCCCCCATTCAAGATGTAGTCTCTGATTAGAGGTTCATGCTGAGGCTCAACCGCATAATATGCAAAGAGAACAACCAAATCATAGGAATTAAAGTCGTCAGGTATGTCTCCGGAAAGCGTCACTTCGAAACCTGCCTGTTCCAAAGCGGCCGTTATCGATGAACGCCAGTTTTGCATGGATGCCTCTGAGAACCACTCCCAGTCGGCACCACCGCTCAGGTGGTGTGCATTCCAATTATCCAGCCAATTAACGTACAAGGCAGATTTGCCTTCCCGGGCAGCCCATCTGGCACCTCCGCTGAGAAGCTCTAAGGACGGCTGCAACTCTGATTTTGTCGGTGTTTGAGGAGTTGGTGAAGGCGACACACTAGACTGCAAGTTACGCACAAGGTTTATCGTCATCAGAAGGTTTGCCGATGGGGCGTGCGGAGCCACTGTCAATAACGTAGGAAGCTTTTGCGTTCCAGGCAATACACTGTAATTGTTGTCAGCGAAAGTAACGTACTTTGACTGATAGTCTGTATCGTTTAAACGAAAGTCAAGTAGCACAGAGTAGGTTACAGACGCATAATTCTGAACAGTAACGTTGAAGTCTACAGTTTCTCCCGGGTAAAGAACCAAGTTGGCAGGATAGTCGAGTATTTCAAGAGGCTCCTTGATTTCAACGTTGCTGATCATAGACTGTGAGCCGTAGACTGCAAAGCTTCCAACTATCAGAGGGATAAGCACTAAGACGGTTGCCAGGAAACTTTCAATCCGCCCTTTTATGACACTCTGCAACAGTCGTGTCCCCAGTTAAGCTATGTCCTTTTTTACTTAAAGGGGTTTTTGTAAAGGTTTCTTGACTAAATACGCCCAAAAACCGGTTTTCTTAGTCAAATTTTCTTGACAAACTCGTGCCTGTCTGCGATTTAGGGCGTGCAATAAGAAACAATTATCTGGGCGTTTCTATGCAAAATTCTTATTAAGTGCGCTTAGAACCTCAGTTTTTCATCCTTTTGTTGGACATTCTGGTCTAGTTCTCTGGCCAGCTCTTCCATTAGGGTCCTTTGATGCTGAGTCAGCTTTTCAGGAACAACCACGTTCACACGAACTCGCAGATCGCCTCTGCCATACCCTCCAATTCTCGGCATGCCCCTGCCTTTAACCCTAAGAATTTGCCCAGGCTGTGTTCCAGGATGAATTCTCAGGTTGGCCTTTCCTTCGATCGCGGGTATAGTAACTTCCGCGCCTAATGCTGCTTGAGGAACGCTAATATTTAGATTGTACAAGAGATTGTCTCCATCTCTCATGAAGTATCGATGAGGCACCATGTGGATAAGAATGTACAAATCTCCTGAGGGGCCTTCGCCAGGCGGTGCTTCTCCTTGTCCTTCAAGCCTAAGCTGGTATCCTTCAGTTATGCCAACCGGTATCTTCACCGTAATTTTCCGCTCCCTTTTTACGCGGCCTTTTCCCTTGCAGTTTCTGCATGGTGAAACAATGATTTGACCCCGGCCTTTGCATGCAGAGCACGGCACGATCTGCACAAATGTACCAAAGCCGCTTCCGCTTCTTTTTTGGAGCTGTCCAGACCCCTTGCACTTTGGACAAGTTTGCACAGAAGTGCCTGTCGCAGCTCCAGAGCCCCCACAGACTTCGCATCTCTCAATCCGTGGGATATCAATTTCCTTTTCAACACCACTCGCTGCTTCTTCAAGGGTTATGTAAACTTCGTAGCGCAAATCTCGACCGCTGATAACCTCCTGTCTTTCTTCGAAGTCTTGACCTCCGAAGAAAACGTTGAAGAGATCTCCAAAGCCGGAACTGACTCCCATGTCGCGGAATATCGAGTCGAAGTCTGCACCTCGGAAAATGTCCTCTCGACTATACCTTTGGTCAAATCCAGCATCACCTAATGTGTCATACTGTTGCCGTTTCTCATCATCCGATAGCACTGCGTAGGCTTCAGATATCTCCTTGAACTTCTCTTCAGCTCCCGGAGACTTGTTCCTGTCAGGGTGATATTGCAGCGCTAGTTTCCTGTAGGCGTCTTTTATCACGTCTTTGGATGCGGATTTTGGAACGCCTAGAATCTCGTAGTAATTCTTTTTTTCAGTCATTACTATCACCTTGGTATCCTATATGGGCAAACGCTAAACAGTACTGAAAGGTCGTCGATATTATTATTTAACCTTGAGATTCTTGGATTCAACTGTCCTGTCACCTCGCGCGAGTACTTACGACGGTAAAAGGAGCTATTTCTTTCCGAAGGTTTCAGGGTCGATTTGCCTTCGTTTTCCATCCTTGTCCAGGATAAAAAAGTGAAAGTCGTATTCGTCGCAGTAGTTCTTGAACTCTCTATATCGTTTTTTGTTTCCCTCAAACATATCCTCAGTTGCCACCTCACAAATCCGCTTCAAACAGCCTTTCTTCGCTACTATGTCTGGAACGCTCTCTCCGATTTTGGATGGTTTTTCCCAATCGTCCAGACTTGCCTTCACCGCCCAATTGTCCTTTTTTAATTCATTGGCAATTTCTCTAACGCACGCGTCATGATAGGTTTTTTCTTCTGCTTTTTTCTTGCTCATCTCGACGCCTGATGTTGTATTGTTTGGTGGTTTATTTAAGAGTATGAAACGGAAATTGCGCAGCGGGCTTCCAAAAATGGTTTCGGAAAAAATAACTACTAGTAACTGTTTATCTCTTTCCAATTCTCAGGGAGAGTCGATATTTGGCTAAAAGTGGAAGCAAGAGTGAAAAGAAGCCGTATGATGTTTATGGACGCGGGAAAGCAACTGTGCCTTTCACTGTGGTGGTTAAACCGCGGTCAGTAATGGGTGACTACATTGCCCTTCACGGTTTGTGCCCGCAGAACGAATTGCCAGAGAACTTGCGTGGTAAGATTCCAGAGGATGAAATCTGGATGAGGCAAGACGTTTTTGAGAACCCAAAAAGAAGGGAGCGTGTTCTTCAGGGGCACGAAAAATATGAGCTCTCTTTAATGGAAACTGAAGGTTTAACCTACAAGCAGGCGCATCGCAAAGCAGAATTACATGAGAAGTTTTATCTTCTCGAAAAAGACATGGAAAAGATTGACAAGTTTTTGAGGATACGGCACCATGATGCTGTAAGAATTGTGGAGCCAACTGAAAAGAAGGAAAAAGAAGAAGCAGCAGACAACGAGTTTGCGCGTTGAAGTTTATCCGTCACATTTTGGTTTAAACTAGAAACTCGATGATTGCTTGAAGAGGCAGGAGGCAAAACGAATAAGGGTCCGGGACAATTGAACAGTGGAAGGAATAGTGCAGGAGGGGCAATCAAAATTAAAAACAAAACAAAAAACAAACCGAAAAACGAAACAAAAAGCAAAACAAAAAACAAAGGAAAAAAGACGTGGAAGCAGCAGTAAGCAGAAATGAAGAAAAATGGGCATAAAAAATAGTTTCCCATGACAATATTCTCTGAAGACACTGATAGACCAGATCAAAGAACTGCTTAAAAGAGCGGCAGACCCGCACATAGTCAAAACAAGAGTTAAGTTCTATTCTTTCAAGGAGTTGCTTCAATAACAAGTTTATGTTGCCGTCTGCTCTCTAATTGTAGAGTGGTGACAAATGTGAACGCAAAGCAATTCTTCAGAATCGAAGTCAGCACAAGTTGGGGACATTTGATTAGGGAAAGGAAGACGCTGAGTAAAGACGAAGAGAAAGTAAGAGAAGCAAGAAAGGCTTATCGTGATGGAATCAAAAATGCATGGGACATTTACACCCAAGATAACATGATAGTGAAGGAAGCAAAGAAGACTCTTGACTCAGAAATAGACGAGGCATACAAATCCTGCTTGCCCGAACATGGAGAGAGAATGGCACAAACAGAATACGAACAGGCAACCAAACTTTATTTCAAAGCTTTATACAAAGTTCACCGCAAGTTTGCGGATACGATTGGACCAATTTGGGGTGTTTTCATGAAAGACATGGAGACTTCTCCAAGGCTAACCAAGAAAAATACTTAGAAGCTAAACCAAAACCCTATTCGTTCTCCACGTGCGTGTGATAAACTAAGCCCACTGGATTTGTCGGCTTTTTCCAGAGTTCTTATATGTTTCCGCGCTCTACTTATTCTTAGGCGTCTTCGGTGAAGAGTGCCAATAATGCCTTGTCAATTTAGAACAGATAGAGTCTGCAAGAAATGTGGTCAGCAATTTGTTGTTTCGCTTGAAGAAAACTCGGATTGGAAATGCCCGAAATGCGACACACTCAATCTCTGACCTCGGGCACAAGATCAACATCGTGAGTTTTAACGCGCGCTTTATATTATATTACGAAGTTTACTGCAAATGTATTTAGCCTAAATTATGAATACTAGTTGTGGGTTAGAATGCTTCGAAGTAATTCAATTCAAGAGAAAGCAAATGCCTTTGACAAAAGTGGCTTAGTCAAAACTGAGGTTGATACCGCGCTTGGATTGCTTAAAGAGTTTAGAAAGAAATTTCCTTTTGTCGAAAATCTTCGATCAATAGAATGGTTAGACCCTGATAAACTCTTTAAATTAAATCCTGATGAAGTCGGCGAATTCTTCCAATTTCTGGAAAACTACTTTAAGTCGCTGGGCTACCCAACCTTTGGCAGCTCTAACGTTTACCGCAACGCTCGACTTCAAATTGGTGACTTCAAGAACTTGCTTCGCACTGTGGTGGATAGCAGGAAGTCTTTGGCACAAAAAGTGGATGCTCCTTGGGATAAAATAGGCGGACTCGGGCAAGACAAGCAAATTGCCAAAAAAATCATATATTGCTTTAATTATGAAAGTGGAACGGTTTTACCCATCTTAAGCAATCAGCATCTGCGGCATTTTGTTAACCGCGTGATCGATGCGTCGAGTGTACAGACCAAGTACTACTCACTTGGTCAAGAATATGAACACTATACTGATGAGTTGGCAAAAGCCAAAAACAGCTTGTCCATAACTCAAGGCTGGGATAATCTGTACTTTGTACGTTTCTTATACCACACTTATCCTCCGCCAGACAGCGAACCAGTCGGAGCAAACCTGTCAGGGGAAACAAAAACAACAAACGAAGTGACCGGCGAACAGTTGGACATGCAAGGATTCACTAAGTTGCTGGGCGAACTGCAAAAGCAACACAAAATCACAGGCGAACAATTTAGAGAGAACCGTGAATTGTGGATGCAACAAAAACCCAATGACCGTGATGTATTAATCTGGCGGTTAAAGCAACTCCTAAACACGGAAACCAAAACAAACTCTAACTCGCCAAGAAATCAATCGGATGAACCGCCCAAACGAACAACACGCCAGAAACTCTAAGAAAACATAGGGCGGGTCCGACGGGAATTGAATCTAGAAGAGTAGCCTGCGCCAGTCAAGGGCAACTCATGGCTGATTAAATTTCAGTGTTTTTTCTTGCACCAAAAATTTGAATAAGAAAAGAGAAAAAGGAAAATAGATTGTTAAGACGAAGTTAAGATGTTAGCTTGTTAGCTTAATATCTTCGTGGTGGTCTTCGTTTGCTGTAGCACTCTCGGCAATAAACTGGTCTGCTTCCGTCTGGCTTGAATGGAACTTCACATTCCTTCTGGCAGTCGGCGCAGGTTGCCTTGTGCATCTCTTTACCATATGACAATACTTTTTCAACTCCTGTTATATTACTCGGCAAAATCGCTTTTGCTTAAGCTCTTAATGGTAGACTGCTTTTAAAAGGTATCCCTTCAGAAATTCAATTCTGAAAATTGTCGCTTGCGAATGGTGTAGAAAAGCAGCATGTATCCTGCACGCCTGCATACACACCTGCCTTTTCAGAGCGGCGGACGGTCTACTATTGGCGTTAATTTTTTTTTGATTAAATTCTAATCTTGGGGTGTGTGTGTTAAGTGTTAACGTAGACCTTTTTCCATCCTATTCACAACGGCGTTTATTATTGTCTTCTCAAACCACCCGCTTGCCAACTGTTTGGCAACCAGAAGCCTATCCTGATAAATATGAACCTCTTGAACTTTGCCGTTTTTGAACTCAAATATATCCAGCCCTTCGAGCTGTGCCTTCTTGCCGCCACCCCTGACAGAAGTCCCTTCTAAAGCCCACTCAAGGACAGCCCTATCCCCTTCGATAACGATGCCTTTCTCTTTAAGAGATACCTCTGAATAATTCGAATAACTCCAAGTGTAGTACCGCTTGATCTCTTCCTTTCCTCTAAAAGTTCCCTCAGATCTAATATAGACCGCATCATCTGCAAAGAAAGAAAGCATGCTCGCTAAGTCCTTCTTGTTGTATGCTTCAAGCATATTGCGTATGATACTCTTGATGCGCGCATGTCCACCAGATTCCAAACTAACCACGCCCCCCAAGAATCACCAATTGCATAATCGCTATTTATGATTTTGTGCGCGCGCTGAGTGCGTGTGCACTAAAATTTAATTCCCTCATCCTCCTAATTTTTCACGAGAAAAAGCACAGAAAGCAGATCTCATCTCGCTTCCCGACGGATCAAAGGCTGGTGCGACAAACAAGAAATTCTGTTACCATGAAGGAATAACTATGTTTGTTACCGTTCGCATGTGTTGTGCTTATTGGGATAGTAAAGGCGTCAGAAGACCATGGAAGAAATAAACCCAGCGTTGACTCGCCTAATTTCTCTCATTATCTGAAGGATGCAAGAGCTAAAAAGGTTCAAAGATGGCGTTGCAGTTGCTTCCCTGTCGGCTCAGGTTCATTTTCACGTTGAACTGCGCTTCTAGCCAAGATGGAATAATATTCTGGCAAGCCATTACACAGAAACCACTGCCATTTTGGTCCGCTAGGATTTTGCAGGGAGTAACGGCGAAGACCATGCGATTTTCCTTTAGTTCAGTCACCGAAAAAGGGCTGAACACTTGAAGTTGATACGCAAGTCCCTTTGAAACAACCCGAAAGGCATTCTTGCGCGATATTCCGCCAACAACTTTAAACATTAGGCCGCGGAGGGCGTATTTCCGATTCCATGCTGCTATCGCAGCCTGCATGTACTTTTTAGTGCCATCTTCACCCTGATGCGTACTCATGAAGTTGTTGGCGCTAACCCATTTCTCCATGAAATTTCTGTAAGCTATCTCATATCTTTCTTTGTCAGAGGCATCTTCAGGAATGGGCTTTGCCCCCTTTTTCCACAGGTTTCGCAGCTCATCTGCTTTTTCTTCGCCCAACTCCTTCTTAACAAGCTGTGGAGCAAAACTTTCCACCATCTTCGTATAACCCAGTATGCCAGTTAGTTTTTCGTCATAAGGCATTTCTTTAAATTCAACCATCGCAAATTCCCCATTAACCATTTGTGTCTTGTCTTTTTATAACATTTGCCTCTCTGCTCGCTAGATTATGAGAGGGGAAAAATAGATAGCGAAGGCGAAAAAAGAAAGAAGGAGATTGTGCGGGAGACATCTCCACAAATCGTTGGTCCAAACCCGGTCCTCGGCATTCTCATCGACTTTGGCACAAGTCACGACCCTGTAGATAGAACTCCAATTCGAAAACATATTCTTCAATCTAGAGGCTTCGTTGGAACCGTTGCTTGCTTTTGGGTGGATTTCAGTTGTAGATTCCATCTCAAAGCTTGACGGTTGAGGGAATTAGGAACTGGGGTAGGTTAATATGGGGAGTTTGCATCCTAGTCAAGGGGCAGAACTTCTCTAGATAGAAAGCTTAAGATCTGTATCGTAGCGGTGTTTCTCAGTCTTTCTCTGTTCTGGTGAATCACTGTGGGAGAAAAGAAACTTTGAGGAATAGGAACGTGCCAGAGGGCGAGTATCTCGCTGTTCTTTCAGCGAAGCATAGTGTTGACCCTGACCGATTGTTTCAAGTTTTGGTCTCGACCAAGGAGAAGCAGAAAAACATGTGCGGGAGTCTTTCAATCGAATGCCGCGGGAGGGTTGGGGACAGAAGGATTTTCCTGATGAAGAATGATTCAAAAGTTGTGGCGCAGATTCAGCTGGGGGAGGTTTTTCTTTCGGAGAAGATCAATCCGATTAGCAAGTTTATGGATTCTGAGCGGATTCGCAGGTACGTGGCTAAGAAGAGTGCTTGCATCTTTGGGCTGAGCGCAATCAGTGATTTGCATGTTGGGATGAGAAGGATTAACCTGACCGCTAGGGTTATGGAGATTTGTGAGCCCCATTCCATTATTACGCGTTTTGGCAACCCGGGGGTTTTGGCTGACGCGTTGATCGAGGACAGTAGTGGGACTGTGAAGCTTGTGCTGTGGGGTGAGCAGATAAGGTCTGTTTCTGTGGGAGACACTGTCCGGATTGTTAATGCTCGGGTGTTGTCGTTTAGAGGCGAGAAACAAGTGCAGATTGGAAGAAGTGGAACGCTCACGGCGGAGAGGGAACGTTACATTCCAGCTTGAGGTTGGATTTCTCCAAAACATTTTTGAAGATGAAGGATTAGCAAGTACTTGGTTTTCACTTTTTCACTTCAAACATTCCAGGACTCAGTATCAAGAAATTTAAAGATGGAGGCACTTATCTATCATTATGCTTTTCAAACACGCCAAACAAAAGAAACCAGTACCTGACAATGAAGAAACCGAGAACAAATGCCATTGCACAGAATGCTTAACCAATCCAGACAAAACAGTCCTATACTGTGCCAGAGGAATCACCAAAAAACCAGTAGACCAAGTGAGAGCACTAGGATGCAACTGTGTGTTCTGCCCAATCTACCATGAACATAAGCTTGCAGGGTGCTACCTCTGCTTGAACCCACCGGCTAAAACAAACTAAAGGAGTAGCTTTTTCATTTCAAACATCCCAAAAATTAGGCAAGGTGTCTTTCTTTGAAGAAATCCAGAGCCTCCTCCTTGTCAGGATGCCTAAAGTCTGTGTAGAAAACCTTGATGAGGTCCTCTAAAGCAACCCATTTAACCGCTAAAACATTATCCCTTATCTCTGAAACAGTTCTCCAAGCAACATCATTACTAATTAGCAAAGGATCCGAATACTCCTGCACTTTATAGTAGTAAAGCCTACTTCTGCTCTCATAGAATCTGGAAGGTGTGGACAAAAGTACCAAAACCTCCTTGCCGCTGAGCTTAGCCACATCTAACCCAACATCAATCAGCCTTGCCAACTGATTTCTCACTGGATTAAAAGTTGTACAAAAAGAGATATCGGAAGTAAACTTTATTTCAAAAAAGATAAGCAACTTGTCGGTTTCAACAAATGCGTCCACATGAGTGTGTGACTCCAATGGCTTGTTTGTCTTAGAATGGGCTATAGCCTGTTCTCTGATGTACCTTATTGGATGACTCTTTACCTCATTTCTAAGCCAGTGCAAATAGCCAGCTGGAGGTTGACATAACCTTTCTATGTCTACAGCGACCACGTTCTCTTCATGTGGACTGATGCCGACTAATCCAAGAACCCTATTGGTTAAGCCCAGTCTGTTTAGACTTAACATTAAAGGAGCAAATGTGTAGAAAGTGAGAATCTCTTCAGCCTTGTCATACTGGTTTGCAAATGCATCCACAGACCTGGATTTCCTTGCAGAGCTTGCGTTTTCAACCCAACTGTGCAATTTCTGAATTCTAGCTGAAGTAAGTATCTTCTTCGCTAAATCCTCAAAAAGCAACCGCGCCATTTTCGCAATCCTCTTTCGCCATTCCTGATTGTACCTATATTGGCTATAACTTTTTTCCCAAAGTTCTCTTCCGCAAGATATTAGAATATAGGACGCCTTCAATGTGGTGTGCACCGTCAATGAACCCATCCGAACTTATTGACAAATATATCGCAGATCTTACGGACTGGCGCAGCAAAATGCTTGCCAATCTTCGCAAAATCATTCATGATGCTGACCCCGAGATAGTCGAGGAATGGAAATGGATGGGTTCCCCAGTATGGTCTCACAATGGACTAATCTCGGTCGCCAACGCTCACAAGGATAAGGTAAAATTGACCTTCTCTCAAGGCGCAAGCCTTCTGGATCCAGAAAAGCTCTTCAATGCCGGCCTTGAAGGCAATAAGTGGCGAGCAATCGATTTCCACGAGAGTGATGGAATTAATGAGCGCGCTCTGAAAAATATCATCCGTGCTGCCGTGGCTTACAATCGTGCTGGGCTGAAGGGGAAAATCCCGGCAGATGCTCGCGGAATTCGGGCTAAAGTACACAAGAAATAGAAAACGCCTTCCATGGTTGGTTGGCTAAAAATTTAGTGCACACACAGTCAATCGTAAGTATATATTTGCGATTTTAATTCTTTTCAACCCGTGGGATGAGACTGGACAATTCTGGTTACCTGAAACTTGCTACTCCATGCGGTCTCTATTGTGGCGTTTGTGTTGAATATTTGGACAAGAGCTGTCACGGGTGCCGCTGCACTTGCGGATGCGGTATCTCAGAGTATCATGGAAGCTGTGACATTTACAAATGCTGCGTGGACAAGAAAGGCCTTAAATCATGCAAAGACTGCGAGGAGTTGCCCTGTTCAAAGCTGATTCAGTTCTGCTACAGTCCTATTAGGTCAACCCATCTGCCTGCAATAGAGAATCTGAGAAGACAAAAAACCATAGGAACTGAAAAATGGGTGAAAGAGCAGCGAGAAGTCTGGAGCAATGAAAGGTATCGCAAGCAGTGGCTTTGGCTACATAAAGAGGACGAAAGCAAATCGCGAAGATTTCAAGAAAAGAAATACTAAATTTTGATCCAACCAACAGAGTATTAGCAGCGTCAGCAAGAGCCGGATACTCAACTATCCAGGTTGTTGCCATCTTTGATTTAAAACCGATACAAACAGCAGTGGATTTTGTTTGGGACGGAAAAAGATCTGTGAATGAAAAAACCGTCTGGGATCTCATCGTAACTGCTGCGTCCTTTCTGATAATACTCAACGCTATCGTGTAGTGATGCCCCAAAAGGCACATGCTCCATGTTTCCTCTAAGACCCTTAAAACGAGATAGCTTCAGCTTGCGGAGGAGAACTTGCTTTTAAACAGGTTTTATTTCGGTCTTGGCCTTTCTATTAGGACGCTTTTGTTCAGAGATAAGGGGGTTAGTGGGATTAACCAGAAATACTGGACTGAGGTTTCCTTTGTTTGGAAAAGCATAGCCTAATCGGCCAATATTCCAGCTAGGGAGGACCTTGTTTTGCCCCTTTGTTACGCCATGGGGCGTGTGAAACCAGTCTTTCTTGTTAAAACTCTTTAATGCCAAAACTACGGCCACAAACCAAATCGGCGTAAAAGCCAACAGAAACGGAACCATATGCATGGCCTTCAATGATTTAGTCTCCAAATAAATCCCTGCAATAGGATAGATGAGCAGTGATAGCACGTTTAGAACAAAGGCTTCCGTTACTCCCAGCTTAAACATTTGTATGCCGACAAGGAACTCGGCAGCAAATCCAAAGAGCAAAACGCTAAAAACCACCCAGTATAATGGCGATAGCAGATAAATGATCTGGTCTAGTAGTTTGATGTCTCTTTGTTTAATCATGTTCTTAATGAATTTCATAACGTATCTGCGTTGCACATCAAGATGTCCAATCGTCCATCTGACGCGCTGGTTTATCGCAATCTTGATTGAAAGGGGTTTCTCGTCGTAGGTTATTGCTTCATGAGACCAACTGAACTTTATTCCGTGAAGAGAATAGAGCATTTGCATTTCCAAGTCCTCTGTTAAGCTCTGAGCTGGCCAGCCGAACCGTTCTAGAATCGGGGTGGACACGCAGAATCCTGTTCCTCCGCAGGCTGCTGACAATCCCAAGTTCTCTTTTCCAAGCTGCCACAGACGATTGGTGATTAAATAGCTAGAGTATATGGCCTTGGTGACCCAGTTGTCATGCGGGTTTTTGGTGCCTAGGTATCCTTGGATGCAGGTTTTTCCTTCGCAGAGTGCATCATTCATCTTTTGTAGGAAGTCCGGGTGTGCGATGTTGTCAGCGTCGAAAATGCAGACTGCATCGTAACTGGGCAATTCACTTGATAGTTTGTCTAGGAAGAACCGTATTACGCCGCCTTTTCCTTTAGGTCCGGAGTTGCGAACGTGGACTTTTGCTCCGCATTGTTCTGCTGTTGCTGCGGTGTTGTCTTCACAGTGGTCAGCTATTATGTGAATGTCAAAGAGGTCTGAGGGGTAGTTTTGGTTTTTGAGACTATTTATCAAATCGCTTATTACGTTGGCTTCGTTGTGGGCTGGAACCAAGACTGCGAATCGTTTGGTTGCATCATGCTTTGGAGTAGGCTTTTGAGGTTTTAACCCGGCAAAAGCTAGGATGACTGTGTAGGCGAAATTGAATAGTATGAACGCCCAAAGGATGAACGTCAGGTAATAGAATATGTTTTCAAACATATTTCATAATCACTCAGCAACGAGAGCGAGTCGATGGAAACCGCATTCCAATGCATTGGCAAGCTTAAAGTCCTATGTTATAGAACAGAATGTTCCAGTTTCTGAACACACAAATTGTGTGAAGCGGACTTGAAGCATGCACCGTTTTTCTTTCATGACACTAAAGCATGTTACTTAAGGGTTTTGGCAGATGTATCTTCTTTCAAACATTCATTTTCAAGCGAGCGGTTTGCAAATCCATCCACATCGTAGACAGTTGGTTGGTAGACTAGAATTCAATGTTTTGCCTCTTTTTCTCCGGTTTGGGTTTGGGGGACTAGATTTTAGTCTGTGTGTGTTGAACATTGGAAAGATGCCTAGAGCCCGATCGGCAAGGGCAAAGCTTTATTTTAGAAACAACCACTTTTTTGCATGAAAAAACAAGAAAACCAGTTGGTTATCAGAAAAGTTGATGCTGGCACGTTTGACGAATTTTTAGGTTTGGTTGAAAAGCTTGCCCAGTATGAGAAATTATCTCCGCCGGATGAAGCAGCAAAGGAAAGGCTGCGTGTAGACTATCTGTCAGAGAAACCTAAGTATGAAGCGTTCGTGGGGAAAATCGGCGGTAAATGCGTTTCATACGCGCTTTACTTCTTCACGTATTCGAGCTTTCTTGCCCTGCCGACCCTTTTTCTGGAGGATATTTTTGTTCTTGAAGAGTACAGAGGACAGGGGATCGGCAAGAAAATGTTTGACGAAATTAGAGAAATCGCCAAACTCCAGGGATGTAGCAGAATCGAATTTAGCGTTCTAACCTGGAATAAATCGGCTCAACAATTCTACGAGAGAAACAAGGCTGAACGCTCAGAATGGTTTCTCTATCGCCTGGTCAGGGAGAATTTTTAGTCGAACTCGCGCCTTTCTTAGGCTTTCTTTTCCGCGCGCGCTCCTGAAAAAAGTGGTATTATACATTCTTTGCTGAGCGCTTCAGCTATTTGTCACTTACATTCGTTTGCTTGCCTCTCATTCTTTTGAGAGCAAACAGCAGAATTACACCTATCATACCGAAAGCTATGCCCAGAACCAAGGACTCCCAACTCAGCGTTGCAATCATGAAGCACAATACTATGATGCCTGCGACAGGAACGTATGGGTACAGAGGCACCTTAAAAGGATGATAAAGATGGGGTTCAGTCTTCCTTAAACGAATCAACGCCAAAATCACCATTATAGCTGTCACTGAGTAGCCAAGTGTAATCGCGTACACAATGAAGTCAACCCCGCGAGTCAACACAAAAAGAACAGCAAGAAGCGTGGTTAGAGCCAAAGCTGCGAACGGTGACCTATATCTTGGATGAACTTTTTTGAAGACAGATGGCAAGAAATCATTTCTGCTGAGAGCGAAAGCTATACGTGAACCACCCGCCATAGCACCGTTAATCGTGGATAGACGTTGCAACTATGGCGCCGATTGACACTATTGCACCGCCTGCTGGACCCATAAAGTAATTCGCTGCATCCTGCAAAGGCGTAGAAGAGTTTATGTACACTTCACGTGGAGCACCGCCAATCATTGCCACAACAGTACCCGTGAAAAGCAGCGTAACAACGATTAATGTGAGAAGAAGCGCTCTTGGAACAGTCTTGCCTGCCACGCGGATTTCTTCTGAAAGCTGAGTTATAGATTCGTAGCCTGCGTAAGTTGGAAAGATGAAGCTAACCATGAATAGTGTAGGTGTTAAGCCATTAGGAAAGAAGGGTTCAAACCTGCCGAAACTGAAATTCAAGGATGACCCAGCCATAAAAAAGCAAAGCGTGAATATCAAAACTGCTGTCAAACCGAATTGAACGATTCCCATGCTTCGCGTTCCTCTAAAATTAATCAAAGCAAACACAATCAGAGTAATGACTGCCAAGAGGAACGGGTCTATCCATCCGATGAAGTAATGAACTGAGAATGCAAAAACCACTGAGCCTATGGCGCAGTCAGTGACGCTGCCTATCCAGCTGAACCAGCCTGCAAGGAAAGTTGGAGTCTTCTTGCCAAAAGCTCGTTCAACAAAGGCTATTGCTCCGCCAGCGGCGCTTGGAACTGTAGAGCCGAGTTCCGCGTATGATAACCCCATGAGAAGAGCAAAGAAAGCGCCTATCAGGAATGTTAGAACTATGCTGGGACCTGCTGCGTCGGCAGCTCTTCCCATAATGGCGAACATTACGCCGCCGATTGCTGTGCCTACGCCTAAGAGCAGAGACTGGACTAAGTTTAGTTCTCTTTTTAGAGAAGTCTCTGATTTACCATTAAGTATATTGTTGCTGTTAGGAGGCGCTTGGTTGTTTGTATATTTCTTGGCTGTCAGTTTTCTCTTGCAACCTGAACTAAACACGTGTTAACGCGATATTTCTTAAAGGAACTTAACGCTTGACCAATTTAAGAGTTAGAGTGTCTTCTAAAACTTTCTTGCAGCGCTCTAATCTGGCAATTTCTGAAGTAACCTTCTCTAACTCTTCCTTGATACTTAGCTCAATGGGCATGGATGTTCAACTGTTTTTTTGTGCTCTTAAGATTTTCTAAGAACTCAGCTTCACTAAAAAAACGATTGTACTTTGCAACGTGAGCGCGTCGCATTGTTGTTTGAACCATCTTTGGCTATCAGTCTTCTCTTACAACCAGAATCAAATATGTGCTCCCGTATTGATGCTGTAAGCTAAACAAAGGTGATATTTCCAGCTAAGATTGGTCTTCTTACTCGTCGCGCGCTTAACTTTCTCAACTGGTGCCGTCTGTGGGAGGCGTCGATACCCAGCTATCCCATCCGGAGAAGGTGGCTCCTGCTGCCACGGCGACGATAGTCAAACGCATTTTCATGGGGAACCATTGTGCGCGGCTGTTCCAAGGCTCATCGTCATATCCCCATGAAGGGGGAGATACCGGGCTTCCGGTGGCATCATCAATAATCGCGATTCCCTGACGCCAGAGATTGCCTGTGTTGTGCAAATCGATACCTAATCCTTGAACATGAAAGTTGCTCAGCACCGTGCTGAATGTGCCAACTGACCCTGCGCCCCCCGCAAGATGCTGGGGCAAATCCCAAAGCTCCTGCACAACTTCCACGCCGTTGACTACTTCTGGAAGGGCTTTCCACCAGACTATCTGGAAGCTGCAGGCTGTGTTGGTGGGCTGTGTTATAATCTCCCAGCGGGTGTAAATCTTGCCATTCCAGAAGTCGACAGGCGAGTACCAATTCTGAGGATACCTTGACGTGTCGTACCAGAAATGCCAGCCACAGTTCTCTACGGCGACAGGTGAATTGTCGGAAAACGTGTGGATCTCGTCTCGAATTAGAAATTCTGTACCCCCGTCCCAGTTTCCGTCTGGTGGAGGTGTTGGAGTTGGAGCAGGTGAAGGCGTTGGAGTGGGTGTTGGAGTAGGAGTAGGTGTTGGAGTGGGTGTTGGAGTTGAAGTAGGTGTTGGAGTGGGTGTTGGAGTTGGAGTAGGTGTTGGAGTGGGTGTTGGAGTAGGATGTTGGAGTTGAAGTAGGTGCTGGAGTTGGAGTTGAAATAGGTGTATCCGATTGATTGAACGCCAATGCTCCGATAAGGCTTGCGAGAACGATAACCAGCACAACTAGCAGAGCAACCAACTTGGTTTTGGTTGTTGCTAACCACTCGAAATACTTCAACTCTTTTCCCCCGAATCAACCCTAGTAATGCCAATTCTTTCAAACAAGTTCAATAAGTACGTTTCTAGCGCTGTATTCCTTATGCTTGCACCTAGAGGTTAATCGGTTGGGTACGGTGGACCAGAGAGAAGGAGAATAAGCGTACACGGCAGCTTAGTCCTTTCTGTTACATTTTTGTCTCTTCGTCGCGGTAGCGGTCCTGCGTGAATGCGGGCGTGCAGATGCAGTAGAAAACCAAGTCAGTTTTTCCTTCATTCGTTATTTTTTGGCTTGTTCCCGCTGGAATAATGACGGCGTCACCTTCTGTAACGTTGGCAGGTTCAAGGCCGCCGATTCGGACTTTTCCGTTCCCCTTCAGGATGAGGTAAATCTCTCGTATTCCTTTCAAATGATGTGCCTTTGTGGTTACTCCAGGTTCAACTCTGGCGCGTGCAATCGACACTGCCGCATCCCCAAAACTCAGCTAGTCCCCAATTCTCAGAGATAAAACATCCTTCAGGCGTCAATGACTCTTTCAGTGAAGTAGCTTTCACGATTTTCGGCTTCATACCCTTGAACAGCCTTTTGGACGCTCATATTTTCCGGCGTGTTATCTGACAGCAACCGTGCTTGTTTGTTGGGGCTAGCGTTTTGGAACAACTATCCATTTCACGTTATCAAACCCGTACTTTTCAATCAAGGGGTCTAAAAAGTTTGAGGCAAATCCGTCATCTACATCTGAAAGGACTACAGTGTCTCCTTTTCGGTAGGTAAAACCAACAGAAGCAAGGTCTTTCAATCCAGAGTACTTGCTCTTAATCTCCCAGTATTCTTCGGTTCCGCTCTTTCTTTCCTGCACAATCCAACTGTATTCGTCTTCAGGATGCTCACCGCGGGTATAGTTGAATTTACAGATTACTTCTCCAACTATTTTCGGGCTTTCATTTGTTTTTACGTAAAACAAGATTGTCATTCAAATCCCACAGGTAATTTGCTAGGCACCCTTTATTTGTCTTTCATTATCTCGTTGAAAGAATAAGAAGCGTAGAAAGCGGGTTCTTTTCGCCTTTGCATTGCAATTGTGAAAAATGCTATGGCGATGACGGATGCTGCGACTGTAGTGGCTGCCGTGCCGAAGATTTCGATCGGCACACTCGCACCTGTGTCTTCTGGCTTAAGGATTGCGTATGACAGTCCAAGCCTAATAATCCATTATTGTGGGAACAACGTTGCTTGCGCTTCTTTAGCGCAAAAAGAACGCCTGAGGAAATCCCTATCACGGCAGTTATTCCTACAAGCACAAGGACAAGAATAAGCTGGTCACCTTCCGTTTTTTAGACAGACCAGATTCTTATGTCAGGATCGTAGAGTTGATCGATTCCCATGCACCCGACAGTGGTAATCTCCACTTCACCGTCAAAATCAACATCGCCGGTTGCAATATTCCAAGCAAATGCACCGTTGTTAATCGTCCAATCTTGACTGTGCTTCAACAATAAGGTCGTGCAGTTGGGGTTTGCTGGGGCTCTGCAACGCGAAAAATAAGAGAAAAAGGAGAATTGAGAATGCTAAATCTATACCGCTACTGCGATATCAAGAGTTCAATCCAGAGCCCACTCAGCCCATCTTTCTCCTCTTTGTTCTTTGTTGTTCGGATGTTTTATTGTCCCACTAAAAAGGGGGAGAGTGAAAGTTTGTTTCGATTGTTCACTTCTTTCTAAGCAGAAGCGCTGCTAGTACTACGCCAACTACTGCGATTGCTGCGATGATGCCGCCGATTCCTGGAAGCAGATACTGATCAGCCAACGATGCAGGTGGTGCGGTTGGTCCCATCGAAGGTTCAGGTCGTGCTTCTACACCGAAAGCAGTTTGCGCGTAAGAACCGTAGTACGATTCGGACCCAGCGAACGATGCGATGACGGTGTACTTGCCCGGAATATCGGGTGTCCACATGATGCTATATGCGCCGTATGTGTCGCTTGTGGCGGTGCCTATGTTCCGGTAATTGCCGTTGGAGTCTATCACGTCTATCGTCACTGGAACGCCTGTAACGTCAGCTGGGCAAGCCTGTTGCATGTAGACGTATTCCATCCAGGCGCTCACACTTGCGTCAGAAACCACGGGAACGCCGTTTGGAAAACGAGCAGCCTGCTCATTCTGTTTTGCACCAGCCGATGTATCAGTGACAGTGCCGCTGATGATTGCAGACGAGCCAAATGTTATTCCGACATTTGGAGCGGAAACAGTTGTTGCACTCGGCCCTTTGCCGAAAACGTACATGTTGTTGTCTTCTGCGTTGTATGATACGAGGTAACCATCGGCAATGGCTTGGATGACATGCCATCCAGGCAGAGTCCACACTGGAGTTCCGGTTTGAGCATCGAAAGCGTGTAGTTGATACCCTCTGAACAGGGGTTGGGTCGGACTGTGTTCGCCGTTACCGGCAAAGACCACGTTGTCAGCGATTATTGGACCGTAGTAGAACGGAAAAGTTCCGTAGGGAGTTTCACGGTATACGTCTTCGCCGCTATAGTAGTTGAAAATCTCATCACCTGTGTCAAGGTCAAAAGCGTGCACTTTTCCGTCGTAGCTTAGAGCGTATAGCTTGCCATACGCGATCACGCCTGAAAGACCGTAGGTTCCCCAAGGATAGTCGGCTGGATCACTGGTCCATAAACGGTTACCCGTGCTAGCATCGTAGCCAAACCAGCTTCTGCTGTTGGGATTCATGCCGGCGTACTTGCCCTCCCCGAAGGCTCTAGCGGCGGTGTAGTGATCAGGATCGAGATCATGCACCCATAACTGTTGTCCCGTTGTCAAGCTGTAGCCTATTTCCTTGTACGAAATCGCCCTGCTTTCAACCGCAGCTATGAGCACGTCGCCCGTAACGCCCGATGCAGACTGGAAAAGCGCGCCAGACGAATCCAGCACCATTTGCACTGGCACAGTGACGTTCCACTGTATTCCCTTGCTCCAGTTGTAGGTTCCAGGCACATTTCTCAAGAAGCCGATATTAGTCCCCATAGTATTGGAAACAATGTTAGCGCTCTCGAGAGCTTTGGTTGAGTTCCACATGGTAAGCCACCCACCTGCTCCGCTGAGGAAGTACACGTACATTGTTCCGTCGTCTCCGTAGACGACAGCAGCTGTCTGTATGAAGCTTGATGGCAGTGCGCCCGTGAAGTTGGCTATAGGGTCTCCAGTGTTTCCATCATACATATGCCACGTAGTGGGTCTGAACATTAGGGATGGACCTACTGCAAAGAATGCGAAAGCTCCCCACGATCCGAAGTCCCACAAGTATGGGATACCGCCCATTTGGTTTCCAGAGACATAATTGTATATTTGTCCAGCGTCTATGTTCATTTTGTCGTTTCGCCATAGTTCTTCACCCGTGCGCAAATCTACGCAGACGGCACCTGGATAGTATCCTGCTACTCCTTGGAAATACCCGAAGTCGCTTGGGTACTCGCGATAGTACATTTTTCCATCCATGATTATTGGCGGAGTAAGTTTCGCTTCGTATGTTAGCCCAGCGTAGAAGCCTGTCGAATCATAGTCTCCTCCGATAAGACCTCCCAGAGCTAGCTCTTTTGTATACATTATGTGTGCGGTTCTTGGCGCTTGGCTGTATGGGTTGAAACCTTTTCCAGCATCGCTATTACCCATGCTGTAACTGGTATTGTAACCGCGTATCAGCCAGTTTCCTGCAATCGAACTCCACAGTCTGTTTCTTGCATTGATAGGACGAGTCCAATATTCAGTGGGAAGCGGAGTCTCTGCTCTTCCCGGTATTGGTTCTTGCTGTACACTAAGCGTTGCGCTCTGCGGGCTCTCACTGGGCAAATAGGTTACCGTGCCGTTGGCAAAATTCTCACCAGGATAGGTTAGGCTGAAGCTGTAATTGCCAATTGACGCAGGTACATAATTGAAGTATGCTGACCCAATCGTATATGTTGTGTATGGTCCTAATGTTTCTATGGTTCCATCAGGCTTCGTAACTTTTACCGAAAGACCATGAAAAACATAGAATTGGCTAGGGGGGATTGGTTGAAGCCAAATGTTCACAACTACCTGCTCGCCAAGCGAGATTCGGTTCGGACTTACAGCTACAAACGCATATGTTTTGATGTCGGCAGCTTTTACAAGAGGTATGTTGACGAATGGAATTGCAGAAAGCATCAGCAAAGTCAGAAATAGCATAGAAAGAATTTTGGTTTTTTGGAGATTCATGTTTTGACCTCCAAGATTTGCGATTTGTTCCTTTAAGGATGAAAGCTATTAAAACCTTTTAAGTGCTACTCCCACTGAAAGATGCAAAAATTATAAAAGATAACAAACAAGAGACTGTAATACTGTCTAAACATGCTAAAAAGTGAAAAAAACGTTAAAACTCTAACTCAACTTGGCCTCACAGTTAACCAAGCTAAAACATATCTTTCACTGATCAAACTAGGTCCGACTAGTGCAAAAGAAATTTCAAGAATTTCCAACATAGCCCAGCAAGACATCTACCGAGTAATGCCCTTATTGCAGAAACTGGGATTGGTTGAAAAACTTATTGCGTCACCCAGCCTTTTCAGGGCTAATTCACCCGAACTGGCTCTCTCAGTTCTTGTTGAACGTAAAAATAAGGAAAACTCTACCCTGCATGAAGAAGCACTAAAACTCGTAGAGAAATTGAATCAAAACACGGAAAACGCGAAAGATGAACAAAACACATCTCAATTCTCGATTATTTCAGGAAAAAAGACTATCTTGATGAAGTCAAGAAGAGCAATCAAAGAGGCTAGTGCTAGCATATGCGTCTTGGCTCCATGGAAGAATAGCGCCAAGAATACTCAACATTTCTTAGCAATTACCCAACAAGCACTGAGTAGACAGGTAGATACGCGTTTCATTTTTTATATCAATGAAAAAGAGAAGGAGTTGTTCTCAAGAACCATGCGACATCTTGTGGAAGAGCCACGCTTCAAACTGAAACTAAGCTTCGACGATAGACCAATAGTTTTCTCAGTAATTGACAAGGAAGTTTTCTTTTCGACTGAGACAGGTATCCTGGGTGAAGTGCCTCTCCTCTGGTCAAATAACCCAAGTTTCGTTGATTTCGCTCAAAACTATTTTGATTTGCTATGGAAAACCGCGTCAGGAGACATCTATTAGTTCTTTGTAGTGAAACTGGATTGTCTGCTGAGGATTATTTATTCCGTAAATGCTTCTCCCTTTAAAATAGTCCTCGTCAGTAATAAGCAATTCAGCTATGGTTTGCCGAGGCTCCGGAGCGAAACCTGAAAGGATAAAGGGAAAATTTAGGTGCAAATCATGAAGGCTACTGCATAGCCTCTTGACTCTAACGTAGAGCCCACTCAGCTCCTCGTTTCTCTGAATCGTCTCCTATAATGTTTGTTTCACGCTATTGTTAACCACCAAAAAAAGGGAAAGTGAAGATTTGCAGTTCCCAGACTCTATTTCTTTCTTAGCATCAGCAACAATAGCGCGACTCTAGTCGATTTCTGAAAATCAGGTTTGGATCAAAAAGAAACAGTGTAGCAAAAATGCGCTCCTCACAAAAAGCGAAGTGATTCTCAATAGTATAGTACACAATTACTTTCTTGGCTATTCTACCTGTTGCCCATTCATCTCGTAGAAAGTCAGTGTCTTCGCAAGCTCATTGATTATGATTGCAGGCCTTGATCACTTGTAAGATGCATCAGGCAAGAAGAGGGGTAGGGTAGAATATCATAATCAATATAGGGTATAGTCGGAATCGAGTATACGTCTTCTGAAGCATGGATAATTAGATAAGCAATATCATAATATGATTTAGGTGGAGAACGCACCTCTGTTGAGTCGCGGGTTGAAGTATGGAGAAATCTCCTATGAAGATTGCGAAAGGAGAGGGTATTCCAGCGGTGTAGAGATTGAAGGTGAAGGGCAGCTCTATTCTAAGATATTCCAAGATAGAAGATGCCCCGAGTATTGGTTTGTGGACAAAGATGGTGCTGTAAGGCATATAGAAGGTAAGAGTGTTGACGTGTTACTTCTAAGCTGGTTTGACGCTTCGGAGATGAAGGATATGATGGCTTACCTGAATACGGGAAAATGGTACTGCTGGTAGATAGCGCCCTTACGTACTCCTAAATAATGAAGAGGGTGGTGGTTTAGGCTTTCGGGAACGCTTTTATAATTGCACGGCGTTCAGTTTGCGGCATGAACCTATTGCTTGATTTCAACTCAGGTTGGTACGTCCTGTTCTTCGCCTTCCTCCTGTCATGGGCAGCCGTGCTGATTATTAGGCGCAAGAGACGAGGCAGACGAGAGGTGAAGGAGCAGGTCTTCTTGGCTTTCAGCGGGCTGATCGCCCTTGCGCTTATGGAGTTCTTCGCGGTGTCCACTAACCTGTGGCACTACATGCCTGGAGACTGGCCCGCGATTCTGTGGCCGACGTACTTCGTAGCGATACTGTTCGGGTACCAGCTGCTCAGGTCCATCGAAGGGCTCGTGCGCCTGCGCTAACGAGGAAAATGAATGCCCTCCAGCTTCATTTACGATTTGACAAGAATCTCACAAAGCATATTCGACCAAATATTTGACGCAGCTTGCGGTATTGGAGCGCGTGCTTCATCCGGTTTTTGATTTGAAAAGAAGTTTTAGTCTTGCTCTGGGATTGTTATTTCGGTGGGAGACCTTTCTATGATTGGAAATCTGGCTTTGAGTTTTCTTTCTACGCGGTCAAGGTCAGGGTATGATTCGAAATCGTCTAGCCACCCCGCTTGTTCGTTAACTTGGCGCTTGAACATCACGCCTAGATTTTTCTTGTTTTTGGCTTCGTGGTATTTGAAGTATACGTCATCGTCGATGATGCCTAGTATCTCTATTTTGCCTGTTCTGTGGGACATGATATACTTGAAGCGTTTGCTTAAGCCGTTACAGTTTGCTTTCGCTTCCTCCACTATTCTAATGCCTTCGCATATTGGGACCTGAAAGTGATGTTTGACTCTTTCAAGTGGACGGCACTGGAATACGTAGTATGGTGTCACGCCTATCGTTGTAAGTTTGTTCATCAGGGTAGCGAGCGTGGTTGGATCGTCGTTGACCTGTTTAAGGAGGACGGTTTGGTTGTTAACCAGGACGCCCGCGTTGATTAGGTTGTTTACTGCGTTGATGGAGGCAGGGTTTATTTCTCTTGGGTGGTTGAATTGGGTTATGATGTAGAGTCTCTTGTTTTTGGAGTATTTTTTGAGGATGTTTAGGAGTTTTTTGTTTTTGAGTCTGTTTGGAAGGGTGACTGGGACTCTGCTTCCGATTCTTATGAAGTTGAGGTGGGGGATTCTAGTTAGGACTTTTAGGAAGCGTTCGATGATTTTGTTGGAGAGCGTTAGCGGGTCTCCGCCGCTGATGAGGACGTTGTTTATTTCGGGATGTGTCTCTATGTATTCTGCTGCGTCTTCGAAGCGTTTTAGAATTTCTTCGGTTGGTAGCCCGACCAGGCGTTTTCTGAAGCAGTGCCTGCAGTACATGGCGCATTGGTTTGTGGCGAGAATCAGTGCGGTTTCTGAGTATTTGTGTTGGATCCCTGGCATTTTTGTGTTTTCGGATTCGCCGCTGGTGTCCCAGCAACCATCAAGGTTGAGCTCGTCGGGCGAGGGAACCGCCATTCTCATTATGGGGTCGTATGGGTCGTTCCAGTCGATCAGTGACAGGTAGTGGGAACTTATGCGCATGGGGTGAGCCTGAATAACTTCCGCTAGACGTTTCTCTTCTTCCGAAGAAAGTCTTAGGTGGCTTTTAAGCTGCCTCAAGGTGGAAATACTTTGATTTGAAATTTCATTTTCTATCACGAAAGCTAACCCTCCCCCACTCGCTCGCGCAAATCACTGCAGTTTTCGGTGCTTTCTTCAGAAACAGATTTCAATGGTGGGGGTTTCACCATTCCCCCTCTCAGTGTTTGCTTCCTTGCTCCGCGAAACATTGAGTGGTTGTTCGTTTCTTAAGGGTTTTTGAGAAGGCAGCTTCACGGAATTGCAAAGTTTTCTTCGCAAACCGTTAACGAACGCTTTTTCTTGCTAGGGAGCAGGCAGTCGCTAAGTTCTCGCTGCAGCCTACTCAAGTCGGGGTGAGAATTCGATGGTAACATTGTCCTTGCACGATAGGGACAACTAAACGATTTTTCCTTTTGGTATATTCTGTTGCCGCTGGACAAGGCGGTTGGGGTTATTGGAGTGAGCGCGATGCCTCCTATTGCCTGCTCGAATCCTTTCTCATTGTTGAATTTCCTCCATGAGCGCGCGCGCTTTTGTGGAGCTTGGGTTACCGCCGGTTGCAATTCCTTCGTTTATGGCTTTTCAGAAAGCACGCCCACCTTGTTCTGCCGCTAGGCTCATTTCGAGCTGTAAAGCGAATTTGGAATAGAATTGGGAATACGCTTAATAGCGCAAACAGGCGGATCAAATCAATCCAGATTACTAGAAAAAAGGATGCAGCCAAAGGAGACAAAGAGCATTGGGAATCGTAACTAGAGCCGTTAGAAACATATCTCGGAGAAAAATCCGAGCTTTGCTGGTAATCATCGCCTTGGGTTTCTCAATGGCGATCATGATCTCTATTCCTGCAGGCGCAATCGCAAACCAGGAATCGACACTTGGACTAACCCAGGACCTTGGAACCACAATAACCTTAACCGAAGCAACAATAAACGAAACGTTAACACAAATAGACTGTACATTAACCCCGAGTTTTGAAGGATTCGGCTTCACCAACCCTCCAGATTCCAGTGATGGATCTGCATTTCAAGGTCCTGGTGGCATAGCCCCTCCCAATCCCGGCAACTTTACCCCCGGTCAATTTGGTGGCGGAGGAAGACCTGGCCAATTTGGCGGAGGATCATTCGGCAGCGGAGGTAGTGTTGCCATGAACGAAACGCTCTATTCAGACATAGCCGAGATAGAAGCAGTTGCCGCGGTCGCTGCAGTTCTAGAAGCATCTGAAGGAGAAAACCAGACAATTACGGCTCCAGACGGAAGAACCTTCACCCGTCTCAACACAGAATACATCATTGAGGGAATACAGCTGACCTCGCGCCTCATAGATAATTATCCTATTTTGCCAGCGAACATAACCGCTGGCAGAAACCTACGAACTGGAGACACAGGCGTTGTCCTTCTAAGTGAAGCAAACACTGTCTATTTTCAAGCAGATGTCGGAGATGAAATAGAGATACTGGGAGAAACCTTCGAAGTCATTGGTGTTCACGGGTCGTCAGGAGTAGAGGACCGAACAACACTCTACATGAACCTTTCCGACGCGCAAGCCTTAACAGACAACACTGGATACATAACAACCCTTCACGTGTTCGCGGAAGACAGCGGATCAGTAACTGACGTAGCAAGCTCCATAAATACCTTGCACCCTGAACTCATCGTTAGTACAGCCCAGGAACGATTAGAAGAGCTTCAAGCACTACAGTCAAGCTACACCACTGCGCTCGAAAATGCGGAAGCTTCTGTGAGTCAAATGCAAACAACCGCCTTTGGGGAAATCGTCGTCGCTGTCGCCGCAACTAGCCTCATTGTTTTGTTCGTGATGTTATACACAGTACGTGAGAGGACCAAAGAAATCGGCACGCTCAAAGCCATTGGATTCAGCAACTGGACCGTCATGCGTCAGTTCATGCTAGAAGGTGTGCTGCTAAGTCTAATCGCAGGAGTTGTGGGAATTATAATAGGCAGCGTGGCTGCCCCAGCGCTTTCAGGACTGCTGCTCCCAACAGTAACGCAATTTGGAGGGACAAGCTTTTTCGGACGACCACTCAACACGACGTCGACCGCAACCATAATCGTAACTCCAGAGCTCATGCTGACTGCGCTTGGAGCATCCGTACTGCTGGGGACTCTGGGAAGTCTGTATCCTGCTTGGCGGGCATCCAGAACAAGACCAGCGGAGGCGATGCGATATGAGTGAAGCAGTGCTAAGAATAGAGAAGCTGTCAAAAGAATACACGCTGGGCAAACGCAGAGTCCAGGCACTCTCAAACCTAGACCTCCAAGTCAACACAGGCGAGTTTGCATCAATCATGGGGCCTTCAGGCTCTGGAAAAACAACGCTTCTAAATGTTCTAGGGTGTATGGACAAACCCACAAGCGGACAAGTGTTCTTGGACGGGGTGGATGTGGCAAACCTGCCTGAAGGAGAGCTTTACAAGATACGGCGAGACAAAATTGGCTTTGTTTTCCAAACCTTCAATCTACTTCCTTATTTGAATGCCAGAGAAAACGTGGAATTGCCTATGGAAAACACGAAGAAATCTAAGAGCGAAAGAAGACAGAGAGCGAGTGAACTTTTGGGTATGGTGGGTCTCTCGGGAAGAGAAGAACACAGACCTCAACGCCTCAGTGCTGGGGAACAGCAGAGAGTAGCTATTGCACGGGCTTTGGCTAACGATCCAGCCATAATCTTGGCAGACGAACCAACAGGAAACTTGGATGGCAAAAACAAACGCGAAATTGTTGAGTTACTCGCAAACCTCAATCTTAACCGAGGAACCACAATAGTCATGGTCACACACGACGCACACGCAGCATCTCACACAGAAAGACTCCTTCTTCTACGTGATGGAAAGATAGCCAAGGAAAAGCCTGGCCGACACCTGATAAGAAAGAAGCGAATATGCCCCTACTGTAACAGCCCAGTTCAAGCAAAAGACGCAACGTGCCCATCATGCAACAAGAAACTTGACGAATAGGATATGAGGAGAATGGAGACCGGCCAGACTCCCAAGAGAACCCTTAACCCCCAAGTTCTCATTACAGCTTCAATTTTTCTTAGCCTCATAGGTTGAACCGTGCTCGCTCTTCATAAACATAATTCAAATTATTTGGCTCATAGAAATTAGTTTTTTGTGCTATTCGGACGCGCGCTTAGATTTCAATTTTCCTTGAACAGGATAGGCAGTAATAGCGGATGAAATGAGTGGTTCGCAGCAAATATTCGTCTGCGCCAATTTTTCTTCCACATCTTGAGCAACAAAGAGATGTTTTGTGCTTGTTTTCGTAAGCAGTTAAGAAACGCGGGGTTGCCTTGATTTTCTTCATTCCAGATTCTTCCTCGTTATACGAGCGAATGGAATGTTGGCTTCGCACTCCGAATGTTTGTTCGGAGTTCTTTTTATATGTGTGTTTTGCTCTGTCGATGACTAGATTGGTGTTTGTTTCTCTGTTAAATTATGGTGTTGCTTGTGTATTTGTGTAGTGCATATCTACGAGTTGTATTTGGAATTCGAAAAGCTTAATTACAGTTTTTTCGTGGTGATTTTAAGGACCTGTGTGTTGGTTGGGCAAGAAGAAAGAGAAGACATTCAAATCGTCACTGTGCAAGACAGGCTATAGTGAGAAGACTGCTGACGAGGTTTGGAAATGGTACACCAGCCCAACCAAGAATTACTTGTGAGGTTCTGTTGATTGGCGCGCACAAGCATGATTAGACCTAACGGGGAAGATGCGGCAAAACATTCGCTGCTGTGCGCTTCCGAAAATCCGTCAAGAACCCGAAAGTTACCGGGATCCACTGGAATACTCGGGGTCACGTCTGGTTTTGATGCTTGGTGCTAAGATTTCTTCAACCGTTTCAAATACTATGTCCCCTTCTTCCACATCAACCTGGATCTTTTCTCGGAGAACCTTTGTCACTCGATACCGTTTCTTTCTCTGCGCCACCATTCATCAATCCAAACTATACATGGGCTATGGCGAAGCTAAAACATTATGAAACGTCAATCAGTATTCAGAATAAGCATAGACCAAAAACAGAGACATGAGTGAAATAGACCAGTTTTGATGCTGGTTTTGCCTAACGTGGGAGGTTGATAAACGCGCTAGTGCCTTCGGTCTCATCTTGGAAAGCCCTATTCTTCTGCTCAAATCTTCAAAGACTGCGGCGTGTTCTTTGCAGTTTTTTCGTTCATGTCTTTCCGCCAGTTGAGAGAACGGTGGCGTGCCCTTCCGGGTGTCGAGTCATTGAGGGGGTGGGGGTGGAGGAATGGCTCTTGAAGAATTGGCTTTGGATTTCCTCACCAAGACTACGACTGTTACAACGACAATTGCTGCAACCGCTGTGAGCAACAACAGAAATGGAAGCCCAGTTAGTTCAAAATGAAAGCTAAACCCATCAGGTGAAGGTGACGGGGTAGATTCAAGCTGAAGGGTGTTAAGACTTTCAACCCAATCGTCTGAATAAGTATCATAAGTTGTTGGACCTGCAAGATACGTTACCTGGAGCAAGGCGTCATTTTCAAGGAAGAGAACAGAGTCTTGCATAATGGGTGTCTCATCGTCTGTGTATGAGACTTCAAGTTCATGACAAGCATGACCATTGATAACCAAGCTTTCATCTGTAATCAGAGAGTAATCGGAATAGGAAGTTGACCATGATTGCTTCGTGTTTTCGATTATAGTGTCAAGCGTTTGAGAAGTTTCCTGAATATCAATATTTATGTTAACAGGACCTACGTCTGGGTCTTGTGGACCTAGAAATGCGACAATTACACCTTCCATATCCTGCTCAATAGTCCATCCGGTTGGTGGAGTTATTGAGAATCTGTTCACAGTGTCGGTGTATGCTCGGGCAGAGGAGACCAGGAAGAGTAATGTAATAAGAGTTAAAGTTGCGACGGATAGATAAATCGTTTTTTTCACAGTCTGTTCATCTCCAAGTCTGTCTGATGCGGTTGTTTGGTTTATTAATTTAGCGGTGCACTCGCGTGCGCTCTTCGCTTAGCAATGGAGTGATATCGTTTCAAGAGTTGGAGGGTCATACCCATGTTCCGATTCTTTTGGCAGCTAAAAAGCTTCCCCAAGCCACTGTGCCCAGCAGCATGCGATCCTCGGGGAAGTATCGTCTGAACCTGAGAATGGTGCTGTCGTCTATTTGCCAAGGCGCCACGGCAGCTAGCAATGCTATCTGGGCTGCGCTTCTTGCTGATTCGTTGAACTGGTCGGTTTCGGAGCTAAGCCAGTGTTTGTCGGGTGGGACTGGTCTTCCCGCCCATTTGCTGATGAACATCGTTAGGTGCTTGCGCACTTGGAGAGGTATGGATTGTTCTCCGGTTTCGTCGATGGTTGCTGAGAAACGGGCGAAGGCTTGGGCGACCGTGGGGTTTGGTTTTGCCCAGCGCAGGTCTGATGGCAACTCTGCGTTGGGAAGAAAGCGCAATGATTCACCCGCGGTCTTGGGGGTGCGGACTGCACGGACGAACATCCTGCCCGCGATTCTTCTGAGAGGACTCTTCAGCCAGTATGCATTGGAGGGTAATGGCGTTTCACTCAGTAGCACGGTTGCCATTCGGTTCATGTAGTGGTAGAACACGGCGGTTCCGATGATCTCGGGCACCTCCCGGGGTGCAAACGAAAGCAAGCTCTGCGACTCGTTGTTGGGAGTATTCGTGGTTGATGCCCATTGCGCAAGGGAACGTGTTTTGGCATCCCCTATTTTGGCGTAATTGGCGTGACTTATTGAGGTTGCAGCATTGTGTTCTCCGGCCGCATTTAGCATTATCGTGTGAGCATCCACGCAGTATGGGCAGCGATTAGTCATCGACACGGCTGCGGCGACAGCCTCTTTCATGTATCTGGGAACGCGACCCGCTAGTTCAGTTTCGCGACAAGCCATCCAGGCTCCGGCCAAGAGTTTTGGCAAAGGGGAATGCAGAACGAAGGGCTCCACGACCTTGCCGAAATCCTTTTTGATTTGAGCGTATATCTCTGCAACAAGCCCGCTAGCTGAGCTTGCATCGACAAGGCGAACGTGTTTTATCGTCACAAGATACTTCTCCATCTCAGTTTCTAGCGCGCTCTGTCATTCGGCGCGCGCTAGTTGGCTTCAATGCACTGTTGCTAATAGACTTAAGGGTGTGCGTTACCTTTGAGCATGTCTTTTCTTGTTCATATTTGAAGCCTAAAGCATTTTTCGGGCGCGCTAAAAAAGAATAATACGTGTCGTTTGTTGTCCTGAATGTGGCGCTCGCCCATGCACCAAGTGCAATATTTCTATATTTAATTAAGGGAAGAATACAGCTAGGCAACTGGTCCAAATGCAGAGCCACACTGATAGAGCGTGCCTACTCTGATTCTTGGGAAACATGACCGCGCGAGTTTTCGGGAAAAAGGGAAACCTCGCGATTAGCTTCCCAGACTCTGTATTTTTTTATCCAACCAGCGAAACTGACGCGCGCATTATGTTTTTAAGAATCTCTTAACCCCGAATGTGAAGACTAACCAAGCTATTATGCCATAAAATACTCCGTTTAGCGCCGCATTCCTTACACATACAAGACTAAAATTTAATGCACACACACTGACAGAAGATCGTTATCTATAATTAATTAATTATAAATACGCTTTCACAGATAGTCTTGTGGAATTTCCGATGAGACTTAAAGTCATAGTTTGCCTAGTTGCTTTACTGTGCTTCTTATCGGAAACTATTCTTGAGACAGATGCCTTGCCTGTTGGTAATGTCTCATTTGAAGGCGCAGGAGTTGTTATTGATTTGGGAGAGTTTCCTGAAGAAGCCCATCCTGCAGAAGCCATAACGCTCAACTTGACGATAACAGCGCAGACTGGACTCAAGTTGCTGAACTTCACGCTCGTCATTAAAGCCCTCGTTGACATGAGCTGGCAACAAGTCAACGAAAAGCAGATACTTTCGCTGAACATGAACCCAAATAATCCTCTTCAAAACCCGATACAATTCACGTTGCCTCAAAATTCGCATGAGACCCTCTCCTGCTATATGTATGTTCAAACCGACAGGACTCTTCTAACCTCAACTTACATTTTTTACGCAACCCATGTAAGAACAGTGACTTATGATGAGTTGGTGGCAAACTATAGTAGCCTTTTGACAGATTATGAGACTCTGCTCGGCTCCTACAATGGTCTTTCCACGCAGTATGGTGGACTAAACTCAACATACAGCTCATTGCTCAATCAATACAACTCTCTGCAGGCAACCTTTGAATCGTTAAACTCCACCCATTTCAATCAAAAAGCAACCTATGACGCTTTAGAAACTTCCTATGATTCGCTTGAAGAAAGTTACAAAACACTCAACCAGACCTATTGTTCCCTCAAGGCTGAAAAAGACAGTCTGGGAAACACAGTTGACAAGCGAGACACAGAACTAACGATAACAAGAGACATAATGTATGTACTTGCTGTGGCAATCGTGGCTTTAGTGGCGTTGGTCGTATACATCAAGAAGATGAAGTCTGAACCGTACATAGTTATTCGCAAAGAGTAACTGTGGCTGTGAAACCAACATAACCTTATGAATGCATGTCCCAGTCCCGCCTTTTTTCAGCCAAAATCACCCTTTTTTGCCCGTTTAGTAGTTTAGTAGAAAGAGACGTCTATAATTCTGGTACGTGCTGGAGAGATATAGTGCCCTCTGAATACCCCATTTTTACCATGTTTTGTGCCTTGCTCCTAAGCGTAGTGTACGTGCGTTTACTGGTCTGCCCTCTTTTGCTGGTTCTGAACTCTCTCTCTCGATTAAAATTTAGTCCTCTCTCTCTTCATCACTCACTCAGCACCGCTGTGACTCTCACACTGTCACTCCCACTGTCACTCTCTCACTCACTCTCACACTCTCTATATCGTACTCTCTCTCACTTGACACAGGCAGGCAAGCACCTAGGTGCACACAGACGAAGTGACACCAGGAATTTCTGTTCTTGAAACAGAGGTAGCAGGGTTTTACTAAAACACGAGATCACAAAAACTTGCCCAGCTTCTGTTTTGAGCAACCTTCCCTTATCAAGGAGTTCGTTTTGATTTCGGTTTAAATAAAATTCATGAAGCCAATGAAGAAAAGGAGGGGTTGATTTGAACTACCTGGAAGTGGAGATGCCACCCGAAGATCAGACATTTGGTTGGATTTATGCCACCTATATATACCAATTACCATTCGTCCCCGCTTCTGGATAAACGTTACTCGCCTGCGCTGAGAGGAAACGGATTGGCGACATCACAAAGACTCAGATTACCAGCGCCCGCACGCGAGAACTACTAGCAAGTGCTTGTTTGTGGAGGGTAATATTCCACGATGCTCTCTCTGGATAGGAATCCGTCGGTCCCAGGTCCTGAATACTTCGACAAGGGGTGAAGGAAAGTAACAAAAGCCTCTAAACCGTTCGCCTCTACCCGCATTCTGTGGCCTTTGGGATAGAGCAGAGTGTATGTGTAGGTTTTTACTTCACCGTATCCTTCGAGAAGTATGCATGAAGGAGGAAGGCTAAGTGACGGCAAAAGCTGTATCGGTGTCGTCCAACCAGCAAAAAGAGTGTTACCATGAACCATTATCTGCAACTCGTCTTTTTTGACCAGTTGAACATTTTGCGCAGCAGGCGAACCTGGAAACGTGTAATTTCTCCAAAACTCAGCGGCTTCGGGATTGTCCCCGACGTAAGTCACGGCCACGTAAGCATGACCATTCGGGGTCTCAAGCCACAAATTGACAAATATGGCATCCTCTGCCCCAAATGAAGAATTCTTGTGGTTGTGGAAGATATAGAATAGTATATCGGGCAGGTTAAAGTGGGCTGGTGGGTGAATGATAGCCTGTGCGTTAGTGCCGTAATGTCTTGTTATCTCTTTTGAAGGATCTTTGGCTGGGATTCTCTTAGCGGTAAGTATCTTGTTCAAAATGTCTTTTTCCGTTGTTTTCTCTAAGGGTCTTTGCTCTTCAAGAACGGTCGGTCCGCTAGCTTTTTTGATTGCTCTAGTCAATGTTCCTTCGGGAATAGGGGTAGTCGTGGTCGCGCTGGGTGTGGTGACTGATTTAACCGTGATGGCTGAGGGTGCGTTTGCCTTTCTCCAGATGTCATCAAACATATTTTTCGTTTTTGTCACATATTCGGAATCATTCGTGTAGAAGGTGTTCTCAAAATACGGCATCACCCGCAACTCTTCCTTTTCGGGTGGAGGGTTTTTGAACTGGAAAAGGTGCTGTCCATCAATAATCGTTGTTCCTAAATATGATACTGGAATATGCCTTACCTCGCAGCTCTTCAATAATTGCTGCGCGGCTTCCAAGTTCTCGCTCGTTATTGGTGCCATGATCCTCACGGAAACGCCTCTTTTGGTCCACTCCTCAATGAGGCTTTTGCCTTTCCAGCTTGCACTTAGTCCTTTTGAAGAGGTCATCATGGCGACCGCCTTCTCAGCCGAGTGCATGATTTCGTGATACTTTTTGTGCGCTGTTTCCGCATCGCTGATAACGCAGGTTTTGGGCGGCGGTTTTCCAGTTTCAATCTCAGCTATCTTTTTCTGCATATCAGTTGAGTTGCACCACAGATCCTCGAATAGGCCGCTGAATGCTTGAACAAGGTCTCTGCAGTTAGTCCACAAGCTCAGATTATCATCTTCCTCCGTGGAACACGCCGTTCGAGGCGTCGTTATGAAAAAGAATGCTTCTTCGTTGTCTCTGATGACCATTCGCGGAAACATCTTTTGACCCAAATCGGGGTTTCTCACCCTGAAATTGAATCCTTTCCGAGACATTTTCTGCAGAATTGTTTTCATTCCCTTCAGGTTTCGGCTGGACAATTCTGTTAGAAAACGGAACTGGATCTGAGACTTCAATGGGTGAGTGAAGGCAACGTCGTAAAGACCGAACTGGTCAGCCTGCAACAAGCTATTGACTGTGGTTATCGTTGATAGCTGGTTTTTGGTCTTGGCTATCATCTCTGAGATTTTCGGGTATACCTTGTGGTGTCCCTCGATTAGGACAAACTTCTCTGTTGGCATTTCAGGTTTGGTTTTGCTTATGTTTTTCCAGTAGTCGAGCAGGTCTCCTTTGGCCTTTTCTATGCGTGTGGCTTCTTCGCGTTTTGCTCTTATGGTTGACTCGATAATTCTTTCGAAGGGGACGGGCGCGAATCGTACAGGCGCTTCGAGGGTTGACTCAACGAGTCCTTTTGCTTGCAGGCTTCTGAGGATATGATAGACTTGGGCTTTGTCTTTCTTGATTTGTTTGGCTATTTCTGTGCCTTTCAAAGAGTCGTGTTTGGCGAGAAACATGTAGACTTCAGCCTCCGTTTCCGTTAGACCGAAATCCTTGAGAACACTTTTGATTTTTTCCTCGCCCTTGACCAAAACCATTCTCGCCTAAAATGGAGGTGATTGAGTCTTGTCACTCACCTAACCATATATTCTGAAGTTGCTTAACTTGTTTTCGACGATTTGTTGATTCATTCTCAACTATAATTTGGAGAGGAGGTGAAAAAGATTGAAGAAAAAGCTGTTTTTGATTCCAGTGCTAGTTCTTCTGATCCTGTTCACAATAGCGCCTCTAATGGCTGCGACCACCACGGTTCGGGCTAACCCATACAAGTTTGTAGTCTCCCCTAGTGGAGGAGATGACACCGCAAGCATTCAGGGCGCATTTGACTCGGCTGTGGCAGCAGGCCCAAGAAGCACTGTCAAGCTGACGGCTGGGCATTTCTACTGCGGCAATGTATTCGTGGAGAACTTTCGGGGAACGTTCGAAGGAGCTGGCAGAGACCTAACGGTCATTGACACCCTCAGAGGGCTAGATCCAACTCTTCCAGGACTCATACGCAGTGTTGAAGACGACGGTTTTGTCTTTCTCTTCGGCTTCAAAGATGGTGATATCAGGATAAGAGACATGACTTTCGACATCACGGCCAGAGAGCCAGCTGAACACTGGGCCCCTCCCTTCCCATGGGAAATCAATGATCTCACAGGCACCGACGTGATAAGAATAATGGGAAATGCAGACTCGAGGGTTGAGCGGGTTCGATTCGTCGGTCATGAAGGAGATTATGAAGTAGGTGGGACAAGTTACAACGTCTTGAACGGCGCTAACTGTTACTAGGGATTAAGGGCTACTTTGAAGAAAGAATGACCGGCGAACCGGTATCGGGGAGCCAAACCGTGACCGACTGCTCCTTTGAACATATCGACAACGGCTTCAGAATTGGCTACCTGCTGAACAGCAAAGCAATAATCACTCGGACAGTCTTTCTTAGGAATGAGCTCTCCGTATTCCTGTTTGATATCGTCAACTCGAGAGTAGAAATCTCGTACAATCAAATGAAGGACATACAAACCGGGTTTGGCGTTCTATGCTGGCAGGGGTGCGTTGCTTACAACGTAAAGGCTTGGACTGGGGGGTTGGGTTGGGATTCGTATCCTGGTCCTGTACCTGCGAATGCGTTCTTCCTCATACACCACAACACCATTCATGTAGGTGGTGATGGGGAGGCGATAGAGCTCTGGGACTTGGCTTGTCCATCCGAGGCGACCGAACCGCCTGGCGGCAAGTCTCTGGATGCGATTATCTCTGACAACGACATATCGCTGGACACAGAGTGGGGAGGGATTTGTTGCTGGCCTGTTCGAGATGTCAAGGTCATCGATAACAGAATCACAGGCACGGGATTTGCAGGAATCTACGTAGGCGGAATATACAGCGGATCTTCCACTGGCTGCGTAATCAGCGGTAACACCTTCAAAGGTTTTGCGTCTGTCCTTGCAGATATATGGCTCTCGGACGGCACTAGTCATTGCCGTGTAGTAGCGAGGAAAGGCACAACGGTTCTCGATGAGGGGGCCGACAACACCATCCTGACGAAGCATAGGTTATGCTAAATCATAACGCGCTCGCTGTGAGTTGCTCAGGGGCTTCATCCGTGAAATGAGGGAACTGGAACAAGGCGACCGAAGCAAAAAAAAACGTTCAGTAGGACCCTCTTTTTCTACTTTTAGCTAATTTTTACAAAACCTTATCGCATCCCGATTTGTGAGCGCGCGCTCTGGATGATTGCTCTTGCAATTTTAGGAATAGCAGTGCTTAAACTGAAGTCTTTTAACGTCAACGGAAGGAAGGAGGAACCTAAATTATAATCCAACCCAAACCAACCCAACCCGTTGATAGTGAGAAGGTTTATGACCTTCATTTCTCATAGGTTAATAAAATGAAGCAAAACCAAAAAATCGGCATCATAGTATTCGTAGTTGTAGTGCTAATGGCTGTTGCTGTCTTCTATACTGCAAACGGCAACAAAAGTGGCCTAACAGAATCTGAAGCCATTTCCTTATTGAAAGCTGCCTACCCAGAATACAAAAACTACCCAAATGACAATCTACCGCCACAATCAATCCAAACAAAACAAGCTACGAACGGTTGGTACGTAGCTTTTGTTCAAGAGGGGTCTGGACAGACCTATACTTGAAGCAAAATGTTTCCTCGTTACAGACGACAAAACAATAACGAGCATTGGAGAATATACGCCTGAAGTCGGCGAAGACCGTTATGACCTTTCAGGAGAAAACATTTTCAATCTATGGGTTAAATAATCCCGTCAATATTTTCTGTTGCGCGTTCCCGTCTTTTCTGCTCCTTATTCTTTTTAGGAATTAGAAAATTACAGATTCAATGGCTGTTTCCTGCGGCTTAGGAAAACGGAATTCGTCTCAAGGTATAGTTTATGGTTTCTTTTTATCAGTTGACTTTGGGAAGTCCTGTCTCAAATACGAACAATACTTGTCTTCCAAGCGGTCATAGTACCCTACTTCCATTCCAGAGGTGCTAAGCAGTCCATACTCGGTGCATCCAAGCATCCAAGACATAACGTGTGCTAGTTCAACTCTCTCGCCTGAAGCGGAGTAGTCATTCTCAATCAGCTGAACGACAAGGGCGCTCAATGTTTTTGAGAAGGTCGATGAACTGGTTAAACTTGCTTTGCCCAAAATCCCGAATTCTCTTCTTCAGGCAGCCAAGCAACATATTGCCCAAGACTGTTTTCTGCAGTTGGATCGATGATGTACTTGTCTTTGGATAGTAACGTGCCCAGTTTGTAAGCTAATTTGCTTTTGACTATCTCTTTGAATTTGGGTTCAACCATTACTCTGAAACTGAAAACAACCTCGTCCTCAACTCTATCTCTGACCAAGAAATGCAGACTCCGCACACCTTTTAGGTCATCGGCAAACCTGTAGACTTCAACAAGCACCTTTTTCACCAAAGCAGGACTGCATTTGAAAACTGCTACACACCATTCATTCGAAGTTGTCATTGAACATCGATAAGCGTCTCTCAAGTTTGCGCTTAAAAATATTGCTTAGCGCGCACGGACTTGAGCGTGCTGGGAACTTGTGAGGTTTCTAGCGTTCTGTTTTGTTAATGTCCAAGGAGTTTTGTGATAACTTTGACTCCGCTCGACGCGGAACTCCTATCTTGGTGTTCGACGTGGTCCATGGCGATTGCGTATCCGAGAATCAAGAGTGGGTTGAAGTCTTGTTTGGTTATTTCTATGCAGTATTCGTCTCGGATTGTTGCCCAGTTGAGGTGGACTTTAGCGATCACCGTTTTGTCAGGTGCGGTCATGTCGTATGTGTGGTTGACGATGTTACCTTTTATTCTTGCTAGTTCGTGTCCATCTGGAGTTTCCATCCACCATTCACTTCCGAACAATTTCAGGATCTTTTTCTTAACGCTCGCTCTTATCTGCCCCTCTTTATCTTTGATTTGGTACTCGTGATGAACGGTAACTACTTTGCCGTCGATTTCACCTAGACGTTCACCAGAGTTGTCTTCGAACCAGAAGTGTGGTCCCCAGCTTAGAAATTCTTGTTTGATAAAGCCCAACTGTTGACCATACTTGTCTTTAACTACGTAGGTGTTTCTGACTGAAAGAAGTCTTTGGTCAATGGTGAATTCCCTTGTCTCTAACATCGCCAATTATTTAGCCCTCATTCTATGGTCTTGAGTGGATGAGCTATGTATCCTTTGTTAATCAAAAATATTGATTGGCGGCTAAATGCACTCGATTGAGTTGGATTGGTTCTTGTTTCAAACCCTCCCTATTTATGATTATCCATATAGACGAGATAGGATGAAAAAACCGCGATTTAAGGCTGTATTAGCGCGCGCAATCATAGAGTCTATTGGAAATTGAGAGGAACTTGAAAGCCTGCATGACAATGGACAATGGTTAACAGGAGTTGCTAGTGGCCATTTAGTCGCTGGAGAATTCTGGGGGTTGCGGTAGGACTGATTGGCGAGTTTAAGTGCCCTAGAGGGGGTAGGTGTGTGTGAATAGTAACTCTTAAGTATTGATATTCACTCTTTATTTTCGGGCGTCACATGTCAGGAAGCCGAGAAATCAGAGGCAACACCCTCAAGGTCTACCTGTACCTGCTCAGACACGGTCCTTCTGAGCTTAGAGACATCCAACGGGGAGTTGGCTTGTCATCTCCTTCCCTGACTTCCTATCATTTAGGAAAGCTTTCAGAAGCCGGATTTGTCACTCAAAACGACTATGGAGTCTACTCAGCAGCCAAAGAATCATCAGATAAGGTTCTTGAAGGCTACGCAAGGATTGGGAAAACCATTGTGCCGCAGTTTTTCTTCTTTGCTTTGCTGTTCACTATCTTGATAGTGTTCTTTTCTTTCGCCGCTCTGTTTTTGTCGAATTTCACGCCTCACCTCGTGGTTGTTAGCTTAGCCATGGTTGTTGTGTTTTGGTACGAAACATTGAGGCTCTGGCGAAGGCTCCCTGTTCTGAGTCTCTGCCCTGTTGGGTCATGTTTCAAGACCACTGAAAGTTAGATTCAAGGATTTTGAATGAACTTTCAAAAATGTAGGTTCTTATTCCCAAACGCGATTCACGGTTAGCAGGAGAATGATTAGATGTCGGGAAAATGGACTTTTAGGTACGGTTCAGCCGCAGTCTTAGTTGCAGTCGCGATAATTTTTGTTTCTTTGCTGGCAAATCCATCAATGTTACCGAATGCCAATGCAGCGACTTTCGCGGTTATGCTGACTGATCCTCCGACCGTTCCTGCGGGAACGACGGTTCTTAACATGGCGTATTCCGGTGTTTTGTTGCATGTTACCTATCCAGACGGAACGGTAGAATGGTTATCTGTGGGCGCTTCGGGGACTGTGAATCTCTTCTCGCTCATTAACATGACTCAGACACTTGCTACCACAACGCTTCCTGTCGGTTCAACAGTGGATAAGATGCAGTTCACCATAGCTGACGTTGAAGCCGTGATCAACGGAACAACGCATGACGTGACAACTTTGTCAAGCACGCTCGTGATTAATGTTGCAGATGGATACGTCAATCAGACAATGTCAGGAGTGCTGTTGGATTTTAATCCGACCCTCGTGCAGATACAAGCGACAGATGCTGATGGGGCACTCGTGAATTATTACGTGTTGGTTCCAAGCGCCACTGCCATAGTTGTCAATAGCCTGAGTTCATCTCAACTAACGGTTGGGACAATCGTTAGGCTAGGCGAAAACCACAGGACAAGACTGATACGTGTCAAGGAAGCATTCGACAAGAACGTGGCGATTGTTTCAGCTTCGCTTTTGGTGAAAAATAATGTTACGATGCTTTCGGTAGAACTGAAGAACGAAGGCGACTTCGCTTTTCGACTTTTCGGGTTGACACTGCATGGCGAATTCAACGCAAGCCGAACTTGGGAGAGGACCTTATGGGAAAGACACCATCGAGGCATGATGCATGAATGGCAAGGTATGTTTGAGAACTTCTTTGAGAGATTCCATCCGAGCACGATTCCCTTCAAAATAAGCGGGTCAGAACTGGTGCCGCTTTTCGGGACCCACCGCGAAACCAACCCCGAAGGTGCATGGTTTTCCTCGCTGACACTGCAGCCAGGCGAAAGTGCCACGCTGACTTTCAATGGCGTCATTGCCCTCCAAACAGGATTTGACTCTGACAATCCTGCAATGGTCATAACTCCATTGGCAGGCGAGAACTACACGTTAAGACTGATGGGTGAGGGCTTCCAAACCTTCAGTGTCACCGCCACGTCTGAACCCTAAACAAACCTCTTTTTTTTCTTTTCTCAATCCTCCAGACAGAACTATATTGCCTATGAACTGCTTCTATGCGCGCTTGGAAGAACGCGTTGGCGAACTAGGCAGTAGTTTGAGCGCGTCTACCTGCCGTATTTGTTTTTGAACAAGTAAGCAGGATATACCAAGGAGGCGAGGACTATGGCTATTGAGATGATTCCCAGTTCTCTGGATCCCATCTGGTAGGGCCATATTAGAAGGCTGGTGCTTGGGAAATCCTTCAGGAAGCCTACCATGAAATCGTGGCGGATTCCGTAGCTGAGGTTTGCGAGAAAGCTGATTAACGTCATAAGCGATGCCTGTGAAGGCGGCTATGAGGTTTTTGGTATGGTGAGTCCTGGCGAAGATTGCCGATGCGAAGATGGTAAGCAGTGTCGAGGGTGCATGCATGTATCGGGCTATGTTTGCCCATCCTCCGACCCAGAAGTCTCTTTCTGCAGCGCCCCCTAAGTTTGTAAGGGATATGAAAAGCCAGAAGGCAATTATGATCGAGGCGAAAAGTACGGTTTCGTTTTTTGCGTTTGTTTTGAACGAGGAGAAGTTTGCGAAGGCCGCGAGCAGTATGGGTGACACGAAAAATACGCCTATCGGCGAGAACAGTGAACCCATTAGGCCTTCTATGTTTAGCCAAGTAGCGTTTGTTGTTGTGTAGAGTATTTGGAAGCTTATTGAGGGATGCACGAGTTGTCTGGCTGTTAAGATGGGATTGCCTGTTACAGATAGGTTCCAGACGAGAAATAGTATGAGGCTTGGCAGCACTCCTAGGATTATGCTGTATAGATCTTTGCTTTTTTTGATGATACCGGCTTTGAAGAGGTAGTACAGAAAGAAGGGCGCCGTGATTACGAATGCGTTGAAGGAGAATACGGTTAGACCGAAGAACAGTGCGCTTAACAACAGGGTTTTCGAATTGGCATGTTCCTTCCAGGATAGGAGAAACACTATGGTGAAAAGCATCAGCAGGGTGACAATGGGTTGGGGATAGAGAAGCCTGGAATAGGAAAAGGCCATTGTGGTGAACGCAAACAGTAGGGCTGTCAAGTTTGCGGTGATTGGACTCTGGTTTAGCTGGAGAGATATTTTGCGAGCCAAGAGAGCACTTAAACACGTGTAGAAGATCATCCCGATCATGAGTGAGCGAACCAAGAAATCCGTTGCCGAGATGATCCTGGCAATGGCGTAGAAGGGCAAGAAGGAGAGCCGCCGTCGCCGGCTCAGCTAACGCGTAGGAGTGGTTGCCGATCATGATCGAGTCTACCGAGTATTCGGGAAGGTTGTCTTCTGTAAGCCAGTTTCTTCCCTCATAAAACGCAGCGGTTTGGTAGTAGACAGTAAATTCCTCGGATGAATGCAGATGCTCTGTCCAGTTTGAGGCAAAGACAAAGCCTTTGTCAGCAGTTTCCCCTGGGAACCAGCACACATCGAAAGAAGACAATATGAAAACTGCGAAAATGACCGCGAAAATGAGCACACTGCTTTTCGCCCCCCGAATTCTTCTTATCGTTCGTCTTGGCAAACGAATCCATGGCTAAGTTGCTCTGTCTTAATTTTTGCTCTTCGTATGAAGATAGGATAGGTATCTTCTTTGTTGTTTCAGAATAAGGATTTGAAATTCGTTCCAGCATACGCAGAACTATAGGGTCCAGCAAGTCTATCCTTCCGGTTCCTGCTTCGCCTTCACAAGTCTTTTCGAGCTAAGAAATACACCCTTGGGTAACAATTTTACTCTTCGATGACGGCGGGTAGTTTCCAGCCTTCTTTTCGTTTTTTAGTGTGTACTTTTGCATTGGGGCACTGTTAGGGCGAAGTTGATGTGTCGGCAGCTGCTTTTTTGGCAATGTTCGCACCATATTCCCTTTGGCTTGAAGTGGATGTCTACGACTGTGCCGCTGCTTGTCTTGTTAGATAGGGTGCGGTCGAGGATACGTATGTGTGCTCTCTCTGATTGAAAATGGTTGAGCTTTCGCCTTGGGGACCGTTCTGTGCTTCACCACAAGTTTGGTGGAAATCTGTTGCGTGCACTATTTGGTTTAATGGAAAAATTTCTTGATAATCCAGTCCAGATGATAAAGGTAGTCTTCTTCTTTGGTAACGAATGTTGGGCTTACCTGATATGCTCTTGCCTTGATTTCTGCTTCTGAGATTTGGCAGTTTTTAATTATGTTTTCGATGTCTTGGATATCTCTTTGGTTTAGTCTGCCAACCTTGGTTGCGATTATGTCAATCGGGTGTAAGGCTCTTAGGGATATGTGGCTGAATTCTCTTATTTGACTGCTGTTCCGGATGTAATCGTTTGGCAAAGATTGGCAGAAAACATACCCATCTGTCCACCGGTCGACCTTGAACCCGGAGGGATTGTTTTGGAGGGCTTGTTCAAATTCTGGAAGGTCACTGCTTGGGATGGTGAAGTCGATGTCCATAGTTGAGGGTTTAAGGTCAAGCAGGGTCATGGCTGTTCCGCCTGCGGCGACAAGAGTGATTTTCTTTGATAGGCTTTCGTTTATGACCTCTAGGAATTCGAATAGTGCTTTTTTATCACAGGGCATTGTATAATCTCAGCTTCGATAGGATGTCTTGTTTGTTTGTTGGAATCTCTTTTGAGACGAACGTGTTTAAAAGGTCTATTGTCTGGTTTGTTTCTTTTGTTGGTTTGTAGTCGCGCAGTATCTTCATTATGCCGATGAGTCTTGCTTTTGTGTCATATTTCTTGCTTAGGAAGGCTAGAATGTTGCTGTTGAAGGTGTTTTTAGCGAGGATCACTGGCGTTGCTTCCTGTAATCTAGCGTCGTCTTGGAGGAGCAAGTTGGTCACAATATATTCGATGCTGATGTTTCTGCCTTGAGTTATCGGACGTCCGAGTTCTTGATATCCAAACCTGTTGAGGTTATAGGTTAAGTCTGCATTAGGTATTTTGAGGGGTTTTGTTTCTTCTCGCAAAATTCTGACTTGTGTATTTTCGGTTATATCTTTGATTTGGCTCCAGAATGCTTGAGGACCGGAAAGGATGATTTTTTCGCTTAAGGATTCCCTGACCGGATTAATTTCGTCTTTGATGATGAATTGTTGAAAATCGTGTTTGTTTAAGACTAAGCTGTCAATTTTGAGGTTGTGTTTGTTCTGGAGTTGTTGCATTTCTTCGTAAATTTCGATTGTTTGTTTGTGGTGATTTGGCGTTTGCGATATGAGGAAGAGGAGTTCGATCCGGTTGAGTTTGAGGTTTTTCTCCGGAAACGTCGCAGCGATTGTCCTTATGAAGTCTGCATCATTGAATGCTTTGTTCATTTCTGTTAGAAGTGGCAAGAGATTTGTTTTTCTTTCTATGAATTTTCTTTTTTTCCTTAGTTCCATTTCTGCGAGCGCGTCTATTAGCAGGTAGTTTCGGAAGTTTAGTTTGATGCTAGAAGACCTTCCTATCTGGTCTAGGGTGAGCAAGTCTTGGTTTTTTAGATCCTGCAGTTTCTGGTAGATGTTTGCGTAGTAAGCTGTGCCGTGGCTTTTTTTGATGCGTTCGGTGAGCTGATTAATTGAGAGTGGATCGCCAATGCTGGATGAAAGTGTGTCTAGGATTCGAAAGGTGGGCGTGTCCATTGGGTTTTCTCCTTGACATCTGTTTCTAGCAGAGCTTCCAATTATATAAGATTAACTATAATATTATAGTTATATTACTATAATAGATTTTGCAAAAGGGGAAAAGAGACTGCAACTAGCGCGTACGCCAAACGGAAGAATGACCTAGGTTGGCGGTTTGCCTTCTGCGATTTCTTATTAGTTGTAGTTGTCTTTGCATTTTGCAGTCGTGGGACAAGCTGTTCTAGGCTGGTTTCTTTGAACAACGCTTAATAGTTCTGCAGGGTGCGTCTGTAAACGACGCAGAACGGCTCATTGAGGCTGTCTGCGTCAGAGGCTGAGCGTGTTGCCGCTTTCTGAGAAGGTCAGTTTCAAAACTCAACTTCAGAAGGGAAACCGCATCCAAATCCCAAGGAACGTGCGGTGGCGCTTCAAAATGGAGCCAGAACAGGTGCTGAAGGTCAGCATGATCGCCGTCAACGTCTACGCTGGCGGGTGGCAGAGCTTCTACGCTAGAATGGGCAAAGACGGGCGCATCACCATACCCAAACTTCAGCGCCGGCTGCTGCTGAACGATGAACAAGGACGCTACGTCATGGACGTGATTCTTGAGCCTGCATAGCGCGATTGGCTGTTACTTTATTTAGTCAAAAACGGTTTTCGTTCCTGTCTTAGCTTTCTCTTTTTTCCTCCCTTCCATTTGAACAACGCGCGTTTTCCGTGCCTGCAATTCACGAAAAAATCTTATATGTAAAGTAAGACGATGTGGAAGTGAGGGCATTGATATGGGAAAAGAGACACAGGATTCGCCCGATCTTTCAAAGGTAAATTCGGCGCTAGCGACAAAGATTTTGGGATCAGTGGTTAGTGTACGTTCAGCTACTCGATCAAGCAGTCAGTTTGCTTTGACAAAAACTGGAACAACTCTAACAAAGTATGAACGAGTAGGACAGAAATTGAACAAATACAAAGAGGCAGTCGAGTCAAAACTAATAGATTTGCGCAACAAGGCAATTATAAATCTGATCTTCATAGCTGCAACAGTTGTTTTCTTAGTTGTTGCTCTTGCCTACGCGAATTTGGGAGGCATAGTTGGTTCAGTTGGACTAGGTGCCACGAGCTTGTTCGCTCAAGCAACAACATGGAAGGATACTCTGATAGCTTTCATTAATGATGGTGGAAAACTGAGAAGGCGAGTGAACTATATCGAAGGGCAGTATAGAAACTGCGATTCAAATAATGATGCTGAAGTTCAAAAAATTGACGACTTGATAGAGAATGACTTCCTTGACCTTGATAAAGCTCAATTACCTTAGGCTAAGATGCGTGCGCTGATAGGGTTTTACGTTTTCGTGGTTGCTTTCAACGTGAGCGGTATTCTTGGAACATGACATGCGTATCATGATCTCGGGCATGGCAAACGATCCTGGACAACTGATTCGTCGACTGTTCAGAAGTAGCGGTTTTCTTTGGATGAATTGAGCGTGTTGATTGCATATTCATAAGTCATATCTCTTTCTCAGCTGAGATTTCTTCGATGATAGAAATGGTACCTAAGAAAGTAATAAAAATAAACAAGAGCACATTGCCGCTGATATTCGTTGGTGCATTGACTCTTTGTCTTGTTAGTGGATTGTTAGGCGCTTTCATTTTGCCCGGACCTGGGGCACAGGGAGTACAGGGAATTCAGGGTGAGCAGGGTGTTCAAGGTGAGCAAGGTCCTCAAGGTGAAAAGGGCGAAACTGGAGCGACCGGAGCAACCGGAGCCACGGGGCCTGCTGGCGCTGCGGGTGCAACAGGAGCTACTGGCCCGACAGGTGCAACTGGTGAAACTGGACCGGAAGGACCGCCTGGACCGCAAGGGTCGTATCTGCCGGATTATGACAGCGGCTGGGTGGACATTGCTGCATTGCGTGGAGTGTACTTTGACATAACTCACGACTTGAATGGCACAGACATTTTAGTTGACATAACGGGGAAGACCGCGGTAGATGCTGGAACACATCAGAGAGACTATGGCTTAAGCAAAGTACAAGGATGGCAGAAAATGTATGGAGGAGAAAATGACTACTACGCTTATTCTATGGTTAAGACCAATGATGGAGGATATGCTTTGGCAGGCTACACTTACTCGTACTATTCTTACACTAACGATTTCGTGCTGGTCAAGACTGACGCAGATGGCAATCGACAATGGACCCAAACATACGACGAAGGAAGCGACGACTACGCATGTTCAATAGTTCAGACCAGCGACGGAGGATACGCCATAGCAGGAAACACCTACTCGTACGACTCTTACACTAACGATTTCATGCTAGTCAAGACTGACGCAGATGGCAATCAAGAGTGGACTCAAACGTACGACGGAGGAAACGACGAATATGCATTCTCCGTGATCCAGACCAGCGACGGAGGATACGCCATAGCAGGAAACACCTACTCGTACGATTCGGGGGATTACGACTTCTGGCTGGTCAAGACAGACTTGGATGGTGTCGAAGAGTGGGACCAAACATACGCGAGAACAGGAAATGATTATGCTTATTCCTTGATTCAGACCAGTGATGGAGGCTACGCGTTGGCAGGCGAAACTGCTTCCTATGACGCGGGTGACAGAGACTTCTGGCTGGTCAAGACCGACGCAACTGGCACTCCACAGTGGAATCAAACATACGGAGAAGACACGAGCGACGACTATGCCTACTCCGTGATCCAGACCAGCGACGGAGGATACGCCATAGCAGGCTATGATTCTTACTACGATTTCATGCTAGTCAAGACTGACGCAGATGGCAATCAAGAGTGGACTCAAACGTACGACGGAGGAAACGACGAATATGCATTTTCTGTAGTTCAGACTAGCGACGGAGGATACGCCATAGCAGGAAACACCTACTCGTATGATTCTGATGCTTACGACTTTATGCTAGTCAAGACCGATGCCGCCGGCAACCTAACATGGACAGGAACATTCGGAGGAGAAAGCGATGACTATGCCTGCTCTGTGGTTCAGACCAGTGACGGAGGATACGCCATAGCAGGAAACACCTACTCAGATGAGTCAGGGTACAACAGCTTCTTCTTGGTCAAGACCGATGTAGAATCAGGTTTAGCTTGGACGGATTCCACGGCAGACACAATAACCCTCTACAGGGGCGCAACGGATACGTACTGGAACTACGTGCGAGTAATAATATGGACAATTGACTAAACCAATCAAACATCTTCCTTTTTCTATTTCCACGCGAACGTTTTATCTCTTCTTAGGCTTTTCCGTGAGCTAAACGCTATATTTGCAGTTGCGTTCGACAGTTCCTCGAATGCGCATAAATACCTCCAAAAAAATCTAGATTCGTGTCAACCCAAAAGCGAACGCATAATCACAAAATGTTCATAGTCTTGGCGCTTTCGTTTTTTGCGGTTTGCATCTTTGTGCAGTTGCCTCCGCTATTGCGGGTGGAGGCGCAGACCTCGATTGAGAGTGATTTCTTGGCTATATTGAATGCGGAGAGGGCGGCGCTGGGAAAGACTCCCATAGCGGCTAATTCTTTTTTGTTGGCTGCGGCTTACTTACATTCAGAGGATATGGCTGAACAGGGTTACTTCTCTCACACATCCTTGGATGGGAGAACCTTTGACCAAAGAATAATCGCTGCTGGCTACACAGATTACGTTTCGTTGGGAGAGAACATCGCATACGCGTACGGCGCGCCAGACGCAGCAAAAGTTTACGAAATGTGGAAGAACAGCGCAGGACACTACGCGAACATGATGGGGGACTTCAACGAAGCAGGCTTAGGCGTTTACTCCAAAAACGGCTACACCTACTACACGCTGGATTTGGGCAAGAGCAGAAGCCCTACTCAACCAACGCCAACCCCATCGCCCACTCCAACGGTTGGTCCGACACCAACTCCTACGCCTATTCCAGAGTCTTCCACATGGGTCATGCTCCTGACACTCATAACAGCAACTGTAGGAATTGTCATTTTCAAAAGGCAACACTAACTTTTGGACTTGAACGCGCACGCTTTCATGAGCCTAAGCTAGCAGCTTTCTTCCATGATGCGTTTAGCTCACAGAAAAAGGAAACGGCGCTAGAACACTAAAGGCAGCAGGCTTTATTGAAACAGCAGAGTAAGAGGATAGTATGGATAAAAGCGCGCGCTTTCACCTTTCCTCTAGGAATTCGAATAGTGCCTTTTTATCACAGGGCATTGTATAGTTTCAGCTTCACCAGGATGTCTTTTTTGTCTGTTTGAATCTCTTTTGAGCGCGCGCGAATTGTCTGCTTGAAACAAGGCGCGTTCCATTGTTTTAAATACATCTTAATTTGAGTACATTCGGGGAGGATACTTTGGCAGAGGTAATTGTAGAATTTGTTTGTATAGAATGTAAATATAGATTCTATAGAAAAATAACGACAGGCCCTATTGTCAAGGCTGGGGGCAAAAAAAGAACCAGTCTACACACCCTGTGAAAACCCAGACAAGGAATGTTGCGGCACAGCGGTTGGTTACTGCTAGCTTTGGAGGAGAATGTATTTGACAGCTGGACAAAAACCAGATAACGCACCACCCCCAAAAAGCGAAATTGAGTTTTGGCGAGCAACTGGAGAATCATGGATTTCATCTTCGCTTTCACAGTTGGATGAACGTGCAAACTGGATGGTTACAACTGCGACAGGCATCACGGTGGCCGATTCAGTTTTGCTGCAAATCCTGAAAACCGTTTCAGCAGTAACCGTAACGCCTAACCTGTTTTTCTCCTTTGCAGTTCTCTTTTTTGTGGTGTCCCTTTTCCCAAGAAAATACACGATTAGTCCATATATGACAGAAAAGATGAGGAAAACGCATAGTGTAATTCTTGAACACAAACTTAGGTGGCATAAACTGGGTTTTGCTTCATTATTCATTGGTTTGCTGTTCGTTGCTATCTCGACTTTGCTTGGATGAAAACGAAGAGAAGATGGTGATTCAAAGTGGATTCTGAGCGCGTGCTCTTCTAATCGTCACATAAGAAGCGATTCTCTACATATTATTATTTCATTTAATCTTAGTAAGCGTTTACAAAATGCTAAGATAAAGGGAAAAAACTATGCGGGTTAATCTTTAGCCTTACTCTTCAATTATCGCGGAGTTTCCAGCCTTCTTTGCGTTTTGTGGTGATTACTCTTTTGTATGGAGGGTACTGTTAATGCGAAGTCTATGTGTCGGCAGCTGTTTTTTTTTGGCAGTGTTCGCGCCATACTCCTTTAGCTTGAAGTAGATGTCCACGACTGTTCCACTGCTGATTTGTTGGCTATTGTGCGGTCGAGGATGCGTACTCCGCCTTCGCTGAGGTTGAAGTGTTCGAGGACGGGTAGTTTGGGTTTGGTATGAAAATGGCAGACAAGAGTTTACTTGTTATGGACAGCCATTTAGGAGCGCGCAAATCACTGCTGATTTGATGTTTTACCCAAAAGTTCTTTCAACAGCTGGTTGGACGCTGGTAAATCAATCTTTGAAGTATCCCAGAGGATGTGAGGATCAACTCCGAAATATTCATGGATGACCTTGTCACGCATACCGCTCATTCTTTTCCAGGCAATCTTGGGATATTTCCGCTTGGCAGAGACAGGAACACTCTTTTGCTGCTGCCACGTGCAGGAATAATCGAAATGATGTATTTCTCTTATACATTCATGGCAAACCTGAAACAGTAGATGCTATTGACTATTAAAAATATGTGGGTAATGTTCATAAATGGGCTTGTACAAAACAAGGTGTTATTTAGTCTCCGAGAAACTGAATTGCGCGTTATCCAATTTGCAAAAATCGGTTTATTGAAAGTGCATATTTCAATTGACCTATATGTCGCATTCTCTCAAAGTAGACGAGTTTTTTACTAATCTGCGGATAGTAGTTTTTCGAAAAATGACTTCGGTGACCCGTGAACCTAAATAGTGAACAAATGTTTTCATTTCCTTGTTCGAGTACCCATCCGTAGAAGCTCAGAACTTGTTTTAAAGTTCCCAATGTAAAGTAGTAATTGTGGGCATTTTGAAGGCTTTTCAGGAAGTCGTAGGAGTATTGTTTTAAGTTAAGAATGCCGGGCAATTCCACATATAGATAACCCTTTGGGGAGAGTATATCGCGAATAGCATCAAGTTCCTTTTGTATATCAGAAAAATGTTCAAGAACGTGTGAGAGAATAACACAATCGGCACTTTGTTGAGGAACTTTTTCGGCACGCACCTAGTTCAAGCTGCAGACCTTTGCTACGTCCGTAGTTGATGAAATCTCCATCGAAGTCTACGCCTGAGAGTTTCGGCACCCATGTTTTGAAAAACCTTAAGAAGCCCCCCTGCGCCACAGCCAATTTCAACCACTCTCTTGGGAGACACCCCCTTCGGTCATAGAGCCAACTTACAATACGTTCCCCTCTACCAAATTGAGCATTAAAAAATCCTTTAATTGTAGATGTTTCGTACAGTTTTCTATATAGATGTTGATAGAAGTCCTTTGATGACTCATTAATCAGCGTGGGATTTTGATATATCAATCCGCATCTCTTGCAGATGACAGTTGTGACAGGTAACCCATACCTATCCTTTTCTGACAAAATCTCAAAACTTTCATTGCCACACTGACAATTTACATTGACGAGGCGGTAGAGTCTTTTAAGATTTTCAAGCAATTTGTCTAGCGCAAATTTGGCGTTCTGAGAGGTGAATTAATGCTTTGCCATCATAAGCATATCTCCGCCCTAACACTAACAGACCCGTTCGGGAGGTTTTTCTTAGCTATTTATAACTGCAAAATTTCGTGTAGTTTGGATTCTTAGAGAGAAGGGATACATGATGGTCAAATGACCAGTCGTGTTTGAAGTGCGCACTTATGGATAAGTGGCAATTTCTGAAATATCACGAATTTCGTGCAGCTCAGTGAAGGTAATACCAGAAGAAGAGAACATTTAACGTAAAACTTCCTTTAATCATATTTTCTTGCTGTGCACGTGCGTAGAAGTAGTTTTTGTTGTAGATGAAAGCTCCATGTATTTTGCCTTCGACTGAACCATTCAAGATTAGTTGTGGTTGCTTCGCCCGGATAGTCAAAGAGTTCGAGGAATAAGTTGTAATCGTCATATCGCCACTGTAGATTTCTGATTCTCCATCAGGTGTTCTTCTGAACATAATTGTTGCATCAGTCAATTCAATACTCTGTAAAGAGCTGTCGTATGCGCTGGTCACATTGATGACGCTATAGAAACCCGTTGGAAGCAATTTGGTAATTCAGCCTCTGACGAGCTATATACTAATTCTCCAGCACCCCAAGATTTTCACGTCATGCAAAACAGTGTCTGTGATCATATTTGTCTTGTCAATTTGGGTTATCTGCAGGGTTTTAACGTTTAATTGACGACACTCGCCAGATAGATAATCGGACGAGA
>CAVRFW010000012.1:0-148983 GCA_963720565.1 Candidatus Bathyarchaeota archaeon | reverse complement strand
GTTCCAACCACCGCTGTAGCGATGGCCAATGTCACGATAAAGGGCACGGTGTACACTTTCCCCAAGGATTTCGACTTCCATTATACCTTCCACTCATGAACTCAACGAGGTCACAGGCAACGGTATGGACATGATTAAGGAAACCCTGCAATTCAAAAACTTGCCTGGAAACCCAACTCTCACCGGGCTGGTGGAGCTGAAAAACTCTGGCTGCATCTATTCTCCCCAAACCAGACTTCAGCCACGCCGAAAACATCGGCAACTTCCAATTGGTCGGCACCGGAATATTCAAACGCGTCAAAGGCTCCGGGATTGCAACGTTCCGGAGCATCCACGCGCTACCTCGTTTATCACATTGCCTGGATCAAAGGCTGGCCCCTCTGACAAAAAGATAGTAACCCAAAGCGACTCAATTCCAACTTCGAAGAAAATGACAAAAAAGCTTTTCAGCAATTAACTTCAATATGCGAAGGATAGAAGTCAACGTTCTCTAATGGGAACGCGCGTTGGACGGTTTTCCTATGAAGGCGGGAATTCTAGCCCGAGCCAGTCATGGTGGGGCGAAAACGGGAACTGGAGCATTTAGAATCTTCTCTAGATTCGGCCCTACAAGGAAAGGGAAAAACCGTTTTCCTATCGGGTGAAGCCGGTAGCGGAAAAACCAGACTCGCCCGCGAATTCCTCAAAGCCGCTGCGCGAAGAAAGGCGTGGGTGCTGACGGCCGGCTGGTGCCTCAGTGACTCCGCAGCTCCCTATTTCCCGTTCGTGGAAGCATTTAACTCCTTTTTTGCCTCTTTCGAAGAAGAAGAACTTTCGTCGGCGTGCAACCAGGGACAGCGCTCGGTCTCGCAGGCGCCTCACAGATGATAAACAGGGAACGCGGAATAACCGCCTGGCTAACAGGAGCAAACTGGGCTGAAAGGGCAGGAAAGCCTGCGGTTGTTTCACCTCAAGTTTGGAAAGACCAAGTCTACGCAGGAGTAGCCAAGACGCTTCACTCCGTATCCACTCAACAACCCCTCATCCTGTTCATCGAGGATATTCACTGGGCTGATTCCGCTTCACTAGCACTCCTGAACTACATCGCAAGAACCGTAAACAACTCTGAGAGAATTCTTGTTACTCGCCACTTTCAGAAGCGAAGAATTAACAGCTGACTCTGAAGGGCGACCCCACCCGCTGGCTGAAATAATGCGCTTGATGAGACGTGAAGACCTCTTCACTGAAATAAAACTCTGCCAGTCTCGGCCAAGACGAAGTCTCCAAGATAGCTGAAGACAATGATGAGAGGCAGCCTGCAGCAAAAGCTTGCAGAGAAACTGGCCACGGAAAGTCGAGGCAATCCCCTCTTCGTTGTTGAGTCCCTTCGCATGCTGCATGAACAGAAGAGCCTACTCCAAGAAAATAATCAGTGGCGACTCGCAATCGACGATCTTGGCATACCAACCAAAATCAAAGACATCATCCTGCGGAGACTAGGTACGCTAAAGTATGCACAGCGAAGAGTTCTTGACGCCGCCTCAGTGATCGGCGAGAAATTCGATGCAGAACTCCTCAGCACAGTCCTCCAACTAGACAGCTTGGAGGTTCTTGAAACGCTTAACGCAATCGCGAATTCCACCTCATTAGTGAGCGCAGAGGAGAACTTCTACAGGTTTGACCATGCAACAAGTCGGCAAACCCTCTATGAGGGGCTTTCGCCACCTCTCAAACGCGGATACCACTCAAGAATCGCAGAAAATCTGGAAAGAACCAGAAGCTCCGCGTTGCCTTTGAGCGACTTGGCTTATCACTTTTCTCAGGCTGGAAACAAGGAGAAATCAGTGAAGTACGCTCTGGCTGCAGGGAAGGATGACCTGGCTAGGTGGAGCAACACCCAAGCCATCGCCCACTTTCAATACGCCCTCCAGAACGTTCAGGAAGGGCATGCCGACGAGAAGAGAGCCGCGATGGAGGGACCTGGGAGATGCTTACGCTGCCAACTCCATGTACGCCGAAGCTATAAAGCTGTTTGATGAGCTTGCCGCCTCCGAAACTGGAGCAGTGAAGCTCCGCAGCCCTCAGAAAAGCCACCGATGCCGCCTACGCCAAGGGCGACAGGCCTGACCTCCTCATAGAGTACGCAAAGAGAGCTGAAGAGCTGGGCGTGGACGACCGCCTGGAGATGGCAAGAATAATAAACAACCTTGGACACGCCTAGGCCTGGGTGGGACGCGGAGGTCTTAAGCAGGAATTGGCGGAAATCGACGCCGCGCTGAAGGTGTTTGAGGAAGAGAATTCCCTCGCCGACACCGCTGAGGCACTGCAGAGAAGCGAACCTCCTCTCAGTCATTTATGAAGATTTGCGCGTGAAGGGTCTAGGTCACCTTCTGCGCTCCGTTGCCTTATTCAGAGAACTTGGCGATATCCGCAAGGAAATAGTCGCAACCCTAAACCTGGGGGAAGGGTTCAGCTTCAGCGGGCTTTTCCCGGAAGAACGATGCGAATATGCCAAGGTTCTCAGGATAGGTGAGAAACTAGGAGCTTTTGACGAATTAGCTCTCGCAAGTGTGTTTTTGGCAGGGTTCGATGAGGAAGAGGGGAAACTTGCGGAAGCCCTGTCTCACAGTCTGAAAGCGTTGGAGTACAGCGAGAAAACTGATGCAAATTATATTCAGAACACTGTCAACGTGGCTCTTGCTCGCCAATACAGTCTAGTTGGAGATTTGAAAAAGGCAGAAACATACTTCGAAAGAATGTGTGAGCTGTCCCCAGAGACTTCCACCCCTAGTCTCACATGGCAAGCTGCCATCACGAAGGGCATATATTTAACTGCCAAAGGGCCGATGGGAAGAAGCAAATCAAGTTTTCAAAGAAATGAGAGAGCAGGGGGAGCAAGCCCTCAAAGAGCGCGCAAACAAGGGTGTTAATACTCCCTGGATCGGAATCTTTAGTTCGCAAATGGTAGCTTGGGCTCTGGAGAAACAGGGTCTTCATGAAGCAGCGAGCGTTCCTCGTGAAAGAGCTAGGAACATGACCGAACAGTTTCTACAGCAGTCTGAGGCGAAGTTTGGGCACGCTAACGTGCAGTTGAACCTTATGATGCCCAGGAGGGTTCAGGTTGGGGAAGAGTTTGAGATACGTTGTGACCTGGTCAACGTCGGTAGGAGACGTGGCACGCTCATCAAGGTTGAGGGGGCAGTTCCTCTTGAATTCAAGGTTAAGCTTTGTCCCGGGTTTCTGCAGCCTGAAAAATGGCGATGTCGTGATGTGAGAAGAAGGTATCGAAGGGTTCCGAGTTGAAACGATCAAAATGAAGCTTGAAGTGACGAAAGCGGGCAACTTCCATTTGAACCCTGTAGTGCTCTACATGGATGACCTGGGAAGAAAAAAAACGTTTAAGGCCAACCCGATTGCCGTGAATGCTCAATTGGCTAAGCCCACATATGAGGCTTTACCGGGAAGAGTTTCGACGGGCACCTTAGAACTTGACAGTCTGCTGCTAGGAGGCATACCGGAAAACTACGCCGTAGCATTATGTGCGCCTTCCAGCGAAGAGATTTTGTTGCTCACTAAGCGCTTCCTTGAGACAGGCTCTGAAGCTGGAGAAACCACTTTCTTTCTAACAACAGACGCTGCAAGCGCAAAGGAGCTGGCTGAAAAGTACCCTTCCAACTTCTACTTGTTGCTATGCAACCCTCAGGCCGACACCATGGTCCAGAGCGCACCGAACGTGTTCAAGCTCAAGGGCGTTGAGAACCTGACAGAAATAGACATTACATTGACAAAGGCCTTCCGCGCCCTTGGTCCGACAGCTGCTGCATCGAGGAGAATCTGTATAGACATAGTCTCAGACGCTCTGCTGCAGCACCACGCCGTCAATACGAGACGATGGCTGGGTACGCTGCTCCTAGCGCTGAAGTCAAAGGGCTTCACCACACTTGCCGTAGTCAACCCGAGGATGCATCCGCAAGAGGAACTGGAAGCTGTTCTGGGCTTGTTCGACGGAGAAATAAGCCTATATGAGAAAGAAACAGCCAAAGGTCTCGCGAGGTTCCTCAGGGTAAAGAAGATGATCGGCCAAAAATACGTCAAGAACGAAACACATCTAACAGAAGAATAATCAGAAAGAAAAGGGCTACCGGAGGCGTTTCTACTTGCGCGCTTGTGCTCTAATTTATGCTAAGCAAGGTGATGTTAGGCTTTTTTGCCAATGTTTCGAGCCCATTTTCTAGCGGCATCAAGTTCCAGGTTGTTAGGATGTTTGTTTGAGTGATCTCCGAAACATTCAAAGTAGTTTTCGAGCAGTTTTCTCCCTTTTCTCTCTAGAAGTCGGTCTATTTTGTTGAAGATATCCTTGTCGCCTGTCCTGAGCCTAAGCCAAGTCATGAAAAGGGCGAATTGTTGATTGCCTAGCTCAGCTGACCGAAGAAAGCGAATTATGTTTTCGTTTGGGTGGTCCTGATAAATTCCCGTTCCAATTAGTACCAAGTCAAACTCGTTCAGGTTAAAGGAGGAAGAGTCGAAATCCTTGGTTACCTCTCTAATAGGGCAGTTCAATTCGCAGGCAATTTCTTCCGCGACTTTCTTCGTGTTCCCTCCTCTGGTTGAGTAGAGGACAATAGGTTTTTCGCCGTAAGTTTTCAGTTCAAAATTTGGCAAAGCAGCGGGAACTGGCGCTGGAACATTTAGTGGTTTGAGCGGTTTTTGTGGAATTTCCCATTTGAAAGGAATCAGTGTTTCGGTACTTATCACATAAGGCAGTTTTCTCATGTTAATTATTCTTCGGTCTATGTCGTATGTGTTTCCGGAGAGGCTAACAAGGAAGTCAAACGCGCCGTGAACGAAGACCATATCGTCAACTTTAGAGTTAAGTATCAACTCGTCTGATCCTGTTTCGTAAACGAAATCTTGCTCTTTTCCTGGCTGAATTGTCACCAGCACGAAGATACGGTTACTTCCACTGCTCATACGAATCCTCACGATTCTTCAACGTTAAATACATACTGTATTGCCACCATTAATCCTTACAGATGATTTGCCACACTTGTCTATCTCACGAGTCATCAAGGTCAAGTACTGGATTTTGCAGATCGAGATTCCTCAGAGGTCGAGGATACATCTTCCCAGCTGAGCATTTCAAACGGGATAAGCGTATCCGTCTTTCGAACATAAGGGAGCCTTCTCATTTGTATTATTAGGCTATCTATATCGCGTGTTTTTCCGGAAAGCAAAACAATAAAATCGAACGTGCCATGGACGAAGTCTAACCTGTCAACTTTTGAATTAAAAAGCAACCCCCTAGACAAAATCTCGTTGGCAAACTCCTGCTCCTTCCCCGGCTGAATTGTCACGAGCACATAAGCACGACTTGTTTCATCATTCACAGTAATCGCTTCAATAATTTGTTGTCATTTTCAACTAATATTCTTTCCCATAGGAAAACACAAGCGCACTGTTGTTCTAAACTGGCTAGACGACAAAACATAATTGTGTAGATTCACATCATCGAGACTAAACGAACCCACGCAAAGACCCAACGTGGAACCTGATTACAGAATCATCGAGGGCGGTCTCGAAAAAACCGAGCAAACGCGCAATTTAGAAGAACGAGAAAAAAGGAAGGGTTGTCATAAGTCTAGAGGCTAAAAGTATTTCTTCGCGGCGAAAGCTGTTACGAATCTGCTAGCGAAAACAAAATTTCAGATTTTACGATAGGAGACCATTCTATGTCTTTGAAGTCATCCAGCCAACCTGCCTCTTCATCTGCATAACGCTTGAACATGACGCCCAAGTTTTCCCTGTCTCTTGCTTCATGATACTTAAAGTAAACCTCCCCGTCCATTATGCCAATTATCTCTATCTTTCCAGTTTTATGCGACATAATATACTTGAAACGTTTACTAAGACCATTGCACTCTGCTTTCGCCTTCTCCACTATCCGCACCCCTTCACAAATGGGAATCTGAAAATGATGCTTAACCCTTTTCACAGGGCGGCACTGAAAAACATAGTAAGGTGCCACGCCAATACTCACAAGCTTATTCATCAACGTTGCGAGTGTATGAGGATTATCATTGACTCCTCTGAGCAGAACCGTCTGGTTGCTAACTAAAACACCTGCCTTGAGCAGATTACTCACGGCTTGAGTGGATTGAGGTGTTATTTCCCGCGGATGATTGAAATGAGTCACCACGTACAGCCTCTTATTGCTTCGTGAGTATTTTCGGAAAATAGCCAGAAGTTTCTTGTCAGAAAGCCTATCTGGAAGAGTAACGGGAACCCTGCTTCCGATTCTGATGAAATTAATATGATCTATTTTCTCCAGCTTCTCAAGAAACCTTTCGATGATTTCGTTCTTGAGCACAAGCGGATCTCCGCCGCTAATTAGAACATTGTTTATTTCCTTATGCTCTGCAATGTAGTCAACTGCTTCTTCAAAATGTCTAAGTATTTCCTCAGTCTGAAGACCAACAAGACGTTTTCTAAAGCAATGCCTACAGTACATGGCGCATCTGTTTGTGACCAATATCAAAGCGGTTTCAGAATACTTGTGTTGGAGTCCATGCACTTTAGTGTTTTCAGCTTCGCCGCTTGTATCATAAAATCCTTCAAGGTTCAATTCTTCATCAGAAGGCACAGCCATCCTCCTTATGGGATCATCGGGGTCGTTCCAGTCGACAAGTGAAAGATAATAAGGGCTTATGCGCATAGGATGGACTTGAACTATTTCTTCTAGCCTTTTTGCTTCATTCGGAGATAGGTTTGCATGCCTTAGCAGTTGTTTGACACTCACTAGACATTTCTCTAATGTTTTATGCTCTGGCATACGAGAACCTCCGTTTATTCAATAATTGTGTTAGCGCTCGCCTCTCCCCGCTTCTTATTTTCCCCCCCGAAGTGGAGTTCCGTTGTTGTCAATTCAGCGTGCGCTATGCGCGATATTATACTATAGTAATCTCCCAATATTTATAAGTTTTTATCTATATATATTGTGGATAAGGTTAGGCGATATTGCAAAAGCAAGAAGAAATCAAAGAAGAAACGGCGCAGCGCGCCCAAAAATGTACAGAAGGAAAAGTTGTTGACGCACGGTAAGAGTTCTGATTAAGGCTTAATGACTATTGTTACTCTGTCGAATGCTAGCTTGCTTATTTTTCTAATGCCTCTTTTGCCTCGACCGTAGCTGATTTGGATTAGCTTCAAGTCTTCTAGTCCGCGAATCTGTTCACTCACATAAGCTTCACTAATGTCCAGCTTCTCTGCTATTGTTGAAACATCAAGTGGCTCTTTAGAAACCAGCTGTAATATTCTATACGTTGTTGAATTAAGCGCATCAGCCACTTTTACCGCGTCAGAACCAGAAACTGTTAACTCTCTTATTGGCGTGAAGACTTCCTCAAAATGATTAGGGCGGATCTGATATAAAAATTCGCCTATAAGGATAACAAATCGTAATTCCAATAATAAATTGAATTTTCTATAGTTTTTTATGATAATAATAGCTGCAGCGCGCACTTATTCGAGTGGATAGCTCGGTATATAGTCGGGCGCGTCTGGATATTCTCCTGTTGTTGCTTCTTCAGGGGGTTCCTTGTCGCAGGCTCTTCTCAATAATACAGGCGCCAAGCCAGTGGTTACAATTATCATTCCCAAAATCGCTGCATACGTGCTTTGTGAAATAGCTCCTGCCGAGATAGCAACTCCTGCCACTATAAGTCCCACTTCTCCCCGTGATATCATTCCGTAGCCTACCTTAGCTCCCTTAGCGCGATCCTTCAAGAAGAAGGCAGCCGGGATTCCGCATCCAACCATCTTGCTTAAAACAGCCACTAAAACCAGTGCTACAAAGAAGACGTAGAAGAACAAGTCTGAAGTGAAAAAGCTTCTGATGTTAAACTGTGCGCCTGCCAAAGCAAAGAATACCGGGGAGAAAATTATGCTTATTTTGTCGGTGTAATCGCGTATCTTCTCAATCATATTGGAGCTCGCAATACCCATACCTGCGGCAAAAGAACCAACAATAGGCGATAAACCAAGAGACGCTGCCAACGCGGCACCGCCAAAACATGCCGCTGTAGCTGCTGCATCAAGTGTTCCTTCTGTTCCTTTTGAAAAGAAATTAATTATTTTCGGAAGAACAATCGCTGAGAAAACTGTCATAACAAGCCATGTCACAAGAGAAGTGGCAATTACAGTAATCACGCTTAATGGAGTGATAATTGCTGAGGTCGAAATGAACGAGACAACGACACCTAAAATCGCCAGTCCTAGCACGTCATCGACCACAGCGGCGCTGATCATCATTCTTGATTCTGGTTTTCTGCCCTGATTAATTTCTCTTAGCACCAAAGCGGTGATAGAGATGCTTGTAGCAACCAGTGCCGCACCAACTACCAAGCCAGTCATGGTGTTTAGTCCAAAAGCAAGGGCGAGCGCGTACCCCATTATGAAGGGAACAATAACTCCGGTTGTTCCGATTGTGAAAGCAGCTTTGCCGACCTTTCGAAAATCTCTAAACGTTATCTCCAGACCAGTTATGAAAAGGATCAGTATGCCTCCGATTTCCCCGAATGCTAAGACAATTTCGTTTGTCTCAATTAGAGGCACACCGTTTATTGTTATGAGGGAACCGAAGGCGTAAGGTCCAAGAAGCATTCCGGCAAGCAACTCGCCCAAAACCGACGGAATTTTTCTCCACGAGAAAACTTCGCCCAAAACCTTGGCTGAAAAAACCAAGATGCAAATGGTTACTGTTCCTCTCAGGACCACGTCTAAAGCCATCGGCTGCGCCCTTCCTTTAAAAGGCACATTTAGGCTCGAAGTATTTTAATTTACTCTACACAACTAACTCGCGCGCGAGAACACATTCCAAGCGGTATGTATGCCTTAAAAGCTTGGATTACGTTAGATTGACACATTCCTTCGATGCTTGAAAAGACTTGGTTGCTCGGCTCAGGGCTATGATGGCGCTAACTTGTAGCAACAAAGCAAACCCGACCAAGGCTATCGCCGAGTTTCCGCTGTCGATGAAGAAACCAAACACTACTCCACTTGCCAGCGTACCCAAACCCAAAACCGTGTTAAAAACGCCATAGGCGGTTCCTCTTTTCCACAGTGGAATAAACTCGCATACGGCAGCACGGTAAATCGACTCTTGCATGCCTAACACAAGACCGAACACTACACATGCCCCAATAACTCCTACAAGACCGCCAAAAGACACAAAAAAGACAGGAAAAACCGATAAGGCGAATGGAAGACCAAGAATCTTCATGCCCAACTTATCAAACAGGTGACCAGACACCAACGCCATAGGCGCATCAACCGCCTGCACTACAACGTAGAGAAGAGGCGCCATCCACGCCTGGCCCATCGGCTGAAGAATCGAAGACCCAGAAAAGAGGATAAGAGCAACTGGAATAAGCCCTACAGTGTTCAGGAAAACCGCTAGGCAGTAGACCCAAAATCCCCGGCGACTAAGCGGAGCTTTCTCGTCCCTTGCGTTTCTAACTTCCAACTCTACGCTTTTGCCTACTCTCTTGTAAGCGTAAGCCAGTGCTATCACCATCAAAGCAAATGGAATTAGCAGCATTCCAAAAGCGGCAGGATAACTATTTGCGGTGAAAAATAATACCCCGCTAAAAATTAATGGACCAATTATCGCTCCTATCTGGTCGATGGCTTCGTGAAGCCCAAACGCTTTTCCGGAACCGACGTTTTTGCTGACTATGGAGACGACCGTGTCTCTTGACGGAGACCTTAACGCTTTGCCAAGCCTTTCCAAGAGTAGCAAAACAACTACTAATTCAATGCTGTATGTGAAACCTACGAGCGGTATTGCGAGAATTAAACCATAACCCGCAAAGATGAAAAGCCAATAGGCTTTGCTCTTGTCAGATAGGCTTCCGCTGATGAGCCTTGCAGCGTAGCCTAGGAACTCGCCCGCGCCGCTAACTATGCCAACTAGGAGAGCTGAGGCGCCAAGAAAAAGTAGATAATCGGGAGCGATCCCTCTTCCCGACTCATAAACTATGTCGCCTAGCATGCTCACGATGCCCAATGCAAGAATAGCTGTGTATGCGGTCTTCCTAGAAATTCTTGAGCCATTCATCATCTTGATTTCCACAGCCTTCGTCCCATTATAACGTGTGCCTGCTAGTAAGTTAGGTTTTCCTTGTTCTAACCAATAAGTATAGCATCAACTTTGAAGCTTTTGGCGGATCTTGGGCCGCACAGTCTGGTGAGATTGGCGAAAGTACTATTTCATTACTGTGTTCCTGCCATGCTTTTAACGTCTCAAGCAGCTGTCAACACGCAAAGATTGAACATATCGAGATGCATCAAGTACTTTGCAGACTAATTTGGAAACAACCATGCGATGTTATGAATATGGAACTCTGCGCGGATATTCTCAAAGCGCCGAAAACAAAGACTGCAATTTGGATCTGTTACTTAACAAAAGTCCAAGGTTAATCAGCAAGAACCCGAGAAGTTGAAAACCCCAAAGTTGGGAGCTGCCAAAACCGTTCGCAAGACTTTCGAAAGAGTAGCTTAGTCCGCCAGGCACATTGAACGTCAACCAACTGTCCTCTAGCATTGTTTTGAGAGACAGAAAATTGAAAATCAAAGACACGAGCAGAAGATAGAGACCTATTGCAGCCGAATAGACTATCAATTCATGCCTCTTTCCGCCTATGTCTCTGTTCTTAGAAATGACAAAACAGTTTTTTGCGGCTGAGGCAGCCAGCAAACAGAACAGCGGCAAAATCGGATAGTCATACTTGATGGAATTTACATAAGGAATTAACAGGTCATACCCAAAGACCAGATAAGAATTGAAGCCGACAACGCTAATAACAGCCGCAAAAATGGCCAGGTCAAAGAACAGAGACTTCGAGAATTGTTTTCTCTGCGAGAACATGACGGGTAGTGCAAACAAGTATCCGAGGATAAAGAAGATGCCTAAGGCTTCGCTGAAAAAGTTTAGACTGAAGAAAGGTGAGGGAGCAAAACCGCTTGGCAGTTTTATCCAGAAGTCATCATGATTGAGAATGGAAGGCAAGCCGCGCCCCGATATGGGCTCGTACCAGAGATATTGGACAAAGAAAGCAGGAAGAGCAAATAGAAGAAGGCTCAGTAAGGTTCGCAACGGGTTTTTCGGTCTCGAATAGACGTAGATGAGCAGTAGTGGAATCAGCATGAATACGGCGAAGAGTTTTGTTAGAAGGGCAAGACCGAAGACTAAACCTGCCGCAAAATAGAGCCCGTTGGAACTCTTGCGTATCGCCAGAATTCCGACGTACAGGTAGAGCAAGCTGAAGAAGAGGCACTGGACATCGATGAGAAAGACTCTAGACATTATCACATGCCAAGGTGTCAGGGCAAGAAGGGCAGCTGCGAACAGCCCGGTTTTCTTTCCGTATAAGACCTTGCCAACTTTGTAAGTGAGAAAGACGCATCCGAGTGCAAACATGGTGGTTACAGCTACCGCGATTTCGTAAGATGCCCCGAAAATCCATAAGAAAAAAGCGTCATTGTAGAACCCGAACGGCTGCATGTTAATCATATTTCCGTATTCGGTGTAAGGGAATCCCCATTTCACTACTCCGACTGCAGCGGAGAACTCCAATTGCGAATCCCAGCTGGAGTACGGTCCGAGGGAAATTAAAATCAAAGCGGAACCGAGAAGAATTCCCAAAAGTGGATAGTGCTCTTGCAAGAAGGTTTTAAACTTCAGTCGAGCGAGGCCTTTGGCTTCACTGTTTGGATGATAGAGTCCACGTAAATGCGAAGATCATCACCCCGGATGAAACTGTTTGTAGCCGAAGGATTAAAGCCATTGCTACTATATATTTCGAACAAGTTTACATCAATCGATCGACCCGCGCACGCTATGAAATGCTGGATTCTACAGTGACCTTAAACTAGGAAGATAGGCAAAACACTTTTCACACGCAAAGCTTAAAGTTGAGAATCGGATTTGAGTTTAGGAACTGTTAGGCGGTCTCTATGATATCTTTAGGCGCTAATACTCTTGCTCCTGTAACTCCCGTTTGGGTAGTAGGCACCTACGACCATGAGGGAAAACCAAATGTTATGACTGCTGCATGGGCAGGAATCTGCTGTTCTAAACCCCCCTGCGTCTATGTTTCTCTGAGGAAGGCTACATACACCTACGGTAACCTCATAGAACGTAAAGCATTTACGATTAGTATCCCCTCAGAAGCATACGTCAAAGAGGCAGATTATTTTGGCATTATTTCTGGAAAAGATTACGGACAAGTTCTCAACAACAAAGCTTACCCCCGTGAAGAGTGACCTAGTTGACGCACCGTACGTTAAGGAGTTTCCAATGGTTCTGGAGTGCAAAGTCATTAAGATAATTGAAATCGGGTTACACACGGAGTTCATTGGCGAAATCTTGGATGTTAAAGCTCACCCAAGTGTACTTGATGGAAACAAGATGCTGGATGTTGAAAAAGTGAAGCCGCTTGTCTGGAGCTTGCCAAATATGTCATATCGCAAAGTCGGGAAACACATAGGAACATCATTCTCAATCGGAAAACGGGTACGCAAACGGAAACTAACAAAAACAGAATAGCGCCTACTATTGCTAATTGGAATGATTGTGTTCTGTCAAACTATTTCCCCATTGCGCAGACTTACTTTTTTCACTGTTAAGTTTTGGGTAAGCGTGCGTTATCTTAGGAAAATGAATATGTAGTTCCTGACAGCTAAGTCAGTGTAAGGTGAAGTTTTTGGAAAGAAGAGTGCAAAAGATTTTGGAACGGCGCTCAACCCTTGAGGGCGCAGGAGTCAAACTCAAACGAGTTTTAGGTAATGACGACAAATCTACACTTGACCCTTTCTTGCTTTTGGACCACTTTGGCTCAGACAAACCTGAAGACTACATGAGAGGTTTTCCTTGGCATCCTCACAGGGGAATGGAAACCGTCACCTACATGTGGACAGGCGAAGTTGAACACGGCGACAGCATAGGCAACAGGGGCGTGATAAAAGCGGGAGATGTGCAGTGGATGACTGCAGGCTCAGGCATTATCCATCAAGAAATGCCCCGGAAATACGATGGCCAGATGCAGGGGTTTCAGCTTTGGGTGAATTTGCCTTCGAAAAAGAAGATGATCGATCCAAAATACAGAGGAATTGAAAAAGAACAAATCCCCCTAATCCAGAAGAACGGTCAAAGGATCAAGGTTGTTGCAGGCAAAATCGACGGGACAGAAGGACCGGTTCGAGACCTTTCCGTCGACATAGAGTACTTTGATGTTGAGTTGGCCGCCGGCCAAACCTTCGAGCATGTCGTACCTGGGGACCTCACTGTCTTTGCTTACGTAGTTGATGGATCGATAGAAACTCGCGGCAAAGAGGTAAAGAATGGGCAGTGTGCTGTTTTCGGTGAGGGCGATTTAGTGAAATTGTTTTCGAAAGATGGGGCGCGGTTCTTGTTTGTGTCAGGAGAACCGTTGAAGGAGCCTGTGGCCTGGAGAGGACCAATCGTGATGAATACGGAGGAAGAGTTAGATAGAGCTTTCGAGGAGCTTGACGAGGGAACATTTATCAAGAGTCACAAACCAGCAAAACTTGAATGAAATAACGCATTTAGGTGAAAGTTCATGAGCAAAGCTGAAGAACAAGTATCAAAAAGCAAAGAAAAAAGCACCGTAAGCAAGGAAATAGAAAGCAAAGACAAGGCGTTTGTTCTCTTCTACGCATCTTGGTGTCCTTTTTCCCAACGGTTCTTGCCAATCTTTGAAGAGTATTCAAAGAATAATCCAAAAGAATGCATAAGTGTCATCGTCGATGAGGAACCTGAAGTCTGCGAAGAATACGCTATAGAATACTATCCGACAGTGATAATGTTCAAGAAAGGAAAAGTGCACAAGCGTTTAGACTCAAGACCAGGCATTGGCCTAAACAAAAAACAACTCAAGGAACTCACTGAAATGCAGTGAGGAATAGCTCTTTCTTGTCGAATACCTCTCTCTGGTTCTTAGCTCATCTTAGAGATTCGTCGCCGTCATTGAATCCCGCATCTATGTGGGAGGCATCGCAGAAGGGTTTATTTTTGGATTTGCCGCATCGGCATAGCGTCTGACGGTTGCGAACCTCGTAAGTTGTTCCATCTGCAGACTCAACAGGAATTCCACCCTTGAGCCAAATTGGGCCACTCACTCTGTTTTGTGGATCCTCCACCAAGCTTATTGACTGCTCAAACTTCTTTTCAAACACCTTCCCTGTTTTTCTGTCACACTCAACTAGCCTTCCAGATGGGCAGCTGCATGCCTCCTCGATGGCTAATTTCCTGGCTGCAGCTTCGTCAGAATGATAAGTAAGCTCCCAAGTTCCTCCGCCTCTGTGACAGAATCTAGCAGCAGCACACAACGCAGATGCATCTTTCAGCCTCAGAGTGGGCCCGTCCAAAACCTGAGCTTGCTTGTCATGAGCTTTTCTGCTTGCAGTTTCCTTGCCATTGAACCCAATTTTTCCATGTGTACCATCACAGAATGGCTTGTTTTTTGATCCTCCGCAACGACATAACGCGCATGGCTCGCCAGCCGGAACCTTCTTGCTTTTGACCCAAATCTCAGGCTCATTCTCTTCTCCTATCCCAATAATTTGCTTGTCAATGGGCAAGCCTCCAGAAACAAGGTAGGGGCCATCTTTTGTGATCATTATTTTTGCATCTTTTTTCATAAATACTCCTACAAAAAAGGAACAACTTATGCATTGCGCTAAGACACAAAATCATAGCGCGGACTTTGAAGAATCCCCTAATGTTGAACGCGGCCGGCGCACTATTGCGCGGCAAAATCTATTTTCTCTTAGTCAAGGCCTCTTTGCTCTGCTGGGCACAACTAGAGCAACAGAAAACGTATTCCTTACCATCAATCACGGTCTTGATGCTCGCTAGCCTGCAGGGTTCTGAGGAAACATCTGTTTTGCAGTATTCGCATTGGAAAGCTTTTGGCTTCATTCTTTCACCTCGTTCTTAGCTTCCTGTTTCTTGTAAAAGTCTTTTATTGCTTCATGCAACGCATCTGCAGCTAGGTTTGAGCAGTGCATTTTCACCGGAGGCAAACCGCCTAGAGAACCTGCCACGTCCGCGCGGGTTATTTTCATTGCTTCTTCCAGAGTCTTTCCTTTAGCCAGCTCTGTTGTCATACTGCTTGTTGCTATGGCTGCGCCGCAGCCGAAAGTCTTGAACTTCACGTCAGCCAACCGGTTATCTTTGACTTTGATAGAAATGCTCATCAAGTCGCCACATACTGGATTTCCGACAGTGCCAACGCCGTCAGCGTCAGCTATCTCACCCATATTACGGGGGTTCTTAAAATGTTCCATTACTTTGTCTGTATACATTACTCTTTCAACTCCTTCGGAGTCAAAGGCGAAATCGCCCTTAACCTCTTAACTATCCCAGGCATCAATCCTATCACATAGTCTACTTCCTCTTGAGTGTTTTGCCTTCCCAACGTCAACATTAACGAGCCATGGGCTTCCTCATGTTTCAGCCCGGTTGCCAGAAGTACATGAGATGGCTCCAGAGTTTTTGATGTGCATGCTGAACCAGATGAAGCTACAACACCCATCATTTCCAAGCTCAAGAGCATTGATTCGCCTTCTATGAAGCTGTACCTGACAGAGACATTGTCCGGCAGTCGCTCAGTTGGATGACCGTTAAGGAATGCATATGGAATTGGCTCCGTCAACCCTCGAATCAAACAATCTCTTAATCTTATCAAACGCTCGCTTTCTTTCTTCATTTCCAATTTTGCTATTTCCGCAGCTCTACCAAAACCGACTATGCCATTGACGTTCTCAGTTCCCGATCTGACACCGCTTTCCTGCCCTCCACCCTGAAACAAGGGTTCCAAACGAACACCTTCTTTAACGTACAGGGCTCCAACACCTTTTGGTCCATAAATATCGTTGGAAGAAAGTGTGAGCAGATCTATTCCTTCTTCTTGCACGTCAATCGGCACCAAACCAGCTGCCGCAGTGGCGTCAACATGCAAATAAGCATTCTTACCATGGACAATTTTGCTGATTTCTCTTATTGGTTGGATTGTTCCTATTTCGCTGTTTGCATAGACTATTGAAACGAGAACTGTTTTGTCGTTCATTTCTTTCTCTAAGCTTTCCGTGCTTAGGAAACCGTAGCTGTCAACCGGAATGAAAGTGGCTTCAAAGCCTCTGGTCGTTAGGAATTTTACAGGGTTAACCACTGACATGTGTTCTATTTTGGATGTGATGACGCGTGTGCCTCGGTTCTTGTTTCGGTTGGCAACGCCCTTGATTGCCAAGTTATTGCTTTCAGTAGCTCCTGAAGTGAAAATTACGGATTCTAGCCTTTCAGCGTTTACCAATTCTGCGACTTTCTTTCTTGCTTCGGTCAGCGCGCGTTTCGCCTCCTGACCATGGAAACTGAGTGACGAGGGATTGCCGAATAACGTTTCCATGTATGGAAGCATTGCCTCAATCACGCGAGGGTCAACTGGTTTGCCTGCTCCGTAATTCATGTTTACAAGTTTTTGCTCGGACATTCTCTCATTCCTCTGTGGATATTTCTTAACATTACCCGCATTCAACAACTCGTGTTCTCAGAGGGGATAACCTGTTCTTCTTCCTTCTACTTTATCTTCTTGATTATTATGCGGATTGTGTCTCCTTCTTTCGTGCTGCTGACTATTTCCTGTTCCAAGTGCTTCACTAGATTTTGAATGTCGGATTCTGCTGCTGGATCATCTGCAAAAACCTCCAGGGTTTCGCCAACTTGCATCTCGTCCAGTGCCATTCTTGTCCTGAAGACTGGTTCAGGACAGTACAGGCCTATGCAATCTAGCTTTTTGTCAGTTTTTGAATCCATGGTTCTCCCCCTAAATCAAGAAGGTTGCATGGTCAGAGAAATTGGCTTTTCTAGAACCACATCGTTGCGGCTGCACTGAGGGCTAAGTCGTTGAGTGTGGCAGCTCCAACTATTTTTGGTCCGGAGATTAAGGTAACTTTATCCCATCCTAGCATCTGCTTGGATGCTTCACACACGTAGATTTCAATACCCATCTGCATAGTTTTGTTGAGCATATCTGCGACGCTGGGAAAACTTCCTATTTTGATTTTTTCTGCTGCTCCCGGAAGCAAAACTCTGAGCGCTTGACCAAGATAGTACACTTTTGGATTGAGACCCATGGCTTTTGCTGTCTGGGCTAGGACCAAAGGCGAATATTGTCTTTCTGGGTTGTCGCTTGTTTGCACGTAGAGGATTGATTTTTCATCCTTCATTTCTCTCACTTTCCAATTACAATTCTGGATGAATGATGAGTAGTTTCCCCGATATAAAAATATAACTGTGTTATAAATTGGTTTATTGATGCAACGTGGCGAGGCAACTGAAGGTCGCAGCGAATCCTCGCCGACACAAGTATTTTATCGCAAATCTCTGAAGGACGATTTTTCGCGTCGCGCGCGATTAGTCTAATTATTCTCGTTTGGATAATCTACGGTCAGGTAGACTTCTCAGCTGCAATAACTTCACAGACAGCTTGCTAAACGACAGTACTCATATCCCAGGCTGCTGAAAAAGTGCCGTACTTAGATAACGCTCTCCTGTATCTGGAAGGATAACGAGCTATGATTTTGTTCTCATTTTCCAAACGACGAGATACCTGCAATGCTGCGTATGTTGCAGCGCCAGCCGAAATTCCAACAAGCAGACCTTCTTTTCTGGCTAGTTGACGTGCCATTTCAATTGCATCGTCATCCTTGACCGTTATGACTTCATCAACCAAATTGAGTTTTAGCACAGTCAGGGACAAAACCTGCACCTATGCCTTGAATTTTGTGAGACTCCTTTCTGACCGCCACTTAACACGGGCGAATTGGATGGTTCAACCGCTATTGCTCTGAAAGTTGGTTTAATAGGTTTGATGTACTCGTGCTATGCCAGTTATCGTACCTCCTGTCCCGACGCCTGCGACCAGAATGTCTACTTTTCCATCAGTGTCATTCCAAATTTCAGGACCAGTTGTTTCCCTGTGAACCTTAGGGTTTGCCAGATTCTTGAATTGTTGGGGAACAAAAGACTTCGGAGTGTCTCTTGCCTAGCTCTTCGGCTTTCTTTATGGCGCCGCTCATTCCTTCAGGACCTGGCGTGAGGACGAGCTCTGCCCCGTAGGCTTTTAGCAGGTTTCGACGTTCATGACTCATGGTTTCCGGCATGGTTAAAATTAAGCGATAGCCTCTGACCGCGGTGATGCATGGCTAAGCCAATCCCAGTGTTGCCCTGCTCCGCCTTGGTTTGATTATGACAGTGCGAGAATTAACTATCCCCATTTTTTCTGTCTTCAGCAATCATGCTGAGGGCATGTTCGGTCTTTCACGTTTCCTCCTGGATTTCTTGACTCAAGCTTTGCCACGATTCTTGGCTCTTGATCCTTCCGCTAATCTGTTCAAGTGAATCATGGGGTGTCTTTCCTATCGTTTCCAGGGCAGAAGAACACATATCCTCTCCATCCGTCACCAGCCTCTTTATAACGCTGTTATGATGCAAGAGGTGTTATAAAACCTTTAATAACCTTTCTTGCAAGATTGATAGAAAATTATTTAAGAAGAGCGAGGAAAACTCAAGGTTCATATCCGAGAGTCGTCGCCTTTCTTGCCCGGTTCCGGATTGAAAAGGGATGAGAATAGTCTGCAGGAGTCCGATGTGACTTCTTTCTTGTTGTCCTGTTTCTCTTGTTGCGAGGACTCCGGCACTTATTATGGCCATGGCTTGAATTCTTGGCATGATGTCGCCGAATTGCTCGTATGCTTTTTGTTGCGCGCTTTGAATTAACGTATTGACTTATCGCGGTTTGGGTGGTCCCCAGTTTCTCAGCGGCTTCTGTCTGCGTTAGATGATACGTTTGGACCAGCTCCTTCGCTACTAGGGATCCCAAGACGGGAACAACGTATTTTCCAATAGTCTCACATCGGGTAGCTCGATTTTCGATTCAGCGAAAATATAACGCCATTATACTAATAAAGTGGTTGGTTCCTAAGTAAGGTTTTCACTCCCCAAATCCAAGCACTCCAAGTGGGAGACCAAATCTTCTTCAGTGTAAATGTGAAATCAAAGCTAAGGCGATGAATGTTAACTTTGAAAACCAATTCCCTTCGTAAAAAAGCATTGATCCTCGTCTGGATTGGCGAATTATGGAACATTCTTGAGGCTGGCGTTGCCCTTTGGGCAGCGTTGTTATCCAGTAGTGTTGCTCGACTCACCTTCTGGCTTAGACAGTCTCATTGAGCTCTTTGCCGGGTTTGTAGCAAAGGAGGTTGGAGACGGAGGGTAAGTGCACTGTTTACTCCTCTAACTCGCTTAAAATCTGGAGACCCAACATGCAAGTTATTTGCAACGCGGGGAGCGTCGAAGATATTTTAGAGAGAAACACCTTTTTGCACCCATGAACGGCAGTCTTTCTTGGCAACGAGAGATTCTCCCAATGGCTTGATAGTTTTGTTGTATCAGCGTCCATATGCATTGACCGCGCAGCTTTCCTTAGCGGTAAAATACGGTTCAAACGATGATTCTGAAGACGAAATCGGAACCTCCCACTTCCTTGAACACATGTTGGTAGGCGGATCCCAAAAGAGGATAGCGCTTATCCATGAAATCGAGAAGATAGGAGGCGCCTCAAATTTCGAAACATCAAGAGAATGCACTTTTAGCATTGTGGATGTTTTCCCTGAAAGATTGCCTGAGGCTTCAAATGTCCTTTCAGGACTACTGTTTGACAGCACATTCGAAAGAGAAAAGCTTGAACATGAGCGCAAAATAATACTTAATGAGATTTCCGAAGCTTCCGATGACCCATGGGATAAAACTGAAGAAACATTGCTCAAATGCCTTTTCCGAAAGCATCCCGCAAAAAATCCGATTTTAGGAACAAAAAAGACAGTGAGGCAAATAACGCTTAGTAAGATAAGAAAAGCCCATGAAAAGTATTATTCTCCCCGAAATATGATTTTGACACTCACGGGTAAGTTTTCAGACAGAGACGCCAATTTATTGTTTGAAGACTTTCAGGAAAGAGACAGTAGCAATCCAATATCGAGACCCAAAAGAAACATTGAAGATGGAAAACCCAAGACGGAAGCATTAATGAGAAGATCAGGCATAACTCAGGCTTACCTGAGTTTTGGTTTTAAAACCGCTCAGGCGAAGAGTGCTGATATCCCTGCTATTGAATTGATGAACGCGATATTGGGGATAGGCGAAAGCTCTAGGCTATTTGTTGAGTTAGAGAAAAGACCGCTGACTTATGACTTTGACTCAGTTAATGTGTCCGGCTTGGATTTTGGCTATTTCTCAGTGAACTGCGCCGTTAAAACAAAATCACTAAAACAAACTCAAACCATAATTCAGAAAGAGCTTCAAAAACTAAAAAATAATCCAGTGCCAGTTGATGAGATAGAAAAATGCAAGAACCTTGTTTTAGGCGACGTCTTCAGGTCAATCGACAGCCCACATACCCTACCGCGAATAATGACAGACTCAGAACTCTACTTTGAGAACGAAAGCATCCTAAATCAATACGTAGACAAAATAAAATCATTATCCCAACAAGACATTACAAAAGTCGCAAACAAGTATTTCAATGAAAAAGAATATGCGACTGCAATCACAACTCCAAAAACCTGCAGCACAGCTTAAGAAAGAGCCCAAAACTCGAGCCAGACGAAAGCGCACTCTCGGAGGTACTAGAGCAAGGCAGTAGTTGAAGGAAAATTCGGGTGCAAATTTGAAATAACTTAATTAAAGCCTAAAGCATTTTGGCTGGGAAATGTCTTTACCATTACAGAGCTGGCCTATCCTCGAAACAATCCGACTCATAGGTCTGCTAGCGATTCAATGCGTAACCAGCTATCTGGTTAAACAGGATAGGCTCAAGGTAAACTATTCCAGAAAAGTGATCCATTTTTCTCAATTGCTTTCTACTCTATTAATTAACCGAACTTTCTTCAATTACAGCATCGAGTACTTCATCATATCAGGTTCTCTATCTTTCGCAGAATCCCTAATCTTCATCGAACCAATAAGAAAGCGCGTCCGATTCATCAATTTTCTTTCTCTCTCGTACGACCGCCCAGAAGACAGACCACATACAGTCAGGCTAGCTACAACCCAAATCATCGGCATGAACATCGCACTCATCACCGTAGCTTACCTGTACGGACTCTCAGGAATGCCGCTTGACTTGCTAGCTCTCCCCTTACTAATTACCGCGTTCGGCGATGGCTTAGCTGAACCAATCGGCGTCCGCTTCGGAAAACACAAGTACCAAACTAAAGACATGATTGGAAACCGCGTTTACACACGCAGTTACGAAGGAAGCACAATGGTTTTTCTAACAACTATTATAGCCTTAAGTATTTCTCGCAATCTCTTTTCTTCGAACACGCTACTATGCCTACTCGCAATCTTGCCATTACTCATGACCATAACCGAAGCATACTCACCCCACACCTGGGACAACCCCTTCTTGTACCTAATCGGAGGATTAGCAATCTACGTCTTTGTCCTGCTAACCTAAGCACCAATCGCCCCGCAAATGTGATAAGCTGATAGTGGCGCAAATTTTATTACGTATTTCCCGATTAACCCTGGGAGTCACGTGGCAGGGGGAGCTACTTTGAGCGGAGAAGAAGCCTGGCATTCTATAGAAGTCGAGCAGGTTCTCTTGAAACTGGAAACAAGCAGACAAGGTTTAACTGTCAGCTGAAGCAAACAATCGATTTCAGATTCATGGTGCAAACGAGCTGGAAGAAGAAGCCAAATCATCAAAACTTGGCATGCTTATAGGTCAATTGCGGAGTCCCCTAGTCGCAGTTCTGTCGTTGCAGCTTTGATTTCGTTTTTCGTTGACGAATACATCGATATGATAGTCATAATCGTCGTTATAGCTCTTAATGCTATCATAGGTTTCTTCCAGGAATACAAGGCGGAGGCAGCTCTTCAAGCCTTGAAAACTTTGGCTGCCCCCGAGGCCGAGGTAGTTCGAAATGCCATTGAGATGCGCATCAAGGCGAAAGAAATCGTAGTTGGCGACGTAATAGCGTTGGAAGCTGGGACGAAGGTTCCAGCTGATGCCCGCGTTCTAGAGGCGATGAATCTTGAAATCGACGAATCCATGCTAACAGGCGAATCGCTTCCCGTGAAGAAAACGAATAGCCCCCTTGAAAGGGACTTGGCAGTGGCTGACAGGGTGAACATGGCGTTTTCTGGGACCATGGTTACCCGTGGAAGAGGGAAAGCTGTTGTTGCGTCAACAGGCATGAAAACGGAAATTGGCAAAATAGCCAGACTGATCAAGGAGACTGAGAAGGCTGCTACTCCGATTCAAAAGCAGACCGCAGACCTCAGCAAGAAGCTAGGATTATTCGCGCTGGTGGCAAGTGGCTTAATTTTAGCAATTAGCCTGCTGCGCGGGTTTGAGTTTCTCGAGGCGTTCTTGTTCGTTTTAGCGGCAGCGGTCTCGGCTATTCCAGAGGGGCTTCCTGTCGTGATCACCATTACATTAGCCATTGGTGTTCACAGGATGGCTAAGCGGAACGCCATTATCCGGAAGTTGCAGGCTGTTGACACTTTGGGTTCGGCCACTGTGATTTGTACTGACAAGACTGGAACGTTGACTACGAATCAGATGACTACCCAACAGATATTCGCAAACAACAGATTGGTCAGCGTTACGGGTGTAGGATACTATCCGCATGGAGACTTCGAATTAGATGGCAACAAGGTAGATGCAGCCAAGGATGAATCGTTGAGTTTATTGCTTCAAGCTGCTGTTCTCTGCAACGATACAAGACTAAGACAGCATAAGACCGATAGAGACAGTCGATGGGAAATCTATGGCGACCCAACCGAAGGAGCGCTGATCGTCGCCGCAGCAAAAGCGGGATTCCAAAAAGACACTCTAGAGGAAAAATATCCACGCATTGACGAGATTCCCTTTGACTCAAAGGATAGATACATGGCTACTTTCCATGAAATCTCGAAGGAAAAACTCAGCGTCTATGTTAAAGGCGCTCCGGAAACCGTCCTTGAAATGTGTAGTGATATTCAAGTCGACCAAGTGAAATCGCTAACACGTCAAAAGAAAAAAGAGCTTTTGGCAGTCAGCACGCATATGGCCAGTGAAGCTCTGAGAGTACTAGGAATTGCTTATTTAACTTTTGACAAGAGTGAAATTGACAACATCAAGTTCGATATCCAACGTGGCAAAGCCCAACTGGTTTTTATTGGGCTGGCAGGAATGATTGACCCGCCAAGAGCCGAGGCTAAATCTGCGATTTCGCTTTGCAAGAATGCAGGTATCAAGGTAGTAATGGCGACAGGCGATCACAAGATTACCGCAATTGCCATTGCTAAAGAAATAGGCATTTTGGAGAAAGAGACGCAGGCCCTCAGCGGTGCTGACCTTGACGGTTTGTCTGATGAGGAATTGGATGCAGTCATAAATGAGACATCTGTGTTTGCTCGTGTGTCTCCGACAAATAAGTATCGAATCGTCGAGTCTTTGCGAAGGAAAGGTCACATAGTTGCCATGACAGGAGACGGAGTCAACGATGCTCCGGCTCTAAAGACAGCGGAAATCGGCGTTGCAATGGGCATAACGGGAACCGACGTGACGAAAGAGACTGCTGATATGGTTTTAACGGATGACAATTTTGCAAGCATAGTTAGCGCTGTGGAAGAGGGGCGTGTGGTTTTTGAGAATATAAGGAAAGTCGTTAAGTACCTCATCTCAACCAATACCGGGGAAATCGTTACGATGCTGGCTGCATTGGTTCTTCTGCCAGGTGTTCCCCTTATTTTCACGCCAGTTCAGATACTATGGGTCAACTTGGTGACTGATGGTTTGCTAGATAAGTTCCTCGCTATGGAGCCTAAGGAAAAAGGTGTTATGGATATGCCTCCTAGAAAACCTAAGGAGAGAATAATCAACCGGGACATGATATTGAATATTGTCTACGTGAGTGTCTTCATGGCAATTGGAACCTTGGGGCTTTTCACAAGTGAATTGAACAATGGAAACCTTCAAAGGGCTCAGACCATAGCTTTCACCGTCATAGCGATGTTTCAAATTTTCAATGCAGTGAATTGCCGGTCAAGGACAACTTCTGTATTCAAGATTGGTTTGACTACCAACAAATACCTGTTGGCAGGGCTTGCCGCCTCCGTTTCACTGCAGGTGTTGGCGACTGTTTTTCCTCCATTGCAGAGTGCCTTGGGCACAACTTCGCTCTCAGTTTGGGACTGGCTGTTGGTAATTCTCGTTTCAAGTTCGGTCTTTATCGCTGAGGAACTGAGGAAATTCGTCATTAGCAAAGCAGCAAGGCGATGAAGCGAGTTGGCGTCCAACCCGCTTCTTGTCTGTTCCTGATCTAGACCCCGCACTACGGTTAAAACGAAAAGTCTTCAAAAATCCAGTTATTCTGAGGCAAGCAAGAGCAAACCGCAAATGAGGTTAGCCACACCTGTAAAACCCATGGCAAGCAAAACGATGAAACTTGGCGAAGATGAGAAAACCTGAACACCCATGAGCAGCAGTAATGAAAAAACCGTTGACAAGGCACCTGAGAACATAAGCAAGGCAATTTGGTACCTGCAATATGAGCGCGCGCGATGGGAGTGGGCATTCAGTGCAACGATTTATTGTATGTATTCTGCCAGCTAATTCACAAAAAACGTGACTTTGAGCTTTAGCACCGCTTTGCCCTCAGAAAATTACCGCTTAGCACTTAACATTCACGGTTATACCATCTACTCTGACTACTTCACTGTATACTAGTCAAACGTAATAAGCAAGAACTAAGAAAAGAAAATGGAAGATTCTAACGCTCGTGCTCTACTGCAAAAGCTATTTTGACTACTGCTCTGTACTCCACAATCTTGTTGTTTTGCACTTTGGCAGTGCATCTTTTTACGTGAATGCCCTTTATGTTTTTGACTGTCTTGGCAGCTTCATTAAGTGCGGCCTGTGTTGCCTCTTGCCAACCTTGAGGTGAAGAACCTATCAGCTCTACAATTTTGACTACGTGCATACTCTCACAAGAAGAAGGTATTCTGATGGTTGCACTTGAATTTTTCGCTTGGGAAAGCTTTTCCTCCAGAAATTGCACGCGCCGGGGTGAGAAAGTTCTATTTTTTCATACTATTAGACGGATTATGCAGTTTGTTTAATTTGGGTTAAATCCGCAGATGCGCTAGCCGAACTTCAGATTCAAATCCTTGGAGAAGTGTAAGGTAGCGCGTTTATGCTCGCAGAAGGTTGCAGAGCGTGCAAAACAACTTGGCGCCAATGTGACAAAAGTTTTATTAACAAACCTTAACAAAATCCATTAACGGGTGAAAAAATGGTATATTGCCCGAAATGTGGCACTAAGAATGAGGACACTGCGGAATTTTGCGTGAAATGTGGGGCAGGACTGATAACCGGTACCGTTGCTTCGCGTCGATATGAACGCAGAAAAGCGGAACAAGAATGTTTTGGTCTTCCTCACGGCGGCTCAATCGCTGGAATCGTAGTCGGCATGATAATACTGCTGTGGGGAGTTTCTATGCTGCTTCAGCAAACTGGATGGTTATCTCAGACGGTTAATTTCTGGTGGTTAATTATTATAGTCTTCGGCGTTTTGATGATTGCAGGCGCTATTTACAAAATAACTCGTTCCAAAACAAACCCTTAACGCCGCCCTTACTTTCTGTCTGGTTTGCAAGATTCCATTGAGCAGTTTGAGCACGTCTCGAGATGATCCGCTGGGAGAAGGCTATCTTCGTCATAATCAGGAGTATAGAAAGAGCGACAAAGAAGAGGTCAATTGTGATACTCTCGACCGCTGCATCCAAACCGACTATCATAAGAAAACATCCTGAAACGAAGATGATGCTAAAGAAAAACCTAGCATAACCGTTGCTTAGCTTTGGCAGTGCAGACTGCAATAAACCTGCAATGACAGCCAACCCTCCTATCAGCACCAACACATGCGGCGCTCCAACGCGAAAGCCTCCGAAGAAATACATAATCGTGCCAACGATAACGCCGAAGGCGCCAACCGAAAGCCCCGTGCAAGTTGCACACAGTCTTCTATTGCCGATATGCAAGATGTGGGTAGAATAGTTACCGCATAGGGGATGGTGTGCACGCAAATTCTTTTCGTGGATTAAAGAACGGTTCTCTTGGTCTCCATTGCTTTTCCCAAAACTCGGCATCTTTGAACATGAACGGGGAAAAAGGGCAGCAAAGATTCCCAAGATGCACACTGCACAAAACGCAGATCCCGCAATCAAACTGCGAAATGCCCAATCGTCTCCAAGAATAGGAGGGTATCCAACAAACAAGAGGGATAGAACCAGACCGAATATTGAAGATAGCGTTAAGAAAATTAGAGTCAGGTCACGACGGTTCTTGATCTTTAAAATCAAGTAACAATCATCCTCAAACCAGATTCTTTAACTGTCTTAGAACACTCTGCCGCGCAAAATATCTGTAAACTCTCCTTTTTGCGCTGTTTTTCGAGAAAAAGCCTTCTGCTACCCTGCTCCAAGACCCGAAAAAGCCACGATAGCACCTGTAGAGCTCATGCTGCAACTGCTCTATGCTCAAGGATTCCGTCGGCATTATGGCGTGGATCATGTCATAATCAGCCCAGTTCCAGTTCTCTATCCAACCCTTGAGTTTTGCCTCCTCATATAGGTCCGTTCCAGGAAAAGGCGTCAGAATCATGAAAATTGCAAGGTCAGGATCCAACCCATTGACAAATTCCCTCAAATTCTCGATTGAATCACTGGAGTCCTGGCGGTTTCCGATTATGCATGATGCTTGAGAGAATATGCCATTCTGTTTCAACAATCGTACGGCATCAACCGCCTCTTCAGGCTTAGTGCCCTTGCGGAAACCATCAAGATTGCTTTGGCTACCGCTCTCCACTCCAAGAAGTAACCAGTTGATTCCTGCTCTGCTCATTTTTGGCAGAAGATGCGAATTTCGAACAACATCATCAACCCGAGCCTGCATGAAACAAGTAATATCGTCCGAAAAACCACGCCCAATCAGCTCATCACACAGATTCTCCATTCGCGGACCAAACCCAAAATTGTCATCGGTCAAGCCAAAGAAGTCTGCTCCCGTAGTTGTTGTAGAGAAACTCGATCTCGTCGGCCACACGTTTCACGGATTTGTGCCTACACGAGCCTTGCCAATGCTTCCACTGTGAACAAAACGTGCAGTGATGCGAACATCCCCTTGAAGCCTCAACCATTCCATACCTCGCATCAGAGCCAGCCATCATCGCGAAATGATAACGGTGCGCGTAGTCCTTAACAAAATGATACCCTGGAAAAGGCAAATTATCCAGATTACCGATGAAGAGAACGAGGAGAATTGTGCAGAATCCTGTCCGCATTCCTGAAAGAAACGCCCTCTATTCCAGAGAAAACCCTTTTTTCATCTACGGCCTTAACCAGTTGAACTAGCGTTTCTTCTCCCTCTCCCCTGACTACAACGTCAATTTCCGGGTACTGCTCAAGGCTTTCTTGAGCGGTGGCTGTGAAGTGTTGCCCTCCGGCAACTGTGAGCACTTCTGGTTTTAGTTTCTTTGCGGTTTCAAAGGTTCTTGCAGCAACATACACATTACACGTGGCAAAACCGCTTGTTGCAACAACATCAGGATCAGAAGTCTCCAGCTTTCTTTCTAAACCCTTCCAATCCAGAGACAGGGCCTGACAATCTAAGACTTCGATCTCGACTTCGGGCATCTTCGTTTCTAAATAACCTGCGAGCTGAAGAAGTCCATAGGGGGGCGGAAGGTATTCACCCATAACAAACCAGTAGTCTTTGGGTGGCTCAACAAAAACAACCTTGACCATATTATCTCCTTCTTCTTTAGAAATAGTCACCTCAAAGTATCTAAATACTTTCTCAGCGCGCTAATGAAAAAGTTGCCATGTCGGTACCACATGTAATACGCTGCCTTGACCAAGAAACCAGTAACACCGCTGGTCAATGACAGACTCAAAAATCAAACATGCATATCTCTGAAGAACTAACCCGGTACTTCCAACGCGCGCTGTTGCCGACCAACGCAATTGCAGAAGGCTTATTAGCCAAAAGTGTTTTTGCCCTTCAAGGTTGAATTGGCTAAATGAAGGTTGCTATTCACTGGAGCGGCGGAAAGGAATGTTGCTTAGCATATCAGAAGGTCTTATCTCAAGGTCACGAAGTGAAATACCTTCTCTCTTACATGTACGCTGAACCCTACATTTTCCACAGCTTCAAAATAATGGAACTCCAATCCAAGACTCTTGGAACTCCTCTTATGAAAGTTAAAATCAGAAAAGCGTACGAAGATATCCTTGCAATACTTGCCCGCCTTACTAGAGAAGAAGGAATTGAAGGCGTCGTAGTGGGAGATATTAAGGGTGCAGGCTGTGCGCAAATACATCAAACGTACTATGACACAATGTGTGAACAGCTGGGCCTGAAGCTGATGATGCCTAACGAAAACCCGTCAAAGGATACCTACGATGTTCTGAAAGAGGAAATAAATGCAGGCATCAGACCCATCATGAACTGCATAAACCTGGACTTCATAAACAAAGAGTGGCTCGGTCGTGAACTCGATAAGAACTCTATCAAAGAATTGAAAGAACTAGCGGACAAGCAAGGAATAGACGTTTGCAGCGAAGACGGACAAGGGTATCACACGATGGTTGTTGACTCACCAGTGTTCAAAGAGCGTGTTGAGATAGCCAAGTTCAAAAAGAAGGATCGCAAGGAAAAAACAAAAGCTTGGAAGAGAAACTGGCTCTACATGGACGTTAAAGAGGCAAACCTGAAACCCAAGTTAAGTAATCCTCAAGTCTAGCTCTCCGCGGACACGCAATTCAGTGTTTAGAGAAGAAGGCTTTTGAGAATACTTCTTAGCATTTCTTTGCTTGGGACACTGCTAAAAATCGCTTTCCCAGTTGGGAACACTCGAAAACTAAAACCCTGAAAAACGAATTCAAAGATTACTCCAGAAATAGAATTCTTCAGCTTGGCCCTTTTATGTATCTTAGCCAAGGCTTCATCCTTCTTGTCGTACTTGAATGTTACAATGACACTTCCTTCTTGGCCACATGTTCCCTCTATACCCGCCACATAATCTTCAATGACGCTCATCGAACTATTGTTCCTCTTCCAAAACGGTTAAGACGCAACATGCTTCTTCGCATGCTCACTCATAATCTTTTCCCGGCAAATCACTTTCAAGTTACTACTTTCCAAACGCGCCGGAACAAGGCAAGAGAATGGAAGAAGTAGTCTGTTCCTAAAACTGCTTATCCACTCATTTCACCGTCAAATTGCCAAGACGCAACTGCTCAACAGCGCACTAGTTCTTGCATCGGCTACAAGCTACGTAGTGATTCGGTGAGACCGGAATAAGCTCTCGTTCTGCTTCTTTGCATGTTTTGTCTGCGTAGCTGCAGCGCGTGTGGAAACGACAGCCTGAAGGTATGTCTATGGCCGAAGGAACATCTCCTTGCAGTGCAATGTGTTTACGCTTTCTTTCCGGAACGGGCACCGGTATCGCCGAAAGCAAAGCTTGCGTATACGGATGAAGGGGATCCGAGAATATTGTCTCTCGGTCTCCAATCTCAACGATTCTTCCGAGATACATGATGGCTATCCTGTCTGAAATGTACTTAGCCACTGCCAAGTCGTGCGTGACGAAGAGATATGTAAGCCCAAAGTCTTTCCTAAGGTTCAGCATCAGATCAATTATTGCTGTTCTCAGCGATACATCAATCATTGAAACCGGTTCGTCTGCAACAACAAATTCTGGTCGAAGTATCAGAGCCCTCGCTATGGCAGCACGCTGTCTCTGACCGCCACTCATCTGGTAAGGATACAAATCCAAAAACTTCTCAGGAGGCGACAATCCTACCCTGTCTAGGATTTCCATGACTGTTTGCTTCTTTTCATCATGATCTGCTATTCCGTGAATCTCAAGAGGATGCCCCACGGCATCTCCTATTCTCATTCGAGGATTGAACGAAGCATAGGGATCTTGAAAGATTATCTGCATTCTTCTTCTTAGCACACGCAAAGATTCATCGTCAAGGCTGGTGGTTTCAGCGCCGTCGAAGAAGATTTTTCCACTCGTAGGCGGGATTAATCTGACAGCGAGTTTGCCCGTTGTGGTTTTTCCGCATCCGCTTTCGCCAGCCAACGTAAAAATCTCGCCCTTAGACACGCTGAAACTGACGTCATCAACTGCCTTGACAAAGTGTCTGTTGCGAGTGAACGTCTTCTCCAGAAAACTCTTCTCAACTGGAAAATACTTTTTCAAATGCTCTACCCTGAGGATCTCGTCTTGGCTCATTCTATTCTTCCCTCCTCGTAGAGGAAGCAGCGAACGAGACGGTTTTTTCCAGTTTTGAAAAGCGGAACATTTTCCATTCGGCACCTGTCAAAGACAAACTTGCAGCGAGGCCAGAATCGACACCCACCCGGCAAGTTAAGCAGGTGCGGCGGATAGCCTGCGATCGCTTCCAGCTTCTGATCAGCGATTTCAATATTGGGAATCGACTTGAGAAGCCCCTGAGTATAGGGATGCTCTGGCTTTGCATATACTTCTTCGCTTGGAGCATACTCAACTATTTGCCCAGCGTACATGACAATTATGTTGTCGCTTCTCTGGAGCACGATGCTCAAATCATGAGTTATCAGGATGAGAGCCATCCCGTAAGTGTCACGCAATGTATTCAGCAGATCCAGAATTTTCGCCTGCACAATGACGTCCAGCGCCGTCGTGGGTTCATCTGCCACAACAATACTCGGATTCAAAGCTATGGCCAAGGCAATCATCACCCGTTGCCTCATTCCCCCGCTGAGCTGGTGAGGATAATCATCCACTCTATCAGGCTGAATGCCAACATCGCGAAGCAGTTTTCTAGCCTGTTCAATAGCATCCTTCTCAGACACATTGGCGTCATGAGTCCTGATCAGTTCTACAAAATGAGCCCCAATTTTCTTGACCGGATTCAATGAAGTCATAGGATCTTGGAAAACGTAGCAGACTTCTGTTCCTCTGAGGTTGCGCAACTCATCTTTGGGAAGCTTTAACACCTCTTTGCCGTTGAGAATTATTTTGCCTCTGGTCAGCTTGCCAGGATACGGAATCAAGTCTATAAGAGACAGGCCTAACGTAGATTTTCCTGAACCCGACTCCCCAACTATGCCCAATGTCTCGGCTTTTCTCACGGAGAAGGAAACATCATCTACGGCGCGGAGGTTACCATTTCTTGTCCAGTACTCCACGGTCAAAGACTCAACCTTTAGCAGCTCATCTGTCGTGACTATTCACCTGTCTGTTCCAGTTTCGGATTTAGTAGTTCGCTTAAACCCTCACCCATCAGAGCAAAACCCAAAGCCAGAAGGATAATCATCAAACCCGGAAAGGCTATGACCCACCAGTCGCCACTCACCAAGAGTCTCCGTCCGTTTTGCAGGTCCCACCCCCAATCCGGAATGCTCGCGGACACGCCCATGCCGATGAATGTCAGCCCTGCAGCCGTCAGTATCGCATCGGCAAAATTCACGGTGGAAACTACAGCTACAGATGGAAAAACATTGGGCAAGATGTAACGCGATAATACTGTGCGTTTTTTAGCGCCGGCAGCGTTAGCTGCCTCAACGTAAGGCAGTTCTTTTATGCTTAGCACTTGACTTCGAATTACTCTGAAGTATGAAGGAACATAGACTACCGCAATAGACACCGCCATGTTTATCACTCCTGTGCCAAAAACTATGGTTAGCGCTATTGCAAGAATTAGTCCGGGAAAAGCGTAGACGCTGTCCATGATTAGGTTCACGAATTTGTCGACTGCGCCTCCCGTGTAGGATGAGAATAGACCCAGCGGGACACCTATCATGATGCAGACAAACACGGACAGAATCGAAACTTGAAGCATTATTCCGCCCCCCGAAAGGACGCGGCTAAACATGTCTCTGCCTAAATCATCTGTTCCAAACAAGAATTCGGAGCTGGGGGGCAACAAGGGCTCTCCCACTCTAGTCTTGGACGGGTTGTAAGGAGAAAGCCAAGGGGATAATAGAGTCATCACTATTATTGCCACAGTGAGTGTCGCCCCGAAAAGGACCAGCCATCCTGCTAAGCCCCTCTTGGCTAATGATGCAATTCCAGGGATCAGTTGCGCGAGCATGCTTCGTCTAATTCTTGTTTTAGTCATACCTATTTCTACAACCTGATCCTCGGATCAAGATACGCGTATAGCAAGTCGACAGCCAAGCTCACTATAGCAACGAAAATGCCGAAAACCACAACTACTCCCTGTATAGCCGTGTAGTCTCTAAAGTTTATTCGATCGACGAGGTACCTTCCCAATCCAGGCCACGAAAAAGTAGTTTCGGTTAACACCGCCCCGCCCAAAAGCAGAGCAAACTGAAGCCCCATCATCGTAATCACCGGAAGAAACGCGTTTCTAAGAGCATATCCGTAGGTCACCGTGCTTTCATTTAACCCTCTGGCTTTAGCCGCGGTCACAAAGTCTAACCTTAAGGTTTCGAACATGTTGCTTCGCGTGAGCCTGATGAAAATTCCGCAGAGAACTAAACCTAACGTCAGCGAAGGCAATAATAGGTATTTCAGAGACGTCACAAACTTCACGACATTGCCTTCAAGAATGCTGTCGATGGCGTACAAGCCAGTTGAAAACTGGAAATCTCCGACTACAAGTCCGACCGGCTCCAAACCCTGATAGATTCTCCCCCCCACCGGAAGCCAGTGCAATCCGACGCCGAAAATCATCTGAAAAACCATTCCCAAGAAGAAAACCGGGATTGCGTAAGTGACTATTCCAAATACTCTTATTACATGATCTTTTGGCGTGTTATACGCTTTTGAGGACTCAACTCCTAAAAACAATCCAATTAAGATAGCGATTAGCATTGAACAGATCGCAAGCTCGAGGGTCGCCGGAAAAGCGGAGAAAATTTGTTGACCCACGGATGAATAATCTTGCATAGACTTGCCTAGGTCTCCCCTGAAAAGGCCAATAATATAATCAAAATATTGAAAAAGCAAAGGCTTGTCAAGTCCCAATCGAATCCGCATGGCCTCCATTGCCTCGGGGTTCTCGATTTTCTCAAAATGAAGCAATACTGGATCTCCAGGGAGGACACGCATAATCACGAAAACTGTTGTTAGAAGGATGAATATCATTGGTATCGTCAGCAAAATCCTGGAAATGATGTAAGTTCGCAGGGTCATCTACATCGCCCTTTCACCAAACAGAAAAAAATAGAAAAAAAAGAGAGATATTGAGATTTTAGAGGTCATTCTTCGATGTAGACCAGCCAGTGGCGCCAGTTTTGAGTGATGTCTAAGTAGATTCCTTTCACGTTTGGCTTTGAAACAGCGTAGGCACCGCCCTGATAAAGCGGAATTATCGGAACTTCATCAACCATCAAGTCTTGAATATCCTCATACAAGCTTTGTCGTTCAGCTGTATTTGTAGTTCCTCTTGCTGACTCGACTAGCTGATCCATTTGCGCGCTAGCGTAATTGTGGTGTATCCATGATCCGCCTACCGAATGTACGAATGGGAAAATGTAGTCGTCTGGGTCGATATAGTCCGGATACCAGCCCATAATGTAAGCCTGCATTATTTCTTGTTGCCTCGCGGTTCTGTATGCTGCCCAGTCCCGGCCTTCCAAAGTGACGCTGATGACACCGCTTTCCTCCAGAGCTTCCTTGAGCATCAAAGCTTGTTGTGCGCTCTGCGGATAGTGCCCTGAAGTTTCATACCACAACGTAAACTCCAGCTTGTTATTTGCGTTGTATCCAACATAAGACAGAAGTTCCCTAGTTAGATTGTAGTTTGGGCTTTCATAAGATTCAAACGCGTCAGTGTGTCCGAACATGCCAGCGGGAATCATGCTATAGAGCTCCTGAGCCTGCCCTTGGAACACAGTTTCCACCAAAGCGGATCTATCGATCGCAGCGGCCACAGCCCCCCTTACCGTCGGGTCGTTGAATGGCGCGTAATCCTGCTGCAAACATAAGTATTGTATAAACGCGCCAGTGCCCTCCCAAACTTTAAGGTTTGAATTTGTCTTCATCGTAGCGATATCGTTCGTTGCAAGCTGTCTAAACGCCACATCAACGTCTCCAGCTGTCATTGCTAAGGCTAATCCGGGAGAATCTGCATAGAACTGTATCACAATATTCTTAGACTTCGGATATCCTGCCGCAGCGTTCCAGTATAGAGGATTGGCTTCGAGCTCCATCTTCGTGTCTTTGCCTGCAACCCGTGTCCAACTCTTGAGAGTGTAGGGACCCAGACCCATAGGGCTACTTGCCCTCGCGTCTCCATCTGCGTAGCCTACAATGTCGTCTATGCTCCAGGAGGATCCACTCATTGGCGCATACATCGGATCAACAATATAGCAAGCTTGGAAAGCCATTAGTGACAAGAACGCGGCGAAAGGAATCTTCAGATTGAATCGAACAACATAGTCGCTTACAACTGTAACGCTGTCGATAATGTCGCCGATTCCAACGCCCACGAACGCTCCGTCTTCATCAGCAATGCCAATTCCTCTGTCAAATGTGTATTTTACGTCTTCAGCCGTGAATTCTCTTGAAGAATCGAACATTACGCCTTGCCTTAGATTAAACGTCCAAACCAAGCCGTCTGCCGAAGGTTCCCAGGAGGTGGCTAACGCGGGGATAATGTCTTCCATGCTACCTGTCGAACCCGCTTCATATTCAACCAGTGGCGAACCCAAAGACTGAATGATCTCGAAACCGAAGAAGTCGTAAGCTTCCGCCGGATCCAAGCAAGATTCAACCGAGTCAGTTGTTCCCATGATCAATGTGTCCTTTATTTTCGGAACCTGAGTCGTATATAGATAGTAGCTGGCGACTCCAGCGATGGCTATTATTACAATTAGAATTGCTGCAATCATCGTTTTGCCAATAGCTTTTGTGTCTTTTAGATTCAATTTTAGCACCCAAAGTATGTTTTTACAGCGCGTTTGGAATATAAGATTTTGCACCCTACGTGTGTCCGGGCCGCTCGCTGACTCAACAAAAGCCAAAGATAGTTCAGTATGGCAATGTGGCGTTTCCATAGGTAGATTTGGCTGTAATTTGATTCAAACTGGAAATGCTGGATCGTCGAAGATAATGTCTAATGTCGCTCCGTACTTGGTCAGGAGTTCGCGGCTTACCATCCAGATTTGAGGCGATTTCTCGTCTGCCCCCCAGAATCCCCAGATGTGATCGTCAGGTTTCCTCATTCCCCAGCCGTAGTTGCTGGGTAAAATAAGCACCGCCTTACCTTCTACAGAGCCATAATCTATGCGATGTTCGGTGGTGTCTTTCCAGAAACTCTCCAACGCCTCAAAGTGCTCGTTCTGCATGACACCCCATTTGAGAGCAAATTTCGTTACCATTGTCCAAATGGGGTCGGTAGCTGACGCGCGCTAACCACCCCCACATAACACTCATCCAGGCTTCTACTCTGCATATCTATCACATGCGGAACAGCAAGAAACAACAGCAAAACCGTAATTACTGCAAGCAAAGCAGCTGAAGCGAAAACCTGCGAGTCAACCAAATTACCTGCCTATTTCCGATTACGCAAGCGCCATAAAAATCTCCTATAGAATCAAGGTCGATAGCTACCAGCCAAAATCCAGCAACACGCGCTAGGTTTCAACAGTCTCTTCTTGGCGAAACGTATTCACGAAGAATGTTAGTTTTTCACATTTCTTTTTCAGGGTTTCAACTTCAGTTTTCAAGAGTTTTCTTTTCTGTTCTCTGCGTTTGACTTCCTTATCTATTTCTTTTTCGAGTTTTCTCTCTATGTCTAAGAGACTAGTTTTTTCTTCGCAGAGAGTGTCTATTTCTTTGCCTAGCTCATCTAGAACCAGCAACGCGTTTTTTTCGTCTTGTTTTTTTCGACTTTTTTCCGATTTCTCTGAATCAAGTGTTTCCATACTTCACCATCTCATCTATTTATGTTAAATCACAATAAACGTCAGTTTCTGCCTCACTGTTTCCCAACACTTGATTGCAGTAGGGACAGACATTCATCAGTCCAGGTTTTGTCCCGCTGAAATCAAGCATCACCAAAGGAGTTTGGAAAACTCTTTTGCATTTAGGACAAGAGATTAACATGTTATTAACTCGTTTTTCACTATTCTCTTCCGGTCCAGCAACCTCTGAATTCTTGATGCGGAGACTCTGGTTTTTCTTTGGCAAGATTAGTTGCTCTGAAGCTTTCTGAGGGTCATCTTCTAATGGGAGGTGTTCTTCAGATAATCCTTGAGGATGCTTGGAAGCTTCAACCCTAAATGGCAGTTTCAAAGGTAGAAGTTTTGCAACGACCTTCCGCATTCTTTCAAGCAAAGAAGGAGCTGTGGAAGTCTCTTGTTTCTTTGCAAGAAGATCAAATACTAAGACTGTTCCACTCAAAGCCACCGACGCGACTAGACAGGCGTATATCGACCACATGAGAGCTCGGTAAGGATCAACCCATTGGGTGCTGAATATCAAGCCGAAATCATAAAGTTCCTCGTGAACTACCAGGTCAATCCTGGTCAACAAGAAATAAACAATAACCGCACATACAATGCAGATTAGAAAGACTAGCTGTTTAAACTTGGAATTGCACAATGCGGACTTTATGCTCAGCTTTTGCACCGTAAAAGACAAGAATTCCGAGACAAAAAAGCCTTATGAACCGAGAATAGTTACCCCGAAAACAGTTTGTAAGACACTAATCCTGAGCTTGTAGACGTAATAGTTGCTGTGCCTTGACAACCACAAAACCTTAAGTGAGCTACGACAACCTATTGACTGAAGGATGAGTTGCGAAACATGGACTATAGAGCTGCAATCATATCGAGTTGCTGGCTGGCAGTTGCCATAATTTCCTCGGTTTACATGTATCTGTTTAAAGACCAGATTGGAGACATCTTGTTCGGAGTGTTTCTCCCGGTCGGGCTGCTCGTTTTAGTCGCGCTCATCGTGACATTCGCCGTTTCCAGCTCAGCTCCGGAGAAGAAATAAGAGGGGCCGAGCGCTTTCAGAAGGAATAGGTATACTCGTCGCAAGAAGTTCCTTATTGCCTAACGGTGCATGAATCCAAGTCTGTACTACTGGCCTGAATGATTGCTAATTTCGTCTACACAGCCAACTATGAAGTGAAGCAGACGGTCGCAGGACACGCGTGAGCAACAAAGAATCCTCCGCTAACACAATGTGAAGAACGACAGCGCTCGTTTCAAGTCTGGAAAAGAAAGAACAATTAACGATTTTATCTGACGATTTTAAAATGAGCTAATTATTTTCCGTGAGCTGCCACTCCCCATACAAAACGAACTCCTGGACGGCATGCGGTAAGCGTTGGTCAAGAAACTTTGACTCTTGTTTAGTCAAATAAGTTTAACAAAAACTCCTTTTAACATGAAATAACCCAGTTATTATGGTGCTGTTATGAGGAAAACACCGTTTGACCCTAGACACTCGTTTTGGTACTATCATTAATAGTTGGAATAGTGCACTTGGCAAGCCCCACGCTGCTTATGGCGAGCCTTCGGTAGGTGTCAAAGAAGGAGATTGGATCGAATACAACGTCGGCGTAACCGGTACTGGTAACTCCGCCTCCAACACACGACGTTAGATGGTTTAGAATAGAGGTTTTGCCCGTTCAGGGTGCAGCATTCTCCATAAATCTAACTGCTAGGTATGCTAATGGGACAATAGGAAGTGCCGTTTGGAAGTTTAACTTTACTGAAGGAAATGTTGAAGGGTGGATAATCATTCCTTCGAATCTTGATCCAGGAAACAAATTCTATGACTACTCACCACACACTGGAAAACCCGTTAACGTAACTATTCAAAGTCAAGAGCAAAAAACAGTGTTAGGCGCAACCCGAATTGTAACATATGGAAACGACTCGCTTAGGCACAAAGAATGGGACAAAGCCACCGGTGCGTTCGTTGGATCTTCAGAAGTCTACAAAAACGTGACAAATAGGTATGGCTGGTACATTGAGGACTTGACTGTCACTGTACAGGCAATCGCTACAAACATGTGGAGTCCTCAGATCCTGGGCCTAAATCAGACGATGTTCTACACCTTGGTTGGAGTGAGTATAGTGCTGGCGGCATTAATGTTGTCTTTAGTAATAGTTGCTGCCCGAAGAAAGAGGAATAAAAGACCAGCGTCTAGTGGCCCTTCGCAGGGAAAGATCGCAGTCCTTGTCATCCTCATCGTTCTTTTAGTGACGGTTGGAGCTATAGTCGTAGCCCCATATTTTGAGATTGAAATTGGTTTGAGTGTTCATGAGATTAATCTTGTTATGCAGACTTTGTGGACAGCTTTGGTCTTAGTGAGCATGTGGTTCAGAACAAAAGGCAATTATTTTGTGCATGAGATTATTATGATAGTGGTAGTCTTCGCATCGTTAGTTAGTTTTTCTTTGGTACTGCTTATGTCTCCCATGAGCAGTGGTTCTTTGCAGGTTTATTCCAGTTCACCTTTGCGTTTGGTTGCAGTCGGAGCGCATGCAATTTTTTCGATTCCCGCATTATTCTTCGGGGTATGGCTTGTTGCACTTTGGCGTCCTGGATCAATATCATTTGCAGCTAAGAGCAAGAGGATAGCACAAATAACGACAGTTTCATGGGTCCTGTCATATGTGGCAGGCGTTTTGTCTTTTGCGGTGCTTCACACCACTTTTTTTGGATAAACACCCAACTTTCTTTTCCGGACAACGAGGATATTTCTTCATCTTTTGGGTAAACACACTGCAAATTTTCAAGAGAAACCATTTTTTGCAGCGCACTCGAAGATGACGATTCCATTTTTGTACAGTACAACAATTGTTTAAATTTTAGTTCGCGTAATCTTGACTTGATGACGCAAGCTAGAAAACCTGGTCGACCGCGAGAATGGGTTTTGAACGAAGAAATCATTGAAATTCATAAACTAGCGACTCAGCTAAAAATAGAGAACCCACAGGCACATTGGCACCAAATCGAAAGTATGCTTAAGAAACAACTCGAACAAAATGAAAGAAAAGACCTCCTGTCAAAAGTAGACAAGATTATAGGCTTGACCAAGCAGGTTATCCCGACCCCTCCCCGGTGCATATGCGGGCACAGGGTCTATAGCTACACTTACAATAAGGTGGAGAATGAAATGGAGCATTACTGGGAAGTCTTCGCTAGATGTGTCAATCCAGAATGTCGTTACATGAGAAGGTACCTGCCTGACACGTCTTATAAGTGGTCAAGACCTGCATCCATAATCAAGGAGCTTGCGAAAATCCCAACTTTCTACGAGATGGATGGGCAACAGGTGGAAGAGCCAAGAAGGTAATTGTGTACTATACTATTGAGAAGCACTTCACTTTTTGTGTGGGTCATGTTTTTGCTGCACTATTTTTTTTGGATCCAAACCTGATTTAGGGTGTGCTTCTCAGCACTAACCAGCGTCGAATACTTTGGGTTTCTGGGTTTATTAGTGTCGGGGATGCTATGTAGTTGAGGATTTAGAAAACGGTTTTGGTGAGAAAAAGGAATGGCGACCTATAGAAATTGGCATAGCGGAACAAAACATGGGTCGTTTAAGTGCAGAATGTGCAATGTCTATTTTTCAAATCCCTATGAGTTGAGAATGCACAGTATGGTAGAGCATAAGGGGCACATGCTCCCTTCAGTGAAGAAATAAACGGTTTTCCGGGTATGTATCCGATTTGGAACGAAACCCTTAGTCAGTGATTTAGGTCATGAAAAGCGCGTTATCCTACTGATTCTCTACTGGGTTCTCTAAGGGATCCTCTAGAACTTTCACTGTTAGTTCCAATGTTGTCGTCTTTGGCAGTGTCTCCGCTTCACTACACAGGATGACTCCTGTCAAAGTCACCAAAGCGCCAATAGCGCCCAACAAAGCTCCAATAAAGCCCGCCAGAGTCACAACAGCGCTTCGGAAGACACCAATTCCCACAATCGTTAGCACTTCACCAGCCATAAACCAAAACTTGGGCTTTCTCATCAATCCAACACCACGCAATGTAGCGCGCGATTTCAATTTCTATTGTAGATTTAAATGATTTATGAATCCTCAAACTGGTTTTTGGAACTTAACACGCTAGCACGGATACAATTTATTCAATGCGCCAGCATGAACCATAAGGACAGAACCAACGATCAGAAAGAAACCCGCATAGTTTACTTCTGTTTTTCATAGGAGACCAGTGCATCCGCTTAACTGGGATTCAAATCTCTCCCTGCATCTTTACAAAGAAATTTGAGGGGGTCCTGCGAGGTGATGTTCATGGCTTTGTCGATAAGGAATTTTGCAGGGCTATATTACCTGACCACCATTTGGGCTTATGACTTGTCCAACTATGAAGTTAGCATCTTCAGTTGCTAAGTAAGCCACCAAAGACGCAATCTCTCGTGGTTTGCCTAGTCTACCGATTGGGATTTCAGCAAGCAACAGTTTTAGCATTTCGTCAGTTAAGCCGCCCTTAGATAGCAAGGGTGTATCCGTGTATCCTGGGGCAACTGCGTTGACGTTGATGCCTTGAGATATGACTTCTCTTGCAACCGCGTGTGTGTATCCAATTATCCCTCCCTTTGCGGCGGAGTAGTGAGCAGCTCCAAGACAACCTGTTGTTCCGCATATAGATGCAATGTTTATGATTTTGCCAGATTTCTTAGGTATCATAATTTTTAAAGCCTCCCGAGTGCAGTTCATTGTGCCATACAAGTGTATCCCCAACATGGTATTCCAAACGTTATCTTTCATGCTTACTGCAGGCATAAGATTGCCAATGCCGGCATTGTTTACCAAAATGTCCAGAGTAGAAAATTCGTTTTATTACTTGAGCAAACATTTCCTTAACTTCTTCGTGACTTGAAACGTCAGCTTTCACCGCCATTGCTTTTCTGCCGAACGTTTTTGCTTCTATTACAGCTTCTTCTGCTTCAGCAAGATTTGAGTGATAATTTATTGCCACATCTGCTCCTTCTTCAGCCATGTAGAGCGCTATAGCCCTGCCAATACCCGAACTTGCGCCAGTGATCAAGGCTACCTTTCCTAACAACTTCATAATTTCAATCCTCCAAATTATTAACTCCGCTGTCTAACAATAAAGATTTTTGGAACGTCACAGGCTCAAGAGTGTTTGAAGGTTTTATTCCAAGGGCGTGCTTCTACTTTCGCAAACTAGGGACTTATTTGGACGTCTGCGGTTGTGAACGTTTCAACTATGCTTTCGGGAAAATAATTTGATGCAAGAATGGTTTTCCTGGATATTCACTCGTTTCTATTAGGAAAAGGGCAAGTACTTTCACCCAACCCTTAGCAAACCAATTTTGAATAGCAAACCCAGGGTATACTAGGGCACAGCTCCGGATTAAAGTCACGATTGCTTTGCAGCAGCCTTAGAGCTTAGCATTTGAATTCTCCTTTTTTCCTTCAGTTTCGCTCTGGAGCCGCAGCAAACCCTAAAGACTCATTACTCTCATAATCATATTTTATCTAGTTTGAAGAATGCCTTTGTGGATGTGTACGGGTTGAAGCGTCTAAGCAAGCCTCTATCAGTTTTGTTGCTCGTAACTTTGTTATTTTCAATCGGTCTAACAGTCAAAGCGCAAGGCGACGTGCTAGTTTTGGAGTGGGAACAGCATTGGCCAACATATGGGGTAGGGGGCACATGCAATTTTGGCACTCACAACTTTTTTGTCGGAGACGTGGACGACGACGGAGTATTGGAGATGATTACTGGCGGACTGACGTATAGCAAACCTGACTATACAGGGGTTGATTTGGAAGCTCCGCTTCGGATCTGGAATTGGAATGGTGAAAACTTCACGCTTGAGGTCAACTTCAACTGGGCAGGAGTTCTGCAGTCAATTTACGCTGCTGACTTGGACGGCGATGGGAAAACAGAAATAGTCACCGGAGGGCTTGTCATAAACAGCACTGGCGGTAGTAGTTCAATACGGGTTTGGAGCTGGAACAATGAAGACTTGGTTTTGAAAGCAAACTATGAGGGGATAAGCGCCCGTTCAATATTTTCAGGCGACGTAGATAATGACGGGGTTCAAGAAATACTAACGGTAGGAACAATCGTCAGAAACCAGACTACTGTAGCTCGGCTATGCATATTGGGCTGGGAGGAAAATCAGCTCTACATGGAAAAGAGTCATGAATGGTATACTGATGGTAACGCAAGCGCCAACTCGGTTTACGCTTATGACTTGGACAAAAGCGGAGCTGTGGAAATCATAACCGGCGGCTCCGATCATGGCTTAACCAACAGCAGCGGACAACTACGCATTTGGCACTGGAACGGGCAAGAACTTCAATTGGGAACCAATGAGGAATGGCGAATGGTAGAAGGCGTATATGGAGTAACCGTCACCGGGGACCCGATGGGCAATACGCTAGTGGAGAACGTGAAGGTGGGCGATGTTGACGGCGACGGAACTGCAGAAATAGTAACCGGCGGATTCACGTATGATGGCCAAAAAATGAATGCGCAAATTAGAATCTGGAACTGGAACGGAAACGTTTTCGCTCTCGAGAAAAGCAGTGAGTGGTTCATCAACGACATCACCGAAGTCAAAGCAATCACTCTGAATGATGTTGATGGTGACGAGCGAATCGAACATCGTAGCCAGCGGGGGAACGGCCGTTTACGGCGGATTCAATGCAGGCACTACTCCTGAGGCTTCGTGGCTTAGAATCTGGTCATGGAACGGAGAAACCCTCAAGCTGAAATACCAAGAAGACTGGACCACCGGAGAAGGCGTATTCGCATGGAACGTAGCCACCGGCGACATTGATAATGACGGTACGGTAGAGATAGTAACCGTAGGCTGCATGTACATCTCGCAACTCTGCGACCCAGATCTAAGGATATGGTCCGTGCAAACAACACCTGACTTCCTAACGTCCAATTGGCTCGTCATAACTGCAATCGTTGCAGCATCTTCAGCACTACTGGTGGGGACAGCAGCGTATCTTCCTTGTAAGAAAAAGAAGAAGAGAGCCTTCCCTGAAATAGCGAATTTGCAGACAACTTACGATAAACGTGCTGAGGGCTAAAGCAGTTTCCATCAAGTCTCTGAAAGAGACTCTGTTTGATATTTCCCCTACAAGCTGAACGCGTCTTATGCTGTCAGAAGCAATGCATGTTCCCCAGAATAATGGGGTGAAATCATTATCCGCCGCCCCAACATACATTAAAGAATGAATTCCTCCGCAAAAAAACCAGTTAGACAACTGTGTCAACACCAAGATTCCTTCTAGAGCCGACCCGGTCTGCGAAAAGCATTGCCACAAAGCTTGACTATTCTTAGATCTCCTGTTCGAACTTAACGCTCTCATGTGCTTCGAAACCCGCATTTCCCGGAACACCCCTTCATTCTCGTTCTTATGTACACGCACTCGCTAACACCATATTTATGCTACATATTTTTAGTGAAGAAATTTTATAGCATCGCTAAATTACCTTTCAACAATGCTATACTCGTGCGACTTAAGCGGAGAGACAACTATCGAACGCAATGGTAGTTGCACAAAGAGCAACGTCGAAAAAACTCAGTACACTAACCAGAGCGCGCGGGAATATAGCTCCAAAATCGTTTTAAGCGTTCAAAATGTATACTTGAGGTTGATTGAGTATGGGTAAGTTATTCGGTACTTCCGGAGTAAGGGGCGTTGTAAACGAGTTCTTAACGCCCGAGTTAGCCTGCAAGGTCGGCATGGCTACAGCGTCTGTCTCAAAAGCGAAAAAAGCGCTTGTGGCAACAGACACAAGAGTCACCGGTCCCTTAATCGAAGGCGCCCTAGTTTCGGGACTGTCAGCATGCGGAGTTGACACCTGCAAAATCGGAGTAACTCCAACACCGGTGCTAGCGTATCTGACCAGAACGCTTTCTGCTGATGTTGGCTTCATGATTACAGCTTCGCATAATCCTCCAGAGTACAACGGCATAAAAATCTTCGACAATACCAGTCTGTCCTACGCGGATGAACTCCAAAACGCCGTCGAAAAGAGAATCGCTGAGGGCAACTTCGAACTTGCCAGCTGGAGAGCCATCGGAAAAACAACCTTTTCAGACGAGAACAGGCGCTACTTAGATCTAGTGAAAACGGTAGCAAAACCCAAAAAATCCTGGCGAGTCGTTGCTGACCCAGGATGCGGAGCCGCTTTCCACGTCGCCCCCACAGCCTTACGAGAGATCGGCTGTGAAGTAATTACTCTAAACGCTAATCCTGACGGCTTTTTCCCCGCGAGAAGCTCCGAACCAACAAAAGAATCACTCGCAGGCCTCTCTAAAACAGTTAAAGCAATGGACGCCGACCTGGGAGTCGGATTCGACGGAGACGCTGACCGCGTAGCTTTCATCGATGACAAAGGCAGTTTCGTCGACTTCGACCACGCACTATCCGCATACTCGTCCTATATTGTCCACAAGCACAAAGGCGGCACCATAGTCACCACAGTTGAAGCGTCAATGTGCATAGAGCGAATGGTAGAAGCAGCCGGTGGAAAAGTCGCAAGAACCAAAGTTGGAGACGTCTACGTCTCAGAACTAATACAGCAGGTAGGGGCTCTTTTCGGCGGCGAACCATGCGGAGCTTGGGTGCACCCGACAATTATCATTATTGTCCCGATGGACCCTTATCGGCAGTTCTTTTTCTCAACGCCCTAGAAGAATCGGGAAAGACCATGAGTGAATTCATCGCAGAAGTCCCTCGATTCATAACTTTGCGCGAGAAGGTCTCTTGCGAAAATGATGTGAAAGAACTGGTCTTAGCCTCAGTGGATAAGAACATAAAACAAGCCTTTCCAAATTTCAAGGACTTTTCCACAGTCGACGGGGTAAGAATAACCCTTGAAGACGGGTGGTTATTGATTAGACCATCTGGAACCGAACCTCTCATTAGAGTCACTGTTGAAGGCGAATCGCAAGAAGCTGCACGCGAAATCATGGAAAAAGGAAAAGCCGTCATCCATAGCGCCAAGGAGACAAAAGAAAACAAATGAAAGCCGTCATATTAGCCGCGGGACAAGGCGTTAGGCTTCTACCCCTAACCGCCACGCGACCCAAACCCCTGATCAAGGTCGGAGGAAAACCTATCCTTGAACACTGCCTTGACGCACTAAAAAAGGCAGGCATAACCGAAGCCCTCATAGTCACAAACTATCTTAGCAAGGCAATTCGCGAGTATTTTGGCGCCGGACAAAAATTCGGTTTCAAACTTGACTATGTTGAACAGCCCTCAACTCTTGGAACCGGAAACGCTGCAGGCATAGCAGAACCATATGTTGATGGCTCCTTCATTCTCGTTTACGGGGACCTGTTGTTCTCACAAGATGTCCTCAAAAACCTAATTCAAGTGTTTGAAACCCAAAACCCAAACGCAGTTATGGCCGTTACTCCAGTTGGAAAACCCGAAAACTTTGGCATAGTTGAACTGGAAAACAACCTAAAAATTAAACAGCTTATTGAGAAACCAGCTCAGGGCGAAACTCAATCAAACCTAGCAAACGCTGGACTATACGTATTCAACCCAGAGATTTTCAAAACAGTTAAAAAGCTCAAATCTTCGGTTCGAGGAGAAATAGAACTCACAGACGCCATTTCACTAATGATTAAAGACAAGAAGAAAGTCTATGCCTCTGAAATCCCAAAAAACGACTGGATGGACATTGGACAACCCTGGGATCTGCTTGAAGCCAACGCTTGGATACTTAAGCGAATGGAACACAAGGTCCTCGGAACAGTAGAGGAAGGAGCCCATCTGCTTGGGCCAGTCACGGTTGCCCAGACTGCACGCGTTCGTTCAGGAGCATATATCGAAGGCCCATCGTTCATCGATGAAGGTGCCGACGTAGGTCCCAACTGCTACATTAGACCTTGCACGAGCCTAGGCAGAAACACACGAATCGGCAACGCTTGCGAAATAAAAAACAGCATAATCATGGACAGAACCCACGTGGGCCATTTATCCTACATGGGCGACAGCATAATCGGCGAGCACTGTAATCTTGCAGCGGGAACACTCATAGCCAACCTCCGCTTCGACGATGCCACCATGTAAAGATGATGATTAAAAACAAAATCGTCGACACCGGCAGAAGAAAACTAGGCGTAATCCTGGGCGACGAGGTGAAAACGGGGATAAACGCGCTTCTCATGCCCGGAGTCAAGGTAGGACAAAACACTTGGATTGGACCCGGCTACTTGGCGCAAAGAGACATAGCAGCAAACACGATTACAACGGTTGATGAAGATGGAAACGCACACAAAAAAGATAGCGCCAATTGAATCTGCCACGGAAACATAAGTGGCGCGTGATGTAACATCATCTAGCTGTGAAGACCTCAGTCACAAGCCGAATCGTAGCCTCGAAATTTAAGTCTCTTTAAGGCTTAATGAACGACAGGCGCAGCGTTTCCTTCTATAGGAGTGCGACCGAACAAACCAACCAGTTTATCTCCTCTCTTTCCCAAATCAGCTTTCCTATGCTGTTCGCTTGTTTCTTGGAAACAATAACGTTCATGGCACACTTAGCCTGTTTTTGCTTGGTTGGTCCGAACAATCTTGTTTACTTGTGGACGATGTATTTGTCCACTAAGGCTCTCTTGTTTACAACGTTGAGCTGCTTAAAGAGGAAGTCAAATTTGTTTTCGATCTCAGCGGCAATCGCATCACGTTTATTTTGCGGCAAACTCATGATCTCTTTCTTGAATGGTCCTAACCCCTTCTTTCGAGTCTTATAGAGAAATTGCTCTTTTGTTTCCCCCGACTTAGCCTCGCCAGCCGCATTGACTGCTAACCACTCGTATATCTTATTTTTCAGCTGAACTGGAAAGTGTTTTGACTCATAAATCATGTTCTGAAACTCTGTGGCCAAATGCACCTCAGCAGTCTCGCACTCGACAAACTTGTGGAATGCCTCCGGAGGCAAAGTGGAAGCTCCATGCTGAACAGCCCCGGCCAATCCATAGCTTTTTCGAGCCACTTCCGGAAAGAGTCTTCAACGTTTCAAAGTCAAGCTTGATCTGCGCCATCGACCCGTCAGGAAGAACGAGACCGCCATGAGTAGTGCCAGTCTGAACCGAAATCTTACTTATGCCAACCAAACCCTTCTGCAGCTTGTCTTCGAGGCCTGACATAAATGCGTGCAAATCTCCAGCCGTCGAATTCTGGTGTCCAATCTCTCCTATCTCTCCACCCACCGAGATAGTTACTCCTTTGGGTTCAACACGGCGGATGAACTGGGTAAGCCTCGCACAGATTTCATAATTCAAAAGTTGTTGTTCCTTCAAATCAGGTTTTGATACATCGACAAGAGTTGACGAGTCAATATCGATATTATAGAAGCCCGAATCAATCGCGTCTCCTATCAACGCCTGTAAACCTTCAATTTCCTTCTCAGGATTTTCCTTGAACTTTGCAGCGTTAACCTGGAAATGATCACCCTGGATAAAGACTGGTCCCGAATAATCTTCCTTTACAGCTGCGGCCAAAACCATTCCTGCAAATTCAATCGGCGGTTGATTGGTGTAGCCGATTTCTGACCTGGCAATCTCAAAGACAAAAGCCCCAGAATTATTCTTTTCTGCTACTCTGAATATCGCGCGAGCCAAATCATAAGTCATGCTCCTCAAGTTTATGGCGGGAACTGTGCAACCGCTAAATTTGCCACTGCCGCGAGCCACGTAAAACTTTTGAATACTTGAAGGAAAAATCCCCTTTTCAGATGCAGCATCGAAGATTTTTTTAGCTATTTTCTTCTTCTCCACTACATTATCAGTCATAACTAACTTCATTGCAGATTTTTCAACATCAAAGGTTTCTTTTCCCATAAATGCATCAACTTCCAAGCCTCAATGTTTAGCTTATCTTCAATCAATTCTTCTATTTTAGTTTTAAATAGCATAACATGCAACGCACAACTGCATGTTCATGATCCAGGCTTTGCACCATTAAAGGAGTAGGCCAGCACACCAAACGCTGATGGTTGACTTCATGCTTGCGGCGAAGGTGCCTTGATACGTGATTTTCTCCTCTTTCTCCGCGAGCGCTTCTTCCGCTTTTTCCTGTTCTGCCCAGCTAACTTTTCCGCTCCGACTATTTCCAGTGTCTTCTTCCTTCTTCCAGGCGACACCATAGCAGGCTTTATTGGCGACGACTGCATTGCCTTCGGCGCTGTTTTCAGCACACCCAGAGTCTTTGCTTCAGCTGTAGCCAGTTTCTTCTCTTTTGCCGCAGGTTTCCCTGAACTGACCTGCGCCTTGGCACGTAATCTTCTTCTCTTTCTTCGTGAGCGTCTTCTCCGCTTTTTCGTAGTCTTCTTGACAGTTGCAGCCAAAGCTTCTTTCTCAACTCTGTCCAACTTTTTCTCTTCCGCTGCAGGTTTCTCTGAACTATCTGCTGGTTCTGTTGATTGCAGAACTGCCAAGCTTGGTTCTGTTTCATCTATTCTCCCAGGTGCCGACTTTGCACTCGAATTTTCTAAAGCGGCTGGCGGCAAAACTGCCTGCTCTGGCGACTGCAGAACCGTCAGGCTTTTTGGCTCAATCTCTTCTCTCTCCAAGGCAGTCGAACCTGTAAAAATCTTTAGCTCCGATTCCTTTTTTTCTAAAGCTGTGGACGCAGAGCTTGTTCTTCCCAAAGGTTGAACTATCTCCTGCTGCTCGACCTCTTCTTCAGAATCTTCGGTAGCCACGTCCTCGAATTCGTCTTCCTGCACAATCTCGATCTGAATTATGTCTAAAGTTCTTATCGCCGGAATAATCAACGCCAAGAGCGCAACTACCATTAGAGTGAGGGCTGGCATGCTGATGGGGTTATACGTGGCTGACCAGTCGATGTCGTATCGTACTCCGTAATCGTAGAGCTTGTTCCACACGAGTCCGTTTATCTGGTTAAGGTACATGATGGAAATTACTTGGTAGACTATGGCGATGATGGGCACGAAGAATCCTGTCCACTTGGACAAGCGGCTAGGCTTTTTACTATGAAAATAATGCAAAACCATCGAAACAGCCGTAAAGACGGTGGCTCCGGCAAGGAAGGTCCAGAGCAGTCCATTCAGCTGCCAATACTCATTAGCCCAGTCGCCGCTGAAATTCAAGCCGTAACCGTACAAGTCAACGTGAACGAAGCCGTCCAAACGCCCCAGCAAAACAAAAACTACCAAGTTTGCAGCGACAACGAAAAGCAGAAAGAACAGGGTCTTATAGTTCAATAAACTCTTAAGATCCAAACAGCCTTCCCTTCCACGGAATCAAACCACTGATCTGGCATCCTACAACAATCCGACCGATAGACAATATAAATTTTTCAACCCGCGCACACCATAAAACGATAAACACTGCTTTCTCCCCCTTTGTCGAACGCCTTTTGCCCAAGGCTTTCAGGGTCATTTCCGTTAAGTCGTCGCGCGAAGAAGCACATTCGTGTGTTCCGTTCTCTATTTCTTTTTTCAATTTGTTAATGGCATATTCTATCTGTTGCATCAGAGCTTTGTGGGCGATTTGATTACCTAGTGTGCCTCATAGTCCAACGAATATACCGTTCCCTAGAGCTGTGGGCAAAGCATCCTCATCTATGTTTTTACCAAATTATATGCGAAACTTTCGAACTCACCACGAACCGCTAGCCCACGAAGCGCTGTCATGCCTTCGCTGTTGAGAATGCTGCCCGGCTCAATTCACTATAACCTTGTTTTCAAGTTCATCGAGCAAGTTATTGTATTGATGAGCGTAATGCACCGATATGTAGAACCCAAACAAAGTTGAAAAAACCCCCAACCCAGAAACCAGGATTCCGCCAATGTATGCTGGACTATTGCTTCCTATGACACTGAAGATTAACCCTGTGCCAGCAAGAAAGACTCCAAGGGGAATTATCAACAAGCCGCTTCTCTCGTTTCTCGCAATGTTAATGATTCTCTCTTTCAAGTCTGTTAATTTCTCGATTTCAGACAACACAGACAACCATTCAGAATTCTCAAGATCCGGAAGAAAAACATTATTCCGCCACAATAATAGCGATGCACCTAACCTGATTGGCAAAGCTTCTTCAGGATTGAATCAAACGCGCCTGCCATCTTGACTTCATGCCTGCACCTATTGTGCCCGTGACCGACTTTGCCTTCGCTTTCTTCGTGAGCGTTTTCTCCGCTTTTTTGTAGTCTTCTGCGCAGCTGCAGTAGAGGCCTCTGCCCTCGCTATTTCTAGTTTTTTCTGTACTGTTAAAAGTTTCTCTGAAGAGTATATTGGGATTGGCGACTGCAGAACTGCCGGGTCTTCTGGCTTTATTTCCTCTTTTTCGAAAGCAATTGACGTTTCACCTGGGCTTTCCAAAGGTCGCACTATCTTCTGTTGCAGCTCAACCGCTTCTTCCGAATTTGCGGGGTAATTGAGGCTTCGCCCCTTCTTAAATTGTTGGAGCGCCTCACCATGGATCCGCTACTCGCAGCCACGACTGCCGGAATAACCAAAACAAAAAGCGCAACTGCCATTAACATGACGGCAGGCACACTGATGAGGTTGTAAGTTGTTACCCACTCTGCCTCGTTTTCGCAGCCCGTAGTCTTTGAGAGTGTTCCACACGATAGAGCTTTTCTGGTCAAAATAAAAGACGCCTATTCCCTCGAAGACGAGAGCCAAGAGAGGTAACAAAACCATTGTCCACCTCAACAGGCGACCAGAGTATTTAGAGTCCACATAATGCATGACAGCGGGTTCGCCTACTCTTGACCATTCGGAAAACCGGTTGACCTCTCTGCAGGGCAAATAATGCACGAAACTGGCCATGGCTGCAAAAATGGTAGCTCCCCCAAGGACAGCCCAAAGCATCGCAGTAGAAACCCAATATGGATCCGCCCAATCAAGGCTGTAAACTAAACCGTACTTATAGAGTTCACCGTGAACAAAAAAATCCGAATACCAAACTAGAGCAGAAACAATCAGGTTAATGGCAACCACAAGCAGAAGAACCAGCACCACCTTGTAATTTGACAAACTCTTAAAGCTCAAGCACCCGCACCTCCACAGACACAAACCCCGCTAAAACAATACGCAAGAAACCCGATATAAATTTCGCTATGGCCAACAACTCATTTACAATATAGTATCAGCGCGCCTAACATGTCTTTGTAGCCAATCCTTGTCAGTTTGAGAAAAAGTTTTGAATTCTGGCGGGTAATATAGATTCGCGAAGAGTTATAATCTTGTTACTGCTAAAGAGAAGCTGTGAATTCACTTGGACAAAGACTTGGTTGATTATGCGTTAAGCATTGCCGCAGGAAAAGCGGTTGAGTACGCGGAGGTTAGGGCGCACAGCGAGAAAAGCGAAGATCTCTCCATGAAAAACGGCGTCTTAGACGCTTATGTTTCAGCAGTTGACAGTGGCTTTTGCGTGCGAATCTTGGCGGACGGCGGAATCGGCTTCGCTTCCACTAACAAGTGGACTAGAAAAGAGGCAGAAGGCATCGTTGACCTCGCTCTTAGACTGGCGAAAACGGCAAACCGGAAAGACAAAATCACCTTCGCCAAAGAAAAAGCTGTGAAAGCCAGCTGGAAGGTAGAGGAGAAAACGCGGCTCGAGGATGTGCAGGCTGAAACACGGATCGATGCATTCACGGAACTCGACAAGGAGCTGACTTCTCAGGGAGTAAACGTTTCGGGAAGAATGTTCAGGTCCGGAACAAGTTCGATTGAAAAGTACTTTGTCAACACTGAAGGTTCCGCAATCTCCTCTTACCTTCCCACGGTTGGCGCGTTTGCATATCTCACGGTTATGGAAAACGGGAAGTGCGAGCAATCATACAGGCAGTTCGGGTACTCAGGCGGTTGGGAAGCACTGGAGGAATGGCGATTGACCGAGAAGATGATTAGCGAAGCGAAGATGCTGCAGACCACGATCAGGGAAGCCAAGGCTGTCGCACCTGGAAAAATGGATCTCATTTGCGGCTCGGAAGTTACGGGTATAGCTGCACATGAATCATGCGGGCACCCGATGGAAGCTGACAGAATACTAGGCCGCGAAATGAGCCAAGCAGGCATGTCCTTCATATACCCAAAGGGTCCTTTTTGGCTTGGCACCAAAATCGGAAGCTCAGTAGTGAACGTGATTGATGACCCAACCGTGAAGAACAGCTACGGCTACTTCGAGTACGACGACGAAGGAATCAAGGCCAGACCACGCTACCTCTACAAGAACGGCGTCATCAACGAGTTTCTGCAAAACAGAGAGAGCGCTTCCAAACTAAAAACCAGAAGCAACGGCTCCTCCCGATCCACAAGGTACGACCGGGAAGCCATAGTGCGCATGTCCAACACCTTCGTGGAGCCAGGCGACTATAACGAACAAGAGATATTTGACGATGTCAAGCATGGAGTTTACATGAAGTCCTTCACCGAATGGAACATCGACGACATACGCTTCAACCAGCGCTACGTGGGTCGCGAAGCCTACCTGATCGAAAACGGCGAACTCAAGGGACGCGTCGCTCGACCCGTGATCGAGACAACCACGCAGGTTTTCTGGAGTGCAGTAGACGCCGTGTCCGAGAAGGTCGAATACGCATGCAGCTACATGTGGAAAAGGAGATCCCATGCAAGGAATCCCCGTTTATACAGGCGGACCCATGATAAGGCTCAGGGGAGTGTACGTGAAATGAGCGAAATCCTATCCAAAACCGAAAACATCGTCAAAAAAAGCAAAGCGTTAGGCGCTGAAGAAGTAATAGCTAAAACAGTTGCAAGCCGAAACCGTCAAGTACGATTCAGCAATAACCAGATTGACACGTCGCTGGCCTGGAACTTCTACGTGACGGATGTGGTCTTGTCTTGGAAGAAACGAGTCGTCGCCACCCAAATAGCCAACTTCCAAAAAGTAGACCCGACCCTGAAACGCCTCTTCGAATTGGCCAAAGTTTCCAAAGAAAACCCAGCTCACGGCGGTTTCGCTAGAGGAAAATTCAACTACCCGAAAAACAAAGCCGACAAAACAATAGACAACCTGGATAACCCGGCGGAACTCGTCTTCGAAGCAATCGATGCAGCCAAAAAAGAAGCCGGTCCAAAAACAAATAGCGGAGGCATCTTCTACACAAACACTTCAGACGTTTACCAAGTATCATCTGAAGGCCCAGCCGGAACTGACCACAGGTCCTCGGTCGAACTTTCAATCAGAGCCTTCTCCGAAAAAGAAGCCTCAGGCCACGCAGTCGAATGCGGCTCAACACTAAAAGGCTTTGAGGCTGCAAGAGCAGGCAAGAAAGCAGGAGAAATAGCCAGACAAGCAAAAAACCCAAAACCTGGAGTGGAAGGAAAATTCGACGTGGTTTTCGACCCATTGTTCTTCGGTTCATTGCTGGGCATGTGGGGAGTCATGGCCTCCGCCTACTACGTGATGGTTCAACTATCAATCTTCGTCGACAAGCTCAGACAAAAAGTTGCGTCTGAAAACGTTACTTTGATAGATGTGCCGGGTGCCTACTCAATGTCACACAGAGTCTTCGACGACGAGGGAGCACCTACCCGCGAAAACGTGATTATCGAAAAAGGTGTACTGAAAACCTACCTCCACAACACGTCCACAGCGAAAATCTTCAAGACCGCAACCACAGGCAACGCTGGCATCGTCTCCCCCACGCCATGGAACCTCGAAATGGACCCTGGCGAAATGAACAAAGAAGAACTCATCAAAGAGGTAAAACACGGCCTCTACCTGACAAACACGTGGTACACAAGATTCCAAAACCATGCCACAGGCGATTTCTCAACGATACCCCGCGACGGTATCTTCCAGATAGAAAACGGAGAAATCAAGACAGTCTCTGAAAAACATACGAATAAGCGACAACGCACTAAAAATGCTAAACAACGTAATAGAAGTGAGTAGGGAACGCCAGCACGTTCACTGGTGGGTCGAAGCTGATCCGCCCTCACTTTCACCATACATCCTAATGAAAGACGTACAAATCACAACATCCAAATAACCGAGCGCACGCTTTTTTCATTCATTCAGGATTATGCCGCATTAGAACCCTAGTAGAATTGAGTTTGCAATATTAGTTGAATGATCACCCACGCGTTCCAAGTTTCTGAGGATATCGACAAATATTATTCCCCTAGTGGATCACATACCTTGTTCTCTAGTCTTCGAATATGGTTTGCCTCAAAAACTCTCTGTAAACGATCTATCTCCTCTTCCAGTTCCCGAACCATCTTGACAGCTTCCTCATCCTGACCTTCAAGGGCAACCATAGCTTTTTCGAAAATCGTCTTTGCTTTCATAAACATTGTGGCCAACTCGCTTTTGGCATCTGCTGAAAACTTCAAGGTTTTTTTCATTTTCTTCTCTGCCAATTCTGCTAAATTATTAGCGTGATCCCCAACTCTTTCAATATCATTTAGACTATGCTTTAGATAAGCTAGTTTCTTCAACTCGTTCTCGTTCAGGTTTGCAAATCGACTATCCTCTAAGAATTTGTCAACAGCATGATAGATTTCGTCCACAATCCCTTCCAACTCTTTCACTTTTGCAATTGCCTCTTTCTTGTTGTCTTGTACAGCTGATGTTGCTTTATCCAGCATCTCGCATGTTAGTTTTCCCATTCTAAGAATTTCTTTTTCAGCTTGAGACAGAGCAATGGACGGAGCAGCTAAGAGCTTTTCATCTATGAATATGGTACCTCTTTTAATTTGAGATTCTTCTCCTGGTAGGAGCCTCCCTAGGAGAGAAACCAAAGCCCCTGTTAATGGCAGCATAATTACGGAGACTGATACGTTGAAAATTGTGTGGGCATTTGCGATCTGCCTAGGTAAATCAGACGACAACGTTTCAAGAAATCCCGAAAAGTTGCCTATAAAAGGAAAGAATAACAAAATTCCGAACAAATTGATCATGAGTTGAGCTAGAGCCAATCTTTTTGACGCGAGTGATGACCCGATAACTGCAAACAACTCGCCAACACAAGTGCCTATGTTAGCCCCAAGAACCATAGCTATAGCCGCGGGTAAGGTGATTAAGTTGTTAATGCCCAAGGATATTACCAAAGCCACTAAAGCTGCACTACTCTGGAACATAGCAGTGACAGCTATCCCTGCAATTAGTCCGTATAGTGGAAATTGTCCGAAATTAAATAGGAAATCGCTTAGGCCAGGCTCGTTTTGAAGAGGTTGAATACTACTAGTCATTAGGTCCATTCCTAAGTAGATTAGGCCAAAACTCATTATCATCTGACCTATGTTTTTGTATTTTCCACTTTTTGCCAAGTGATGACAAGAAGAATCCGACTGCAATTAAAGGAAGAAAGAAAACTCCAATTTTAAACGCTATTAACTGCGCAGTCACGGTAGTGCCAATTTCGCTTCCGAGCATGACTCCTATTCCCTGCTTCAGAGTCAAAATGCCCGCATTTATCAGGCCAATAAGAACAATCATCGTTAGGCTACTGCTTTGCAGCATCGTCGCAGTAAAAGCGCCTACAAAACAGCCTTTCAAGGGATTGCCTGTTAGTTTGGCAAGCGACTGCTTAATTTTCTCGCCAGCGGATTTCTCTACGCTGGCGCTCAACGTGCGTAATGAATAGAGGAAGATGGCAAAGCCACCAACAGTGCCAAAAATAACAGCGACTGCATCCATTCTGAGATCGCTACACCATTTTCTCCTTCATTCATAATGACGCAATAAATATAAATAAAACTTGGGATAGCCAACATTTCGATTCCCGTGTTTTCAAAATCCTTTTCCGTGTGTCTACTCTTGTCTGTCTTTGGGCTCATGGACCAATGCCAGCGTAAGGAGAAAGGCTGGAATGACAAGTCCCATTGAAACATAGAAGGGTATTGCAGGGGAAAAATGTTCATAAAGAAATCCGCCTGTGACAGCACCCAGCGCCATCATAATGTTGTTAACGAAGCTTGAGAAACCTTGGACTTTTCCGCGACTTTCTTTGGGTGTCAGGTCAGCTTGCAGGGCGCTAGATCCAGAGTTCATCATGACGAGTCCAACTCCTAAGAAACACTAGGGCCAGGAAAAGCAGAGAGACAGACCAGCCGCTTACGAAAAACAGCAACGAGAAGAAGAAGAAGCCGTATGACGCCAATATGGGCATTTTCCTGTTTATTTTGTCTACAAACTTTCCAATAGGAATTGAAAAGACTATCATTGTAATAGGCAAAGCTAGCAAGACGTATGCCCATACCGTCGCATCTACAGAAGAACATTCACCGCGTAAACCACTAGATAAATCTGCACGGCCGCAACTCCAAACATCATGATCGCTCCGGGTCAGAAACAAGTAGAACATTGAACTTGGAACTCTCTTCCAAACCCTCACACTTTCCCTCAACGAGGTGGGATAGGAGCGGAAAAACTCTTTCCAAGAGGGCTTAGGCGTGTCTATGAAGGTTTCCTTGAGCCGGAATCGAAGAACTGAAGCAATAAGAAAAGGGTAACGACAATGCCGTACGCTATTCTCATGCCCAACTCCATTCCGAACTGGTTGTAGAGGAGGGCTGCGACAAGGGCCTGGAGTGGTAGAAGTGCTTGTTATTAACATGATTATGCCAAAACCCATTCCACGTCTCTCAGAAGGCAAAGAATCTGAAATCATCGCCATCAGAGCGGGCTGGTAAATCGAGTTAAAAAAGTTAGTCAGAACCGCCCCGATCAGGATGAAAACCCATGACGGTGCAATAGCGTAGAGCGTGTAGGATAATGCTACTCCAAAAGTCATGGAAGAAACAAGCCATTTCCTTCCGAACTTGTCTGCCAAATATCCCCCTGGAAATTGCATCGAAGCCAAGGCAAGGAAACCTGCCTAGCCCGATCATTCCAAGTATTGTCTCAGTGGCTCCCAGTTTGAGAACGTACAGGGCATAGTAGGTCGCTGGGATTTCTGAGGCGAAATCAATCAGGATCCAGCTTACAACCAGTATGGCATAGTTGCCTTTTATGAACGAAAACTCTTTCCCCATTCTGCTTTGAAGCGTCATTTGGTCATCCTGATTAGAAGTGGAGATTTCGATTCTATCAGATTAAGCTTACGTGCGTGTGCCTTGATGGTTCCAATCCTTGTGAATCTATCCTGCCAAGAAAAAGATTTTTCTAACTCTTAATGCGTTACATCCCGGCACATCAAGAACGATAGCAACAATTCAGGGTGAAACAAAAGCCCTCCGGCAACTCTCAAACGGCATCTGGATAAAAGCTGGCGACTCAGTCACCTTTACCTACGCAACTGCTTTTCGCGCGCTGGTCCCTTTATTGGTGTAAAGTGGTGATAAGTCTTATTTTCGGATTTGGGGGCAGATTTGAGGCGAACACTGCGCCTTCTTCTCTTTGCACCAGCCGCCCTTCTCAAACCTGCAAACATGCCTAACCCTGCTAAACGGCATGGTCACCAACTCCACACCAGGATCTTCCAGCGCACCCGCAACCTGCTTAGCCGTCTTGGACGGGACACGGTAGGCGTATTTGGGTCTTCCGAAGCTTTTCTGAGGGTGTTTCTCCTTTGAGAACAAGGCCTTTCTCGACGAGTTGGGTGAGGTGCTGTTGGAGGGTGTTGTGGCTGAAGGTTACTTGTCCTTGGATTTGGCTGAACGTGTGGGGTTTGCCGTCTTTGAGCGCGGCCAATATGCGACTTTCAAAATAGTCCATTTCAGACTCTAATTAGCCAAATCGGACTTATAACCATTTTTAACCATTTTCGGGACAAAGCAGCGCGCGAACTTTGGAAACTAAAACGCACACCTAACTCGAACCAAAACAAACCTGACAGCAAAGTTTGCATTCAACAAGCCATAGAATTCTTGCGAAAACTGCATACGCTTCAAACAATGATTATTCATAGTTCATAAATCACTTATGTTATTAACATAATTCTGTTAACGTTACGAACAATAGCTGCAAGAAGAACCCGAAGTGAGAACATGCCAAAAACGCCTATGAAAACGTTATTAGCCATTGTTCTTCTGCTTTGCGTAGTGGGAAGCGACTTGGCTGCTTATGGCATGTTCCAGGTTACGAGCAACGTAGTGCACGTAGATATGCAGTTCACAATTACTCTATCTTCCTCGGTCCGAAACGGTGAGGTTTCTTTGACAGCCAGAGTCAGAATCAACGGTAACTCTGTCGGAGACGGAATCAGACATCGCATTCTTCTATTCACTCAATGGCGGTGAGTGGACTCATTTTGCGACCCAGAAAACTAATCGCGGGGGAATTGCGCGTGCAACATACACAATTACAGCTATTGGATCTTACAACTTCAAGGCAGCAGTCAACAGCACGTGAGCGCTTAGAATGTCTCCATCAAGATATGATCTCGCTCTCGTTTACGAAAGCGTTTAGTCATGCGTGCCCAAGACCTATTGATTGACAATCGAGCGTTCAGGGGTGCTTAGTCAAGAAATTTTGACTGACAAAATCTGGTTTTAGTCAAGAAACCTTTACAAGAACGCTTTTTAGAGCTGCTGAGATCAGATTTATCGATGTCTATGAATAAACGAGCATCTTTTGGTTTTCTTTTTACTGCAGTGATTTTTATTTCTAGCCTAGAATTTGCAGGTGGAAGTTCTCTGCAGTCAGAAACGATCAATTTGGAGGTGAAGGAGCCTCTTGAGGTCTTGCCGTTTGATACTGTTTTAACCCTTTTTCCTGGTGAAACATTAGAGTTTACCGTCACGGTGGAGAACCGCGCTTCTGTTAGCTACAATGCTTGTTTGAGCTTCAGTTTGAATGACACGGGATATCAGGAAAAACACGTTGCATTCAGCAATAATGTTTATACAATCGAGCCAGGTGAAAATATCCTTGACGCGTGGCTTTCTGTTTCGAGCACAGCCCCAGCATCCCAATTAGAAGTGAAAATTAGCATAGTTCGAGACTTGGAACATTCACCTGCAGACGATTTAGCTCCTTCTTTGACGCTGTTTGGCGCAGGAGCAAGATGGGCAGCAGAAGAGGGCAATTCAGTTCTGTACATCAACTGGTATGACAATTACCTTGCGCACCACTTATCGGATGGGGCAGATTGGGGTCCTTGGTGGAGGGAAGGACAACTCGGGCAAATAAAGAACGTTATGGTTAAGGTCATAGAGCAGCAAGGGTTCACAGTTGTGTGCGTGGGTGATGTTCCAGAGGACCTGTCATGCTACGACTTGGTAGTTTTTGAAGCTTGGTTCGCGGTTGAACCCAAGCACGATCAAGTTGTGAGAGACTACTTGAACAGCGGTGGCAGTGTTGTCATCCTCAGCGGTATTCCATGTTATTTCGCAACTTACTGCAAAGATATGTGGCCTTATGTGACTGGGGGCCAAAACCTTTCTTCAATCCAAGACTGGTTCGGCAGCGCTGCGTTTTGTGAATTCAGGCGGAACAGCCAACTTGGTTATGGACAATCCTTTAGGCACTTCACTTGAAAGCCAGAGCACAGTCTATCACATTGACGCTTACGGCTGCTACGCATTGGCTTCAATGAACGAGGGGGCGCAGGTCATTGCACGATGGAAAGACGGTGCAGTCTACGCCTTTACTTATGAATACGGCAACGGAAGAGTCTACTACCAGGCAGAGATGGATTGGTAACGCCAAAAAGCATAAACTTCCAGATCAACAAACGTAGCACCATGTTGGATGTTCAGGTAAATCTCGCTGAATCTAACGATATCTTGCCTCCCAAAAAGTTGATTAGCGTGCGAATCTCAAAATAAGGAGTTTTCCTACGTTCTATATGAAAAATATCGAAAACGAGATTTCGTGCGCTGTTCACTTCATAATTGACCAGGATAACCCGTCTCGAACGAAAAGGAATATGCATAAGTTCCGTTCTGTTATAGTTCGGAATCGCACACGCAAACCTTAGCGAAAAGGATGGTGAATGCCCATGATTAAAGAATCTGATCGTGTCGTTGTTCGAGGATTAAGAGATGTTGCCGCGGCTGAAACCCGAATAAGCTATGTTGACTTCAACGGGTTTCTTTATTATTTAGGTTACAACATCGACGATTTAGTGGGGCGAGTTACTTACGCAGAGGTTGCTTATCTTCTTGTTCACAAAAGGCTTCCAACCCAGCAGAGAGCTTGACAATTTCAGAAGTGAACTTGTTTCCGATATGAAACTGCCCGATCCAATTGTTGACAGCATAAAACGCACTCCTAAACATTGTCACCCGATGCATATACTGCGAACCGAAGTTTCCCGGCTAGCCGAATATGATCCCGAAGGCAATGACTTCTCTGAGGCGGCTAACCTGAGAAGAGCTGCGCGATTGATAGCCCAAGTGCCCGTCATAGTTGCTACCATACACAGAAGCCGCCTTAACAAGACAGTTCCTGAACCGAAAAGTGAGTTCGGCTTCTCTGAAAACTATCTCTACATGTTTAAAGGTGCAATTCCGGACGAAAGTGAGACAAATGTTTTGCATCGTTACATGACTCTTCATGCTGACCACGGATTTAACGCTTCCACTTTTGCAGCTCGCGTAACAGCAAGCACAAACTCGGATATGTATTCAGCTGTGACTTCTGCAATAGGAACCCTAAAGGGCCCCTTGCATGGTGGCGCCAGCGAGAAGGTCATGGAAATGCTAGATGACATTAATCTTGAGGAAGAAGTGGAAGAGTATATCAACGGTCTTTTGGATGACCAGAAAAAGATTATGGGTTTTGGACACCGAGTCTACAGGGCGCAAGATCCTAGAACGAAACATCTCAGGGGCATGGTGGAAGATCTTAGCCATCGTGACAGGACTTTGGATTTGTACAATAAATGCATCAAGATTGAGGAGATTGTTTACGGTAGGAGGAAAATTTATCCTAACGTGGATTTCTACGCGGCTGTTGCCATGGATGCTTTAGGGGTGCCTAAGGAGTTTTTCACCCCGTTTTTTGCCTCAAGTAGGATATCTGGCTGGGTCGCTCATGTGATAGAGCAGTATGAGGACGCAGTTCTATTGCGTCCAGCATCAAAGTACGTTGGCGAATTCAATAGGCCATTTGTTTCAATCGAAAACCGGTAATCTCTGGCTTACACGATTCAAGCAGATGTGCAAAGAAATAACAAAATCGCAACACAGTCTCGTAATGGGCTGCCGGACCATAACCAGTAGAAATTATCTGCAATTCATCTGAACCATACTTAGCCGGTTATGTGGACTGGCTGCGTTCTGGCAGCTGCGAGTAGTCTCCTTGCTTGGTTCGGTAAGCAGCTATCTTTCCAACGGTCTCCCACTGATCCCCCACTAGACGCCTAACTTGCACCGTGATAACTTCAGCCTCAGGATCTTTCTTTCCAGCCCAAACAGTCAAATTCAAAAAATCACCATTTTCCATTCTGACTCTCATGCTGGCTTTAGGTTGAGACCTTGAAGACACAAAATCACCTTCGAATAATATAACTTCCCCGCTTGGAACTAATATGCTTAACCTATGGCTGCTGCCCATGGAACCATGTAAGAATAGAAGAAGGAAAACAAGCGTTTGCGACGATTTTTCTGCAGTTGTTCTTCTACTCCTTTTTCGCTTAGTACTTTTCAAGAGAAGAATATGAACTATCGCAGCCAGAAACTACCACGCGAACGCAGAGGCAAATCTATTGTTTTTAGAAAAAACCGCTCCCTCTCCTATTTGCTCACCCGAGAGCGTTGCACGACTTAGATAGGTCTTCCTCAAACATACTGCAAGAGACAGGCAAACTTCGGATAACCGACTGTTTTTGAAGAGACCTTCACGAGCCCTGGAGAAGGCGCACTAGCCCTGCCAAAATAAGCTTCCCCTTACGGCTGACAGTTGTTATGTCATAGCAACAACATAGCCTTATAACCGTCTTAGGCCATTTCAATTTCTTGGAGAGTAGAGATTGAACCATAAAGTATTGTTTTTGGCTACAGTTTCATTACTGCTCGTGGCTTTAGTTTTTGGTGGCGTTCATGTGCCAGCGGTCAAAGCTAACGTTCCAAGCATTATGAGTATTAGTTCCCACGAAGTCGGATCAACAATATGGCTGGATATTGTTGTGTCTCATCAACCTCCGACTGCGATTGGCGCTTCACATTACGTACCAGTGGTTCAGCTTGAAATCAACGGGACAACTACAGACCTCACGCAGGAACCTCAGAGCACAGAAACATTCACCGTTCAGTATAGTCTGGGATCGAACAGCAATACATACTCGGTTAGAGCACGTGCTTTATGCAATCTTCATGGATATAGTACATGGTCTGGCACGGTAATAATTCCAACACCCACACCTACACCAACACCTGTTCCTACGTCTACGCCAACACCAAGCATTTCGCCAACTCCCTCACCTACGGCTTCACCCTCACAATCGCCTACGCCTTCAGCTTCGCCTACTCCATCGCCTGAACCGACGACAACACCCACTGGATCCTTGCCTCCAGAAGTTCTCTACGTCATAGCAGCAATAGGCATAGCATTCTTCGCAGTCATAACGGTAGTAGCTCTTAAGAGAAAGAAGAAATAGAAGCATTCACGCTTGTTGTTGACCATTGTTGCTGTGCGTAGACAACTAGATTCTTAAGTAGAGCCATATGTTTTGAATGGTTATTATGAAGCCAAACGAAGGCAGACTTCAAACTGCCGAACACATCCTTGCCAGGACATTGGAGAGCAAGTTTCAAACCACAAAATTCGTTATCTCGAAGTTTGCAGAGAATGCTGGGCAAATGGAAATTTCCTCTGAAACGGATTTGCGAAAGATCGACCGAGAAACGCTGGAAAACGAGGTCAACGCGACGATACGGAAGAATCTTCGAGTTAACAAGTACATCTTGGATAGGGAAAATGCTGAGAAAGATTTTGATTTGACTAGGGTTCCGTCTTCCGTGAGAGATGTCAGAATTGTGGAAATCGAAAGTTTCGACAAGACACCCTGCAAAGACCCTCACGTTGAAAACACAAGAGAGATAGGCTTTTTTGAAATTGTTGAAGTGTCAAAGGCCGGAAAAGACCGTTACAGATTCGTCTTTAAAGTAGAATAGCCCCTGTTGAAGGGATAATAATAAATGGATGACTCTCAATCTTCAGGTAAAATGAATAAGCCAAAAACCGTTGACGTATTACCCGTTTTGTCAATGGGTGCCTTGTTTGTCGTGATCTTCCTGCTGTCTTTCTTGGTGGCAGGGCCATTTGAGGCGGCAGGTGCAGTTGCATTTGAGAACCCAAGCGACCCATGGAACATAGCGTACTTCTTCGGCATGTTAATGGTCATCACGGCAGCAATATTAATTATCATAAAACTAAAGAAGGCAAATTTTCTGCGCGTGATCTTTCTGGGCGCCACAGCTGTGCTAGGCCTCTACGTGTTCTACCCGCTCCTATCTCTCGTCAGCTCAAACGGGTGGTTAACCCTGGGTCTGTCAATAGTCGGTTCAGCCGCTCTGACATTACTGCTCATTAAGAAACCTGAATGGTATGTAGTGGACGCAGTTGCCATCCTGACAGGAGTCGGCGCCACAGCAATGATAGGCATTTCACTTGACATCTGGATAGTAATTCCACTGTTAATTGCAATGGCTGCGTACGACGCGTTCTCAGTGTACAAGAGCAAGCACATGATAGACCTTGCTGACAGCATCATCGACAGGAAACTTCCAGTAATGTTCGTCATCCCAAAAAACAAAGGGTACTCTCTTCTCAAAGAAACAAGAAGCCTGAAAGAAAAACTGCAAGAAGGCGAAGCACGAGAAGCCTATTTCCTGGGAGTAGGAGATGTTGTATTTCCTGGGATTCTTGCCGTTTCAGTCTTTCACAACACGGCAAGTAACGCCCTACTCACAGCATTATCGGTCTTGGCGGGTACCCTCATGGGTTTCATGGTACTCATGACATTTGTGATCAAGGGAAAGCCGCAAGCAGGTCTACCCCTTCTCTGTTCAGGAGCCATACTCGGATACCTAATTTCGTATTTCTTGCTGTTCGGAATAGTCTAGAAAATAGGTTTTCGCCCAAAAACTTCTACCAAGCTCAGTCAGCGCGCGATATGAGTAAAATGCTAATACCTTGTATGAGAACAGTATGCTAAGGTGTTTATGTGATTCCATTGTTGCTTGAGGCCGCAAAATGGATTTTGATAGTAATTTCAATTCTCCTTTTCTTGTTCCTTGTTCTGCTTAGATTTGTCAGGCATTATTTTCATTTCCCTACACCATCGTTTGCCGTGCCGCTGATTGATAATCGAATTCGTAGAGCCCTGATTCAGAACCCAAGTTCCATAGCCGATAGAATGGAACTGGAGCCTGGAATGGTAGTGATTGAGATTGGACCTGGAACCGGAACATATTCAGAGGCTCTTGCCGAGCGCGTTCTGCCCGATGGAAAAGTATTTGCCGTCGACATTCAAGAGCAAGTTATTAGACGCTTGGAAGAACGAGTTAAGAAAGAAGGACTCACCAACATTTATCCTAGGGTTGACAACGCCTACAACATGTCTTTCCCAGATGAAAGCATAGACCGAGTTTTGTCAATGTCAGCATTGCCTGAGATTCCTAATCCCGTTTTGGTACTTCGCGAATGCAACCGAGTTCTCAAACCCAATGGTCTATTGTGCCTGTGTGAACTAATAATTGACCCAGATTATCCTAGAAAAAACACTGAGAAAAAATGGGCTCAGCAAGCAGATTTCAAACTCGAAAAAGAATTCGGAAACATTGTTTCTTACCAGCTAAACTTCAAGAAAACCTAAAAAAAATTAGGCGACAAAATATTTGAACGCGCACTATTAGCTTGATGCATTTAGTCATTTCTCGCGTGAACTAAGACTCCGCAATTAGCACATTACCTGATTTCACGTTACCTTTATCAGTCTAAGGGAATAGTCAACAGTGGTTCTTATGATAACAATTATTGGAGCTGGAAAAGTAGGAAGCTCAGCTGCTTTCGAGATTCTCAAATACCAAATCGGCGATGTGGTTCTCGTTGACCTCAATGCAGACTTGGCAAGAGGTGAGGCACTAGACATGATGCAGGCCGCACCTGCCATAGAATTCGACGGAAATATCCGCGGGACAGACGACTTCGAGGAAATGGAAGGCTCTGAGCTCGTAATAATCATTGCCGGTCAAGGCAGAAAACCAGGCATGACACGTATGGAGCTCATAGTCAACAACTCGAAAATCATCACCTCAACAGTCAAAGAAGTCGCGAAGTCATGCACCAGACTCCAAATTGATGATAGTTACAAACCCCGTTGACATAATGACGTTCATAGCAAGAAAAGAATCCGGCTTCCCTCCGAATCACGTTTTCGGCATGGGAAACATACTTGACACCCATCGTTTCAGATCATACATCGCCCAAGAACTCAACGTCTCAAGAGAAGACACAAACGCCCTAGTGATAGGCGAACACGGAGACTCCATGGTTCCACTCGTAGAATACGCCAGCGTCTCGGGAATACCCATCACCACCCTTCTAGAGAAGGAACAAATAGACAAAATCGTCAACCTCACCATAAACTCGGGAGCCGACGTAATCAAACTAAAAGGAGCTACAACCTACGCTCCGGGTGCCGTCATCGCTATGATGGCAGACGCCGTTCTAAAAGGAAGAAACCGTGTGATGAGCGTCTCCACATGCCCACAGGGCGAATACAGTTGCTCAAGAGTCTCCATAGGAGTCCCCGTCGTTCTAGGAAGAAACGGCATAGAAAAAATTATTGAACTCAAACTATCAGATGAGTCCCAAACGCGCTTTGAAAAATCCGTCTCAAAAATAGAAGAAACAATCGCATCCTTAATCTCTCCCTAACGGATTTGGAGTCTAAGATCTACTCCAGTCAACTCCGAGTTGCGTTCGCTCAATGGTCCATTAGCGTCTGCAACTCAACCAAGCTGCTACACTATTTTATTAGTAATTGTATCCTACCGACTTTTCCGTCTGTGAGGCGTACCTTAATTCCATGGGGATGAGTTGAACTGTTTGTGAGGATATCTTTGACGATGCCCTCGGTTAATTTGCCACTCCGCTGGTCTTGCTTCAAGACGATTTTTACTTTAATGCCAGGTTTGATTTGGCTCCTCTGCTGATTAGGTTGCATTTCTGGTAATACGTATTTCGTTCCTTATAGTGCATTCGCATTGCATACTCAAAACATTGGATTGGGAACAAATTTTAGGTGCGTGCGAGATCGCATTTATATGTGCACCAAACGAGCGGGCTTTCGAAGTACCCTGATATTAAGTCAAAGTCTATATCACAAGCCAGGTTCCTATGAGCATTAAGGCAATAGCAGAGGCCTTTAGCAATACTATTGATTTGCTGATATCTTCATTGAGGATTTTGGGTAGAAATAGACTCAGAAGCAGGATGTAAAAGAAAACAAAGAAGGGCTGTAAACCAAACAATGCAGAAGCTAAAGACGCGTCAACTATGGACAACGCTGCCAGGGAACATATTGTGCCCGTGATATAGAGCCCTTCTCCGATGAAGGCTGTAAAAACGGCTTTTTTTCCAGCGTCTGAAACTGCTACTCGAAACTCTTTCCTAGGTCTAGAAAAAGACAGTAAAAAGAATACTCCGCAGAAAGTTCCCAGAATATTCCAGAAAAACACAGACCAGAAATCCAGATAACCCAAGAGCATTTTGTCCGAGATAGTGTAGGTGGCTATCAACACCGCAAAGGGTATCATGAATTTCAACGCGCCTGAAAACGCTTTGCTCCCGAACTTCTTGTAAGAAACCAAAGTTGACGCAACAATTATCAAGGATATTCCGAGATACTTCTGAAAGCCGAGAATCTCGCCAAGAAAAACTGCCGATAAACAAACAACGAACAATGGAACAAGCTGAAACAAAGTTACTATCCTGCTTACATCTTCAAACAGGAGAGCCTTAGTATAGAACCAAAATCCGGCGAGCGGCATCAAGCCAGCAAGCAAAGCAGCAATACTGTAAGGAAAATCGATTTTGATCGGAGCAAACAGGGCAACAGCCAGGGCAAAAACCATGTCACATAAAATAGCAGTGAACATCATAGGGAGATTACTCTTGAACTTGTTAGTGAGGAGAAACTTGATGAACACGTTATTCATAGCCCAGAAAGCAGGAGCCAATAAGGCAAAAACGTACCATTCCATCTTTGTCAGCTTGTGTTGGTCATCAAAAGATAGGCAGTCGTATATTATTTTTTCCGGTCTAAATTCTATTCTAGCCCAAGGGTGGGCAGTGCAAAAAAAGCTGGAGTCCGGCAGCAACCGTTTTCTTCAAACATAATTATAGAAAGGTCAGTTTGAAACCTATTGGAACGTTTTCGCCCTATGAATGGCGCAGCGGACAGATTTTCTGTGCTATCTGGTAGACACTTTCAGCCTTTTTCTTTTCGCGTTCGTTGTCCTTCTCAAGTTTCACTATCTTAGAGCGCATTTACGGACGAAACCGAGGGTTTCCAGTGTAAACGTTTTAAGCAGTCAACTTCAGAATAGTCTATTGATCGATTATGAAAGGTGTAAGATTTCATGGTCGAGGAGGAGAAGGCGTAGTAATCGCTGCAGAGCTTCTAGTCGACGCCGCCTTCAAGGAAGGTAAATGGGTTCAAGCCTTCCCGTTTTTCGGCGGAGAGCGTCGAGGTGCGCCCGTGACAGCTTTTGTGCGTATATCTGAGAGGGCGATTCGGCTTCGAGGCCCACTCTATGAACCACACTATGTTGTGGTTCTCAGTCCCTTCTTGAGCGAGGGAGTGAACGTGACAGAAGGGCTGAAGAAAGCTGGTTTGCTTTTAGTTAACAGTCCAGGCAGGCGCAAGCGGTTTGAATACGAAGGTTACAGGGTTGTCAAGGTTGACGCTACCAAGCTTGCGGTTAAGCTGGGACTAGTTGTCGCTGGATCCGCGGTCGTTAACACCGTGATGTTAGGAGCATTTGCTAGAGCCACAAAGATAGTAAGCATTGACTCGCTTAAAGATGCAATCAGAAAGAGATGGCCGGGGCAACTGGGAGAAAGAAACGCCGAGGCCGCGTTGTTGGGTTATATGCTTCTGAGGGGGATTGATAAAGCTGGCTAGAAAACGAGTCAAATCCGCACCTCCGATTCTGCCGAGAACCCCCATATCAGTTCCATCCGAGGAAGGCGCTGTTGACATCAGCACATGGCGAATATTTCAACCCACCATAAGCAAGTCACGTTGCACGAAGTGCGCAATTTGCTGGCTCTACTGTCCAGAAGGCGCCATAAAACTTGACCCGAACTACGAACCCGAAGTTGAACTTTCACATTGCAAGGGCTGCGGAATCTGCGCAAAAGAATGCCCCATGAAAGCAATAACGATGAAGTTTAAAGGAGAAATGAAGGATGCCGCAAAAACTGGTGGCAAATGGTAACTACGCCGCTGCCTACGCGGTAAAACTCGCCCGCGTCAGAGTAGTCGCAGCTTATCCAATCACGCCCCAGACCGCCGTGGTGGAGAAAATCTCAGAGTTCATTGCCAACGGCCAGATGAACGCCGAGTACATCAAGGTAGAATCCGAGCACAGCGCAATGTCAGCCTGCATCGGAGCCTCAGCGGCAGGCGTTAGAACCTTCACAGCAACATCTTCCCAGGGCTTGCTGTACATGCACGAGATGCTTCACTGGGCCTCCGGAAGCAGACTACCAATAGTAATGGCTCAAGTCAACCGTGCAATAGCCCCACCCTGGTCAATCTGGGTTGACCACAACGACTCAATCAGTCAAAGAGACACCGGATGGATCCAATTTTACTGCGAAAACAACCAAGACATCCTCGACACCGTATTGCAGGCGTACAAGGTCGCGGAAGATCCCCGAGTTCTCCTGCCTGCCATGGTGTGCTACGACGGATTTGAACTCTCGCACACAGCCATGCCTCTTGAGCTGCCTGATCAAAGAACAGTGGACGCCTTCCTAAAACCATACAACACTGAGCATGCCCTGATTAACTTGGAGAAACCCACGACTCACGGTAACCTTGTAAGTCCAGAATTGTACATGGAGTTTCGTCTCTTAATTCAGAAAGCCATGGAAAACGCCAGACTCGTCATCAGCGAAACTGCCTCAGAATTCTCCAAACAGTTTGGTCGAGACTACGAATCTCAGGTTCAATGCTACAAGTGCAGAGACATCGACATAGCCATAGTTTCTATGGGAGCCATAAGCAGCGAAGCCAAAGAAGCCGTTGACCGGCTCCGAAAGGAGAAACTGCCAGTTGGCGCCGTTAAACTGCGAGTTTTCAGACCCTTCCCTGTAGAAGCGTTACAAGAACTGGGAAAGAGAGTGAAAGCTTTCGTAGTCATCGACCGTGACATATCATTCGGAATGGAGGGCGCACTCTTCACGGAGCTAAAAAGTGCACTTTATCATTTGGAAGAGAAACCCCTTGTTCTAGGTTTCATCGCAGGCCTCGGAGGCAGAGACATAAGAATAAGAGACCTCACCAGAGCAGCAAGAAAAGGCCTTGACGCCCTCAAGAAGGGAGTGAAATATCCCAAGGAAGAATGGGTGGCCACAAAGGAGGTTGTTGAAAAATGAGCTTCATCAAACAATTGCCCCAGGAAGAATACCTTCTGCCTGGAACATCTTCTTGCATGGGCTGCGGCGCCGCCCTAAGTCTAAGATTAGCCATGAGAATATTGGGCAAACGAACAATTCTGATTATTCCAGCCAACTGCTCCGCAATCATTCAGGGCTCGTATCCGAAAACAGCATTGAGAGTTCCAGCCTTAAACGTGGCGTTCGCTTCGTCCGCTGCCGTCGCTTCCGGAGTGCTTGCCGCTCTAAAAGTTCGAAACATAGAGGAAGTAAACGTTGTAGTCTGGGCTGGAGACGGAGGAACAGCTGACATAGGCCTATCTGCACTCTCAAGCGCCGCTCATCGACAAGACAACATGCTCTACATTTGCTACGACAATGAAGGCTACATGAACACCGGAGTTCAAGAAAGCGGCGCAACCCCATATGGCGCATTGACTGCCAATTCGCCAGGCGGCAAGAAGTTATTCAAGAAAGACATGCCCCTCATCATGAAAGCACACAACATACCCTACATCGCAACCGCCAACATATCCTACGCCCAAGATTTCGTCCAGAAACTCCGGAAAGCGTTGACATACACAGGCTTCAAGTACATTCACCTCTACAGTCCATGTCCACCCGGCTGGAGAACACCGGCAGACGAGACAATACACGTAGGCAGATTAGCAGTAGAAACCGGAGCGTGGGCTCTCTTCGAGATAGAAAACGGAAGATTCCATCTGACAGGTCCAAGCGCAAGTCTTATCAGCAAAGAAAAACGGAAGCCCATAGAGAACTTTCTGAAAATTCAAGAAAGATACAAGTTAATGACAGATGAGGATATTCGAGTCTTCAAAAATTGGATAGATGATTCATGGAAGAAGTATGCTGAAATGCAGAATCTTGGGTAGAGGCTTACCTCTGCTCTTCTGGATTTTTGCATTATCCTGGTTAGGATGCTGTTTTTTGACGCGCTATGTTTTCAAACGTTGTGAAGTTACATGTTTCCCCTAGTTTTTCTAGTAGAACGATGAGGGAATTAGCAGCCGTCTGGTCCAGTTTTCCATCCGTGAAGAACTCCTGCGGATGGGTCACGATCGCCGCATATCCATATAGTTCGAAGCTTCTTTCAACCTCCCACAAAACCACGTCGGAACTCTTCAAGTGCCAGGTGTTGCCAGAGAGAACTGACAGTTCCACCGTCGCTGGTATGTTTATGACCTCTGCGTCAAAACTTGGTTCGTTATAGTCTGTGCAAGTTGAAATGATGCTGCATGATTCTTTCTGCATCGCAGAAATCGTGTCCTGGTTGAAGCTGAACATAGGCGGAATCAACAGCGTCGAGTCTGCTCCAAGCAGCTGCCTTATTCGGTTTTTCGCTTGAAACAAGATGTCTCTTTGCTCGTTCAGCGATAGAACTGTGAGGTCTTCATGATTCCAGCCGTGGATGCCTACTTCAGAACCTGATTCTACCGCTGACCGTGTTGCCTCAAGAACTTGCTGGTCTTCCCCGAACATACCTGAAATAACGCCCAAACTCATCGTCAGGTCTGCTTCAGCGCTGTAGTTCAAGAGGAACAGTTGAGCATCCCTGAAGGCGTAATCCTGGATGTCGTCCACTCGCAAGACAATGTAACGTTCGGGGCGTTCTCTCAGCACGCCTGCTGCGAGTGCCGCAAGCAACATGGAAATCACGATTAACGAGGAAAGAACAACTGCTAGTTTCTTCTTTGTGCTAAACCACATTTGCCTCACCGAGTCATCCACCGATTTTTCCTAAACGTCCACAAGGCAGGAATTATCAACCAAGGAAGTACAAAGGAGGCTACTAGATTCATCAGCGGCTTGTACTTCCAGTTTGCAGTCTCGGGCTCCCTAAACTTGTAGTCAAGCCCTGCAGCAAAACCGATCAGAAGCTGACCGATAAGGTATGTCAACGGAATTAGGTAGAGATGCAGCACGGAAGGAGCATAGATGTATATTGCAAAGATCACTGCAGGCGATACGAAGGTGCTCATGAATTCCAAATAGAAAACCAGCGCCATGAGAGGGTTTTTCCTCCAGAAGAACGCGCTAACAAAGAAGCATGATCTAATGTAGCCTTTCTTCCATCTCGTCTGTTGCCTAATGTATGACTTGGGGGTTTCAGGAACTTCCGTGTAGACTACCGCAGTGGGCACGTAGACGGTTTCCCACTCCATAAGTGTGTGAGCTGTCAAACCTCGGTCCTCAGAATCGTCGTAGTTCGCCATTTCCTTCATCAACTGCAATGACAGTGGAGCGAGATCGTTCTTTGCCCATGGCGATCCCAGCACGTAACTCGTCAAGTCCCTATCGTCGCTGTTTTGAACCTTAGCGTTAGCCCAAAAAGGAATAAAACGGGCTATCGCCGCTCGTCTGTAGGAGGCCAAGCAGCCCGAGCAACATAAGACTGTGCCAAATGTACTTTCAGTCGTCTTGTGAATGTTGAAAGCGTAGTCATACCATGCGTCTTGACACTTCGTCAGCAAGTTTTTGTTCGCGTTCAAAACCTTACAGTTACCGACGACGCCCCCAACTTTCGGGTTTGCGCTAAAGGTTCTCATGAATTTCTCTATTGCCCTGCAGTCAACGACGCTGTCTGAATCGATGAGCACGATATACTCTCCTTTCGAGGCGTAGAAACCGGTTGCAACAGCGGTTCGTTTTCCCCCGTTTGGTTTATGGATAACCTTGAGCTTACTGTTCCTCTCAGCCAATGCATCCAGAATCTTGTCCGTGCCGTCCTTGCTTCCGTCATTCACCGCCAAGACTTCAATGTTCGAATAAGTGGATTTTAGAACCGCGTTCAATACATCCTCTATCAGCCCTGCCTGGTTGTAAACCGGAACAATCACTGAAACTAGGTCTTCTGGAATTTTTCCAGTTGATTTGTTCTTGAAGAAGACCCAGCCGACGATGAAAACTATCAACGTGTGCAGCGGCATCAAAGTCGAATACACGATTAGCGGATCCCACATCAGCCACGCGACTGTTAGATTATAAAACATGAAAAAAGTGATTGCGCCTATGGTGGCTGCGCGAATAGTCCACGCTTTCCTGCTTACCTTACCCATGTTCTCTTGGTTAGTTTTCGGATCATTTAGTTCTGCAACGTCTTGCTCGTCAAGGACGATTTCGGGGAGCTGAACATTGATGGTTGAGATTGTCAAGTCCCCCTCACTGTTAATTCGAGTCCAGTGATTTCGGAGGCATTGACGAAATCGAACTGTCCAGTTCTCAGTGAATCTATGAAATTTTCAATGAGCTCTGTTGAACATCCGTTGTCAAAGTGCAGAACTGTCACTTTTGACGTTTCGCCGTTTGCCAATATGACGTCTGCAGAGCAAGTTGCGCCGTCGAAAACAAAAGCATCAAATTTTAGAAATTGAGTGCCCACGAAAACATTGTATTGCCCGTCATATGAGAAATCTGCCAGTATCTCGTTTTGGCTTAAAAGTGAGTAGATGTTTTGGTCTGTTGCCTTGCTCGGTGCCATGAAAACTCTTGAGAGAAGGTTGCCCGCGGTCTCCACGGCGAGTTTCCCCTTTCTTACTTCCGCCAGCTGAGCCTCATAATAAGGAATAGAGGTAAGGTTTGAGTTGCTGTATGTTTGGCTTCCGATGTCAACTTTGTTGCTGAAACATCGCACACATTCTGGATGCTGTTCGGCCACTTTGCCGACTATGAATACCGTTGCGCTCAGATCGTATTCATTGAGGACCGCCGACAGGTTTTCGCACCATGTCACAACGTCGTCAGATTCTGAGATGCTGAAGCTGAGCATTATTCGCTGTTTCGGTTCGACTTGAAGAGGATTAACAAAGATTGGGCTTACCATTATGAATCCAAGAACAATTACCAGTGTCGATGCAACAGCTGCGGCAGCGACGAGTTTCAAGCAAGGATCAGCTCTTAATGGATTGTGCATCGTTTCTGCTGGAGTATGTCTAGATGGAAAGACAACTTGGAAATCTTTGCTTTCCGCAAGATGGAACTGGTACAGTCTGTCCGATTCGATTGCAGCTGACAGTGTTGAGGCGGGAAGCAGATTTCTGGCTAGATCGAAGAACATTTGGGTGTCTTTAGGTAGGCAATGGCCGCCGATTCCATTGCGGGCTTCAAGGATTCTAATGTTCCATTTAGAGTTTATTGCGCCTTGCAGTTCTTCAAAGTCTAAACCCTGATCGTCGCAGAACATCTTGAGCTCTTCAGCAAAAGCAATTTCCAAGAACCTGTGTGAATTCTCGATTATCTTGGAGAGCTCTGCAACTTCCACTGATTTTACTGTGTACACGGGGATGCCTAGGACTGAGGCGTAGAAGTTTAGCGCTGCTCGTGTGCAGCAGCCTTTGCAGCCTCCCAATACTCTCAGCTGTTTTACTCCGTGTTCTTTCTTGTCTTCAGAATAGAACCTGTGAGGAACATGAGCCACGTGAAGTTTATGCTCCAAGAGTCTTTCAACCTGGTTGGAGACTCCCTTGGTAATTGTGCTCTCTATTGAGACGAGTCCGCCTTCTTTTCCTTCTTGTTTTAGGCGTTCAGCTGTTTCCAGTAGCCCGTCCAGAAGGGGTTCCGCCATGTTGTTTGGGTTGTGAGTGGAAACGCAGATCAAGTGGCAATCGTATCCCTCGAAGTTTTTTGCTTCTCTTTGTATGATTTTGGAGTCGAGGGCTCGTTTGATTGCGTTTCTCTCGAGGTCGAAGCCTTCCACGTTTAAGCCGAGTCGGGTTAGGTATTCTGCGTTGTGGTATCCTATTTGGCCTAATCCTATGATGAGTATCTTTGGGTTTGTCTGCTGCAATGTAATCACTCGCAACAGTAAATCTTAAGTCTTAATAAATATTACTAATAAACATTCGCACGCCCAAAGTGTCTTACAAAAATACAAATACCAAAAAAACAAGACCATCCGCGCAAATTAGCGATGAAAAACAAACAAAAGAATACGTCAGCCAAAATGAAAATCAAACGGCCAGGAACTGGAAAATTCCACCCACCCTTCGCTCCGAAACTGATGCCAAAAGACGAGACTGCAGTATACATACACCCACAGCAGAGATAATAATGCCGAAGCAGCGAAATCTATGTCGCGCAGTCTCTGTTTCTTACCTTTGTCGTGCACTGCTCGCAAATATTAGGCGGTTTTGTCGACGTTCTTTGGTAGACGTATATTGGATACTGAGTACAGTTTTTGCAAAAATGCCACTTATCAATCTTACTTCCCCTAACGTACTCCACCATTTCCCGTCATCTCACCCACTACTATGTCATCCCAGATATTTTTCCATTATGCAAAAAAAGTGATTTTTTGAATCATCCTTTACAGAAGCCTATTGCCGTTAACTCAGGCAAACGTTTGAATTATGAGGGCACAGCCTAAAAAAAAGAGAAAATGGGATTGCTTCATGAGTCTTCGAAGATGAAAAGATCATCAATCGTGGTCTGAAAGGCTTTCGCTATATCATACGCTATCTTCAACGAGAGATTGTAGTTTCCCTTTTCTATGAAGAGTATAGTTTCTCTTCGCACCCCACCTTTTTTACGAGATCTTCCTGGGTGAGCGCGCGCTTGCCTGAATTTTCAATGTAGCAGGAAGCCTTTTCATGTAGGCATTTTCGATGTAGCCCGGATGAATGAGCATAGAAGAATTTAAAAACAAAGGAGGGTTTCTCGTAACCTTGGGGTTGAGGTTTCCACTGTTTAGAAATCTGGCGGAAGACCAGTCTTCAAAGAGAACTATCCATTCTCTATTAGACAAAACAAGGGTTTCACGAGTCCTCATCGTTCTATTTGTAGTCGTTCTGCTTTTGGCGTTTTTTGCCTGCATCGTTCCCAATTTGTCAGTGGAGAAAGATGTGTTTGTCGGCGTTATGACGGGCCACGCGACCGTTGAAGAGATTTTAATCTTTGTCGATGAGGTGAAAGAGTACGTAAACCTGGTGATTGTTAGTGATTTAGGGATAACCAGAAATTCCTCAGCGCTGTACAAGGTTTTTGACAATCTTTACAGTCGAGGATTGTATTTCATTCCATTCATGAGCTTACTAGAATACGTTAACGACACAAACTTCTTTCAAGTCGCCAAACAAAGGTGGGGCAAACATTTCCTGGGAGTCTACACATTTGACGAGCCAGGCGGAAAACAAATAGACCTCGCAGAGCACAGACCAGTCAACAACGCGCTAAACTACAGCGACGCAGCCATCCAATACGTGAACGCCGTAGCCGAGCAAGGTTTGCTGTGGTGGGCTGGCAACTTCAACATGACAGGCAACTTCACCATATTCACCTCTGACTACGCCCTATACTGGTACGATTATGTAGCTTGCTACAACACTGTTTTCGCACAGTTCGGCTGGAACCACAGCAGACAAGTAAACATTGCCCTGTGCAGAGGCGCCGCAACTGCACATAACAGCGACTGGGGCGCGATAGTAACCTGGACCTACACGCAACCCCCCTACATAGAAAGCGCAGAAGAGCTCTACAAAGACATGGTCTTAGCTTACGATAACGGAGCCAAGTACATCGTTGTCTTCAACTATCCCACAAACATAACCGAAAACGGCCTCTTGACTCAAGACCACCTAAACTCAATGAAAGAATTTTGGAACTACCATAAAAACAACCCGCAACCAAGAGAGCCCCCCGGCGAGACGGCTTATGTTCTTCCCAAGGATTATGGATACGGTTTTCGCGGCCCCAACGACAAAATATGGGGTCTCTGGGAGCCAGATACATTATCTCCAATTGTATGGAGCGAACTGAATCAACTCATAGAGTCTCGCGGTTCGAAACTGGACGTTATATACGAAGATGCAGGATCTGAAGCTATGCAAAGGTACAAGCAGCTGTTCTTCTGGAACGGTACTTCACTCACAAACGATTAACTAGATACCGAATAGTGCTCAATGATACTTCAATGCTGCTTTCTACATTTTTGTCAACTCTATTCCTACAGATATGTAAGACAAATCCTGTTTTTGACTGTAGTGTCTCTGGTCAATTCTAAAATGAGTAATGCAAGAAAAACAATATTTTAGCCGTCAAATTTTTGGGTGTCCACCCCTAAGCAAAAGCTCGTAAATTCATCCTTAATTGCTGAGATAAACTGCAAACCTGATTCTTAGATGAAATAAAGCCTGAGAAGATGGTGCGGGGGTGGGATTCGAACCCACGAACCCCTACAGGATAGGCTCCTGAAGCATGCACATCGCTTGAGTTATCAACGCGATTCTACGCCTTTGACCTGGCTCGGCGACCCCCGCGCGCACTTATATGCCTTACACGAAATACTAACAACGGGATTTAAAAGTTAACTGCTAAACCCCAGCGCGTCACATTGTTGCTGTCTTCTTTTGGTCAAAGACAAAGGCCTATAGCATACACGAAAAACATGCCCACAATCGGAAGGCAAAGGTGTCGTGAGGAAAACCCATTTTAGGGGATACACCTAATCTAACGGGAAACCGGAGCTGTCGCATTGAGCTACAAGGCAAGATTACACCCTAAAGTCAGCAAAGCTGAAATCGAAGTTTTCAAAGCATTAAGCGCAGCTGGACTGACCAACGGCATGGTAACACAAAAAACAATAGTGCTGAAATCTACGATCCCTGATTTTTGCTGGCTCAACAAGCGAAAAATCGTTTATCTAGATGGTGTGCAAGCGCACTCAGGTGACAAAAAACAAAAGCAAGACGAGGAAATCGCTGAAATGCTGACTGCTAACGGTTGGGAGGTTCTCCGCATACCCTACGATCCGCCCTTAACCGAAAAAACCCTGAAGCAAACAATAGATGCCATACGAAAATTCATTGGCGTAAGCGAAGAATAAATTCCTTCTTGCCTAACGTAGATGCCTTGGACTGGTCCTCTCTTAAAGTTTCGGACGGTACCATTTCCTGATTTCTTCAACGGTCTCTTTTGACTTGTAGTATTCAGCGAGCATGCAATCTAGGGACTTGGCGCATTCCACGCAGGAACTAGGTATTCCTTCCCCCTTTTCCCGCTGTCCCAGATAACCGTAAATAGTGCTGACAAGTCTTGTCGGATGTAGCGCTATCTGTCTTGCTTTTAACCGATTGCTGAACCATGGTTTTCGGTTCAGTTTTCTGCTGACTCGTTTTGGCTTGCGCTATTGTTTTCGGCGGCATCGCAATCTTAGATTCTACTTTTTTAGATTCTACCTCTATTTGCTGCATTGTTGCTTTTATGCTCTGCGCGATTGGGTTCAATCTCTTCGAGTTGCACTGGTTTGGGCTCTTCTGGTTTTGTTGACAATGCCGGTTTTAATTCGGCGACATCAGATTCCGTGGTTTTTGGTGATGGTTTCGTAGTTGTATCTGTTGATTTTGTCTCTTTCGTCTCCTGTTCGGCTACTGGAGGTTGCGCAATTTCTGGTTCTTTCGCTTCTAACGGTAGCTGGTTTTTCGTTTCCGTTGTTTTGGGTTCTTCGGTTTGAGACATGACTTGCTTTTTGAGAACATCTGTTGTTTTGGATTGTCTTGTCGGTACCTGTTCTTCTTCAACAACTGTTCCAGCTTGATAAATGGCTGCTGTTGAGTCAATCATGGTTTGACAGGTCGGGCATACACGATACATTATCACTTTGGGTTCAGAGAAAACGCTCTTACAATTAGGATTCGAACAGTGATACTTTTTCATGCGCTACCGTACCTCGCGTCTCTCTGCTGCATCGTATAGGCACACTGCTTTGGTTTACTCTGCTCAAAAGTTGTATTTAGTGGTTGTTTAAGCTCACTAAGTATTACGTATACATCTTGTATTTCTGTAAAACACAAATACACAAGGGGGACTAGACGCGGAAGGCGACCTAAGAAAATTCAGCTTTGCAGGAACAACGTATTGCTAAGGTCAAGTATCCATTGATGCTAGGCTTCTAGACTCCGTTACCATGCGGAAACGTCGGTATCGAATAAGTTTCGGTCACGCCGCCAAGGGTCTTTATCTTTTTCTGAACGAAATCCAAGGCTTGCGCGTTTTCGTTAGCGTTTATCCATACCCCCGCATCCCATGAACCAAAAATGTTTATGCTGTATAGCAAATCCACGCCTGGAACGGGTTTTTGCTCCAAGTTTCTGATTGCGCTAAGCGCATCTATTATCTGCATAGGATTCAACTTCAACAAGACGAGAAATTCCGGCATTTCTTTTCCTCTTTTTCAGTGTTTTCACTGCTATTCTTACCCCTTAAACTTAACAATTATGAACTGCAAATAATTAGCCCTCTTACTAATTTGGAAAAGACTGGCTGAGTACTTGGAAAATCAAAGTGAGTGATTTCAAGTAAGAGTTTTCAGTAGCGATTGGTCCTCTTTTCTGGAGCGCCCTAAATGGATTTGCGCCCACCTTGTTCCCTTGCCCAACCTGGAGTCTTGCACTTTAGCGCTATGGGAGGTTTGCTACTATAGCAACCCATTTTTCGACGCTGTATCCGAGCAAAACCAGATAGTAGTAGGATTCGGAGGGTTTACCTTTCATAGTGTGGTGGAAACAGAGGAGCTTTGGAAGAAAGTTCTGTTTTCTTTGTTCTAGCGAGCGAAGGCAGGATTGCTTATAGCTTTCCCAACATTGCTGCGGATAGCTGAAGGATACACCGTAACGGCAGCCTCAGCAGCAGAAGTCTTGGATAAAGTCCTGCAAATCAGATTCAAAGAACCCTCAGTGAAAGACAACAGATTCTGACCCTCAACAGTAAGGGTGTAAACTTTACGGGGTCTCTCGCCATTCATGTTCCACTCGCTTTTGACTTGTCCTTTCTTCTCAAGCACACCCAACATGGGATAAACGGTGCTGGGACCAAAGTACACACCGAAGCTTCTTCGAATGCTAGTTATGATTTGGTAGCCGTGCATGGGCTCGTTCCTTAGTAGTTGGAGGACGATCATGTCGAGTAGGCCTTTGGTGAGTTTTGTTTGGGCTTCCTTTTGTGGGTTGTTCATTTGTTTGTTTTTTCTCCTTGCGGTTTTTATTGTATTTTTGTTCTACACGTGTACGATAGGTCTTTAGTGAGACATATGTCGTACGATACTATCAATGCGCAAACGCCGATATAACGATAGAGGCATACCACAAACATACCAGAGCATACTGTAGAACACGGTAAACCCGAAAATCGCAACGTATCAGACCCCGAAATGTCCCCAAAACCAACATAATACGGAGGCCAAGCGAACTGTACAACACATACGCGAAAAACCATTAAAACACCATCAAGAATCAACACTACCAATACACATTCAAAATCCACTGCGGAGTACCCGCTCAACCTCAAATCTAATAGTAAATAGGCGCCGGGAATGGGATTCGAACCCATGCGGACCAGAAGATCCACGGGCTCTCAAGGCCCGCGCGTTAACCACTCTGCCATCCCGGCTCCGCTTGTCTAATTGCTGCTCTTGTTTATTTCTGTTTTCTGTATCAGAGATGACAACTAACTCGGGAAAGGTAATTAGGCGAGTAACCCCCTTGAGGATTGCCATGAGCAACAACCTAACGGTTACGATTAACCTTGACTTGCTGGATTCAATATTCGAGGGTGCAAGAAGACTCTATCCAAGAGAGACATTTCTTCTTCTCCGCGGCAGGAAGAGAAAAGAGGAAATCAGGGTGACGGATCTTGTTGTCCCGCCTTTAGCGGTCTATGGGTATGGCTTTGCCAATCTGCCGTTTCACATGTTGCCAATGGATTTTTCTATTGTTGGTACAGTGCATTCTCACCCGTCTGGAAACCTTAATCCTTCGACTGTAGACCTTAATCACTTCTTCGGGCGTATCTTAATGATTGTAGGTTTTCCCTTCGTTAACCTTCAAAATGCCATTGTTTACGACTCCAAGGGTGAAAAGTTAACTCTTCGGATTCTCGGGGAATAAAAAAGATTACGTTGGCTCAGTTTCTCCCACAGGATCTGTTGATCTGTAGGACGCTAGAAACTCCAACGCGAACTTGTCTGCGTTTTTTTCCGTACCCTTGTGCTGCTTATCAATAGAAGTTCGAAGGTGATGGTAGAACTCGTGAAGAATTACAAAAGGGTTTTGAATTACATCGCTATTAAGCACTGAAATAGTCTCGTTGCTTGGGCTATAGCATCCGTAAGCTTTTGTGGCACGTCCCTTGGGCAAACCGACTTTTAACTTGGGGACCGCAACACTGTAGTTTTTCGCTAAGAGCATAAGTGCCTCCTCCGGTTTTCCGTTTAGAATTAACCACACAACTTTTGGTTTGAACTCGTTTTGCAGTGTCTTAAACCCGCCTTCTATTGTTGCAGCAGGGAAAGTGCAGTTTCTAATTAAAAGCTCTTCACATTGTTTCTCTTCAAAGGGCTCGGACGACAACGATGATGTTGTTTAACACGGCTGCAGCTAATAGCGCTGTCGAGATGACATATGCACCCTTCAGAGTTAGACGCGTTAGAGAAAAGGAACGGCTCTTCTTATCCATTGTCTCAAGTAATGTTTGATCTGCTTTGTGAAACATGAACGCTACAAGCAGCGTTGTTGAAAGTTTAACAACTGTGAAAGTGATGAGGCTTGTGCTGGTTAAGCCTGACATAAACGGGTTGCTTTCTATAGCTCCAAAGAAACCGATTCCGACGATTGTTGTCAGCCAATCCATTGTTCCGCTTAAGATCATGGCCAAACTCGGAACCGTTTTGATTCTTAGTATTCCAGCCTCCCCCTCTCTCTTCCCATTGAACTGGTAAGTGTTTTGGGTATTTAAGTAGCGAACTGCGATTTACGACATATTTCGCATCTCAGACTAAACAAGAAACGTTTGAGGCAGAGGGCTTTGCGCAAAACCCATAAATATTCCGAACACCGAAAGCTTGTCACTGCAAACATACGAGTGGGCCGGTCGTCTAGCCTGGTTAGGACATCTGCTTGACGTGCAGAAGGTCGCCGGTCCGAATCCGGTCCGGCCCACCACAACAAGATAGGCGATCACCCAACTTTCCTAATAGTCTTCGTCATTATGAGAAAAATTCCTCCGTCCGGATTGCATTGGGTTGCTGCCAACACACCAAAAATTGCTACAATACCATTTTGCTATGTTGAAAAATATGCAGAGCTTATCATAGCGTGATCTATAGTAACCACATGTTCCTACTGCAGTCTAGTGGGAAAAAAAATCAAATCTCATAACATTATCGCTAATTTAACAATTTTTTTTGGCAACAAGAGAAAAATAATGCACGGAAAACTCCGTGCTCTCTGGGCGAAAAGTTTAGTACTCGACTATTTTGGGCAACTTCTTTGCTTGTTCCACCCAATTTTGAACCTGCTTTAGGACTGGGGGTCTTCGAACGAGTTTTTCTTTTTCGTTTACTTCAAGAATCTTGGTGATAAGATTTTCTGGTTTTCTATTTGCCAGTTCTGCAATAGTGTCTACTCCTGCTTCCTCTAAGAGATCTGAGTATTCCTCGCCTACGCCTTTAATCCTCATCAAGTCTGCCAAATTCACCCACTCAAGAATCAACTTTGGCGAGATTCCCGATTTCTCCGCAAGGTCCTCACGACCCTTCTTCTTTGAACCTGCTTCGAGCAATTGTTCCGTGGTCATAATCTTTGCTACTGCAAGCTTCTTTTTGTAGTCGGGTCCTATTCCTTCTATCTTCTCAACGTTCGTCATCTATATCTCACTGTAATTAGATTCATTGCTACCCGTATTTATTTATTGTTTATTAAGTATTCATTTACCAGAGTCCTTTTCACTTTCCTGCGATATAGATTTGAATCCAAATAAGAACAGCGAAATCATAACGCTCAAACTGACTAACTTAGTTTTTCATGCACTCAAATAACTAGAAATTGTTGAAACAAAAAATAAAAAGAATTTAAGGACTCTCTGATGACGTTTACCACAAAGATGGTAGTGCTGGAAGCCCAAGCATCACCAGTATGAACGATAGTATCAACGATATGATCCAGTAGAGTATACCTGCAATAACCGCTATTACTACCGCTTTCATCCAAGAACAGTCGAAGAAGTGTCGAACCAATGCCACCCAGACTATTATCATAATTAGCAGTCCGAGGATTGAACCAAGTGCACCGCCAAGTATGAAGCCAACGACTGCGCCAATTACTACTCCCAGAATTCCAATCCATAGGGCATCGGTGAATTTTGCCTTGTCTTTGCCAACGAACCATTTGCCAACAAAGTACAGCACTGGAGCAAGAACTACAGCAGCGACGACGATCTGTATTAACAATGACTCATAACCCATTTTTGTTCCTCTCCTTCTTCATATTTATGTACGTTTTCTTTATAAGCTTAGGGATTGCAGTAATGAATTCACCTGCAATTTAATGGAGTCTTAAAGGAGCAAATTCTTCCGGGGCTGCAATTTCAAATAAAAACAGGAAAGCCGGTCACCGGGTTCGGTGCAACGCTGATTGCTAGTCTTCGCTTCGACCTCAGATCTCTTCAATTTCGCATTTTAATTTCTTAATAATTTCATCAGCCTTCAGAGGTTCCACTTTCAGAGTGTAAAGCCTGCTCGGGGTTCGCAGTTTTAGCTTCACATTTTCCTTCAACCTTTTCACTGAGCAGTGCTTAGCGTTGGCGCTTAATGCAACAAACTTTTCAACATCATGAATTTCAGAGGGCATCCCAATCACCTGCAACAAACCCTTTCAAGGTTACCTTGCACGTTTTTATCTGTTGCGGTAGGAAAACCTTGACGAAGAAATATTGCGAAAACTTAAATTTGAAACAATCAACAAATAGAGGTTTGAGTGGGTAGCTGTGAAAAAAGAAAGCAGCCGTGTTGGTTTCGATAACCGCCAGCAGAGAGAAAGATGAAATTGTCTATCGTGTCGATTGCGCCAAGGGCTTAACAGACGAAGAGTTCGAATACTACTTGAGCGAGATAATCAGTGGAATATGTTCATGGAAGAAAGGTATTTGCGAGGAGAGGCTTCGTAGCTTCAAAGGGGCTGTCAAGAAAAGGAAAGACTGGAATTCCTCGTCATGTTTCCAAAAGAAAAGCACCGCCACCTAACGAGTAACTGGCTTTATATAGTATTATCTGAAATTTCCTGCCAAAAAGTCATTGACGTTAACGAATTGTTTTTTTCCACCTTTAGAAGTATAGTCTAGCCAGTGACGATTAGTGCTGATATCACATTTCGATCCGTGGCGCTCAAAACTCTGCTCATGTCCACCCAAATTGACTCTTAACCCGTACAGCGGCTGTGACCATTCTTGCGTCTATTGCTACGCGTCAAGCTATGTTCCTAACTTTTCTGAGTGCCGCCCAAAAAAAGAGTTTCTCCAAAGACTGAGAACAGAAGCCTCAAAACTCAAAGGAGAAATAGTGTCAATAGCCAACTCATCTGATCCTTATCCCCGAATGGAAGCCTCTGCTGGAATTACTCGGAAATGCCTGGAAATCCTAACGGAAAACGACTGTCGAATCCAGATAATCACCAAATCCAGTATGGTTACCCGAGATGATGATTTGCTTGTCAAAGTACCATCAACCGTGGCCTTAACTATAACAACAGACGACGATTGCACAGCAAGACTCTTAGAGCCACAAGCCCCGTTACCTAGTGAGCGAATCAGAGCTCTGAAAGACTTGTCTCGCGAAGGAATTCCGGTTTCTGTCCGAATAGATCCCATTATACCCTTCGTGAATGACAAACCTGAGAAGCTGGTTGAGAAACTCGTCAACAGTGGCGTGAGGCACATAACTAGTTCAACTTACAAGGTTAGACCTGACAATTGGCGTCGCTTCTCCACTGTTTTTCCCGAGGCTGCAGAAAAACTAAAAGACCTTTATTTTCGCCAAGGAGAAAGAATTGGAGGTTACACATTATTGCCAAAAACCTTACGCCTAAAACTCATGAAGAACTTGCAGGAATTAGTCACCGCTAATGGTTTGAAGTTTGGTGTTTGCAGGGAAGGTCTGTCCGAGTTGAATACTGCAGCTTGTGATGGTTCATGGCTCCTTCCGTCTGCTAAGAGGTGAAGTGCTTTGCCGGTTCAGAATCGAGTTATAATGCTGGTGGACTTAGACTACTTTTTTGCCCAGTGCGAAGAGCTACGGAATGATTCCTTGAAGAACAAACCGGTTGTAGTAGGCGTCTATTCAGGACGGACAGAGGAAAGCGGGGCGGTCAGCACTGCCAACTATATAGCCAGGCAATACGGGGTTAAATCAGGGATGCCTCTTTTCTTGGCGAAAAGAAAACTGGACGGCACGGACGCAGTTTTCCTGCCTGTGGATTACAAGTATTATGAAGAAACATCAGAAAAGATAATGAATATTCTAAGAAGCTATGCAGACATATTCGAGCAAGTAGGCATTGACGAAGCATTCTTGGACGTTTCTCACAAAGTAGAGGGAAACTTTGAAAAAACGAAAGAACTGGTAAAAACGTTGAAGACAGAGGTTAAGAAGCAAGTTGGCACCATATTTTCGGTGGGTGTAGCCCCAAACAAGCTTGTCGCCAAAATCGCTTCTGATGCTCAGAAACCTGACGGTTTGACAATCATTAAACCTGATGAGGTTGCAAGCTTCCTAAACCCGTTGCCCGTGGACCGACTTATAGGTGTTGGGCGGAAAACCGCAAACAGAATGAGCGAATTGTCCATTAAGACAATAGCCGATTTATCAAGATATGACGTCCAAAGGCTTGTTGAAGTTTTCGGAAAAGCCTCAGGAGTATATTTCTGCAATGCTTCCAAAGGAATAGACAATGAACCGGTGAAGGAAGCGGGTGACGCAGTGTCCATCAGCCGGATCGCAACTCTGAAACAAGATACACGCGACTTGGTTTTGATCTCGAATAAGACTGATGAGTTATTCGGAGAGATTTACGATGAACTCGTGCAGAAGAATTTGTTGTTCAAACAAGTAGGCATAATGACTATAATGACGGATTTGACTGTGCGAAGTAGGTCAACCACCATGGAACAATTAAATAGAGATCCTGAGGTCTCAAAGCGTGTTATTCGAGCCCTTCTAGAAAAATTCTTAAGCGAAGGAAATTTGGAGATCAGAAGAGTTGGAATCAAAGTCTCACAACTTGTCAAAGAAGAGAAAAAACAGAAACAATTGACAACTTACTTCTCAGAATAGTGTAGAGGTCTATAGTACCTTCAATTTGCCTTTTCCAGGCAAAACATTAGCCTGCGCAGTGCAGAGGATTATTGAGAAAAGATTAAGGTCGCGGCGTTCAACTTCGGTTGAATGAAGCTTAAGTTCAGTCTCTTGTCTCTTGGATTATTTTAGTAAATTGAATCAGAAAACGTTTATTAAGTCTTACTACTTATAATAACATATACCTCCACGAGAGTTCAGAAATGAGTCCTAACTCAAAGCTCCACAGAATTCCAGTTCAAAAAACAACGGACGATTTAGTAATAGAAGGACCAGTCATTTCAGCAACATGCACCGAAACGGACATAAGCGCAGAAAAAAGACAAAAAGAAGCTGAAAAACCTCTCTACCTCAAACGAGTATAAACTCGACATAAGCATCAAGTCACGAATGCACCCACAATTCAAGATTATTCTTATAGTCAACAACTCTTATCTTGTAACAGATTCGCGAGGGGTGCAATAATGCAGTATTCCGAAGCAAAACTTGGCAGAGTCTTCGTCCTCAGGCTACATGATGGTGATCGTCTTCCTGATGTCGTTGAATCATTCGCCAATGAGAAAAAAATTTCCGCGGCATTTTGTCTTTTTCTAGGCGGTGCAAAAGAGGGTAGCCGGATTGTAGTAGGACCCAGCGATGGCTCTGCGCTTCCTCCTAAACCTATGATTACATTGTTAAACGGTGTGCATGAATGTTGTGGCGCAGGAACAATCGTTGTCGATGAATCAGGAAAACCTAAGCTACATATGCATGCAAGCTTCGGCAGAAAAAATGAAACGGTTACCGGGTGCGTGCGTATGGGAGTTGACGTTTGGCACATAGGTGAATTGGTAATTCTGGAACTAATTTGCCCAAAGGCATGCAGAGTAATAAACAAAGAAACAGGATTCGAGTTTCTCGAAATCCAATGAGGCAAATGCGCATTTAATGCTCGAAAGAGAATATCGTGATGGTGCGGGGGAAACTGCCAACTCGGTAGCTGTAACTAAACCCTCCTGAATCAATAAGTTCAAGATAGACCTGCATTGCAGTTAGGTTTGACCCAAAATAGGGAATCTCACCTCCATACTCTGGCAGAAATGCATATTTCACATTCCTTTCTTGACACAGTGCAATCAGCTCGGTTACATTAAAGTCTGGCGTGAAAGAGTCCACAGGCATCTCAGGATACTGAAGCACCTGATTGTCTGTAATTCCATCAGCATGAAGATAGAACTTAACCATGTCTTTGTTGAAGTAGTTGAAAGCACAAACAACTATAATTGACTCGTTCTGATTCAATCGCTGAGCCGCGTAGCTGACAGCTTCTTCCGTAGGCATATGAATTTGGTCCCTCGCAACCATCTGATATGCTTCCATGCCGCTGTAGGCTACAGTTGACAATGAAACAATAATTGAAGCGACTGCGGCGACCTTGAGCAAACGCTTTCTGCTAACGTTAGCCTGAGGCATGTTCCAACAGTCTCTCAGTTTCCCATACACAAACACTATCAGACTTGCGGCTGAAATCGCCAGCACCGGAAAAAGAGGCGTAACATAACGCCACTGTTTATTCGGGATTAACGTGAAGAAAACATAAACCACAATAAACCATATGAGAAAGAACTTATCCTCAGCTTTTCTACGATAAGCCCACAATCCCAACCCCGCTAAGCCCAAACAGTATAAAGGCAGGGAGACAGGGTGGACATCATTATAGGGCCATGTCATCTCAATAAGATAGAACACTGGCAGGGGAAATCTTCCACTGTAGATTGCACGGTCCTGCCCACCTTCTTGAATTACGTATAGAAGTTCTCCGAGTTTCTCCAAGCCATTTATCTCGTAAAGAACAAAAACCCAAGGAATAATAACGAGTACTGCAATCACGGGAAGTACTAAAAATTTGGAAAATCTTACCCTAATTTTGTCCCTACCCAGGAGCACTATAGCGGTTAACATAACTATGCCGGCGACAAGGATTTGGTATTTCGCAAGAAAACCTACACCTACAGCTATCCCGCACAAGACTAGCGCCTTTTTTTGGCTAAGGCGTAGCCAAGAAAAGAAAAAGTACAGAGCGCCAGAAAAGAAGAAAATCAATGCAGTTTCCAGCATAGCTGCCCTAGAAAGCCAAAAGAACCCGGGTGTGACTCCGAGTACAATGCTGGCGACGAGGGCTGTTTTTGGCCCGTAGGTACGGTTCGCGAATTCGAACACAATCCATACTGAAAGCAATGAGAATACTACTGATGTGAGCCTTCCTGAGAAAGCGCTTGCTCCGAGCAGTTTAAAGAAGCCAGACGTTACTATATCGTAAAGCGGCGGATAGTATCCATACGTGGCTACATAGTCTCGGAATTGTCCATTGGATAAAAGTAGGCTTCCGTACAAGTGCGGCATTTCATCCCATTGAACGGTCATGTAGCCCAGATTAAGAAGCAAGAAAGCCCCATAAACTATGATAAAAGCAAGGAGTGCAAGCCGCCATCCGTCTAATTTATTTCTTAGCAATGATTGGAAACTCAATGACCAAGCACTTCCTGCCGAGCATTTAATATGTGGCGTGTTGGAGGTTTTTTAATGTTTCATTGAGCAAGTGATTTAAAGGTAGTTTTGCCGCAAACATGGAAGTTAGTGTGCTTGTGGCGGTACATACCCGAATTCTCGTTAGGCGAAAACGCAAATCATTTATGCCAAATAGCATGGAATTGTGTCAGAGAATGAATGATGCCGTGCGACTTGGATCTTTCAATAGTGCTGCCCGCCTACAATGAGGCTTCACGCATAGAACAATGCATCAAAGAGGTAAAACGTGCGGTAACAGCCTTAACGAGCTCTTATGAAATAGTTGTGATTGAAGACGGCAGCACTGATGGGACGACCAGCATTATTGATTCTCTCTCAAAAACTGATTCCAATTTGAGTTTCCATCATTCACCGCAACGGCTGGGTAAGGGTAAAGCCATAAAGAAGGGTCTCGGTTCTGCCAAGGGGGACGTTGTCGTTTTCATGGATGTTGACTTAGCCACTAGCTTGGAGTTTCTGCCGATTATGGTTAAGAGTACCCGGGAAAGCCAAGGATTAGTAATTGGCTCTAGGCATGTCAGAGGTTCCAAGGTTTGTCGCTCTTTCACCCGAACTGCATCCAGTTTGACTTACAACTTATTGGTGAGGCTGATTTTTCATGATGGAGTTCACGATCATCAATGTGGCTTCAAAGCCATGAATCGTGAAGTTGCTACCTTCTTGCGAGATAACGCAAAATCAGACGGTTTCTTTCTTGACACAGAAATGATTTTGTTGTGCAAAAGCCACAGAATCCCAGTAACAGAAGTAGCAGTAAGTTGGATTGAAGTCGAAAAAAAAGATTCCCATGGGATACGAATTTTTCGAGATTCTACTAAGCTTGGGTTCGACCTGTTGCGTTTTAGACTAGCAACAAGCCATCCGTAAGATCAAACCTGAAACATGCTGCAACTAGTGTTTGTCAAAAAACCGTTTCTACTAAGAGGCTGCAACGTCGAAATCCAGCGAATCTTAAATATACGTAAAACATAAAACGTGAAAAACACACAGCCCTGTTCCATCTATCCTGAAAATGGGAGAAATCAGAAGAAATCGAGGCATTTCGCAAAAGTAATTTGAACGACTATCCCGCCTGACGTAGCTGCTTTTGCCGATAGTTCATGCCCTTAAGTATATAATGATAATCAACCGCAGTTTTTCTTTTTGGAATTTGGTGTTCTGCGTTTCAGTAAGTGTTTTCTTGAATTCATTTCGGGGGTTCTTTCAGTTCTTTATGCCGAAACACGGTCGAACATACATATTTTAAATTAAATAGTTAAAAAATGAAGAGGAAATTGTTAGAAATAGAATAAAAAACGTATAAATATGCTCTCCATGAGATTGAAAAGGCCGTAAAAGTCGAAGAGTTGCAGTTGAAGAGAAAAAAGACATTTCAGTCAGAGGGTGCGTAGGTAATTCATATGGTAGGTAAATCACGAACTCCAGAAATGTTTCTTCAAATATTCTATAGAAGGAAACTAAAGGACAGAGTTAGCAATCTGGAAGTGACCTTCTAAAGTGTGTTCTGTTGATGCTTTTGTATACGAAAAACGCAAGAGACAATTCAGCCTTCGTATTTTCTGTAAAAGTCTTGCGAAAACCGTGACTTTGCCATTTCTATTTGTAATGTTGTGAGATCTTATTATGACAATTGAGCTAAATCTGTTAATATCAATTCTCAAAATGACAAAAGAAGGATCTGCTTTAACTGAAAGTGTCAATAAAGATGCAAAGATTGCCGCTGGTATTGCGTCAAAATTGCTTAAGAAAATGGAAACAACCGAGACCATATATATTAAAAGCGGGACTATTGAAGCAGATAGTTGCGCCAGGCTCAAAATTGCCGTCAGAGCCTTGACCCTTGGCGCCGACCTCCAACGCGTCAGTGAATTGCTAAGCTGGCAGGAATTTGAAGATGTGGCAACCATCGCCCTGGAACAAAACGGATATAATGTCTCCAAAAACACCCGATTCAAACACGCAGGCCGGCGATGGGAAATGGACGTTATAGGCTGTAAAAAACCTTGGGTTATATGTATTGACTGCAAACGTTGGCAGCATGGAATATCTCCTTCAGCATTAAAGAAAGTAGCTGAGGCTCAGATAGAAAGAACACAGTCTTTTGTAGAGTCTCTGCCAAACATCAAGTTTGAAATCGAATGCGCAAAGTGGCATCGGGCCCAATTCGTTCCTGCTATCCTGACGCTTACGCCAGGCACTTTCAAGTTTTACGATATGGTGCCAATTATTCCTATACTTCAACTTCAAGATTTTATAGGTCAATTTCCTGCATATACTGGATCACTGAAGCATTTTTGGAAAGAATTCAGTCATTTACACAATGATTCTTAGGATAGGGGTTTTGGCGAGTCTCATTGCAGGATACAAGCTTGACAGAAACATTCCAACCAATGCTGCAAGCAGCAACAATGCAACTTCCGCGATAGTGAAGCTTGTCACCACAGGGTTTGGCACTAAGATTAGCAATGTTGCTATTACGCCTAAGGATATTCCACACACAAAACTAGAAATCAAGACGATTATGCTTTGGATCATCAGAATGGCAAGAACGGCTTTCGGGTTGGTTCCAACTGCACGCAAAACCGCGAATTCCTGTCTTTGCTCATCAAACGTTAAAACTACAAACCCCCCCAAGCACAAGGTTGTGGTTGCCAATGCAAGAAGAGGCAACAGCATTATGATGGACCATGCTGATTCAAGAAAAGCGGTCTCTTTCTCAAGGGTCTCATCAAGTTCGAAAACTGAGAAATTCGAATTCGTGCTTTCAACTCTTTTCTCCAATGCAGAAACTATCGCGGAATCCTCAGTATCATCAATCTTAATAAGAACGATGTTAACGCCCTGTATACCTGTTATGCTTTGCAGGTTGTTAAGGGGAACATACGTAACATTGCCGTTGTTGATAGGGTCAATACACACCCCAACGATTCTGAAATCGTTCTCTCGGATACTCATCCCTTCAAGCAGAGGATCAGAAACGCCTATTCGCTTAGACCGGTCAGGAGAATACATGCTTCTTGCTACTGTATCACCAATGACAGCTTGCCATTCACTGACTGCTTCTAAGGATCGCCCTTCTGTCATACTCTGTGCAACAACCCTTTCAGGATCAACGCCTACCACAAGAACCTCAGTTGTCCTGTCGCCCCCAACCGGTATGGTCGCCAGGGTCTCGGAGTCAATCTTGTAACCACTGAGTTCCTGAACATGCTCAATCAGAATCAAACGCGGATCAATAATCGATATTTCCGGCCATTCGCGGAGTTGCTCAAGAATAGCTTCTGGAACCAAAAATGTATTGTTAGTATAGTCAAAATTATCGTTATCTTCTACTCCGAAGAATTTCGACAAGAGCAGAATATACTGATTGCCCATATCCCTATGGGCGACAACTGCAATATTGTTACCAACGGCTCTCTCTACCCAATATTTGGAAGTGTCACTGGCGATTATTCCCCCAGAAATCGAGACCGTGAGCAAAAAGAAAACTGCTGACAGCAAGAATACAATTCTAATCGTTGCTGAACTCCGGCGAAACAAACTTCTAGAAGCAATTCTAAGGGTCAACCCGAATCTGGACAGCGGTCTAAACTTACCTCCTGTACCCAATCCGAAATATTGGATATGCGATAAGGCTCTCGAAGGTGCCAACTTGGCGGTTTCCAGAATGGGTTTTGTCCCAAACACAAGTGAAAGCACGAAAAAAGCCCCGAAAACTAAAAATGCAAACCAGAAATTTGGCGGTTTCTGGTAGATTTGAAAGTTTGAAGAATTGGTTACAGCGGAGTCAAGCGCAAACCCTAAAAATACGCCTAAGGCGCATCCGGCAAACGTTACTATTAGAAGTTCGGTCATGAAATAACCGAAAACAAGTCCGTTGGGACAGCCAATGGCTTTTATTAGCCCGAAATCGCGTGTTCTCTGTTTCATCATTAAGAAGGTAATGAAGCTAGCAATGAAAGCACCTACAACGAAAAGCAAAACTGCGACAAACAAGACATACTGCATAAAGACAGCAGATAGACCCGCTGTCAGCGTATCAGCAGTCACGCTTACGCCAAAACCTATCCGTTCGCTGAATAGCAACAGAAAAAGTGTTGATGCAACATTTAGTGTAAGAGTAGCCACAATCAGTCCGGTTTGAAGTTTTCGTCGCAACAGGTCGTTCACAGGAAAGTATGTGCTACTCATTCTGACTCACTATTTTTCCATCTTCCAGACAAAGTTTTTCGTCTGCGAGTCCAACTATGCTCATGTCATGAGTCGAAACGAAAATTGTTTTTCCTTTTAATTTCAATAACTGCAACATTTCGATTATTTTTTGTGCATTTTTCCTATCTAAATTGCCAGTGGGTTCGTCTGCAAGAAACAGTCTCGGATCGTTAGCTAATGCACGGGCGAATGCTACACGTTGCTGTTCGCCGCCGCTTAGTTGTCCAGGAAAATGGTTTGCTCTATGCTGCAGACTAACCATTTCCAGCAATTCTTTCACACGGTTTTCAATTTCAAGCTCAGGTAGCCTGCGCCACTCCATAGGAAATGCAACATTTTCCGCAAGAGTCAAAGTCGAAACCAGATTATAGGATTGAAAAACAAAGCCGATGTTGTTGCAGCGAAACTCAGCCAAAAAGTCTTCGTTTAGTTCACTTAAGTTTTGGCCAAAAACTGTTACTGATCCTTTTGAAGGCTTGTCGATTCCACTTACAAGGTTAAGCAATGTTGTTTTCCCTGACCCGGAAGGCCCTGAGAGGACAACAAACCTACCTTCCGCTGCATTGAAGGTTACGTCTTTCAAAACCTCAACTTCAGTTTCACCCATCCGGTAAGTTTTGCTCAGAGCAACCGCGGTTACCGCGTAGTTCAAATGCGCCATCGGCAACTTCCTTCTTTTTCAACAGAAGAGTAGACTAATTGTATACTTCCTTATCAAAATAATAATTGCTGTTCGCGGTAGATTTATTTTTGTTAGAACTCAGTTGTAGCACTTCTCTATGTTCAGGTTTCCTCTATCGCGTTTGAGAATCCGGATTTTTTCGGGAAGTTTGTCTTTCTGCCACTCGTCCCAACTTACCTCCTTGAAGAGCCACTTTTTCCCAAGGTGGGCAGCCACGACCGCGTGCTTACAAGCTATGCTTCCTGGTATGAGTTCGTTAAGGAACCTGAAGAGTTTGTCAACTTGTTGTTTCGGAAAGTAGGCGTAGTAGCTGGCGTTTTTTACTTCAAAAGCGTAGGTGTGTTCGCCTTTCCTGGCCATTATGTCCGGTAAAGGATTTAGACTGGGGTTGCTGACGGGAACACGAACAGCGTTGTAGCCGTTCTTCTGCAGGAGCTTCACCAAAACCGTCTCGCTATAGAAACCTCTCTTGCGCCATCTTCGAAGCTTGATTTTGTCAATTTCCTTAACAGTCGTTTCCTCCTCATTCTAGTCTTCCTAAAGAGCTAAAAAAACTATTGGATTTAGTTAGAAATAGTAAGTTGTGTTGATGCTATTGTATACAGCTCTTTCTTTCATAAGTGCGTGGATGGAGCTGGTGATACATTAAGTCACAATATAATACTGATACAACCAAATCAACCATGCAAGAATCACACAACATGCAACGATTTAAATTTGCAACAGATTAGCCTACACTATTGGCTACAGATATGAGGCTGCAACAAAAATAACCCCGAACTAAGCGCCTTTATACGCAGACTTAACCCTCTCCAATATGCCTGGTGATTCACTTTTTCAAACCAGCGGATACGAAAGCATCAACAGACTTCTGATAAGTCGTCGTTGATAGGAATATGCAAGCGAAAAAATTGCGAGAAGACTGGCGCGCCTCTGGTTAAAGCAGTTTGAAAGGATATATGCTTTCAATCTTGCCCAGCTTATTGGTCTTGAGGAGAATCATGCGCATCCGAACCTTCTGAAAGAAATCTCGGGTCCCACTCTCAGCATCACTTTAAGCCTAAACGGTATATGTTGCTGCAAGTGCGTCTCGCTTTGACCTCGATCAGCCTAAAAATGGCGCGCACTCCATGTGAGACAAAAAGAGGGGGCAAAAGTTCGAAGCAACCTCGAAGAGCACCCTGTTTTCTGTCGTATGGAGATTTTCAACAGTACTTATATGAGGTCCCGATTATCTCCATGGGTAGGTCTCTAAGCCATTGTTGAAAGGTTCAAATTGAGGTTTTTATCCGATTCTAAGCTTGTTTTGAGCTTGTCAGTTTTCGACCAGCTAGTAAATTGGTGACTGTCTTTGCAGTCCGTCTAGATTCCTCTCTGTACGGGAGGAAAGAGGGGCTCCAACAACAAAAAAACCTCTGCAAAAAGCTATTTTGGTAAAAGGGACTAAACGAACGTTCGCAATATAATTGATGCTGAATCAGATTTTGAGGGTTTTTAGGAATATTCCCATTTTCGAAATAAGCGCTTTAATTGTTTCTTTGCCAGAGAGTAGTTGAAAACTGAGGGAAGAGAGCTTTGTCTTTTGACCATTTTGGAGAAGGCTTTGAAACACTCACACGAAATGTGGAAGGTCACACTGTTAAGGTTCGCTGGAACTGGGGAAAATTCCAAACCACACAAGGCTTCCCTGTGGACGACAGTATGATAAACTGGGTTATTGGTCAGGACCAAGCTCTAAGTGAAGGTTTTCTGTGCCTTAACGAGTGGGTACACAAGCTTAAGCATTTGGAACAGACGCAGTGGTATACAAGTTGGAGCAATCCAAATTTGGCAAAATCTTCGGCAAAAACCGTGATAAATCCTGGGCCATACCTCCTTCTATTGGGCGATCCTGGAACCGGTAAGTCTCTGCTCGGAAGAGCTTTGTCTGAAAAGCTTACTCAAGTTTACAAGGAGCACGGCATAAAACTCTTTGATATTGTTGCCTGGAAAAATTCCTCAATGCCTGGCCAACCACGTGTTTCCATGCATAGGGCGGGAGAAGGAAAGAAATTACTACAGACAGAGCAGCACAAAGACTTTAAACGTAAGGCTACTACCAAAATCGGTCTTAAAGCCATACAAATTCTGATGCTTAGCGTAGGTCTGCTACTAATGGGTCTGGGATTGTACTTCATGGTTAGTGCTTGGCAATCATGGAATGCCAACGGATTATCTCTCGGCGATACATCTTGGCAGGAATTATATAACAACAATTTCACGTCATATTTCATAGACCAGTTCATAAGCATGGTTCCTCTGACCTTTATTCCTGGAGGAAGCCTGATTTTCTTCAGCGTTTTCATATGGTGGTTCTCGCGTCTAGGTGGCTTGGGCGGTCTCCGCGGTGGAGGAGGAGCTCAGCAGAGTGATGTCCCAAAAATGATAGTGGATAATAGCTCAGGCCACGCGCCATTCGTCGATGCGACTGGTCACAGGAACCCTCAGCTTTTCGGTTCAGTTGCGTGGGACCCATTCCAAACCGGCGGGCTAGGAACTCCCGAGCATCAGCGAGTCACGGCAGGAGATGTCCATGTGGCTTCACTTGGAATACTCTACATCGATGAAGTGAAGAATCTGGATCCAGAGGAGGCGGTTACCCTGTTAACAGTACTGGAGGATGGCCAACTACCAATAACGCTTCGAGGAAAATGGCATGGAGGGGATACTGCGGCGATGGCAGTGTCAACTGAACCTGTTCCAGCCATTACCTTTCTAGTGGGTGCAGGCAATTTCGACAGTATAGGCCAGATCCATCCTGCACTTATGGATCGAATATATGGCTATGGAAAAGTTGTTCGAATGAACAACGATATGCCTAACACAGTTGAAAACAGACGAAAATATGTTCAGTTCATTGCGCAAGAAGTCAAACGCTTTAATCTTCCACCGTTTGGTCGAGACGCTTGTATTGAAATAGTCGAGGAGGGGAGACGACGAAGCAACAAACGCGAGGCTCTTTCAACTAGGTTCAGACCGTTAATCTCCATAGTTAAAACTGCAGCAACTTTAGCAATGAATGAAGAAGGCAAAGTAGTGGAGCGACGCCATGTTTTAGAAGCCTTGGGGGAGCACTGCAAAACGATTCAAAAACAACTCCTTGAGCACGAGATGAGCGAGAGAGGCAAACTATTAGAAATTAAGCCTGAGGGAACAAAACTCGGACAGATATATGGGTTGGCAGTAGTACATGATCCATACAGCGGAGAGATGACGGGTAATGTTCTAGGCGTCAAAGCTCAACTTGTACGAAAAAGCGGGCTTCCAAGGGATATCCCGCTAAAAGGATATTACCGAGTAACAGGTGTTGCAAAAGGACAAAACTTCATTTCAGACAGCATAGCCAAAGTGCGAAGTGTTATTCTTCAGAAATACGGAGTAGACATTGCACAGGACTATCTGTCACATATTGATTTTGCTCAGTCCTATGGAGTAGATGGGCCATCAGCTGGCGTAACCATGGCCATTCTATTGTGCTCTCTTATAGAAGGCAAGCCGATACGGCAAGATGTCGCTGTAACAGGAGAGATAAATCTAAGCGTAAGCAATTCTATCCAGATAACTGCAGTGGGTGGTATGCACGAGAAGATTAAAGCAGCTGAAGCCTGGGGTTTCAAGAAAGTGGTTATACCTCAGAAGAATTACTTGCACTCGGTGGATGTAAGAGACTATACGATTGATGTTGTTCCAGCTGCTACTCTTGACGATTATCTCAAGGAGTGCTTAGTTGAACACCCAGTTCTAAAATTGCCTCTTCAGAAATACAAGAGACAGCCGCAAAGCTGACTCTTAACAAGTGCATTTTCATGCGAGAGAACAAAGTTATTCTTTGTGGAAGAAGGCTAAAAAACCTCTGAATTTCATTTGTTGTTCATGGCCATAACTTTGCTACGTGAGTTTGGTTGCATCAATAATACATGCGAATTTATCAACACCTGCAATCACCAATGTGATAACAAGTTAATTGCCGAAGAAAGCTGTATACGAAAGCATCAACAAAACACACTTTTTCGGTAAGAATTGCAAAATTATCCAGCGCTTCTAAGAAAGACTTTTCAGGGGCAGCGCGTGCTAGCACCTATAGAGAAAAGAGGCAATTGTAATGTCAGATTTCAAAGTTGTTAACACTCGATACCAATTCGTTACAAAGGCCGCCATTGACTTTGTCGACCTTACAGATGAGGTTCAGGAAATTGTGGCCAATTCAGGCATAAGAAATGGTCTGGTGCACATATTTGCCCCACACGCAACAGGCATACTAATCCTGACTGAAAATGACCCTGCTTTGCTTGTCGATATCAAGAATTTTCTCAAGGAGACGGTTCCGAAACACAAGGAGTATCAACATCCATCCAATGCTCATGCTCATTTGCGTTCGATGTTACTTCCTCCTGACAAGACACTGCCAGTAGTTGATGAACATATCGAATTTGGTACCTGGCAGTCATTGTTTTTTGTAGAAACAGATGTCTATCCACGGAAACGTGCAGTTATCATACAAGTTTTAGGCGAACGATAATTCCTCAGGGTTTCATACTTGCAGGTCTAACCTTTTGGCAGGTTAGCCTTGGCCAAAGAGTTTTGTTGACATTTCGCGATTCGAATTTCTTAAACACACCATATTCCAATACAATTTAATTGTTTAAGACTATAGTGCAAATAAAATTGCGGGTTTTTTAACTGTTTAAATTAAAAAATATACATACGACGTTGTTTCGGGAGTATCTTGAAAATTTGAAACACGCTTTTTCATAGTAAATTGCCTTCTCGATGATGGATGATTGACATTGAGGTTAAACAAAAGGGGAAATTCCAAATCTCCTTCCAAGGGAAACTATGAAAATCCCCTTTTCCAACGTGAAAAAAGCGTCAAATATTTTACGTATTAATAAGCTTCGTTTCATTTCGACAATGACGCCTCGTCTTTAACGTTAGATACACAAAAGCGAGCTGATAGACCTTCCCCGAAAAAGGATGTGAAGGAACTTGTCTATTGAAAGCTACAGGTTTCTGGCTTAGCCTCTCTCGGTCCGTACTTTCTTGTATGGACCGCGCGGTCTCATTCGTGCTTTCTTCTTCAGCTCCACTTTAGAAAGAGGTTTCTCTGCTATTCGATCTGAACGAGGTTTCTCATCAAATGGAACGTCAAGCAAATCAGGGAAATCCTCTAGGGTAACCTGCTCTGCACCAGCGGAGACCATTTCTTCAATCGCTCTATTTGCATCATTTGGCTTAGCGTTTATCCCGCGAACAGCATCTAGAAGCAACAACGTCCCAAAACCTAGCTTGCGGGAATCAAGAACCGTATTCAAAATGCAATATTCAGTTGCGAGACCGCCAACAAAAAGCCGATAAATACCCTGCATTTCTAAATTCTGCGCTAGCTCAGTACCGCCAAAGCTCGAATAGCTATCATTTAACGTATCTGTTGCCTTTGAAATAATCACTGTACCTTCGGGAAGCTTCAGGTCTGGATGAAATTTGGCTCCTTCGCTTTCCTGAATACAGTGAGGGGGCCATTGACCGCCTTGACCTGTGAAGGATACATGGTTCTGCGGATGCCAGTCCCGAACAGCAAAGATAGAAGCGCCAGCTCTTCTGAATATTTTTAAGTAGTCATTTATTACAGGAATCACTAGGTCGCCTTCTAAAACCGGCAAAGCCCCGCCAGGAAGAAAGTCGATTTGGATGTTGGCAATTATAATGGCATCAGCTTTGCTGATATTGATGGGTTTTTTCATACAAATTCACTCTTAAAATCAACAGATTGATTGATTTTGAAATCAGACTAAAAGTAGGCGGTGATGCGGATAAACTTTTGCCAAGAACCGCTTAAGCGCAAAGAAAAAGTATTAAACCTTCGAGACTACTAGACCTGTCAGGTGAAAGTATGCCTGTTACAGCGTATGTCCTTTTCAAGGTGAGTTCAGGAACTGAGAGAGAAGTAGCCCAAAAACTTGTCGATTTCAACGAAGTCATCCAAGTAGACGTCATTTTTGGCGAGTATGATGTGGTCGCCAAAGTGGTAACAGAAGACCTGGATATGCTTGAGGGCTTCGTATCCGAAAAGATACGGACAGTTCCAAATGTACTCGTAACATCCACAATGATAATTTCACGTGAATATAAGGGAAGGAATCACAGGCAGAAGGTCAGTTAGCAGCGCTATTGCGAAGTTGCACCTTCACAAAAGACAGGATCTGAAGCATTCTTCAATTTTCTGATGTCTGTCTGTGCTTTTCTGGGCAGATCCAAAAGATATGCTTATCTTTTATTAAAGGACATTGACTATTGGTGTTTCAGAAATGCCGGTTAAAAGAATTAATGCAGACTTGACAAGTAGGCAAATGCGTTCCTTGGAAACAAACGCTGAATACTTTGGTATTTCTTTGCTTCAACTGATGGAAAATGCAGGGAGCTCTGTAGCTGCCCTGGTGGCAGAGCGGTTTTCGAAGGATGAGAAAGTAGCTATTTTCTGCGGTTTAGGGGGGAATGGAGGTGACGGTTTCGTGGCAGCGAGGCATCTGCTAAGCTTGGGATATTCGGTTTCAGTGATTCTCGCAGGAAGTGAGAGAGATATCATTCATGAGGCTGCCCTCAAAAACTGGCAAGCGCTTCGGTTTCTGCGCCAAAGCATTCGCATTTTTGAGGTTACGGATAGTTCAGTCATTCCACAAGTGGAGGCAGATGTAGTAATTGATGCTCTGCTGGGAACAGGTGCAAAGGGGAATCTTAGGCCGCCGATGTTTCAATTGGTTGAATACATCAACACGCTGAAAGCGTTTAAAATAGCCGTAGACACGCCTACTGGCATCGATTCTGACACGGGTGAGGTCAATTCTAACGCTGTGAGAGCTGACGTCACGCTAACATTTCACAAGGCAAAAAGAGGATTGCAGAGTGCTACGGAGTACGTAGGTGAGTTGGTAGTAAAGAACATAGGACTGCCAAAGGAATTGGAGAAATATGCAGGTCCAGGCGATGTTTTTCTTGCTACCAAAGCAAGGTCAAAGGGAGCTCACAAAGGCGATTTTGGCCGATTATTGGTAGTTGGAGGTAGTGAAGTGTTTTCTGGTGCTCCTGCGTTGGTTGCACTGGCCGCTCTTCGAACGGGCGTGGATATAGCATATTTGGCAGCCCCGGCAAAGACTGCCCAGGCAATATCCTCTTTTTCTCCGGACTTGATAACAGTTAAGCTTGAAGGCAAGCACCTTAACATGAACAACGTTACTGCCTTAACGCCATTTGTGGAGGCGGTTGATGCTGTAGTTCTGGGTCCTGGACTCGGATTGCACACTGAGACAGTAGACTTTGTAAGAGCTCTTGTTGGCGTTGTGGAGAAAGCTGGCAAGCCTTTGCTTTTGGATGCTGATGGGTTGAAGGCTTATGCGCAATTCAGGAGGCAATTAAAGATTCCTGTTGTCTTCACGCCTCATTCGGGAGAATATACCATACTCACAAGCAAGAAATTGCCTGAAGACGTAGAGGATTGCATATCTGTGGTTGAGAAAACGGCAGAGACTCTTGGCGGGGTGATTTTGCTGAAAGGTCCAATAGATGTGGTTTGCGATGGAAAGCGAACCAAGCTGAACTTCACCGGGAACCCCGGAATGACGGTTGGAGGGACAGGAGATTTGCTTGCAGGGGTTGTAGGTGCGTTTTTGGCACAGAAAGTTGATCCCTTTGAGGCTGCGGTTGCGGGGGCATTTGTTAATGGCGCTGCAGGTGACTTTCTGGCGAACGAAATTGGGCATCATATGGTGGCCACGGATTTGTTAAACTGGATTCCTCGTGTTCTGGATGATCCGATGAGTCATTTGAAGGTGCGAAAAACTAGTGGAAAGACAGCTTAGGATAACAATTTATCATGCAAATCAATGCGACCCCAAACGTTGCACGGGATTGAAGCTAAAACATCATGGAAAGGCAAGGATTGTAAGCAGGACAAGATTTCTGCCAAAACGCGCTGTTGTTTTGAATCCTTTTTCCGCTATAGCATTCTCGCCCGCTGACCGAACCCGCGTCGAAGACTTCGGGTTAGTGGCGTTAGACTGCAGTTGGGTACACGCCGAAAAAGTTCTGCTGAAACACGTGAAAGGAACATCAAGATGCTTGCCAATTCTAATTGCCGGTAATCCTGTAAATTTTGGGAAGGCAACTAAACTTACGACTGTTGAGGCGCTAGCTGCAGCACTTTACATCTCAGGGCTTAGAAATGAAGCAGCGGATCTTTTGTCCATATTTGTTTGGGGTCATACCTTTCTGGAATTGAACAATTCAACTCTAGAGTGCTATGCGGCAGCTCATGATAGTGCTGAAATAATTAGAATCCAAAATGACCTTTATCCTGATGCCGTCTCTCGCTAAGCGCAAAAAAGTGTGTTTTGTTGATGCTTTTGTATACAAACTGTGGGCGAACATTTATACCAGAATAAAAAAATATGGAGCATCTTGAATTAGGAGAAGAGACCTAACACGTTCGTGGATAGTCACCTAATGAGCGAGGTCTGCCGCGGTTAGATCGTAAGGAGGTAATTCAGAAGTGGAGTTTATCACAAACTTCTACGTGTTCTTAGCTTCTGTGACGTTAATTTCTCTATCAGGGGTTTTAATGCCTGGTCCTTTGTTTGCCGTTACCATAGAAAAGGCGGCTAAGAGCAAAGCTGCTGGGCTACTCATATCCCTCGGACATGGGATAGTAGAGTTCCCTCTAATGTTCATAATTTATTTTTGGCTAAGCAACTTTGCAGTTCCGAGGATCGTGACGATCGCCATTGGATTAATTGGAGGTTTGGCCATGATGTTCATGGGTATTCAGACTTTTAGAAATAGGAAAATGGCTCAAAATAAATACTTTCATAGCAAAAAAGACACTTTGGCTGCAGGAATATGGACAACAGCTGCAAACGCAGGTTTTATTCTTTGGTGGTTAACCATCGGCACTGCATTAATACTCAACGCCCAGCAATTCGGGTTCGTGGGGTTTTCCGTGTTCGCCGTAATTCATTGGCTTTGCGATTTTGCAGTGTATTCAATAATGGCTTTTGCAGTTTTCAAGTCTCGCCGTTTCTGGAACGAAAAAGTTCATAGGGCAATTTTCTTTTTCTGCTTTGCTGTCTTTGTCGGTTTTGGAGCGTGGTTCTTCAGCTCCTCCCTATGGTCATTAATCACCACATTTAACTAAAAAGAAGCAAGTCGAATAGCATTGAAAACCATCAAGAATTTCTTAGAAAAAGAAGGCAACCTTATCGGAGTTGACTTGGTTCTGTTTTCCGAACGGGATTTTAATACATTTTCGACAGCCCTGGAATAATTGGGTTACAAGTTGCCAGCCGAATGATTAGTTCCCAAATGCTAGACCAATAATAATTTCAGAGAATCCCATGTTGTCGGAATTGGGAGCCTGTACTCTTTGTGATGTGTACCCACGTATCTTCATCTGACCGTAAATTTTTTATGTAGTATCATATGTAACGCTTTAAGAGAGGGTAATGGAATGGCAAAATGCCCTAAATGTGGAAAAGAAGTAAAAAACGCGAAAAAAACATGGAAAATGGCTGGTAAGCCTGACAAGAAAGGAAAACGAACACAACTCACGATCGGTCTCTACGAGTGCTGCGGAAAAACCTTCAGGCAAGTTCTCGACAAGAAGAAAATCTAAGCTATTACTCCTTAACCTTTTTTTATTTCTTGCTCTGAGCAAAATACTATCTAAGACAAATCGTCTCATTCCTATTGCGAATCCCTTAGACGAAGAACCGAAATAACTCTGTGGAAAGCCAGAAAGCTTAAAGAGTACGAGTCCCAATTCATAAAGCAAATATGTAATAGTCGATAAAGTCCCATGAGCGGCGAAAAGATTTCGCAAGCATGTGGTCAAACTAACTTAACTCACAGAACCAGGAGGTGCACATTTACGGGAACATCCCAAACTTTCACAATAAAGTATGTAATTCACGCGAAATTCGAAATAGAGGGCGTCGTTGAAAAACCCGACGTCATAGGCGCAGTTTTTGGGCAGACAGAAGGACTTTTTGGACCAGAACTTGACCTGCGAGAACTTCAGAAAACTGGTCGCATAGGACGCATAGAAATAGAACTCCACTCAAAGAATGACCGAACCACAGGGAGCATAACCATACCTACCAGTCTCGACAGAGTAAGCACTGCCTTAATAGCAGCAAGCGTGGAAAGTATTAATCGTGTAGGCCCATGTGGCGCCAAAGTAAGTCTTGAGCGAGTCGAAGACGTACGAGAAGCACGAAGAAAAATCATAATTGACCGTGCCAAAGAAATTCTCCACAAATGGAATATTGAATCAATGCCCAGCGTCGATGAGGTCTACAAAGAAATCAGCAACACCATGAAACTGGGCAAGGTGGAGAAATACGGACCGGAAGAACTCCCCGCCGGGCCAGGGCTAAATAGCTCTAAAGAAATTGTAATCGTTGAAGGACGCGCAGACATAATCAATTTGATGAGATGCGGAATAAACAATACAGTGGCACTCGAAGGCGCAAAAGTTCCTGAGTCAATAAAGAAACTTACCAAGGAAAAAGAATCCACTGCCTTACTAGATGGCGATCGCGGAGGAGACTTAATCCTTAAAGAACTCTTGCAAGTAACAAGCATACGTTACGTTGCTCGCGCACCCAGAGGGAAAGAAATCGAAGAATGCAACTGCAAAGAAGTCTCGGAAGCTTTAGATAACAAAGTATCAGTGACTGAAGTTTTCAAACCAAAAAGAGAACGGCCAAAAACCGAAGTACCAGAACCTATTGGCAAAGCAGCCAAGGCACTGCAGGGAACGCTTGAAGCAGTTCTGCTCAACGAGAAAATGGAACAAATCGAACAATTACCAGTAAGTCAGCTGGCAGAAAAACTTCAGCAAACAAGCAACGTCGAGACAGTAATCTTTGATGGCATAATAACACAGAGAATAGTAGACATCGCCAGTGAAAAGAACATAAAACGCATAGTCGCTTCGCGGATATCAGAAGCTGTAAAACCAGTACTTAATGTTGAACTAATCACCTATCAAGATGCTATACAAGATTAGCATCGATAGGCACCATTTTTTTCTTGTTTCCATTAATCAGACAAGTATTTTAGTAGTCAAATAGTAAGCACTTATCTATTTCTGCAATCGATTTCAGCCAGTTAATAATGTCTGTTCAGAACTGCTCCTGCATAAAGGTGCGCGAAAGAAAGGCAGAATTACACACTCTTACCGAATACCCTGAAATTGGCAAAACGTATTGCATACTAAATAGCGCTCGGATAAGCGAACGCAATTTTCGAAGTTATCGTTCTTCTTCTTCGAACCTTCGAAGAACGGTTGCGCGATAATTGTTTTGAGTAGACTCTCCAATGAATGGCTACAAAATCGTTCCGGAGAGCCGAATAGAGAATTTTTGAAATCACAGACGCAAGATTGAATCGCCGGAAGGTTCAAATTTCCTCGACAAATTTCGGAAGTCTCCGACCTGCAAAGTTAAGTGAATTCCCGACATTAATGAGAATCTGTGTTACTTCTGTTGATTTCACGGTGCTGCATTTTTCAGCACTATATTTTCCCAATCATGTGCCTCTTGTGTTCTGACAAGACGCGTCAAGCAAACATCAAAGTTATATTCCTGCTAGGACGTTCGTTCAATCGACTCTCCGACTCTCGGAAGTGGGTGTTGATTGGTTTCCTGTTCAAGAGAGAAATTTGAGCTACGGTTCATTCAGCAGGATGGAATTTGTAGGCAAAGCCGCTTTAATTTCGGTCCATTGATAGGCGGCAAAACCAAGGACGAATCTAAGCCACAGGGTTATGAGCCGGCTTAAAACTGTTGACGTTGCTGCAATTCCGGGAGGAACACCTAACGCTGTGTATACTGTGGTCATGGCAATCTCGGGGAGACCCACTTCAAAGGGTATTCCTACGGGTATTGACTTAACGGCTATTACGATGGAAGTGGTTACGAGTATGACGCCCCATGAGACCTCATAGCCTAAAGAGAGGAATACAAGATAGGGAATGCCCATACTTGCAGTCCAGTTGAGAGCTAGATAGAACGATGGAACTATCAACTTTTGAGGTTTCCGTATCAATTCTTTCATTGAACTGTTGAAAACTCTAGCCGCGTTGTGCGCATCTTGCCGGACTTTTTGAAGCTGCCATTTTCCGCGACTAATAAGTTCTCCAATACGGATTATGCTATTGATTATTTTTACTATCCACGTTTCATTCCAGCATAATACCAAAATAAATACCAAGAATATTGCGGTGCCAACAACGAAAAATTGGATTGAGTTGAAAATTAAAGGATCAATTTGCGTTACCCCGAATAGCAATGTTGCGCCTAGAAATAGAAACACTGCGTTCATAACCATGCTGAGCAAACGGAAGGTGACAAGGCTTGCAACCACCTTGCCACTTGTGCCACTTTGTTCCCTGTTCACCAAGTAGACTCTGGCGATTTCACCGCTTACAGATTCCGCAGGGATTAGTATGTCTATTAGGTTCCCGTATAAAACGAAAATGTACGATTTCACTATTGACAATTTCACGTTCAAGCCATCTAGAATTGTTCTCCAGGAGAACGCGTAGAACAAAATTTCTCCAAAGCTTACAAGGATAGCTGCTGCATAAGGTATGGGTTGTGCACGTTGAGCTGTCTGAATTATGTTCACGATGTCTACATTAAAGAGGTAAACATAGAGCAAGAAGGCTACTATGCCAACTAAAGGAAGAATCACCGTTTTCTTTGTTAACTTAGGTTTGTTCCGCTCCATTCAGTTTAAGCACCCAGATGGTTGATGGTGTGAGATTGTCGCTCTGAAATTAAATGTTTTGTCCAATTCCGCTTCACACAGAAGGTGCCTGATGCTTTTCTCGTTCTTCTAGGAACGAAATTTGAAAATGTATAACGCTTTCCTGATATCGACTTTCTTGGAAACTAAGAGTTAAGATAGGTCTACAAAATAACCCAGAATCGTCGCAAGGGGTAAAGAGAAGAGATTTCGAAGATTACGCCCTATTTCCTCTTGTTCTAGAACTCTTGGTTAGGGACTTAAAGGGGGATTTTGCTCCTTTGAATTTTTTCCATTGTTTCCATGTGGAAATGTGGGTACAGTGTATATTTCAGTAACCCCATCGAGGTCTTTAATCTTTTTTTGCACGAAGTCTGCTGCTTTGGAGTTGTTGTCAGCGTTTATCCAAACTGCAACATCCCAAGATCCAAAAATATTCATGCTGTAACGCAGATTAATACCCGAGAGAGGTTTATCATCTGTGTTTCTTATAGCGTCTAAGGTTTCGATTATCTTGCTTGGGTTTAATTTCATCAAGACTAAGTATTCGGGCATTTTTTTATCTCCGTTTGTTCTATTCTTTTTGAACTACAACAGCCAAACTTAACTCTTGCGAATCATGAATACTAATTAGGTGTAGTGTTCTCGGTAACGTTGCATCACAATTGTGCACTTGTCTTACTAAATTACCTCTAAGTGTGAGGTGTACGAGGGGCAGATTCGTTGGTGCCGCCGGAGAATCATAGATTGGAAGGTTTCGTTTTAGTTTCAAAAGTTGATGTTTGAAGACTGTTTCGGGAGATGTAAGCAGTTTAGAGCCTAAGGTTTTGTTAGCAGTTAGCGTTTTATGTGGTATTGTTCAATAGTGTCTTTCGCTTTTTCTCTTCTCTTGCGATGTTCCTCTAGGAACTTGTTAAGTCGAACTACTATGTCAGTCTTGCATTCACCGCAGAGCATTGCGCCGCTCTTGCATTTGTGTTCTCTTTCAAGTAGTTTTTTGTCGTCATCTTCAAAGAGGTAGAAATAGTATTGAAAAATCGAGCATATTGTTGGGTCGGCCCCCGTTTTCCTTTGTTCGGCGGCTGTTCCTTTGCCTCCTGTGAAAGCATTCCAAATTTTGCGTTTCACCAAATCGGGAGGGTCTTTGGTAAAAATGCTTGTTTCAGGAATGGATGCACTCATTTTTCCGCCTGCACCTAGTCCTGGAAGAAAACGGCAGTGGATTTGGGCCGGCTTATAATAGCCAAGTTTCTGTGCCACATCACGAGTGACTCTCCAATAAGGATCTTGGTCAATTGCGGCCGGAATTAAGGCGGGGACGTTTTCACCTGTTAGTTTGGCGTGGATGAAACACGGCGCAGCTTGCATTGCAGGCCAGAAAACCCAACCGATGTTTGTGCTATCTTGGAATCCAAAGCTTGCTCGTGCAGTAGAGTATGTTACGTTTTTGGCAACTTCTAGCGCAGTGCTGTAGAGCAGGTCTATGTCTTCTACGTCGTAAATTATGAATGTGTCGTTGGGTTTGAAGCCTAATGCAATGAGGTCTAAAGCGTTTTCATAAGCGTAATGACGTGTTTGTTTAAGGGTTGCTTCGTCGTCGATGAGGAATTTCTCGTCGTCGGTTAATTGGAAATAAAGTCTCGTATTGAATTTCTTTTGAATATGCAAAGTGAAAATCCACGGCACAAGATGCCCGATGTGCACTGGCCCTGATGGTCCTCTTCCGGTGTACAGAACAAATTTTGTTCCTTTTTCGTAGAGGTCTACTACTGCATCTAAATCGCGGTGGGAGAAGAAGATATGTCTTTGAAGCTGGAGATGAAGACTTCCGGTATGACTTTCTATTCGGTTAAGCAGTTCTTTTGTTAAAGGTTGCGTTCCGAATTCCCGTATTAAGCGTTCGTAGTCAACTTTTCCTTTTACTTCCCATGGTGTTACTACCATTTCGCTGTTTTCATCGTTGGATGAAACCGTCAATATCACCTGAAGTCTTCTTGACAAAAGAGAGATCCATCAGTCATATATCTTTTTTTTCGCAACTAACTCCCTTCAAGAACTTCCAATGTTTTTCGTTAAATTGTTGGCATTCTGAAAGAGTCTGATGTTCTAGGTCAGGTAGTTTCGATGACCTATGACACTAAAGAGATAACAAAGAAGACAATCTGCTATTTGTGGTAGTTCTTTATGGGTGCCAATGGTATGGTAAGGGTCTCGATGACGCCTTCTATTAGGCGAATTTTGTCTCCGACGAAATGCAGTGCGTCAGCATTAGTGTCAGCACGAAATAGGACAGCAAAATCCCATTGACCAAAAACCTGATATGCCTCTTCCAGGATTACCCCTGCCATTGGATTCTGGTCAAATTCGATTAGTGGTTCATAAATTTTCGCAGCCATATTGGGACTTAGTTTAATCATCAACAGATATTTCTGAATGGTTTTTTCCAAATCTAACACCTAAAACCGAGTCTTTTAAGAGAGTACTGATTAAAAAACGTACCTAACCAAATTTTGAGTGGGAACTTTGACATTGTGATTACAGCTTTAAATCATATATGGAAGAATTCATGTGCGAAATCAGATTGGGGAAAGAAAAAAGAGCTCAGCAATACTTGTTAGGTGTTAGTTTTTGCGTATCGGCGTTTCCTATTCCTTGTATTCAACGATGTCAACGGTTCGGCTGAGCTCTTCGAAAGACTTGTCGATTGAAACAAACTCTCCTACCGCTTTGACTAATTCTACAGGCATTGAGACTGTGGCGCTGCCGAATCTTTTCTTAAATCCTAGATCTGTTCCAGCCTTCTCTGAAAGTCTGATTAGCAGATGCGTAATTTTCCAATTTTCAACGTTAGCTTCTAGACCTTTCACTTCGCCAAGAACGTATGCCTTCGCGGTTATTACTTTCATTCCGACTAGCTTGTTAACGCTTACCAAGACAAACACCATTAACCGTTATTCCTTTTTCCAAATTTATGTTTTGCCTATATGTTCAGCCTAAATTCACAAAGTCACGTCAAGAATCGGAAAGTTTTCCTAGCGCTGTTTAAATGTCTCTTCACAAGCTTGGCAAGTAGGTTTCTTATCCCGTTTCATCTCGTATTCGTTGAAGACCTGTTCTACAATAGGCAAAAAACTACTTTGATTGTTTGCCTCGGATTATTTTGTCCAGGTTGATTTCGAAGGCAGCTGCAGGGTTCTCCAGTTTCCAACGCTCAAGCACAAGAGGGTGAATTTCCCCGATTATGCCCGCTTCCTCTCCGTTGACAAGTACTTTTCCAATTCTGCCTTCAATGAAGCTGGAATGAAGTGTTTCCTTTATCTGCCAGTCCACGCCAAAATTCATTAAAAACGAGTCGAGAATTGATTTTATTTCGGTGAAGCAGGCTGAAACATGCGCCGTTACGGCTGCCAGCCAATTCTCGTCTCGAGTCTTCGTTTCCTTAGTATTGTCTAGTGCTGTCACCTTGCCCAACTCGAAGATCCTTTGAGGAAACTCTATTGACGTGTTGTTGCCTAAAAACTCCATAAGACTTGGTAACAAGCTATTGCGAAGACATGTCATCGTTGCAACTTTGGGATTAGCAACTTCAACAATCGTGGATTTCTCAATGTTCATGTTATCAAACAGGTTTTCAGAGTTGGTAAGATTGTACGTTAAAATTTCCTGGAAACTCAGTCCAACCATAAACTCGCGTGCAACGTCTATCAAGTGCTGCTCAGCGCTCATGCTTCCGGTGGTGGGAAGCTCTCGCCAGACTGGTTCAATCCGATCATATCCGTAGGCAATTGCGACGTCTTCAACTAAATCAACCTGGTGCATAACATCCACGCGGTAACAAGGCACAGAAACCATAATGGTGTCACCGCTGGTTTCTTCAACGCCAAAACCAGCTCTAGGCAACAACTTTGCCATTTGCTTAGAAGTTAGTTGTAAACCCAGAATTCTGTTCGCGTACCCAACACTCAATTCCATTAGATTGCTTCGAAAATCAGGAGTAACAACCTGTGAGCCATCAAATGCATACTTAATAGTCCCCGAAGACACTTGGCCTCCTCTATCAGCCAAAGCTAAAGTCACAAGTTTCAAGGCGTTAAGTACCGCTTCATGGGCTGTTCCTGTGACTTCTACAAGAACATTACGCGTTTCAGCAGTGACCCTCCCCAAATCATTGGAGTTAATTATAGGGGGAAAAGACAGAATCTTCCCTTTCGAATCCAAAATTAAGGGGTAAACGCTGTGTCTCTTCACGATTCTGCCGTATTCAATGCCTTTCGGATGGCGTTCTAAGATCTCTGCAAGATTCATCGCTTCTTCGAAACCTAATGGTGCGAATTTAACCTTTTCAGGCTTGGCAACTGTATAATGCAAGGGCGGATTCATCAAATCGTAATCATAGAGCCCAATTGAGGTTTTCTGGCGGTTCCTTCCGTAAGTTTGGTCTAGTTTATCTTGAAGGTGCATAAGCCCTCTAATTATCGCGTCGCTCAACTTCAAGTTTTCAACGACGGCAACACCCATAAACGGACGTATGGAATTAAGCCTCGAATCAACAGAAACATCAATCAATGGTCCTTTTACAATGTATTCTCCGAAATCTTCTTTAGAATTGAGGTATCCGCGTAGTGCTCTGGCTAAGCCTTCAACGCTCCAAAGGTCAGGACGGTTTGTGTCCTTGATCTCAATGTTCACCACACCTTCTTGTTGGTTGAAAAGTTTTACTTCTCCCTTAATAAGCGTCAAAACTTCATCCAGTTTTTCAATGTTGCATTTGAACGAAACGTTCAAGAGCTTCTCCAGTTCGCCAAGTTCTACATCAATTGTCGGCATTGCTAAACCACCTGTTTCCTTCTCAGCCAATCTAAATCCTGACTGAAAATGTAGCGGATATCATCAATTCCTGCCCGCATCATGAACAATCGGTCAACGCCCAAGCCCCAGGCAATCACAGGCACTTCTACGCCCAGAGGCAACGTTACTTCTGGTCGGAATATCCCTGATCCCCCTATCTCGATCCAACCGTAACCCTCTTTGTAAGCATTCAGTTCTACGCTTGGCTCCGTAAAGGGGAAATAGTCGGGTTTGAAGCGGACTTTGTCTGCTCCTGCGATTTCCTTGGCAAACTTCTCCAGTACACCCAACAGGTCTTTAAGAGTTAATTTTTCATCAACGATTATGCCTTCAACTTGGTTGAATTCGCTTAGATGCGTTTTGTCTGTAACTTCTGGTCTATAAACGCGTGCTATGGAAAAGTGTCGGCTCGGAATCTCTAGGTTCTTGTTTAGGAGCGTTCGAGCGCTGAGGCATGTTCCGTGTCCACGTAGAACTAGGCGTTTTGCTTCTTGGATTGAGTATTTGTAGCGCCAGCCTGTTGAGCCTGTACGCCACCCGTCTTGATGAGTGTATCTAACATTCTCTATCGCGATTCTATGTTTGGTTGTGTCGCCGTATTCCGGGTTCTTAACGTAATAGATATCCGAGTTTTCACGGGCGGGATGATCTTGAGGCGTGTATAGAGCGTCGAAGTTGAAGAAGGCGGTTTCAACGTTTGTGCCTGTCATCTCTTTGAAGCCGAGTTGGACTAGTTTCTGTCGGACCTCCTCTATAAAACGGAGATACGGGTGCTTTTTTCCTGGCCAAGTCTTAGCCACCGGGGCTTGGATGTTGTATTTTTGGAATTTGGTTTCTCGCCATTTTCCCGTGATAATATGCTGTGGCGTGAGACTGGTGATTTCTTGTGTCGTTGATTTTCGGTCTAGCGCCGATTGTTTTCCTTCTTGGGTAATTTCAAGTTTTCTTTTGGCTTTCGGTTCCGCAGTCAATAGTTTGCGTTTCTTTAGAGTTTCTACTGCCGCTTGAAGCTTAACCGCCAGACTATTGAATGTAGTCTGCTGCACAGTACAAAGAAAACTGAGCAATGCTTCGTCGTCGCCTTCGGAAATTACGACCTCGTGTAAGCGTTGGTCTGGTATTCTGATGGTGTTGGTTGAAGAGTCGTAGACTGCCCATTTCTTTCTTAGTGCCCAGCCTAGTGCGATTTGCACAAACTTTTTTTCGAGTTTTGCTTTTTCCAAGGCTTTGTTTAGGTCGGAGGTTCCGCCGAGTGCTACGACTACCTTTATGAGTCTGCGTTCTGGCAAGCCATTCTTGGCATGGAGTTCTCCTTCGTTTGTGAGTTTGACTTGAATCTGTTGTTCCGCATATATCTTGAGAAGACTCTTCTCTTGCAGGGTTAAGGCTGTGCGCATTACAGCTGCATCACTGAACCCAAGTTCAGAGATTAATTGCTCCACCGAAGCTGTTCCGCCAAGTTTCTCCAATGTGCAAAGTACCTGCTGTTCTATTTCTCTAAGTTCAACCATACCGCCTAGACCCTTCTTCGATTGTAAATAGACGTTTTCGTTATTGATAATTCTGGCGTCCTCCATAAAAGCATGCTGATGCCCATATTGGGCAAGATCGACTGCTGAAAACGCAAGCGTTATTTAGAACTGAAAAAGCTAAGTAAACTTAGCTTACACAGGATAAAACTTGGCGAACACCATGATGGAGGTCTTGCCTGCAATTAGCAAAAAAGAGATACATGAAGCGAATATCGAAGTCCACCGTTTTGAAGCCGCATATTATGAGCTGTTTCACCCGGAAGTGTATGGCAAACAGGAGCAGAACAGAATAAACTCCACCCTGCAGAAGGCAAGCAGCCTCATTCAAAACAACCGCAAGAGGGCTCTCGACATCGGAGCGGGCACTGGAAATATTACCGACAAACTTCTCGCCTTAGGCTATAATGTCACCGCCATAGATATTTCAGCGGAAATGTGCCAAGTTTTACGAAACAAAAATAGAAAGTTTCAAAGAACAAGACAGTTAACCATTGTTAACTCCCCCATAGAAGACGTGCATTTTAACAGAGATGACTTCGACTTAATCACCGGTTTTTCTGTGCTCCATCACCTTCCAGATTACGCTGATGCTCTTCGAAGGCTATCGGGTTTTCTGAAAAAAGGCGGCGTCATGTACCTGGACCATGAAGCTTCTCCATACTATTGGCAGAATGAACCAAGCGGTTTGGCGAACCTGGTGAAGGGCATTTATTTTCATTCAAATCCGCTCATTAACACCTTGCATTTCCAGATTATCGGGGTCAAGTTTCCATCTCTTGACTACACGCTATCTGATTATTGGCACAAGAAAGAACATCCGCTTGACCACGAAAGAATCGAAAGAGTGCTAAAAAATGAGCATTTCTGTTTTTTCAACCGAACGGATTATCACGTCAAGGGCACATGGCTGTTTAGCCCAATTTTCCCAATATACGCTCGTATATGTCGCCCGGAAATGAGCCTCTGGATAGCCAAGAAATAGATTAGTTATTTAGATTCTTCTTGTCCAAACTGCTCAGCGCAAAACCAATGGTTTGTAAGGGGATTTAAATAATCACGAGGGCTACTCTACCATAGGTACAGCTAATGAAGATCCTCCTCATCAACCCCCCGCAGACTTTCTATCCCGGCTCTGACGCACCGGCAGGCAATCTTCCTTTGGGGTTGATGCATATCGCTGCCGTTCTGGACAAGGAAGGATACAAAGTTGAGATTCTAGACGCGTTCATGACCGAATCCTCTTTCCAGAAAGCCGGTGACATAGTTGAAGTCGGAATGCCCTACGGGAAGATAAAGGAAGAAATAGCCAGAATTGGCCCGGACATAGTGGGCATATCAAATCCTTTCACCTGTCAAACAGAGAACGCTACCAAGGTCGCAGACATTGTCAAAGAGGTTAACCCGAATATCTTAACCGTTGTGGGGGGCCCTCACACGACGGTCGTGCCCGTAAACTTTCTCGAGGCTGCAAAAAACGTTGACCTCGCAGTCGTAGGCGAGGGTGAATACACGATGCTTGATATCGCAAAGCACTTTGAAGGGCACAAAAGAATTGCAGATATTCAAGGAATTGCCTACCGCGAAAACAATGAGCTGACATTAAACTCGCCTAGACCGTTAATTGAAAACCTTGATGAGTTACCTTACCCAGCCTACCACTTAGTGAACATGGAACAGTACCTTAATCCAGACAAAATTGAATATCGCAGTTTCAAAGACCGCGCAATATCCATGATCACAAGCAGGGGCTGCCCCTTCAACTGCAATTTCTGTTCTGTCCATTTGCATATGGGAAAAACTTTCAGAGCTCACTCAGCAGATTATGTAATTGAACACATCAAATATGTCATAGAAAAGTATAGAGTAAAAACCATATTCTTCGAAGACGACAACCTTACCTTGGACCAGAAACGATTCGAAACAATATGCGACAAGATTATTGAAAACAACCTCCATGTCAAATGGGAAACACCAAATGGCATCAGAGCAGACCATCTAACCGAGAGTCTCCTGAAGAAAATGAAAGCGTCAGGATGTCAAAGCGTCATCTTCGCCATCGAATCAGGCGACCAATTCATCCTGGACAAGGTAATCAACAAAAGCCTCAAAATTGATGACGCTATCCGAGTCGCTAAAATGTGCAAAGAACTCGACCTGCCGGCCTCAGCATTTTACATTATAGGCTTCCCTGGCGAAAAAAAGGAAAACATGATGAAAACCGTGAACCTTGCCCTAAGGCTTAAACGCGAATACGATTTGGGCATGCATCTTCACATCGCCACACCTTTGTACGGAACCAGACTATATGAAGAATGCAAAGATAAGGGATTTATCAGAGAGAATCTGACACCAAGAGACCTAGCCGAGGTAAGACAGACACGTGGAATGCCGCTAATCGAGACAGGAGATTTCACCCCGAATGAAGTGAAGAGAATCGCTATCGAGGCATTCAAGGAATATAAGAGGTTGTCCATAATCAACTATGTTAAAAATCCTAAAAAAACTCTGAAGTCTGCTCTGAGTTACCCCCAAATCATCACCAAATTCATCAGCGACTACTTTAGGCATAATTGAATTCTATCACATTTTTTAATCAGCTACGAAACAAAGGGCAGACAAAATACAGAAGAAAACGGAAAAGTTAAGACTTCTTCTCTGCTGTTCTGTAATTTGCACTTTCTAACACACAATCAGGTCTCGGTCAATTTTCCTTGGCAAACTCGTGGGCTCACTCTAAACCGCTACCAATGTGAAATTGGGAAAAAACATATATGACGAAGCGCGGCACTCTGTATCTTCGAGGAAATATTCAGTGAAGTCGCTTAGCATATTAGTCGCTGCAATTTGCCTTAGCATCTTTTCAGGTATGATGTTCAGCAGTGTTGTTTTTGCCCTTGAAGAAAATCAAGCCTCGGCAAATGTAAACTGGACAAATCAACCCTACTATCAAGGCAGCAATGCAACCGTTAGCATCTATTTCCACAATAACTCCACTGAGCAACTCACAATCTACTTCGTGGGTTTCCACTTTGACTGGATGGCGAAAGACAATTTCACTGGTTTTAACTTGTCTAATAATCCCGTAAATGTTACCGCCAATGGAAGTTACACTTTCAATCCCATGCTCATTCATATTCCAACAAATGTCGCTGTTGGTTCGCACAACTATACTATTGGAATAGACGGATATCAGGGAACATCCTACCCCTATGAGGAATTCGGATGGGATTCTCCAACCTTTTCGCTGGAAATCTTTGATTCTCGAGTGAAATCATTTAACACGTTGCTAGTAGAAGTGAACAACAAAATGGGTGAGGCATCAAACGCCACGTATCGAAGCCCAGACGCTCGGTCTCTGTTGAGTCAGGCAGAAGGAGAAAAGAATGATGCCGTTGCTCTGGCGATAGCTGAGGATTGGGATGCAGCATTGTTAAAATTGCAGACTGCTTCAGAGCATCTTGACGAGGCCGAGGCAAAAGAAGCAGCCTTTGAGGAAACGGGAATTCCACAAAACCTGTTACTGGTCGTAATTGGCGTGGTCATAACTATCGTTGTAATAATCTTGCTGATAGTATTCGTGATGAGGAAGAACGGAAAGAAACCCAGAGTTGAAAGCGAAACAACAGCCAAACCCGCTAAAATTGGAGACGACATAGCGGCACGTCTTGAAAACCTCAAAGGACTACTTGACAAAGACCTCATTACCAAAGAAGAATATGAGAAGAGGAAAAACGAAATACTCGCTCAAGTTTAGAAATCGTTTGCTCAGCATAAACTGGACCTTCTATTCGTTGACTATCTTGAGTCGTTTCTGAATTGACATATCGCCTTAGTTTATCAATTTCTTCCATTCTGGAAGGTTTTTCTTCGCCATTCAAAAATCAAGTTCTCAGCGAAAATCGACTTTTAAAAGTTTGTTGCTAATACTCTGTTCTGTCATAACATCAGAATTTTGTCAACGTTCAGATGTTCCTTGGACATAATCGGTGGATGTTGGGTTTACACTCACGTTTAAATTACATACGAAAAGCAGCGAATCCTATTCAGCGGGTCCTACGGTACTCAACCCCGAAGGGGGTCGAAACCAATGCCTGAAAAAATGTCTTCAGTTCATTTGAAACCCTACTAATGCAAGAAAAAGCCAAAAGATAGGCTAAAAGCGCGGGATGTGGGATTTGAACCCACGCGGCCTTTCGACCACAGACTTAGCAGGCCTGCCCCATACCAGGCTTGGGGAATCCCGCCTCAACGCTTTCATGAAGTGATTCAAGATAACCTTGTCGCATTTTTATTCTTTGCCTTGACAACCAAAGATGAAGCTTTTTAAACTTTTACGTGTCAATAACACTTTTTATTTTAAAAGTTTCAATAAAAGAAAGGTAATCGTGTGACGGTATCTAGACTAAGTAATACGATGAAAAGGACAGGTAATACGCTTAGGCAAGGTGCGTTCAAACAAGTCACAGACTGCGAACAAAAGTTCTCAAACATAAAAAACCTCTATGAAGAGTTTCTTGCAGACTTTGTACGAATAAACTTTGACTTAAAAACGGCATATGAAACTGCAAAAGAGTTCTTCGGAGACGTTTCAGTTCCCTTTGCAGGCGTTGATGGAACAATGTACTCAAGACCGCTTTTTGACATGGTGATTTTCTTCGGCGGTGCATCGGAGCCTGCGTATCAACGCAACGAATTGCCAATCTGAACACGACCGCGCTCCAACAGCTTCACACATACTTTGTGGGTACTCTCCACGACCCTACGATCGACTTCTAATCAGCGACACCCTCATGATAGATAAAGGGATACTGGAAAAGACCCTGGAGTTTGCACCGGGAGAATGGCTACTTTCCAGCTACATAGCTACTGGAATCGAAAATGTACCCATATTCATAAAAGCCGATAACGCAGAAAACGAGATAGAAAAATACCTGAAAAACATCACCGTCGGACAACGCTCCTCATAGACAACCCAACTCAAAACAAACAGAGGCAATCGTCGTTTCAACGCAAACATGTCGCAAATGTCAATCTTGATGTTGTTGCTAAAAAACCTGATAAAAATCAGGTTGCCAATTGTTTCGACAATTGCTGGAGGAACAAGTCGATTCTATCTCGCGTTCTCCCGAAATCAAACACAGATGTAATCGTGGTGACAGGCGTTTCAGCTGAGATCGAAACGCGTGTTGTCTTTTTGTCTACGTAACAAGCATCTACTATTATTACTGAGCCATACGACATGAAGGTTGATTTTGTTTTTGCTTTTGCATGATGAGCCTCGCCGTCAACTTCTTCAATAGTCCAGTCCATGTTTCGAAGTGCTTCTTGAATTGCACTCCAAATCGTGCATAAGGGTTGTTCAATTTCTATTGTTTCCTTCTCTTTCCGCAGATAAGCCATCTTCGCTCAGCTCATGTTTTATTGCTTGCCTTTCTAGTTTAACGTTTCTTCTGGTCTACTGGCATTAATCAACATATTTCCAGAAAACACTTTTTACTGGTTAATAGGTTTCTCTATTGTTGCGCTAAAGATTGCATTAAAAAAACTGTCGTCGCCGCAAGCGCACGCTTGCACTAGAATAGTGAGAGAAGACTCTGGTTGAGAAATAGCAGCACACCCTGGGTGATGCATAAGAAACCCAATACGGTCAGCACAGGCCACGAACCCAATACCAAACCGAATAACCTCGCCAAATCCTCCGCAAACTTAAAAACCAGAAAAACAATCAAAGCCGGAACAAGAAAAACCACAAGATAAACCCACATAGACGAGAAACCAAGAACAGTTGACGACAAGGGAAAATAAATGTACAAAAGGCCGACACATGCCAAGCCCGCAATCAAACCAAATAGTGCTCCCAGAGGAATTTTGCTCAGAGGCCTTAGTGCCAAGCCTAAACCCGTAAGAATAAGTCAAAACCCAAGTGTCAACCCCTCCAGCCTCGCACTAGCAAAACTACTATCCCTGCAACAAGCAAGAAAAGGCCTGCGAAAAATCCTACCGCCCCCAACCCTTGAGAATCTTACCCGCAAAACCCCTAATGAACATCGTTAGCAACTTTGAAGCCGCTATTACTCCGCCTAAAATCAAGATCCACGGAGCCCATCCAACAAGAACCGAAAAGTCGAAACCGCTTAAGGACGACAGATCCAAACTTAAATCACAATCGAATTGTACATTAAGCACCACTCTTAAATTTTACCCCAAATTCAATAAATACATGCCTGCTCCTGAAGCGAAAAGTTGACGCGTTTTCTTGCGTAAATAATTCGGACTCGTTTTTTACTAACCACAAACAATAAACCTTTCAAAATCAACATCGATAAGAACACGTTGAGGAAATTGACAGATGAATAAGGCTGCAGATATTGGCAAGGTTTCAGCTAAAGGCAGCTTCCATGTCTTATGGGGTCTGGTAGTCTCAACGGTTATCTCAGCTGTAGGCTCAATTTTCATAGCTCGATTGTTGGGGTCAGAACTGTACGGTTTGTACGGTATTGCGCTCGCAGCTCCAAGTCTGATAACGATTTTCAGGGACTGGGGTATAACCTCAGCAATGATTCGGTATTCGAGCTCAATACAGGACAGAAAACCGGGCTGAAGAAATAAGGAGCGTCATCGTGACTGGTCTGGTTTTCGAGATAGTTATGGGACTAGTGCTCAGCGTTGTTTCATTTCTGCTCTCAGACTATTTGGCCAATAAGCGTTTTCAATCGTCCTACAATAACTCCACTTATTCGAATAGCTTCGTTCTCAATCCTCGCCAGTGCTCTAATCAGCACAGCCACTGCCGTATTTACCGGAACGGACAGAATGGAGCTAAACAGCATAGTGCTCATCTGTCGAGGCAACAGTTAAGACCGCTCTCATGATAGCGCTTGTGCTCCTGGGCTTAGGCACAACAGGAGCCGTCACAGGTTTCACCGTGTCCGCAATAATAGCTGGAATAGTTGGCATGCTTGTTCATATGGATTGTGTACAGAGGCCTACCCAAACCAGCCACGCTCAAACTGGAAATGAAAGCATACCTTATAGAAATGCTCAAGTATGGAGTACCCTTGTCATCGTCCGCAATAATTGCCGGCTTTCTGACACAATACTACGGATTCATACTGCCCATATACGAGACACGACAACTCCGTTATCGGAAACCTGAGAATAGCCCAAAACTTTGTAGTTCTGATAGGCTTCTTCGCCACTCCAATAACAACCATGCTGTTTCCCGCTTTCTCAAAACTCAATGCTCAAAGAGATAAAGAAACACTGAAAAACGTATTTCAATACTCAGTCAAATACGCCTCGCTGCTTGTAGTTCCAGTAGCATACCTTGTAATGGCTTTGTCTGGACCAGCTGTTTCCACACTATTTGGCACGACATACCAAACCGCACCATTGTTTCTGGCTTTGCTCACGGTTACTTATCTGTACACAGCTAGTTGGAAACCTCAGCATAGGCAACCTTTTTAGCAGCCAAGGACAAACCAAACTTATCCTCATACTCGCCATTATCTCAACAGGCATAGGATTTCCAGTTGGGCCAGTTCTAATCATGGAGTATGGAGTTGTGGGCTTAATCATCGCAACGCTTACAGTTGGAGTTCCAAGCCTCATTCTAACCTTGTACTGGCTAAAGAAATACTACGACTTGACTGTGGATTGGATCTCGTCAGCGAAAATCCTCATTTCCTCCTCTGTAACCGCAGGCATTACATACTTCTTAGTTTCGCAAATGGCTTTTTCAAGCTGGATACAACTAATACTCGGTGTGCTAATCTTCGTTCTGGTTCTTATCCCCGCATTAGTATTGACCCGAGCTATTACACGATCTGATATAAACAACTTGAGAATCATGGTCAGCGAACTTGGCCATTGGGTGGAGTTTTCGTCAAAATATTGAACATGCTAGAAAGAATAATTGCAGTTGAATTGTAGTACCCTAATATCGCAGAGAGTATTTTTGCGGCGCAATTTCTAAGTGGTTAATTGCTTTTCCCACAATGAATCCTTTACGGTTTCAACAAGGTAATGATGCAAACCTTTTGGCATCGTCTTGAAAAGTGAATATTCAGAGTGTTCATTGTTGATTGCTATTTTACCTTTTTTGCATCTGCATAAGTACGCGATAGTTATGTCGTGCCTTTCTGGAAAAACCCGTGAATAGACACCGATGAGTTTGATTGAGTTGATTTCAAGGTTTGTTTCTTCCCTGACTTCTCTAGTACAGGCTTCTTTGAGGGAGCTCTCCTTTACGTATCCTGCCTCCGGGAAACCACCACTGTCCCTTAGCAGGATGATTGTTTCTCCTCAAGAAAAGCAATGAACCATCTATGACAACTAAAGTTTCGACCGAGACGATAGGAACTGAATTAGAAATCTAGTTGTATAGGGCTGAAGGGACAAAGCCATCTTCTTCACAGAAACCCATATTGTCTCTCCTCTGACCAACTTGCATTCAAGCAGCGAATAGTAATATAAGACTTTTTTGTGTGAATTCGGAACAAGAAATCCTTGCCGACGCTGTGACAATTTGCATGGCTTTTCAAGATTCAAAGATTTGCGATTAGGAAAATGAGGCACTCTAAAGATCTCAACAGATTTTAAATTCTAGAGTCTAATCTTAACACTATGGAATCCAATCCGAATCGGTGCTGGAGCACCCAGAATCCACTGTACCTCAGATATCACGATGAAGAATGGGGTGTACCAGTTCACGATGATCAAAAACTATTCGAAATGCTCAGCCTTGAAGGTTTTCAAGCAGGTCTGACTTGGGAGCTAATACTTAAACGAAGAGAAGCCCTCAATAAAGCCTTTGCAGACTTTAGCCCGAAAGTTGTAGCAAAATATACTACTAAAGATATGGAGAACATACTCAGGAATCCAGCCGTCATACGAAATAGGGCAAAAGTAAGCGCAACAATAAACAACGCTCAAATTTTCCTCCGAATTCAAAATGAACTTGGCAGCTTCGACAAGTTCATTTGGCAATTCGTAAATGGGAAACCTATAGATCATGGCTTCCAATCAATGTCAGAGATGACTCCGCAAACAGAAGAATCATGTACCATGAGCAAAGAACTGAAAAAACAAGGGTTCAAATTCGTTGGGCCGACAATCTGCTACGCATTTATGCAAGCTGTCGGAATGGTTAACGACCATTTAACGTCTTGTTTCAGACATGGTCAAATCCAGAAAGCAAGATGAAGCCTTCGAAGCAAAACTCTGGCCTGCAACAACGAAATGACTTAGACCATTAATTATAGACTGTATTGACTTCACAACCAACGTTGACTCAGCCTTGGTTTTCAAACTGTGAAATAATCCACTTGTCCTCACTTTTCTCTATAAACGCAAAAATCTTCTGACCCTGCTCGACTGCCATAAGCTGGTTCCATTCGTTAACCGAAAGGCTAGTTGGAGTTGCCTCAATCCACGGATAGGTCGTGTTGTCTATTCGTAAAACTATGTGAGTCAAACCATCTTGTACATAACTATAACTATTGAGTACATTTGCTGTAAGTTCAACGGTTGGTTCTTCGCCCGATCCAAACAGCTTGATAAAGTCAATTCTTGTCTGTTGCACCATTTGTTCACTTGTAATTCCTTCCTCATTTATGGTCAAAGCAATCTTGTTTGTGTCCTGCGCGTCAACTATTGCAAAACCTGCCAAGTAAACCGTCTCGTCATCGTCGAATTCGCCACTGTCTTCATACCAATAAACTGGAACATACCATCCTAATCTAAAATTCCCAGGTGCGACCTCTACGCCGTAGAGCAAAGGCATTACTGCGTAATAGTTTCCTGTAGCAGGCTTCGGCAGCCTTCCCTCAATCAAGTCCTCTGCGGTCATACCGGAAACATAGTTGAGAGTTTTGAAATCGTGGAAAACCACGCCTTCACGCGTCGCTTTGAAAACTCCGGAAAGCGTCCTTTGATTTCCGACAGGATTAACACACATTAACGCTACAACTTCTTCAGTCTTAGGATCGACTATGTAGCGCGTGTCTTCAGTCATTTCAAACCGGTCTCGGCTTGGTGCAACTATCCATAGAAATCCCCCGGCAAAATAATCAAAACCTCCTGACCTTCTCAAGCCTCCCATCTCATTTATCATGACTTCTATCCAGACTTCATCATAAACTTGGCTCATCCAGTCAGGAATCTCAGCCCTATCTCTTGGCTCATTCACCAATACGCCTTGTGAGTCATAGGCTAAAGGAGGCGCATACCGTCTTACCAAATCAAACCCGAACTCGTATCGAGTAACGACATAAATCGGATTGGCGGACCCCGCATTCCACGTTAGGTATGACACACCATAACTTTTTGAGATGTCAGCCATGTAGTTGCGGAAAGGAATATTCCGGTCCAACCATAATCCCACACCCACATTAAACTCTGTGTGTACAATCTGCGGTGCAGCGGCAGGTTCATTCGCATCTACAACCACAAAACCCTTAACATAGTTTTCTGCAATAATGTTCGTCGAACCAATCGCGGCCACCCAAACCAGTCTGCCCTCGGGTGACTTCGTTATATGGCAATCAAGGACTTGGGTGTTGCTGCCGAACTCTGACATGTGCCGCCTCGCAATTGAAACCGCAAGTTCCTCTGTTACTAAACGCACCATATTATCAGGGATAGTGCTGCTGAAGGGTAAATCTGAACTCTGCTGAATAAAACTGTTGAAGTAACTCGCGTTTGACACGCGCTGGGCCTCGTTGAAGACAATCATTCCCAAAAGTGAAACCAGAAAAATCGCTACCAGAACGGCTCCCAAAATGTTTCTTTTCTTATTGAGGCTGATGTGTAAACTGGGAAATTGACCTAACCGGAAGTTTTTCTCAACTTGCTCAAATGCAAATGGACTTGCGGAGACAAGAATTTCACCAATCGCCACAAACAACCTAGAAAAAATGAGAAAATACACAAACAAGCTCAGCGGCGTAGCAGCTAAGACATTCATTCCGAAAAGAAATAGCCCAATCACTAGCAGGAGCAAACGGCGAGACGACAGGGGCTTGAATCTTGCAGGCGGTATTGGAACATACCATATAATCGCCCAAATGATAAAAAAAATCAGCATGTTCAACTCTGACGCCCTCGACTCCTGATATTATGCTTTTCTATATTTAAAACCCATTACCTGAAGCTTCCCACACCAACTATGGCTTAAAATAGTTTCAAAGAAACTCAACATATACAATGAAAAACCAAGACAGTCGGCAGTTCCAGAGACGCTCATGCTGTCCTCAGTAGTTCAATCAGGTTACCAAATTTGCGGTATCTCGATTTGCTGCAAACTATGGTTTTGCCGTAACAACGTAGTGGTGCGGCCCTGCCTCTTTGATACCTGCAACAGTGAAGCCTGCTTGTTTAAGGAGTTCTGCAGCTTTGTTTTCGCTGAAACGTATGTGCATTGGCGGTCCAAAACTCATCCGCTCCTTTTTCCAATCCAAATTCACCAAGACACCAGTATGTTTAAGCATTTTCTTAGAATTCAGAAGAACTTTTTCCGGGTTGCTAAAGTCATGAAGTACCATACTGAAAAATATAACATCAGCACATCTGATGCAAAACACGGTTTCTTCTGCTGATCCAGCGGTAGCCCTGATGTTGGTTAATCCTAAATCTGCAGCTTGACGTTTCAACCTTTCAATTGCTGAAGCATCAATATCCAGCGCATATATCCTGCCACCCGGACCAACGATCTCTGAAGCTAACATAGAGAAAAATCCGTCACCGCATCCAACATCCATAAACACCATGTTAGCCTTCAAACCTGCATCTTTGAGTATGGATTCTGGATTGTACCACTTTCGCCTGATTGACTCGTCTAGAGAAAATCCGCCATGACAGGCCATACAGGGAGACTGTGGGTAGCGTTTAAATAGTTTCTTATTGTAGCCCAGACCGGAAAAGCAGATCCTATGCTTCTATTAGTGGATGTTCGGCTATGGTAATCTTCAAATTTTGCGTTTTTGATTGTCTCTTCAACTTTTTCTCTTCGTGTACTATTTCCGTTAGGTCATTAGCTACAAAGTTTGGTAAGATGCACATGATTTCTCGTTCGGCGTCTTGTTTTATTAGGCTTTATGAATTACTAGTCAACATAGACGAGGGAACTCGTAGGCAAGCTGAAAAACTGAATTCGAAGTAAACGAAAAGAACCATTATGCAGGATTACCTTAAACTTTTATAGAGACTGTAGCGTGTAATTGATGAGGCTGAAACTAATCTCGACGAAGACTATTAAACCGAGGGTTCACCTCGCAACTCTGGCTCTAGTCTCTTTCACATTATCATTTATCGTGGCGAGAGCCTTCACCTATGCTTTTCCGTATCTTGTATTGGTCAGTGGAGGGCTCCACATTCACCACTTCTGGTTCGGTATAGCTCTCCTCGCGGCGGGGGGTTGGCTTGGAATAAACTACAACCACAAAGAGATCGATATGCTGGCAGCAATACTTTACGGTGTAGGTGGCGGACTCATCGTCGACGAAATAGGACTTCTATTAACCTTCGGAGACTACTGGAACGGAATTACCTGGACCTTCTTTATTATTCTCCTAGCTTTTGTGTCTGTCCTAATTCTCCTTGGCAGATATCGCCATAAAATATTTGAGGAATTTCACGAATTCATTAGCAAAAAAGCAAGCCTCTACGTCGCAGTCTTATTGGCAGCTATTGCCATCGCTTTTATAGCTGAAACCGACAACCCTACTATCACCGTCATTACGACAGGAATAACCATTAGTGCAGTGTTGATAGTGCTGGCGCACCTTATTCTCCGAACCAAGGCAAACTCTCAAAGAAACCCTTCCCCTAATTCCTAACCATTAGAAACATCAAGATCAGGAATAGATCTGTTAGCCCGGGTAAATTATACTCCATCGGTTACCGAGACAGAGAAGTTGGCGATCGGATGCTCATTCGGTGTCCCGCTGAATGAAGCGTTGCACAAGTATAAGCCTTTATAATTTGGGGCTGTAGCCTTGAACGCGTAGGTCAGATATGACTCCCTTAAAGATAACGTGTTGCTTACTTCTATCACGTTGCCATTAATTGTAGCTGGTCCCCAGCCCGTTCCTCCTATGTCTCTGGATATTTGTGAATTCTTGGGGCAATTGGATTGTCAATATTCCATTAGCTCTTATTGTTGCTCTGCCGGAATCTTCGTGGAGTGAGACACGGAAAGTTATTTCCTTTCCTATCGCGACGGAGGTACCAAATTGAGGTGAAGGACCAGTGCCGAGCCAAAGCACAGAAAACGGGACATCTCTGCTTGATTGTCTGGTTTGATATGGTTGGTGGTATACGGTGCCGTTAGCCGTTACTTTCACATCAATTTGGAAAGCGGCTGCAATGCTGTTACCTCTTATTTTTACATAGAACTCCTGAACAGAGTGCGGCTGTACGTTAATCAAAGTTACTAAAGAGACCATTCTGCTTCCAGAAAGGATCCATCCTGACGTGGGATACGATACTCCGGAACCTTGTGAAATTCCACTGAACACTTGTCTATTAGCTGATGAAGCGTCGAACTCGATTCTTGTAATTTGATATACAGAGTCCGTTGGATTCCAAAAAATACCGCCGAAAAAGCCAAGTTGGCTTCTATCCATTTCGTTTGGGACTGAACCAGTCACCTGGACCACCTCAACACCGCTGAAAACATTCACTATCGTTTGAGAAACTTGGTGCGTTCCTTGATTGTAGATGAAAGCATAGACTGGCAGAACCAATAGCGCTCCAATCGCAAACATCGCTATTCTCAGAACGATTTTTCTTCGCATATAATCGAAAGAAAGCGACAACCCGAATATTAATCAAGTGAATTTTGAATAAAGATTCTCAGTGAGCAGACTTTTTTAGTCTTAACCTCCACGTCTCAATTTGGATGAGAATATGAAAAAGAAGATTGCAGGTTTTGCCTTCGTGCTTCTGAGCGTAGTGATAATGTCAGTTTCAGCAATCGTTTATGAATCAGCGCAACAAACAGCAAGCCAGACCATCATTAACATAGCGACCATCAATTTGAAGAACTTTTCTTTGGGCAACCTTGAAGAAGGAGAAACCAAGCTCTACACAAAAGCTGAGGTACCTAATTTGGGTGGAGCCATCAGCGTATCAACCACAAAAGCCAACGTACACTTGCACTTAAACAGTGACATACAAACTCTTGACACATTGTACACAACGTACACATTAACAGTCAAATACGCAAATGTTCCATCAGGCTCAACCCACTCTATCGGAGAAACAGCAGCGACCCTTACAATAGCCACCCCTGATTCTGGTTCGATAACGCTGGATGCAGCTGGATTATGGGTTTTCGACTTTGAACTTGAAACCACAGCCAAACTCGTTAGTTCGGATCAATCCGCAATGGCAACAATTGTTGTTACAGCAGAAAGCGCTTAATGAGATGGAAATATGGCTTCCACCAAGACAAAAGTGGCATCTGCCCTTTTTTTGTTTTCATTTAGCATGTGGATAGCCATAATCTGGTCTGTATGTTTTCCCAATGGTACTTGGGCTAACCCAATCCAGTTTCCAACTTCTACCTCTTTTCCTTTGTTTGTTGTTTCAGCAGCGGCATCGTCTATCGCATGCATAATAATCGGCTTTGAATATCTCGGAATGGAAAATCAAAAGACTACCAAAGCAGACATTATTGTAGAAGGGCCACATATTCAGTTGCCCGTTCAAGCAAACTCTGAAAACATCGAGACCGATAGCGCGATAGCGGGTAATTATCAAGTGCTGTTCAATCTTGAAGATCAAGCTGAGAACATGAATGTGTTGCTGCTCGCTAGGAGCAATGATCTAATGGCTAGCGCCCTGAAGATAGAACAGCCTAAATTCAAAACTCTCCAGCGCTATCGAGATCCAAAGACAGGGCGTTTCGTAAAAGCTTGGACCCCCGAAACTTTCGTGGATACAGGGGAGCTCGAGCTGGAAGAAAAACTTAAAAACAAATCGTAGTAAACAATATTTCATAATATGTGTATCTGAGGTTTGGAAATATGAAAAGCTCAACAATTTGGATATTGGGAATTCTTTCCATTTTAGCGGTACTTGGCGCAATTCACGCGATAACCATGTCGATTAGTCTTGGACTTAACGCGTTATTCCAGCCTTATTTGATTGGCGGTCTGACTGGGGAGATTCCTGTATTGGTTTACTTGTTTATCTCAGTGCTTGCAGCCCTGATTTTAGGCGGGGTTACTGTTGATGCACTGGTAAAAAGTCTGTCGAACACAGAACAACTTAAAGCAATTGCCGACAAAGTTAGTATCCTGGAAAATAACCAAGAAAGCCAGTTTAAGCTCTTGGAAAGCATGCAGGCACGAGTTTTTCTAGTAGACGAAAACATAGAAAGAACCAGAAAAGACGTCACAGAAAAACTTGGCAAACAAGGCGACGAAATAAAACAGACGATAGATTTAGGACAGCAATCCCAGCAAAAAATCATGGAAGACGTGCAATCACAGACATTAGTTGTTGACAATAGTCTAGAGAACGTTAGAAAAGAGGTTTCAAAAGGGCTGACTGCTCAGGGGGAGGCCATAAAACAAAGCCAAATGAACTTGACCAACAGATTTGACAGCAAACTATCGGATATTCAAGAAGAAATGGCAAAACAACTTGGCGAAATCAAGACTTACTCTGAGCAACAAGAACAAAGCAACAAAAAGGCTGTGTCCACAGTTTTGAAGCAGAAAGACGACATCGCAGACATGAAATCGAAGCTAGACACGATAAAAGAGGAAGTAGTCAAGCCTAAACCAGAACTCAATAGTTTAAGCAATACAGAAGACGTTAAAGGAATAGGACCGAAGAAAGCAAACGAACTGAAAGAAATCGGCATAACGAACGTGGCCGAATTTATCCTGACCGACCCCCCGATAATCGCGGACAAGACAAGCACATCCATAGGTACTGTTGAGAAATTGCAGGGGCTAGCTCAGCTCGCCATGGTTCCAGGCGTAAAAGGAAAAGACTTAACACTCCTAGAAGAAGTTGGTGTAACAGATAGAAAGACACTGGCAAACCAGGATCCGATAGACCTCAGCAGAAGAATAAATGGAATCTATAAGGGTCTCGTAGAGAAAAATCAAATCTCGGAAGCGCGAAAAACCAACAATCGAAGAGATAACCTCCTGGATAAAACTCGCTAAAGTCTAAGCTGTTACAAACGCAAGTTCAGGTCCAGCTAATCCCAAAATCCTACTTTTGAAAACTTAGTGTTCCGCAGAACTACCGAGGTGTTTCACGAACTCGGCGAAATACCAGGTCGTCCCGTCGTGACCTGGAGTCTTTGCTTCTTTTAATATATGCTTGAGAACTTCACTATGGTAAGAATGAATGGTTGTATCAGAACTCATGGTTGCTCTTGGCGGAAAGTATTTACGAAGAATAATAATTTGTCGCATCTCTGCTTGAGTTCTGTGACTTCCCCTTCCAACAGTTCTCGTTTCTCTGCTCTTCCCTCAATCTCTTGGTCAATCATGTTCATGAGTTTTCTTTCTATTTCGAGAAGACTTGTTTTGGCTCCGTCTAATGCTTGCAACTGTTCATCTAGAGCGGTAATTTTCCAAAGGGCAGTATGTAGGTCAAATTGACGTTTTTCCTGTTTTTCCTCCGAACATTTTTCCTCAAGCATTTTGCTTCATCAAATATTATCTTGTCTCTCAATAAATAAGAAGCTCATTCTAACAGGAACAATATTACAGAAACCACACTATGTCAAATCAGAAAAACAAATGGCCGAGCATAAACCAAGAAAGAATAGCAGAGACAACAAAATTCGACTCCTAAAAAGTGCAAGCTTTCTCGCACTAACCCAAAGTAACTCTTCTGCCTTTATCCTCTAAATCAACACCGAACTCGAGGCCCTGCTTTTCATCAGTGCTGCCTAATGCTTGATTACAGTAGGGACAAACGTTCACGAGTTTAGGCTTTCCGCCCCCAAAATCAAGCATAACCAAAGGTCTGCTGAACACCTTCTTGCATTTTGGACAGGCGATTATCATACCATTACTGAATTCGCTATTTCCATTTGCTCCTCCACTGGTTACTCGAGGCTTTTCGGCATCTTTTGATTCAAAGCTCATCTTTACCTCGGGAACGCGCTGAGTTTTTTCTGGTGCTTTCTGAATCCTCTCAACTGGCTTGGGTGGTTTCCCTGTTGTTTTCATAACAGTCTCTGGAAGCTCTAACCGACATTTCCAATGTCTTCTGTGGTTTTTCAGGAATCTTCTGTGTCTTCTCCATGAAACTCCAACCTAATACTATACTGCTTAAGGCGATCGGAATAACCAAACATGCGTAAATCGACCACATGTAAAGCCGATATGGATCTGCCCACTCCGAACTAAAAACCAAGCCAAAGTAATACAAATCTCCATGAACAACTAGGTCAATCCTTGTTAGAAGAAAATAAACAATGACTGCGCAAGCTATGTATACAACCAGAGCCAACCGTTTGAACCAAGAATTATTGAAAAAACCCTGTAAGCTCTGCAAGCTCAGTTTTCACACCACAATTGAAACCAGCGTGGAGACAAAAAAGCATTATGAATCATGAATACTGAATAGAAGATAGTGTTTTCTCAACAACCATTCATCAGCAACACCTAGGATAAGAAGTATCTCGCCTTGCATCATTCTAACCTAGAAAACAGTATCCATGATTTCCCGAAATGCCTCCTTTCCAAACGATTATAATGGTCGATCGCAGCAGCAATATTTGTTCGACGATGTTGCGAGCATGCTTTAGTTAAGAATCAAGGGCTGTCCTCTCTTTGGCGGAAATTGTAGATCCTACGTCTGGAAGTCGCGCTCTGAGCCTCTTTTCGGCAGCCAATTCAGCCTCCTGCAGTATTTTCTCAGCTTCTGCGTCTACCTTTCCGACGTTTGCCGGCAAATCCATGTTCTGATTTGTCGAGGAAAGCAAGTCACTCAGCAAATTGCCTATGCTGCCCATCTCTCGATCAGCCTCCGGAAACACATTTGACATCCCTTCACGAACGCTTCCAAGAACGTTTGCCACAGGAGACAGTACCGTTACAAGGTCTCCAAGTTCTGAAACAGTATTGAGACGCAATGAGACACTTTCCAAGGCTAGTTGAGCTTGTAATAGCATCTTTTCCACCTTCCTAATTTCCGCTAATTCGTTAGCAAACACTTTAGCCCGCAATGTGTCCCTTTCTGATAGGGCCTTGGCGACGCGAGCAAATAGGGCAGCATCACGATTCCCGAAACGTTTAACAGCATTATCTAGCGCCCTTGTCTGAACTTCTATCTTTTGAGTAACAACCCCGATTTGATGCTTCAAACCTTGGGATGATTTGCCAATGTTTCGGACCCTAGAGGCATAAGATGTGTCCTCCCTATCCTTCCATTTTTCCTGAAAACCGTTAGCCAACAACTATCACTCCACGCTTAGAGTTCTGCAACCCATGTCACACCGTTCCCTTAGTGCCAACTGGCAGAATAAAAGACTGTTTTAAATAACAGTCTAAAACTCAACTGTTGAAATCGACAGTTTTCAATTTTCCTTTTAAAAAATATGACCGAGCACAAATGTAGGCTTCAATGAATTCTTCAGTCTTTCCAAGAAGATTCTAGAAATCTTTTATAAGCGAACGCTCTGATCTGAAAATATTCAACAGTCTATTTTAGTTTAGCCTCGCAAGAATGCTTGTCGGTGAAGAACTAGTTGATTTTGCTCACTTTCATCATGAGCACCTTGTGACATTCTATGCATCGCGTTAAGATGCATTCAAAACCGTTTAGAATATCGAAGTTTGTCTGTGTATAGTGCCTCTGTTTAGCATGGTCACAAGTAACCTGAGCGATAAAAAGTAAACTATCCTCTCTCATTCTCCTCTCCCACATTCACTGATTAGAAGAAAGCTCCAAATATCGTTTATGGAAGAATCTTATAGAAGATAGAAAGCCTTTTTTCATGTTGGGTTTAAGCCTGCACGCGCGCGACAGCTTCTATCTGTTTTTGAATCATTTGAAAATGAAGTCGAGGATTTCTCGCTGCTGCATTAGAGAATTAAGGATTAAATCTGGATGCGCCTTACTCAAATCCTCTTTTGAGTAAACGCCAGTGAGAACTGCAATGCAGCTCATTTCTGCACTTTTGGCTGCGACAACTCCGAAAATGGAGTCTTCTATAACAACACACTTGCCTGGACTGCTTGTCAGTATTATTGCACATTTCAAGAAGATTTCAGGAGTGGGCTTCGGTCTGGATATGTCTTCGGCTGTAATAACAGTGTTGAATAGTTTTCGAATGCCCCTTGATTGAAGCGCGTGTTCTATCACGTCTCGGTTGTTCATTGAGGCCAAACCAAGCTTGACTCTTCCTCGCAGGGATTCAAGAAGTTCTATGGCACCCTCAAAGAGTCTTATTTCGTTGTCCATTTCGAGTTCTGCCGCGATTTTCTTCCCAACAAGATGCGCAATTAGAGCTTGGTCAGTTTTCACCTTTTTGTGGCGGAGTATTTCTCTAAAGGTTTCCGCTGACCCGATTCCTATCCGTCTCTCGATGAACTCGTCGCTTATTCTGCATTGAATTTCCCTAAGCGCGTTTTGAAAAGAAGCTACAACTACGCGTCTTGTGTCGGCTAGTGTTCCATCCCAGTCAAATATGACTGTGTCAAACATTTCAGAAGCACTTGGAATTTGATCTACTGCTGGGTAAACCCCATTCTTTCCCGGATTAGCTGGCTTTTTTTGGTTGCCTCTTCGACTGCCCGCATAAGTGCTTGCCGAATTTGACACCCCTCGAGCTCGTATATGCCCTCGATTGTTGTTCCTCCCGGGGTTGTGACCATATCCTTCACTTCTGAAGGATGTTCATGCAAGTCCATCACAAGTTTTCCAGTGCCCAAAACCGTTTGTGCAGCACCATACAACGCAACAGTTTTGGGTAATCCTACCTTCAATCCTGCGTACATGAGTGCCTCAATTATAATGGAAATGTATCCTGGCCCGCTACCAGTCAGAGCCGTTATGGCATCCATGTACTTTTCTTCAACTTCTTCGCAAACGCCCATAAGATTCAAGAGCATTCGAACTTTTTCTTTCTCTTTAGGCGTTACAGTATCTCCGCAACAATAAGCAGTGTAAGATGCTTGAACGGCTGCGGCCACATTTGGCATAATTCTTACAAGCTTCGCCTCAGGAACACTCTTTCTTAGGAAATTTAGAGGAACCGTAGCAGCAAGAGATATAACCAATTTGTTTTTGGTTTCGCCTTTAATTTGCTTGAGAACTTTTTCAACTTCACCCGGTTTAACTGCAATAAAGACAACGTCAGCTTCTGATGCAACGTGCCGGTTGTCAGTGCTCACAATCACACCCAGTTTCTTGTGTTCATCAAGTCTATCTAGTGCAACATCGGCCACTGCAATTTTACCCTCGTACTCGCTTTTTATCAGGCTTTTCACTATTGCGGTACCCATCATTCCTGCGCCTATTACGGCAATTCTATCTGCCATACGAACTCTCACTCTTCTGAGTATACTCTGAATTCTGCTCTTAAACTTTCTTTAGGCCTTTCAAAGGAAGACCAGTCTCTATGTAGACATAACGGCCTTCTGTACCAAATCGCGGATTTTCAAAGCGGATGCCTCCGTTCTGAAGCCTCGAGAATTGAAATGCGTGGGAACAGCGCCAAAACCTGAAGAAATTAGCAGTTTCGTCATAGCATCCAAAGAGGGCACAGGCAACCGCAGTTTGTTACTTACTTTGTCAATAACATAATAGGTGGGTGGCGCATCAGCTTCGTTCTTGGCTAAAGTTAAAAGTTTATCAATCCTTGCGCTGTTTCTTAAGGCTACGTGTTCATTTTCTTTTGCCATTGACTCGCAGAATGCTTTGTTGAAGATGTTTCCGAGCCATAGTGGTCCAGCGTAGTCCATTTCCCCACCACATTCGGGGCATGTGCACACTGCGAAGGCGGTCTTTGCGGTTTCTCTGTGCAGACAGTTGAAACAATGAAGGATGTATCCCACGTTTTTTACGCTTTCATCGGCCTTTTTTGCTCCGTATACTATTTCAAAATAAACCCTGACATAATGGTCCGTGGAGTGGCTGAAAAAGACGCGAATGCCAATATCTTGTCTAGCAGCTGCCGTTACCGCACTTCCGGCTACAAGTCGAATCGCGAGTTCTTGGCAGTATTCTGTGCGCAAGGGTTTTCCGCCATATTTCCTTACGCATGCTTTGACGTGCACTCCGCACAGCGGAGCTAAATCAGTTGCGGTAATGGCCAAGAATCCTTTGTTACGCAAAGCTCTGATGGCCGAGTCCAAGTAAGGTACAGGAGAACCGAAAGGATCAACATCTATTATGTCAAATCTCTTGTATGGTGCGCTATGGCAACTTAGGAGGCAGTTTGCGTCTTCATTCTGAACTGTGACTCGGTCACCGAGCATGTTCAAGGCAACATTGTGTTTTGCAAGTTGGAAGGCATGCTTGTTAATATCACCCAAAGTCACTCTCACATTTTGCACTTCTGTCGCCAGTCGAACGCCTCGGATTCCTGAGCTGGTTAAGGGCTCACAGATGGAGATTTCCCTGTTGACTTTGTGCTGATAAACCTGGGCAACTAGAATTGCTATGTCACGGTTCAACTCCATGACCGGGTTATAGAACACTGGAGCTTTTGAGGGGGCATAATCGGAAGGCTGTTTTCTATAAGAGGACAATTTGGGAACAACCACTTTGGTTTTTCCTTCCTTCACCACCTCGCTTGGAAAGTTTGTTGCAGATTCTTCTTGTGTCATATTTCTAAGCCTTGTTGTCAGGTTGGATATGAGAAGAAATTCATGGGCATATTAGACTTCTGGTCTCAGTTTAATGCTCCAAAAAAAGCCTGTGATGCCCTTGAACGGTGGTAATGAGAATGAACCAAATTGTTTTGGGTTATGAATGTTTGGAGAAGAATTATTAGCTTAGATTGAAGAATAGCCATTCCATGGAGCCATTGTTAGGATGTTGGTCGCTGGGATAGATGAAGCAGGCCGCGGATGTGTAATAGGCCCTTTGGTTATCGCCGGGGTTGCGCTTAGAGAAGACAGAATACATGTTCTGGTTAGTTTGGGCGTTAGAGATTCGAAAATTCTGTCGCCAAAGAAACGTGAGTCACTGGCGCTTGAAATAAATCGTGAAGCGGAAAGCTGGCACATTGTGAAGATAGAGCCTAAAGAAATTGACAAGGCAGTAGATAGTGGGAGAAAACTTCACAAACTCAACCGGCTAGAAGCAAAAACCATGACTCAAGTAATAGATGTTCTCAGACCTGATGTAGCCTATGTGGATGCCGCTGACGTTTTTGAAGACCGTTTCAAGCAGCATATTCAGGAAGGCTTGTCGTTTAAGGTGAGAATTATTTCAGAGCACAGAGCAGACAAGACTTACCCGGTTGTGTCTGCAGCTTCCATCTTGGCCAAGGTCGAACGCGACAGGGCCATCGCGGATTTGAGATGTGAATATGGCGACTTTGGCAGTGGATATCTTACAGACCCCAAAACCATACTCTTTCTGAAGAGCTGGCTGAAATGCAATCGTGATTATCCTGACTGCGTTAGGAAATCATGGAAACCAGCTAAGAAGGTCAGAAGCGAAATAGATGCTGTGCAGAAGAAACTGGTTTAAACCTTCATGATTAGGTCTTCAGTTGATCGCAACAAAGATAACTCATCAAGGCAAAAGCAGGGAATGTTTCCACCGGAGCTTTTCTCTTTTCTCGTGATAAGAACCGGATGTGTTCCTGTCACCTTACAGAAACTCGCCGTTTCCTCTATTCGGTTCTCCAGGTTACTTTCATCGTTCGCGCCTACGCAGCCTATGATGACACTCTTACTCTCTGAATCATTCAGTATGAAATCAAAAGGCGCCTTGTGAACAGGCGAGATATCGCATGAGGCGAATTTCTCGAAGACCTTGTAGAGAACTGTCTTGTGTGCAATGGCATACTTCGTTTTCAAGAGTAGGCATTGACGCTGTTTTTGTGTTCTTTCAAAGACGTTTATCGGTTTGGCAACTGCAACACCTAGAGTCTCTTCAATTCTGTAGGCGGGAGTAACCGATGCTTTTGCAGTTCCTCTCTCATAACTGTAAAGAGTTCTGCGTGAAACACCAATCATCTCGGCAAGCTGGCCAATTGACAAACCGAGTTCTATTCTCCTTTTCTCAATTAGTTTGCCATCGATTTCCACGCTGTATCCGCCTGGATTGGCGAAAACCAGAGGATTACCCATTTCCAAGGCAAGGTTCTTCGCGGTCTTTTCAGTCACAACAAACACGCCGTACCTTGAATACACTGTGTCATCCTGCAGAGGTTTACCATGAGTTTGCTGACTTACAACGAGCGATGCACTGGAAACACGACTAGCTATGACTCTGAGTTCACGTGAATCTTCTGGGGAAAACGTGTCAACGTCAGAATCAACCTTTGCCAAAACTAACTTGCCGTTCTTTCTAGCTGCAAAATCGAAACAGCTTGAACGTGAACAGCACATTTGGGAAACTTGGAAGCCTGCTTCCTTAAGCGTGACGCCAAGCTGAACCGCGTTTTCCATTTCCCAATGATTCATCTGGCTGTCACACAGAGTAGGAATTGCAGTGAAAAATATAAACGATGCTTCGATAGGGGGTTAAATCAGAGAAGTTGCGCTACAATCATAGCGTGCGCCTTATCGTAAGGCTCCAAGTGCACAACTTGCCTAACATCAAAGCCTCGTTGTTTAAGAATTCTTGATTCCTGCGCATAAATCTCTTCCGGGTCTCTGGTGACATCGATGCTCTGGGATTTCACGGCTAACATAATCCAGCCAGAGGGCTTAAGGAAAACGTCAGCGTTATCTGCAAGCACCCTAGCTTGTTCAGGTTGCGCTATGTCACAGTAAATGCAGTCGACTTTTCCTTGAACAAAAATGCGGTATTTTTCTGGCAGGCGCGCGTCAGCCAGAAATGGCGACATGTTAAACCTTATTGCACATACGTTATCAACCAAATCTCGGATGGATCTTGAGGCGAATTCCACACAGTAAACGTGACCTTCGTCTCCTACAATGTCGGAAACATGGCTGGGTGTGGTCCCGGATGCAGCGCCTAGATAAAGAACTTTGGAGCCCGATTTGATGGGCACTACTTGAACACCCTTGATTATGGCTGCAGCAAGCTTGCTCCTGAACGCGTCCCAGATACGATACTCTGTGCCCTTGAAGCGGAATAGTCGTTCCCCATAGACAGTTTTCCCTGGCACAAGATTCTTTGTAGCTAATCGTTGGGCGCCATCTTCAAGGTAAGCTTGATAGATTTCTGCGAACTGGGAATGAGGCTTAACCTTCACGTGCACGCCTATTTTTTCTCCACTTTCGGTCTCGTCTATCACGCCAAGGTTGGCTTTGCTTCCCTTGCCTTTCGGGTCTCTGATCCCTCCGCTCGAACCTTTGTTCTCTGTATTCTGTCGGTTTCTTCTCTTTAATCGGTGGAGGTTCAGCATATTTAGCCCTAATTTCTTCTATACGCTTGTCCACTTCTGCCTTTAAGATGTTACCAACGTATTTTCCGCCAAAAGCGTCAGTCCTCGCCGCAATAGCCAATTTTCCAGCTATAACCCTGGCAATCTTTCCTCTTTGCCAACGTTTCGCGTCATGCAATAACGCATGTTGGAAGATTAGCCCGTGCTTAGGGGGGCGCGCCCCTGTCTTCAGTGAACGGAAAAGCGCTTTCTCTGCACCCAAAACCTGAATCGTGCTAGCTGGGCGCATAGCCAGATTCTGGAGGCTCCCGGCGATAGCTATCAATCTTGCTCCGAGAAGTGCACCTGCTATTGTTCTGGTGTTGGGCGCAACTTCTTCCATTGTTCTGTCGACATAGTTTTCCATATCCTTTCGAAGTTCATACAGGTTAAGCACGTCTCTGCTCAGGACTTGAATTTCCGCCAAATCCGCCTCTGCCAAGTCTGCACCCATACTCGACTCAGCAGCTTTTGCTGTAATCTCAACGCGTTCTTTTGGGATACCCTCTTTTTCAAGTGCTTCAGAAGTAAATTCTTCCCTATAGCCTAAGTTCATTACGAGGCGAGCGTAAGTTTCATGTTTTTCGATAAGGCGATCGAGTTCAGGAAAGTGTACGCCATACCATTCTCGAAGGCGACCCATGAACAAATTAACTGTTCTATCTAAATCGTCGAGTGTTTGGATAGCTTGCGCTATAACTAAGTCTCTTTTTTCACTTGCACCTTTGACCCTCAGCTTTGCTATTTCCATGCTGACATTCCGATTCCAAAGCGCAACCGCTTTCGAGTCTTCGGCAAAGCCGGTCTCAATTGCAGTTTTTTCTGCGAGATTGCGGAAAGCCTCTATTTCAGAAGCTGCTGGAACTTTAACACTAAGGCTAAGTTTTCTTTCTGCCTCAGTGGCCAAGTTTGCAGTATCGAAAGCAAAAACGTCATAGCCAAGGTTCTGGAGCTTTGACACCAAAGATGTAACGTCAGAGATGTTACCTGACTCAATTTTCAGAATGCTTTTAGCTGCTAGATGAGTCTTCTTCGAAAACAAGACTTTTTCAACGACGTTCTTGTCTTCATCAAAAGCCACAATTCCGAAGGGAAACTGAACTATGGTAATTTTCATGATCACGAAGCTCCATTACAGATAAACTAATGCGTCATATTGTCTTAATAAATGAGTTGTTGCTGCAAGAATGGAATAGCTAAAGTTTAAACTCTGCCTTCAAAATAATAGATTCACGCAATCGAGACAGGATAGCGATATGGTTAATCTTCCACAGAGGGTTCGCGGAGTAAAAGTTCTGAAGGCCGTTTCTTCACCTCTGAGACTGCAAATCCTAAATCTCCTTTTTGACAAAGGAGGTCTTTCTTATACCGAATTGATGAACGCGCTTAAGATGAATCCAAGTAGAGACGCAGGAAGGTTTGCCTATCACCTAAAATTCCTACTAAAGGCAGACTTGATTGAACCCGACTCTGAAGCCAAGAAGTACAGTTTAACTGATTTGGGCAAGATGGTCCTCGACGTCGCGGATAGAGTGGAAAAAAAGGCGGATAAACCCCGCGGATTAACAATCCGCACATCACATTATACTCTTGAAGAATTTGATGTCAACAAAATTGCGAATTCGCTTATCAAGGAGGCAAAAATGCCGCCGGAATTAGCTCAGAAGGCAGCCAAAGAGGCTGAAAAACGCTTGCTCAAATCTAAAACCAAGTATTTGACCGCGCCGCTGGTTAGAGAGGTAGTCAACGGGATACTGGTTGAAAAGGGACTTGAAGACTACAGACACAAGCTTACGCGACTTGGCATGCCCGTCCACGAGGTAACGGTTTTGATGGAGGCGAAAAGTGTTGAGGAGGACTCTATGGACAAAATAGCATTTGCGGGAGAGACAGTTTTTGGCGAGTATACCCTCCTGAATATTTTCCCCAGAGACATCGCCGATGCACATGTCTCAGGCGCCATCCATGTAGAATGCCTCGGTACGTGGGTGCTTAAGCCAGACGAAGTAATCCACGATCTACGATTCTTCTTCCAAAACGGCATAAACGCTGCAAACAATCTTCAACTCTCCATAGAACATCCTAAGAGCTTTGAATCTGCATTATCAATCACGTTTAACGTCATTTTGCATGGGAGCAAAGAACTCAATGCCACCCAAACCTGTGATTACTTCAACGTGTTTCTCGCGCCTTTCGCCAGAGGATTAGATGCACCAAGGATAAAGGAGTATCTTCGTCTCTTCACAATAAGCCTAAGTCAACACGCGGACGCAACTCTGGGAATAGAGCTTTCGATTCCGAGATTCATTGCAGATAAGGCAGCGGTCGGTCCAGAAGGAAAAACATGCGGAACATATGGAGATTTTGCTTATGAAAGCCTCTTGATAGCGTCACTTTTATCCGAAGTATTGTTGGAGGAGAGTACTCTAAAACCACTGCTGAATCCTAAACTTGTTGTCAAAATATCTAGCGAAGCGTTAGAGAATGAAAATGCTAAAGCTGTTCTTCTAAAAGTTCACAATTTGGCGACGGTGACCGGAACCCCATACTTTGTAAATGCACTACAGAGAGACAGTTATCCGGTATTCTCTTCTTCAGGGTGCAAGCTTGAGGCAGATCTAACTGGAGACTGGGAAATCGATACTCTGAGAACCGGTTGCCTCGGAGCGGTCACGATTAATTTACCCCGGATCGCCATTGAAAGCGAGAAAGACAAGAACAAATTCTTCGAGATTCTGCGGGAGAGATACGAGATGGCAGCTCGCGCCCTCGGAATAAAGTATGGTGTGCTTAGGCAACATGCGAAAACCTTCTTTCCATTTCTAATGCAGAGCCTAAATGACGATACGTATCTTAGGCTTGAAAACTGCTCTCGATTGATAAATCTGGCGGGATTCCGCGAAACTGTGGAGACTTTTTGTGAAAAGGATGCAACTTCCGAAGAAGGCAGCAAATTTGCAGAGGAAATTATCCAAGCCATCATAGTATTGAAACAAAAACTCGGCAGGAAACATGGAAAACGGTTGTACCCTGCAATCCTTCCTAACAATGAAGCGTCTGAGCGACTGGTTCGATTGGATATTGAGAAGTATGGAGTCGCTAGAATAAGGTTTTCAGGAACTCGAGACAGACCCTTTTATTCGACCGCGAAGCACATGCGCCTCCAATCCGGTGATTTTCCGATAATTGCGTCTGCCGCTTTAGACGATGCGCGAAAACTGAAAAGTGTCAGCACTGGAGGAAGTCTTAGCATAGTTGACTTGGGTGAAACTGAGCACAAACCTGAATCGCTGCTATCCTTGACTGTGCACCTAGTTCAAAATCAAGCGCTTGAATTTTTTACGTACAACCGGGCCGTTACATACTGCAGCAACTGCAGGAAAAGTTGGTTCGGATTCTTGCATAAATGTCCTTCTTGTGGCGCCGTTAGCACATTGACCGTGTTTGACAGGTTCACTAAATCATGAAAGCGTTGATTATTTAACCGCTCCGAGCACTAGTCCCAGAAGAGCCATTCTCACTACGACTCCATTCCAGACTTGCTGAAAATAGCGTGCTTGAGGAGACGAATCGACTTCGGCAGCAATTTCGTCGACTCGTGGCAGAGGATGAAGAATTATCATGTCTTTCTTTGCTGCTTTCAGAGTTTTTTGGTCTATCCTGTATGTTCCTTTAACCTTAGCGTATTCTGCTGCATCTGGAAACCGTTCCTTTTGTATTCGAGTGACGTACAAAACATCGACTTCCGGAATGATTTTCTCCAAAGTAACGTCTTCATGAATAGATATTCTATTTCGTATTGTTTCTAGAACTTCACGCCGCATTCTTAGCGATTCAGGTGAAATTAGGTATAATTCGATTTTGTAGGGAGCAAGAGCGTAGGCAAGTGAATGAACTGTGCGACCATAGCGCAAATCGCCCATCAAGGCAATTTTTAAACCATCTATTGTTCCCTTATCCTTCTTTATTGTGTAAAGGTCGATGAGCGCCTGAGTAGGATGCTCTTCTGCGCCGCTCCCGGCGTTTATCACTGGAACTCGGGAGAATTCTGCTGCTAGTTTCGCTGCACCTTCAAGCGGGTGTCTAAGGGCTATGGCGTCCGCGTAGTTCTCTACGGTGCGCACCGTGTCAGCGAGGTTTTCGCCTTTCTTGACTGATGCAATTTCTGGTTCCGCGAAGCCTATGGCAGATCCGCCTAGCTTGATCATTGCAGCTTCAAAGCTGAGGCGTGTTCGAGTGCTGGGTTCAAAGAATAGCGTGGCAAGGATTTTCCCCTTAAGCATGTCTGAGCCTTTCTGGGCAATCGATTCCATAGAATGGCTGACGTCGAGAATGTAGCTGCTCTCTTCGCGGGAGAAATCTTCTATAGATATTATATCTCTTCCCTTGAACTCCAAGCTTGCCACCTTAAAGAAGAGAGGGTTGTCATCTACTAAATAACATTTGTTGTGCGTTGGAAGAACGTGCGGGGATGAGTATTTTCTCAGCTTCGAAATTTTGAGTATTCTCGCTTGGGTACATATGGCGTGATTCGATAAAATGAATTGTTGCTACGTAATTGGCAATGTTTTAGTCGCTATTCTTATAAGCAGATTACCCAAAGTAAAGACTTCATGCAAGCAGAAATTGGAATAATCGGCGGAACGGGTCTATGCGATCCAAAACTCCTCAAGAATGTCGAAGAAGTCACGATAGACACGCCTTATGGTATGCCCTCTGACGCAATTACTCTAGGCGAGTTGAGTGGCAGACTTGTGGCGTTCCTGCCAAGACACTCTAAAAGACACACGATAAGACCGACAGACATCAATGCCAGGGCAAACATCTTCGCCTTGAAGAAGCTAGGCGTTAGAAGGATACTTGCACCTTCAACCGTTGGTTCATTGAGGGAAGATTACAAACCCGGAGACATTGTTCTCGTTGACCAGTTCATTGATAGGACTACAAGACGCGAACAGTCTTTCTACACAATTGCGGAGAAAAAGGTTTGCCACATATCAGTTGCAGAACCGATGTGTCCAGAAATACGGAAGACCACTGATAGCAGTCGCCAGAGATCTAGATATTCACGCGCATAGCAAAGGAACTTATGTTTGCATAGAAGGGCCGCGTTTTTCAACGAAGGCTGAATCAAAAATGTTCAGAACGTGGGGGGCAGACGTAGTAGGCATGACTGTTGTTCCTGAGTGCGTTCTTGCACGCGAAGCCGAAATATGCTACGCATCGATATCCACCGTTACGGATTATGATGTATGGAAAGATCATCCAGTATGTGTGGATGAAGTGATGGTCATTATGCGGGCAAACATTGAGAAAGTAAAGCGAATAATAGCTGAGACAGTTGCAGGGTTGCCAAAAGAACCGAGTTGTGATTGCGGGCATGCTTTGAAGGGTGCAATGGTTTGAAGGGAGGGATTAAAGACGGAAAACAGGAAGAGTAGGGAAGTTGATTTGAAGTCAAAAGTTCGGCGTATTCCCGAGTTTAAAGGTGTGGTTTTTTGGGATATTACCCCTCTTCTGAGGGATAAGGACTGCTTTAGAGAATGCGTCAGACTGCTTGCTGATCATTACCGAGGCACATCTATTGATGTTGTAGTTTCGAACGAAGCGAGAGGTTTCATAGTGGGAGCTGCTTTGGCCTATGAGCTTGGGGTAGGTTTCGTGCCTATTAGAAAGAAGGGCAAGCTGCCATTCAAGTGTGTAGACCTAACGTACAAGAAAGAGTATGAATGTGACACGATTGAGATTCACAAAGATGCTGTTGAACCCGGACAGAAGGTTTTGCTCATCGACGATTTGCTCGCTACGGGTGGAACTGTGAAGGCAAATATTGCGTTGGTTGAGAAGTTGGGCGGAGAAGTCGTTGGAATAGGCTTCTTGATAGAATTAGGTTATCTTGAGGGAAGAAAGACACTTGGAGATAAGCACGAGGTTTTCTCCTTAATAAGAATCAACACAACAAACGGATAGAGCATTCGTTCTTTGGACAAAAGCCCAAAGATAATTCATCTAACAGCGTGGGCAGACGTTTAGATTGCTATGTTTGCTCCGCTAAGAAGGTCTTCAGACCTTCCGCATATTCATTGAAGACCAAGTCTCTCTTCTTTGGAGAAAAAGTGAAATTCTTGTTTTTTTCGCAGAGAGCTTTGATTATGTTCATTTCGATTATTTTTGCTCCGACGCCGAAACACTGGTGGAGTGCAGTAGAGAAGTGTTCGATTTTGTAGGGTATGTAGTTTCTCTCAAGTTCATAGTAGCTTTCTAGGTGTGTGTAGATGTCTTCTTTGCAGGATTCCCCGAAGAAAGAGAAACCTTCGTCGATTGCTTCGAGTATTGTTTTTTCAAAAAGGTCTTCTGTTGTTTTTAGTTCACAGAGTTGTAACATGCATTGGGTGTTTGGGTTTGTTAGACTCATTTTTTTCACCATTGTGTAGTTTTGTATTACTGTTGGAGTGTAATACAGCACTACAACTCGTATCGCAAGACTTAATATATACCTTGTTTTGTATTCTGACATATTCCCAAAATCGATATATCTAAGAAAGACTGCCGTTTTCTCCCAATAAATACAGGAAAGAGATGAGAGGAAAAGAGTCTTGATCAATCTTCCAACGGAGTGTTAGAAGGAAAGCACATGTCGTCCCCCTTGTAACCCATAAATCTCATTTGAGGTGTCGCAACACTGCAAAGAACTGATTCTTTGGGTGCTTCGAACTGCTTTTCTATGACTCTTTTCCAGCCCTAATCGCCCAAAAATCTTACGCCGAACCAGAAGCCTCATCCCAAAACATTATTTGCAGATGCACTTTGCGAAAACAGTCTTAAAAAATGCTATAACAGACGGCAACTCTTTTAGGGTGAAACTGCAACCAAACAAGTTGGATGCGAAATTAATGTTGGGCGGTCTATTCGGAGTTGCCTCAAGAAGCAATTGCGCTAGAGACTTGTTTTTCGGAACAGATTACCACACTCATCTGGGAACCGAAGTCGCAGGCATAGCTATACTTGATGGCTACATGGAAACTATATCTCACAATATCAGTAATAGCCAGTTCAAATCAAAATTCGGGAAACACTTTCCAAAACTTAAAGGCACAATAGGCATAGGAGTTATCAGTGACATAAAAGAGGACCAGCCCATCAAATTCGAAACAAAAATAGGTAATTTCGCCCTCTGCACAGTTGGCTTCATTAATAACTCCAAAAAACTATATTCCGAACTGATCGAAAAAGGAGCAACCTTCAAAAAGTCAAGGCAAAAGGTAAACCTGCAATCTCAGACGGAACTCGTTGGTGAACTAATAGCAACTGGCGAGAATCTGGTTGCTGGAATAGAGAAAATGTATGATAAGATAGAAGGTTCGATTTCTCTGCTGTTGCTCTCTGAAAACGACAGAGCCATTTATGCTGCCGGTGACACGTTTCCTCTGGTGGTTGGTACGAAGGAACAGAGTTGGGCTGTAGCTTCTGAAACCACGGGCTTCCCCAATTTAGGGTACGAGGTTGTCAAGTTTCTTGATTTTCGCGAAATAGTCTCAATTGGGGAAAACGGGTTGACACAGAGAGTGCCCACCCGAGGCAAAAAAAAGTTTTGCCCTTTTCTTCATGTGTATTCAGGTTTTCCAGCTTCAGATTTCTATGGTATAAACTCCGAAATAGTCAGGGAGCGATGCGGTGGTTTCTTAGCTGAAGAAGACGAAGCAAAAGCTGATCTGGTGCTGGGCGTTGCCGATTCAGGTTTGCCCCATTCAGTTGGTTATGTAAAGAGAAAAATTGAATTAGCAAAAGAAGGAATACGGCAGCTCCTAGCAGAGTTCAAGCAGGGCAAGATTAGTTTGGAAGAGTTGGAAACAGCCACAAACCAGATTCTTGGGTATGTTGCTCCTCTTAGGCGCCCGCTAATCAAATACACTCCGGGCTGGGGAAGAAGCTATATTCCCCCTGCACAACGGACCCGAGAAATGGTGGCAAAGTACAAACAGGTTCCAAATCCCCAGATGATAAAGGACAAAAGCATAATTCTCGTTGACGACTCAATCAGACGAGGAACGCAACTGCAAAATCTCCTGAAGGAAAAAATCCTGCCCTTCAAACCCAAAGAAATTCATGCAAGAATAGCATCTCCTCCACAACTGCACCCCTGCATTTTTGATGTATCAACCAGGAACAGCGACCTTGCAACCTACAAAAGCCTTGGAAACATCGGACTCAGCAGTGACCTCAACGCGTTTGTTGACCCGACGAGTCCAAGTTACAAGCTTATGGTGGAAGAAATAAGACAACGCATAGGCTTCACAACGCTGCGTTTCCTAACTCTGGAAGAAATGATACGAGCAGTAATCGAAGCCCCTAACAACACTACGTTAAAACGAGAAGACCTGTGTACATACTGTTGGACAAAAACATATTGAGCAACGTGTCAAATTTCTGAAAGGCATTTGGACTCTTAACACAGGGCAAAGTTGTGTTCCAGACTTTCTTATCCATTCAGCAAAATCCCTGGTTCTTTTAGGAGGTCAGGTAACTTTACCAGTTATCTCTTTTGCTGATTTGTTCCTTTCTGAGTGTATCATTAATCTCTCTAAGCACTTCTTTTTCGTCGTTTGAGACAATAGCTATGTCAACGCCTTCAGTCTTCTTGACTGTTGGTATTCTTCTATATCTTTCCTCTTTGGTCAGAGGTTTGTACTCAATTGCTATTTCTTTTGAAGCGCATGAAGGGGAAAAAAGGTCACATAGTTCTACTTTTACCGTGTGATTTCCCGGAGTCATTCCTCTTAAATCTAAAATTCGCTTTATCTCGAATTCGTCGGATGCGACAAGACTTTGGGGGATCTCGATGAGATCAGATGATGCTTTTTGCCCATCAAACCATAGTGTATACCTTATTTTTGAAAAAGCTTTCTTAGAAGGTACGAGTCTGAAATCTGTGTCTACATTTAGTTCGTCATAATTTTTTATGGTTGGGGCTAACTGCGTGATTGTAATTTGTTTGCTTTTGAAGGGTAATGTTTCCGTGTCAACATTTACGAGAGCTTGCTTGGTTTTTGTTTCGGGCAAGTTTTTCTCAGTTTCAGAAAGGAGACTGTCCAGTGTTAGTTGCTTGAATGGTTTGTGATTTTTGTGCTTTCGCACAAGCTTCAAGGATTCACCTTACAGTATAATAGTGTCTTCAGTAAAAGAACTATTGTTTGGCGCAGTTTTTGCTTGATTAAGGAAGGATGGAACTTTGGAACAAGCATCAAGTGATTATCTCGTCGGTACAGGCGGTTGGGCTTACTTTAATGTTCCAGGGAAACAGGTACTGAAAACATACTCTCAAGTCTTCAATTTTACTGAGGTGAACTACACGTTCTATGAGTACCCTGAAGTTCGAAGTGTAGAAGGATGGCGAAAGGCCGTTCCCACTAACTTCACGTTTTCAGTTCGTTGCCATCAGGACCTCACGCATAAGATAGGTTTGAGACCCACCGATGAAGCCCATAACGTGATTAATCAGATGCTAAGATATTGTGAAATTCTTAAAGCACCTTTTCTTGTCCTGGAAACTCCAGTTGGATATGCAATGAATAAGCAAGAAGTTAAGAACGCGCGGGATTTGTTTTCTTCTTCAAACTTTGGGGGAGTTCGCATAGTTTGGGAAATCAGAGCTCCCCTAACATCGAGCTGTGAGTGATTTCATGCAAGATTTTAGCATTGTGCATTGTGTGGATCTTTCAAGAGCTGAACCATATTTTGATTCGGATGTTGTCTATAGTCGCTTGTTCGGGAAAGGATTGCATAATATCTATCAGTTTACCGATGAGGAGTTGATTGAGATTGACGAAAAAGCAAACAAGCCCGGGGTCAAAATTGTTGCGTTATCCTACCATGGTTTGAGGATGAACACAGATGCCGCGAGGTTTGTGCATTACAAGAAAACCGGAGAATTCATGCCAGCCACACCGTTTACGGGAGTTGAGTCTATTAGAGCAGTTCTTTCTGAAGATGCCAAGTTTCCTTCTTCGAGGAAGGAGTTGGCTGCGCATCAGGGCTGGAAGGTTGTCGACATGACTGCGAACAGAAGGGTTCGCTTGCATGAACTTCTGTCTAAAATCTCTGATAAGACCTTTGGCAGTGTTGATGAAGTTGTTGCTGCTTTGGAGACGGTCATATGAATAACGAGAACATTTTTCTGGGTACCTCTGGATGGAGCTATACTGAGTGGGAAGGGGTCTTCTATCAAAAAGGCGAAAAGCGAAAGCTTCGTGCTTATTCAAAGATTTTTAAGACCGCTGAAATTGATTCGACGTTTTACCGCTATCCTTCAAAAGGAATGGTGATGGGATGGTTGCGGTATTCTCCATCTGATTTTGTTTTCACCGCTAAACTTCCTAAGCTGATTACGCACGATAAAAAGCTGGGATTAAGAGGAGACGTTAAAACCGATTTGGACAATTTCCTGGAACTTATGCGCCCTCTTCAGACAGGCGGAAAACTTGCTTGTCTGTTGATTCAGCTTCCGCCCAAATACGATTACAATCCGGAAAATTTGGATTCCTTTTTTGGTCTCCTTGATTCAAATTTTAAATATGCTGTGGAATTTCGGAACCTATCTTGGATGAGAGACGAAACATGGGACTTGCTGAAGAAGTATGATGTTGCTTACACGATCGTTGATGAACCATTGCTACCTCCTGAAGTTCATCTGACAGCTGACCTAGCCTATTTTCGATGGCATGGAAGGGGGAAGAAATTATGGTTCGATTATCAATACACTGAAGAGGAACTGGAACCTTGGATTCCGAGAATTCTGGAGGTTTCTCAGAAGGTTAAGAAAGTTTCTAGGCTACTTCAACAATCACTTTCACGGTTATGCACCGGAAAACTGCCTACAGGTCCTTGAGAGGATGAATTTGCTTTCAAAAGAACAAAGAAGAGCCAAAGAGAGAACTACGTCAAAACAATCTCAGCTAAACTTATTCATGAGCTAACCTGAGACCAATAAAGGGTTAGTTATTCCGGCTTTTGATTTTCTTTGTGGAACATTGAACTGGAGATTAGCATGTCAGCTGTAGCCCTGTTACAGGCAGTTGGTATGTTATACAGGACTGCTATTCGCAATACCGCTTTTACATCTACGTCATGGGGCTGAGACTCCAGGGGGTCCCAGAAAAATATTAGGCAATCCAGCTTCCCATTTGCAATCATAGCTCCGAGTTCCATGTCTCCGCCGAAGGGACCGCTCTTAAGCAAGTTTATCTTTAACCCGGTTTTATCGGTTACTCTTCTGCCGGTGGTCCCTGTTGCGTACAAGCAATATCGGGAGAGAGAGCCTTTATTGAAATCACACCATTCAACTAGGTCAGTTTTTTTGTTATCGTGAGCCACAAGTGCAATGTTGTTCATTCGATTCACCCAGATTTTATACGAAAGCAGGCGGTTCTAATTAACTTTACCTAAGTTTTATATTAACTCTAATTAAACTTAAATCTAACTTCTTTTCGTAAACTAAGTTTAAATTTAAGTTATTTTTGATTCTTGTCTTAAACCCCTTTTTGTACAGAGCTACAGCAGGTTCGTTCATTTTTTAGTTTTCCTTTTAGTAGTAGTTAGTAGTTAGTAACTAACTTATTTTATTTTGGTTTAATATAACTGGATTCTTTTGTAATAATCCTGTGTGCGCTTTTTCCTATGTATTTCGCTTAGCCTTTTGTGTTGCCAATAATACATAGCACTCGCTTATGAGCAAACGATTACCCGGGTTTGCTGGGGCTCCGGAGACGCTATACTGAAAGGAGAAAAGAGAAATACTGGAATATCGACAGCGTTGCGAGACAATTCTGGATGAGTCTTATCTGGAGCCCATTCAGTCCCCGTTTGTGCCCGTTTTCTCCTTAATCCTGTTGTTGGTTGCAACTAAAAAAGGGGAAGGTGAAGATTGCGTCTAGGACATGTTTACTTCTTTCTCAGCATCAGTATTACTATTGCACCGACTACTGTCATTGCA
>CAVRFW010000011.1:0-51253 GCA_963720565.1 Candidatus Bathyarchaeota archaeon | reverse complement strand
CGTACTGGAGCCACATAGTTGAAGTGCCTGACGAAGCGCTCTGGTAGGTTCACCATCTGTGGCGAAAACTCAGATAATAAGCACGATAACGAACAGGGCGTACACAGCGGTGGCTGAAAACGCAGTAAGTCGCGCAGCAAGCTCGATTGCGATGGGTTCTCTCGCTCGACCGCTATGCCTTGACCATCGCTTTCACCGAAGATTACGGAATACAAACGACCTTATCGTACCTATCAGACTTCGAGAGACTAGACGAATAGTCACGGATCCGCTAGGCCCGGTGCAGATAAGAGTTCCGCTGGCAACTGATCCCGCCCACTACGAATCGAAACAGCTTCTCAAGAGAGAGTTCCAAGCAGCCATGGATCTTCGTTTTCAAGGACGTATCGCTTTCGTCTGAAGATCTACGACCTAAACGTTGCTCGTGCTCTGGTCCACGGAGTTGACGTCTGGCTGAATAATCCCAGAAGAATGCAGGAAGCTTGCCGGAACCAGCGGAATGAAGGCTTCAATGAACGGGAGTAATCAACCTCAGTGTTCGTGACTAATGGTGGAACGAAGGATACAACGGCAGAAACGGCTGGGCAATCGACGATTTCAAGGGCGGGAGCCATCAGGAAGAAGATGAAAGCGACGCCAGGTCACTGTACGATTTGCTGGAAAACGAAGTTGTTCCTCTATACTATGATCGAGACCGCTTGGGCGTGCCACGCCTTTGGTAAGAATGGTCAAAGAAGCGATAAAGTCAATAAGTCCCGCCTTCAACGCGTCCCGAATGATGAGGGAGTACACCCGGCAAATGTATCTGCCAGCCCTCCAGTATCAAGCATCAAACAACTCATAGCACGTGCTCAGGCTTGAAAACGCGGATGGTTTTTTCTGCCTACAATATTAGCGCGTGTGCCTGCCTTCCTATCTATGGCTTTTCACTGAAGAGGCTACGATTGCAGCTCATTGTCCCGTGGATACTCGGGATTGCCTTCTGTATTTGAGAAAACGACTCGTTGAAGATCTCCCTTGTCAGTGGCTCGGACTGAACATATTACGTCGTAAGGCCGAAAGACCGAGTCTGCCGACAGAACCTGCTGGAATGGTCAGGAGAGTCTCCTGCACTTTTTCGAGGTCCCTTGGCTGCGTGTTCAAGAATAAGAAAGCAAACGGTTCTTCAGTAAATGTTTTGCCTTCTGAAATCACTAGCCAAGTTGGATCTTCTCGATCAACGGCTCATCAGCGGTTATCATTCTAATAGGAGTAAACCAATTGCGGACAAATTCGTCCATATCCTTCAATCCAGTGAACTGAACCAGGATATCAACGGGACCAAATAGCAGGAAGTATCTGGCACACTCTCTTTGAGCGTGCGTGCGCAGATGTCTGAGCTTCATAAGTTCATCCAAAACTCTATCGAAGGCACCAACTTTGCACGATAAAGCCATATAGGCTCTCATTTTCATCAAAGAGTGATTGGCTCCGTATCTTCATAAGCTTTATCTGTAATGCACCGTCGATAGTGAAGCATGAGAATTATGGTGAAATAACGAAGTTTCACGCGCGCTAATGCCCAAAGAGATCTAAAAAGCTATAAGAAAAGAACAACTTAGATGTGAAGATAACCTGCAATCCTTTGAAGCTTCTTTTTAATTTATTTATCTCGATTCAAAAACTCTCATGCTGACTGATAACTGAACCTGGTCCAGCATTTTCGCAAAGTGGCGCGCACGATTAGTCGGCTATAGATCTCCTTCAAGTTTTCAATGCGCCTTATGCCGCGTGATTTGCCTTCTGAGGGCAGCGTACCCAATTTGTGAAGGTTATCTATTTTCACATTACTTGAAAATCGCCTAGGATTTTTCTTTTCGAGATTTGTTGCACTGAGAATTGATAAATCTTGCCTGGCTTTGCGGTCATAGGTACCTTGACTCTCAGCTCAGACAAGCTGGGGCTGCCTATAACCTTGAGCCCACCAATTGTTGTCTTAGTTTTTCCAATAGCCCAAAACACTCGGAAGTTACCGGTTGATTCACTCTACGCTCAATCTGCGTTTTCACCTCTAAATGTCTTGTTTGAGCATGTGTCTCGGAAGCTTTACTTTAATATCCAGTTTGACTCCCGCGCCTTTTCTTACTATTCTCAGTCCAAACTTCTCCGCATCATCTTTGAAGCTGGACATGAAGAAGTTTACTGGGAGGACTGCCCCGCCCCTACTTCCTCGAGGACGACGTTTCGGTAGCAGATGTTATTGTGATTACGAATGAAATCCACATATTGCAGACTGTTAGTGACGGTAAGCGGATCTGGATGAGGATCTCGCGTTCCTTCTATCCAAGCAATAATGCAGAATGCCTACCTGACCTGGATTGGGGAATGTTCCAGACTATTGCAGAACTAGACACAGCGGTTTTGTTAGTGTCAATTTCGTAGAAATCATATTGATCTAAGTACTGCCATGTATCTGGGGCACAGGCTGTACTGAGATCCGCAAAATATATGCGCACATGGACGTCAGACTCTGACTGTTCCCTTGTTGTGCACGCGGACGTAGATGTAATTTTTTTGTCGAATAGTAATCTTATCGCTCCCTGGGTCAACAGTTTTGTCTCCAAAGGCTGTTTGAGGGTCATTCTCCTTTGACTGTCGGACGATAAGATCTGGGCTGTAGCAGAGCGGCGAGCCTGTGTAAGGTTCAGTCCCATCATCTCCTAGCGAATCGCGAATGTAGACTTCTGTTGGCTCAGCCTCACATTTACTCTTAACAAAGTCCAAAGCTGCATAGGCATTTATGCGCCCATGACCCATAAACTTGTTCAAAATGCTTGGCATGGGTCGAAACGTCTCCAGCATTACCCACTTTTTCAGCTGTATCTTCTATAATCGTCTTAATCTCTGCCGGTGCAAGTCCGGGGTCATAAGCCAGCAATAAGACCTGCAAGTCCTGCGGCATGCGGGGTGGCTGCCGATGTACCAAAGAAGTCATTATAGTAGTCACCATTCGGGTCACCGCATGCACCATTTCTCAAACCATCAGTATCAAGAAGTCAAGGTATTCGTTCGAGCCTGCCTTGTAATTAGTAGGAAGCGGAGGGACGTCTGTACCCGTCAGGTCCGTTCCCCAAATATGCACGCCAGGAGCAACCACGCTCAGCTCATTTCCGCATTCGCTCCCTCCACAATCAGAAACACATCGGTCCCAGTCAAGCGGATGGGTGCATCTCCATCGTTCTCGTTGGTTGCACCCACTGCAATAACATGCTGATTGTTCGCTGGAAAGCTAATTCCTGGGTGGCTGTCTGCTCGATTGCCCGCTGCAGCAAACATGACAATACCCGCCTGAAAGCAGTCCGCTAAGGAGGCGTTTAGTTCTGTCACGTGGATCTTCTTCATTCAAATCGTAGGTAAAGCTCATGTTTATGACATCCACGTGTTGATCAACAAACGCGCAGTATTGGAGGGCATCAACAATTCTGTGCAATTTGATTGCTCGTGAAGCAAAATCAAGGATGTCACCGTATATTCTAACAGGCAATATGCGCAACGCAAACCAACACCGGCGATTCCGGGACAGCTCGAAGAATGAGTTAGATCTGAGGCAATTCCCGCGACGACGGTTCCATGCCCGTCTTTGTCCTCGGAAAAGTGCCTTGACTACCCGTAACAGCGTCATACCATCTGCTGCTCTGCACATACTGTGACTTCAGATCAGGATGTTTCATATCGCAACCGTAGTCAATAATAGCTATTACCACTAACGGACTTCCTGTCGATATGTCCGCATGCATCTTTTGCTTTAATATCACAGTTCGGTGTGCCGTGGCGCTGTGGGCTGTTAGGTTGCCAATCCGGCATCAGTTGCCCCGTGTTACAGAGATTCCATTGTTTAGAGAAATACTGAGCGTTTGGCGTGAAGCAAAGTGAATCGTGAACTGAATCGAGTCGACGCTGGCGTGCTTTATGATACTAGGTTCGTCATTCAGTTCGTTAACAACTTCATATACCCGCTTGCTCGGATCCAGAACACGCAGAAGCATCATTCTTTTCGGCTCAGTTTTCTAATCTTCTCTACCTTTAATTCCTGAAACAGAGTCTCAAGCTTTATTGGGTCAGTCTTCTCGTCGAATGTGACGATCATCAAATCTTCGAATGCAAAACCATTTGGGTATCTTATGATCTTCGCGGAGAGTACTGGGCACGAAAAATCTACCGTATGGTCAATCTTGAAGTTTTTGAACTAACTGGTCTACCGTCTCCTCAGTGCCATCGGCACGAGTTACCCATTTGCTTAGTAGGGAGAACGTATTGAATTTCTTCTGCGCACGCTCTCTGTGTCAGTCGGCTTGAATTCCCACTTGATGAGCTCCCTGTATTCATCAAGAAAACCTACCATCTTGTCCTGAGCGATGGGCGCAGTTTCAGAAAAGTTCTTTCGGTGATTTTTTCACTATTAATTTGCCTATCTTTATTTGCTCAGGATATTCTTTCCAATTCAAATCTTTCTCTGCTCATTATTCTTCAATCCTACGATATTTGTCCTTGAGGCTAAAACAGAGTTCTCCTGAGGGACTAAACTCGACTCCCCGGATAATTTCCTGAATTTACTAATACGATAGGCGTGTTTTTAACATTTTGGCAGACCAATTTCTCTGCGGAAAAACTGCTATCCAAACTGAAGTTGTCTCTGTGGATTTTTGCTCATGCTACGCAATGTAGTTGCACTATTGATAATGGAGAATGAGTTTAAAGTAACATAAAGAAGCATATATCAGATGAGTGAGAAAATGCTGAAGGATGTCGATCCAAACAGCAAAAAGATAGCGGCAATGTTAGAGAAAAAAAGTCAGCTGGTTCTTAAGAAGTTTAGGCAGGTAGCTATTTCTGATATAGAAAATCCGAGGTGATCGCAATATTGGAGGATGTTAAGGCATACTGGGAAGATACGCATAGGCCCGCTTGACAGTTTATTCATGCGAAGCTGTCGGCGGCAGAGTCTCGATGGCCAAGGAGGCAGGTCTTATGATTACCTTGACAGCAGCAGGCATGGGAATTCACGATGACATCATCGACAAATCACAGAACAAGCATTTCAGAGAGACAATTCTCGGACTTCACGAAATAGATAACGCATTACTTGTGGGAGATCTGCTGCTGATCAAGGGCTTGCTTGAAATGGGGAAATCCTGAGGAAAAGCCGTTCTCCAGAAGAACGTGGCTATTCTGGAAGCCCTCAAGAAGTATCTTTTCGATATCTATGAAGGAGAGGTAACCGATATTGCATGCAGGCACAACTCTTGAAACAGAAGTTGACGACTAGGATGCCAAGCTCATCGGAAATTGACGTCGGATGGAGAAGTTTGCGCCGGCATCGGAGCAATTCTCGGCGGCGGATCGAACAAAGAAATTAACGCTCTCGCCGAATTTGGAAGACGACTCAGCTTCATAATCCATTTGGAAGAGGAGGTAAGAGATTCTCTTAACGAGGAAGGGAGTCTTCCTCACAGAATGGAGTTTGAGAGCGTGCCCTTGCCTATTCTATATGCAGCTAAATCCTCATCAGCCTCATTCTTCGAGAGTCAAATCAATTATTCAGAAGGAACCGTTTGCTCCTTATGTTTTTGATCTCACCAAGATCTGTTGGAAAACTAAAGCTATCACCTCCTTACGTGCACAGACTTAGCAAAGCAGAACGCAATCGAGGAGGCTGCAAAAGAGACTAGAGTAACCAATCAAGCCGAGCTAGCTCGTAATGCTTCTTTCAAATGATAAAAGCTCCACTCGATTATTTGGAGAACGCGCATTTGGAAGAAGTTCGTTATACTGAGGCACTTGCGAGTTGAATGGATCATTCACCAAGGTGCCCTTGGACAATGGAATATCTCATCCATCAAGTATTGCCATTGATCCCTAGGTACTCCGCACTTTTCGAATATTCCTTGAATGGCACAATAGTCATGGTTTTTCTTCGCCTGTACGAGAACTCTGAAGTTATCCGGCATTAGTAGAGCACTGCAGATTGCGTCAGATCGAACACGTACATTTTCTATTTCCATTAAACTCTCTTTGCTCATTAGATTCATCTCATTCTATTCTGTTATTTCTGCCCTCAAGATCAGGGCAAGTTTTTTATTTGAACTCCACTGGTATTTTAGATTTATGGTGAACAGCCGCTTTGCCTTGGGATTCTTCAACAAAAGACATTAAAATCTCATTTAGAAAGTTTATGACTGTAACACTTTTGTTTGCCAACAATCTTATATGGTTTTATATCTTTCACTCTTATCTTCTCGATATGTTGTTGAGGAGCCCCGAAATCGACCTAACTTACACTTTCTTAGGAAAAATGCTATATTCTACAGTCTTGCAGTTGTTTCTGGATAATCGGAAGTTTGATTAGCGAAAAAGTTCAACGCAGGAAATTTCTGCTGTTTTGGCTAGTGCCCTCGGTCTCTCGAACCACTGCCTCCCTAGTTTTTTTAGTGGATTGGAATTCTCTATGCTCTCGAGTGACATCGTTGGGAATATCCTTCTGGTCTAGGTATTCCAACCTGCCAAGCTTTCCTCACAGAATCCACAATTATCGAAGAGAGAGGCAGAATCGCAGGGATAGTGTGCTTTACAACTTTCGCATTAGTAGTGCTAATCTTGCTTGTATCCCAGATTCTAGGCATTCGGGCTATTAGAACTTGTTTTCGTATGCGTGGCTCTGAAAGCGGCAACTTTTTTGGCTCTCATTATAGACCCTTGTTCGAGAGAGAGCAGGGGTCCAATAAAACCATGGATCACCATGATAACTTCAAGAGACTTTGCTTACTATCTTTTTCCCTTGGTTATGTTCCATCTAGGAAATGGTGTACTTCTTCTTTGGAAGTTTCTCAAGCGAATTTGAAGATACGTGATGATATGGGTCGAGTGTTTGAATACTTAGGTACGATTATTACCGCATTAATAGAGGATTTATGGCTGATTACTTTGGCGAAAATGGCCAATACTAATAGGTCTAGGAACGCCAGGTGTAACCTACGCTTTATTTGGTTTGGTTGCCTCCCCCGAAACCTATTTCATTTCTATGGCAGTTGAGGGCATTGCATGGGGTTTAGTTGCAGTAGTTTATATGCAAGTCGTTCTCGGCGATTTATCAGCATCACCATTTGGATCCAAACAGAGGTCTTACGCTGTTGGGGAATTGTCATTCCACTGTTTATGTTTACAGTTTTTTCAATTGTACAAGAGGGGAAAAGAACTACACCTGTCCTGCCAATACCATCTCCTCATTCCTGAGTATAGCACTTCTTGTTTCAGTCATTCCTGTGATACGGTGCATCTGAGACGCTACCTTTTTCAAAGATACATGCTAGAAAGTTGAGAGAACATATTGAAAAAGTCGGCAAACTCGTGAAAGAATCAAAACAAACAGAGCAAAGCGCATAAAAAAACCTATAGTGTCCTCTGATCCAGACACTAGATAATGTGATATTTTCGGCAATAAAGTCCTTTGTCTCGTTTGCTGGCGTCTCGAAGCTGCCCTTCAGTATCAAATAGAACATAACAAGCCAGTGTGAAGAAGCAAAGAAAAAAGAGGGGGTGATCAGAAAAAAAAGTAATATCTGTCTCTTCACATTATCATCTATGGCCATACCTATGTCACGTCTACCGAAAAAAACCTTCTCAAGGGAGAACCATCGCCCTTCATTCATACAAAGGCGGAACTGGAAAGACAACTCTGATAGCTAATCTTGCAGCTTACTACGCCAAGAGCGGTTTGAGGGTTTGTTAGTTGGATTTCGATTTATAGCTCCCAGTCTGTCCATGTACTTTCGAAAACAACCAACTGCGTACCTGAATGACTTACTCAAAGGGGAGAATTCTTCAAAAGGAAAAACCGATATCTCCAAGTTACTGGTAGATGTGAGCTCCGAACTAGGCTTAAACGGAAAACTCTTTGTAGGTTTTTCCAGCCCTGGAAAGGAAGACATAGCCGAAATCGAGCTTAAGCACGACCAGAAATGGCAGCTTGCCGCCATTCGCAGGTTTCTGCTGGCTAAGAACCAGCTATTCGAGGAATATGGAATTGATTATCTCTTTCTTGACACAAGCCCTGGGATTAGATACTGGTCCATAAACACGTTGGCAGTGGCTGACACAATTTTCTTAGTAATGAAGAACAGCGACATGGATATTGAAGGTACGAGGAAGATGACGAATGACATCTATGATTCATTAACAAAGTTCGGATCGAAATACTACATAATACTGAACAAGATATCGGGAGCATCCCCAATAGATGAACTGAATTCACAGGCAGATGAGAGAGAATTTGAGCTGGAGTTGGAAAAAAGCATAGGAACAAGAATTGTTGGATCCATACCTTGCTTCTGCGACATACAATTTAACAGACACGAGTTCCTCTTCGCTATCAAAAAGCCAGATCACCCATTCTCAAAAAAGCTCGTTGCGTTAGGCAGAAAAAATCAGCAGTCTGGAGTGACTAGGTCAGTGAAGCCCACGGAGATTTTTCCCGGCTCATCAAAACTCGTTGAAGGAAGCTTTCCCGCGCGTCTCAATGCTTTTAATGGGTCCAACAGGAATTGGAAAGACCATTTTCTCTAAACAATTCATCTACAACGGTTTGTTGAAGGGTGAACCGTGCATTTATGTTTCCACGGAAGAACCTGCTGAAGAAATCTCCAAATCCATGAAGAATTTCGGATTCGACGTCGAGCCGTTTGCTTCCAAAGGCACATTCAGAGTTGTCGATTGCTACTCTTGGAAACTTGAAAAAACCCCTTGGAACAAGTATGTAGTAAAGAACCCATCCGACTTGCTAAGTGTATTGAAGGTGATTGACAATGCCAGAGACGAGCTTAAGAGACATTCGATTAGTTCTAGATTCCATAACCGGGTTAACTTCAATCTGCGAACACAACCTACTGGAAGTTGTGCGCTTCCTGCAAATACTAGTTGCCAAAGTCCGAACTTCAAACGGCAACGCTATATTCATAGCTGTACCTGAGGCTCATGATCCCCAATTAATTAGTCACTTTCGGCTTATGTTTGACGGCATCTTTGAGATGAAGGAAGACGAATCAAACAGGCAAATCACAAGGCTTTTCAGGATTTTTTCGCTCAAAGGTGCTAGACACAAAACCACATGGACACCCTTCGAGATAACTAACAGCGGAATCGAACTTAGAAGCGAAAACCAACTTAGATGTGAAATGTGCTCAGCGCTAATTGAGTGGGAGCCACACGTGGAGTCAGTCAAGGGGCGAAAGACACTTTTTTGACAAACCAGAATGTGCCAACACTTACAAGAAACTCAAGGACGTTTATGGAGAAAGCTTTGAATAGAATGCCCGTTAGCGGTGAGTTTGGGCATAAACACTACTGGAGCCATAAGTCATTTGTCCCCGTCATGTCGAAAGACTTATGCCCCTATATTGACCTTGTTTGATTATCAGTTGGATTGAGTGTAGAGAATGTCGGTTTCGAGAGTCAGCTTGAACAATTCGGCTTTGAATTTGGTAAATAAGTTTGTGAAAGAAGCTGACGTGTATAACGTAGTAGTTGGAAAATCAGAATCAGGAGCAACTTTGATAGATGCTGGCCTTAAAGCAGAAGGGGGATTTCTTGCGGGGGAGATTGTTACTGAAATATGCTCTGGGTGGATACGGCACGGCAAAAGTTCTCCCATTGCAATACTCAGATCTGCTCTTATCGTCTGTTTTTGTGCATACCGATCATCCAACAATCTCAACTTTAGCCTCCCAGTTGAACGGGTGGCCAATCAGAATTGGCAATTTCTCCGCAGTTGCTTCAGGTCCAGCTCGAGCATTAGCTCTTGAGCCGCAGAGTCTCTTTGAAAAAATTGGGTACAAAGAAGAGTCAAACGTTGCAGTATTGGTGCTCAGAACTGAAACGAAGCCATCCGAAGACTTGATTCAACACGTTGCAAATAAATGTAAGGTTGCAGCCAACAACCTTTACATAATTCATTTCTCGTCGATGAGCATAGTGGGGGTAATTCAGTCTTCAGCGAGGACTGTAGAAGCTGGGCTATTCAACCTTATGACGTTTGGTCTAAACCCATGGTTGGTTAGACATGCCTGGGGGTGCGCGCCAATTGGATTAGTCCCTTCGACTCCTGAAGAAGGCATGACCAGAGAGAATGTCGCTGTTGCCTGCGGGGGTACAGCGAACTACATGGTGAGTTACGACAACGACGAGCAACTGGGCAAATGGGTGGCGATGGTCCCAGTCTCCTCATCCAAAATGGTTCAGGAAGCCAGAGAACTAGGCAGCTAGAAATCCACTCTATTCAGATATCATCAAAGACATAGGAGTCGATCTAGATACGCTCGACAACAAAACTTTGTCACCAGCTATAGTAGCTGTTACAAATCTTAAAACTGGAAAGAACTTTCGAGCCGGTACTTTGGACATGGATGCCTTGAAATCGTATTTCAGAATATAATGAACACGACATCGGCTCTTAAAAGTACGTCTTCTGAATAGGAATTGGTGTCTAAAAAGGATTAAAGGGAAGAGTTAATTAGCCAAATTCTCTAAATAGTGGTCTATGTCGCTCTCCAAAACTAGGATTTATGCCATTATCGCATTAGTTGTAGCCATTACACTTCTAGGCGTAGCACTCTACTTTATTACTCGCGCTGCGATGAGCGAAGCAACAATTCTATCAATAATTAACGGTATTGCCACAATATCCTTGGCAATAGTCGCTTTCATTAACATGACGGAGTCGAAAAAAGTAAGAGGTGAGATTGTTAGGCCGCATCTGTCCCTTGAGCCATCATTTTTTGAATATAACCAAGCTGGAGAAATTGTTGGTTTCAACTGTCTAAATCTTGTTAACGGCGGTACGGTTGCCCGAGATGTTGAAATAGACATTACCCTGAAAGGTAAGTCAAGTTTGTTTTATACTAGTTCAATTGGAACGAGCGAAAGAGTTCAAATTTGGAACGGGGAACCAGAGGAGCTAGGGGGCAATGTGACTGTAGCCATCAAATACAAAAACATGTTCAATAAGAATCTGCAGGAAGTTTTATCCATAAATATTGCTTCACTCAATGAGGCCAAAAGAAAGTTTGTGCCTATTCATAGATCATAATAATCAAGAATAATAGTTGTCGGGAGCTCTTTCCCCGAAAATCAGGTGGAGCCTCATTTAACTGCGTTCTCGCAGTATGGATTAGCACTCAAGTTTTTCTCTTGTGAGTTCAACCTCGTTTTCTATGCACCGCTTATTGCACAGCTTTCTGTTTCTGTCGATTTTTTCCAAGCCCTACGTTGTCCCTTTTTCGAATATTCTGATTTCTCCTCCAACCAAGCCTAAGACGTGTTGGACTTCCTCCGAAGGTTTCATTTCTAAATTAGTTACCGCGAGCTTCATGAAGCCTTTGGATTTCAAATCTGGAAACGTGCCAGGTTATGTTTGATGCATGGGTCTGAGGTCGTTTCGAAATCTGGCTTGAAATAGAGGTCAGCTTCGTGCACGCATCTCTTCAGTTTCACACTTGGCAAGCAAGAATGGCTCAATTACCCCAGTGAAACGCAACTGCACAAGTTATAAATACCATTCTAGAGCTCTTAACATTTCAAGGTGAGAATAGCTTGTCAGAAATCGTTTCAACCGGAGTCACGGGATTGGACGAGATGGTAAGTGGCGGATTGCCTAGGGGACGAGTAATCTTGGTCATTGGAGGACCAGGAGCTGGAAAAACAATCCTAGCATCCCAATTCCTATACAAAGGCCTCGCGGACTACAACGAACACGGAATCATGGTTAGTTTAGACGAAAACAAAGATCACTTTTACTCGGAAATGATAAAGTTCGGATGGGACTTCAAGAAAGCAGAGGAAGAAAATAAATTCGCTTTCATAGACGCAACAAGAGTGTCCAGAGTGGCAATACTAAAAGAAAAAATGCTGAAAGAAGAAAGCGGCAGCCTGAGAGGAAAACAACTGCAGATCGACAGACTAATTGAAGAACTTCAAACCAAAATCAAGCAAATACACGCAGAAAGAGTTGTGATGGACACGCTAGCATCACTATTCTACCGGTTCACAGACCCAATAGAAAGAAGAACAGCAGGTGTTGACCTAATAGAGGCATTCTCGGACTTGGGAATAACCACCATAGTCACTACAGAACTCGGACAATTAGGTCTCGAACGCAAAATACTGGATGAGGAATTCATGGTCCACGGCGTAATCATGATGCAGACGCTTTATTCAGGTGGAACCACAACAAGAGGTTTGCAAGTAGTTAAGATGAGAGGAGTTAGCATCAACACAAACCTTGTGCCATACACCATAGACAAAAGTGGAATCGAAATCTTCCCAACCATGTCCCTATTCAGAGAATAGTCAGAACCTGAAGTATCCTCGAGTTTTAGCTGAGTTGAGACGCTACTGCGTTTTCAACTTCTTATGTTTCTACGTTTTTTGCGTTTGCACAAAACTTAAAAAGAGAGAGATTCTAAATACCTAACATTGCCAAAGCGAGGTGTTAATATGACTGAAGAAGGATATCCTCTTGAAGCTATAATTCTTGTTACATCAAAGCTCGGAGAGCTTTGGAAAGTAGTAGAGGAAGCAAGGAAAATCCAGGGAGTAAAGTTTGCTAAAGCAGTAGCTGGCCGTTACGATGTGGTCATTCATGCGCAAACAAATAACTTGGCATGGGTAATTGCACGGATACATGGCATTAAGGGCGTTGCTAACACTGAATCTTTGATTACTCTTGAAGCGAAATTTGAATAAGAATCCACAGAAAAACTCCCAAACCACCTCTTTTTCGTCAATCTAAATATCCCGCAGCCGTGCGAAGGGAGGTAAGGCAATGCTTTGCTCTGCCGAGAGCTTTGATAGCATTCGCGACCAAGAATACGAATTCATTTTAGGATAAGACAAACTTTTTTGCAAGTTTAATCTCATGAGCCTTGTGCAGCCATTTTTCAGCCTTTCCATCTTCGCCAGTTATTAGGTATTGATCTGCTATGCCTTCGCAAGCCTCTGCATAGTCTGGTCTTAGCTCGAGTGCTTCCAGGTAACTTTTTATCGCTGCGGAAAAATCACCCTTGGCGCTGTAACTGCAGCCTAAGCTGAATTTCACTTCAGGGTCATTGGGGTTCAAATCTGAGGCTTTCAATTTGCATTCAATAGCTTTTTCGAACTGAAAGCTTTTGTGAAACAAAAGTGCAAGCGCCATCCATGCATCCTTGTCTTCAGGGCTTGTCCTCAAGATCAATTCGTATGAGGCAATTGAAATGTCCATTTCGCTTGGGGCGCCAAGCTTAAAAAAACCAAAAACGCCTTTGAATGTCGTAGTTATGCTTCTCAGAAGTCCCTTTTTGGATTTAGCTTCATTTTCTAGGGTTTTTTCGGTTTGCTCATTGCCCCGGGTCATATTTATTCTTTCCGAGAAATCTCAGCTCTCCATTCTGGTAGACGTTCTATTTTAGTTTTGGCGGTCAACTGAGCTTTGTTGACGTGACAAGCAACTCTGTGGCGAAGTTACCGGTTCACATTTGTTAATATGCTCCTCAGATTTGCCTGAACCAAGATAGCAGTAAGAAGTCGGAAAAATGAGTGGAACACTAGCCAAAATGGGAAGGAACATATCATTGGCGTTATTGCCAAGTATTAAGCAACTATTTGAGGGCGAAGTTAACATTCGTGAGGCAGAAACCGAAAAAGGTCTGAAGAGATTTTTCAGGATCAAGAGGATGAGCAACCTAAAATACCTAAGAGACGCAACATCCCCCACAGAAGAATAATCAGAAAAAATCTCCAACGCCATTCTCGCAAGAGGTTCAGCAATTTTGGCAATGAAGAATCGGGACGGGTTATAGTTACAGCTTTCTACAGGAGACTCGTCGCAGTAACAATAAGGAACTATGCCCTTGGTTCATTCACAACGAACAAATCCTTATCTTTCCAGATAAGGAACGAGGACTTTCGAATAGCTATCTCTATGACTATCTGAGAATGGACAGGGCATAAGAGCTGCGCATTGGGAGAAAGACTCTCGTCTTGTTTTATGGTGTATTCTTTACGCACAGGCTTTTGAATCAAGTGTGGACTGCTGTTTCGGTGCGAACGACAGCGCTGATTTGGCTGACAGCCTCGCGGATGCGTCTTATATCTGAAAGTTCATTTGCTTCTGAATAGAGTATAACGTCATATGTTCCCATGACGGAATGCACAATTTTAACGCCTTCAATCTTTTGTGCCTCTTGAACAACAGAGAAAGCCTGCCCCTTCTTAGTTCGAATTAACATAAAGAAAGGAACCACCATTCAGTCTCACCTCACCTACTAATAGAATACACCAAAATGTAAGGTTTGTTGTTACTTGCGCTTTGAAAACTCGTTAGTCTGTATGAGCAAATCACCAAAGAGAAAATGCCTTCCTAATCTTCCTTTTCTCTTTTCATGTAATTCCGCAATATCTCTTCCAACGCGATAGGCTATGAGTTGTAATCTTGTCAACCATTGGCGTTTCAAACTCGCAGATAGGACAAAACCAGAAGCGTTTTCCATTCCGAGTTGCAGCGATCTTAACTACGTTACTTGTAAAACAAACCGCGTGCCTTAACGACCTAGCATTATTCAGCGCGAATTAGAATTAGCGGTTTTGACGCTTCCTTTTTTGAGGTTCTTCTTATTTCTGCCTCATCCAAGTACCTGGTGTCTTTTTGTTTCCGGTTCGTGTGCTCCATAATGACAAAGTGTGTATCACCATTGTGAATGTCAATCCTAACTTCTACGTAGTTGAATCCGCACCTCAGAACACCAAACTGAAACTACTAAGGTAAGACTTAAACTTGTTCGCAACTTTTTTGGTCAACCATAACTGAACATGTTTCTCAATTTTCAACAATAATGTTAAAGAATTAGTAATGCTTTCGTAGCCACTCGTCCAATCTTCAACCTTAAGACAAATCTCCCCTGCACGTGCCCCATGCTCATCCGGAATTTTCTAGTAAAAACCGCCTACCAGAATTATGGAGCCCTCAAGAGGGGAATTGCACCTGGTTGCGAGACCCAGGAACAGAGCGTTATTCATGTTTCGCGTTTTATTGCAGTTTTTCAACGCAACTCAAACCTTTACCGCCTCGGTTCCGATTGAGAACTATTGGTTTTCAGCGATTAACACGCGATATCCGCTTTCTCTTGCAAGAACGGAACAGTTGCCAAAGGTTTCAGAAAAAACTCTAGGCAGAGTCTTCGCCCCAATCTTGGACCTAACAACCATCTGCAGCGTAGCTTTCTCAGCCATTACCTTCGGTGCATCGCAAATTATTGCTTTCACGGTTTCCATTCCAGCGCTGACCGGCGGATTAGAGAGAACACAGTTGAAAATCAGCTCTTTAACCGGTTCGTACAGGTAACCATTTCGAACCTCACAGTTCGTTACTTTGTTCAATCTGCAATTCTTTCTCGCGAGCTGAACTGCACGCATATTAACATCCGTCATGACCACGTGCAAGCGTGGATTTGAAGATGCTGCAGTTATGCCTACAACTCCGTATCCGCAGCCTATGTCGAGAACGTAGCCAATTTTCGGAAGAGCCATGGCTTCTGCAAGCAAACGGCTTCCGAGATCGATTCGGGTTTTGGAGAAAACGCTTGGCGCAGTCAAAAATTCGAAGGCTTCGCCTCGCAGGTTGGAGCGGATTACGCCAAGGTTACCTTTAGACTTTGGCTGTGCATCGAAGTAGTGTTCATCATCCGGCTTTTCACGGGTCATTCGGCACTACCGCTCTTCCAAACTTTGGGGTATGTGCCTCGGGGCATTATGACTCTCTGCAGAGAAGCCACGGTTCCATGCTCCAGACTTGAAATCTCCTCAGTAGTGGCAAGAGCTTTAGCCAGTGCAACTGCTTCGCCTTTCTGCGTTAGAATGGCTATTACGGAGTCTTTCTCGATACCCGTTTCGACGGATAGCACGCCAGGCGCGGTCAAATTGGCTCCATGGCACACCGCGTCAACCGCAGAATCTCTGACCACGATTTTCGGCATTAAACCCAAAGCCGCTTCCATCGGCTGGATAAACTTGCGCAAAAGCTCAGGTTCTTTCTTCTGTTCCCACTCTGAAAACCAGTAAGCTACTTCATGCAAAGTCGCTTTTCCGCCGCCGGTTTCCACAAACGGTCCAGCGCGGGTTCTCCGTAGTTCCTGCATGTGAGCGCCAACACCAAGAATTTCTCCTATGTCATAGCAGAGCTTGCGGATGTAGGTGCCTCCTTCGCAGCCGACTTTGAAGAGGACGTTTCTTCCGCTGATTTCGAGAAAGTTGATATAGTAAATCCGTCTGGTTCGCAGCTGCCGTTTGACCGAAGAACGCAATGGAGGTCTCTGAAATATTACGTCCTCAAATTCTGTCAAAACCTTTCGAACCCGCTGTTCTTCTGCGTCGCCATGCAGCTTCATGACACAAACGTATTCTTTACCGCTGTAGAGAAACACTTGAACGATTTTGGTTGTTTCTTCAAGAGTAACGGGCAATATTCCTGTCACTTTCGGGTCAAGAGTTCCTCCGTGGCCAATGCGCGTCAAATGCATGATTTTCTTCACCCATGCAGCAACCTCATGGCTTGTTGGACCTGCTGTCTTGTCCAAGTTTATTACACCATATCGGATGTAATCTTCGGGTGGTCTTTCAGAGGGTATACAACCGTATTTCGGGTTGGTTACGTCCTCGGCTCTAATGACTGTTTCACGTTTGATTTCCCATGGAGGGACTGTTCTGGGCATAGGCAGTTCTAGGCTCCTTGAAAATAGAAAAAGAGACTATAGGTATTAAGAGTTTAGATTACGCCGGAGCTTTTTTGGCTGCTCTTGCCTTTGCCGCTGGCTTGTCAGGGACCTTTAGTTCCTTAGCTACCTCGTCGTCTGAAGCGCCCCTTTTAATGTCTAGTTTGTCTTGAAGAAGCTCGATATGATTTAGGTTAACTCTCCTCCGCTTCACACCAGTAACCTTTTTTGGTCCTGTCACCATGACAAAGCTCTTGTCCATAACATCTATTATGACGCATTTCTTTCCAGCTTCACGACCAAACTTCTTTACACATACTCTGCCAACTTCTATCGCGGGCACACCTATTTCTCCTATATAGAATCCAAATAAAGAACCATGCGCGAATATTTAAGGATAATATTGACATGCCACGATGCTGTGCAAGCGAACAGCAAAAGTTTTAAGCACATCACAGTTCATCACGCATCAAGGACGATTAGCATGGACACATGGCGGCTAATTCCTCTTGAAACACACAACGGCTTCATGAACATGGCAATCGATGAAGCCATACTGACTGCGCGCATATCCGAGCGTGTGCCTAACACGCTGAGATTCTACCAATGGAAACCCAGCTCTGTAAGCATCGGAAAAAACCAGAATGTCCAGGATGAAGTCTACCAAGACAACACGCGCAAACACGACGTAGACGTTGTAAGGCGCATTAGCGGAGGCGGGGCAGTCTACCATGACCAAAATGGAGAGGTCACCTACAGCGTGATATCGAAAACCGAAAAACTCGGTGGAGATATCACAATCGTATACCATCGCATCTATGAAGCAGTAACGGATGCTCTTCGTTTAATGGGTGTCCCCGCCGACTTCAACGCTGGAGATACAAAAAACTGCCCTAACCTGACAGTTGGCAACAAGAAAATCAGCGGCTCAAGCCAAACCATAAAACGCGGCACAGTTCTTCAACACGGCACAATCCTCCTCGACATTGACCTGCAGGAAATGTTCCAGTACCTGCGCGTAAGATCCACAAGCAGTTGCAGCCAAGCCGCACAGATTGCAGCCCGCAAAATAACTAGCATCAAAACCGAGCTTCATCACTCCATCGCAGCGGAAACGGTCGCTAACGCCCTCGCTCAGGGCTTTAGAGCCATACTGAAAATTAACCTTGAACCGGCAAAACTAACAACCTATGAGACGACGCTCGCAGAAAAACTGTTCAAAGAAAAATATACAACAAATATGTGGAACCAAAACGGCAAAACCGTCTAGGCTTTCTTTTCCAGTCTCCAACGCACACCAGCATTTGTATCTTCAACTACGATGCCAATCGCCTTCAACTGAAGCCTGATCTCGTCGGCTTTCTTCCAGTTCTTGGTTTTTCGCGCTTCTTCTCGCTCTCTGATTAGTTCTTCCGCTTCCTTCGGCAGTATTTCTTCAGTGGTTATAGGACCAATCACACCCAAAACGTCGTCAATGCTGGTTATTAATTTCTCAACTGTTTCTGCTTCTTGCCTTCTAATCATATCAGCATCTAATAGCGCGTTGATGTCGCGCACAAAATCAAACAGAGCCGCCATTGCCACCCCGATGTTTAGGTCGTCATTCATTGCACTTCCAAAACCAACCTCAGCCTGGCTTACCAGATCTACCACATTGCCATTGCTTCTAACACCGTTCGCTTCGCGCAAACGCCGGACAAAATTCCGTAATCGTTCAACAGCGCTTTTGGCAGCTTCAAGTCCTTCAAAAGTGAAATTAAACTGCTGCCGATAATGAGTCGATAACAACAAAAACCTAATCGCCTCAGGGGCATATCCTTTTCCGAGCAAATCACGCAGAGTGTAATAGTTACCAAACCTCTTCGCCATCCGTTTACCCTCAACTAACAAATGCTCGTTATGCAGCCAGTAATTCGCGAATGGTTTGCCAGTTGCCGATTCGCTCTGAGCAATCTCGTTTTCGTGATGTGGAAATATATTATCAACTCCCCCACAATGGATATCGAAGGTTTCGCCCAGGTAACTCATGCTCATTGCGCTGCACTCAACATGCCATCCGGGTCTACCTTTACCGAATTCTGTTTCCCAGAAGGCATCTCCATCCTCAGCTGACCAGGCCTTCCACAAAGCAAAATCCTGCGCCTCTTCCTTCGCGTACTCGTCTTGTCTTACCCTGGCACCGGCTTTAAGCTCGCGAATGTTGATGTGGCTAAGCTTGCCATAATCTGGGAATTTGTTGATGGCAAAGTAAACTGAACCATCTTCGCCACGGTAAGCATAGCCTTTTTCCAATAGCTTCTTTATTAAAGCCGTCATCTCGGGTATGTGCTCGGTTGCACGCGGGTAGAAGTCAGCCAACTCTATGTTAAGAGCCTTGATGTCATCAAAAAACGCTTCCGTATAATGCGCAGTATACTGTTGCAGTGGGATGCCTTGTTTCTGGCTTCCTTTGATCGTTTTGTCGTCCACATCGGTTATGTTCATCACATGCGTGACTTTGAAGCCACAGTGTTTTAGCCATCGCTTCAGCAGGTCTTCGAAGAGGAAAGCGCGAAAATTGCCTATGTGCGCATAATTGTAAACTGTGGGTCCACAGGTATACAGTCTAACTTTCCCTTCTTCAATTGGGATGAAGATTTCTTTTCGCCGCGTTAATGTGTTGAAAAGGTTGAGGTTTGTCGCAGTTTTCATCGCTATTCCTTGAGAAGTACACGGCAGAAGTTATTTAAGAGTTATAGTGCAACAGCATCCGCGATTTCAGTAAGCCTAACCTCTGAGATTAATTTAAAGGCTAAAATAATCGAACGCGTATAGGTTTATTCATGGACAGAAAATGTTTCTGGCCAGTTATTCTATTGACTGTTTTTCTATTCAGTGTTGGCGTCGTGCGATCTGAGTTTACGGTCGGGGTAAAAGAAGGGGATTGGATAGAATATCGGGTGCTTTTAGCTGGTACTCCACCAGAGGGACACGAAGTTGTATGGGCTCGGTCAGATGTAATTAGCGTCCAAGGAAAAACAATTGATCTCAAAATCACCTCGGAATTCGCTGATGGCACGCTAGTGAATGACACGGTAACCATGAACCTTGAAACGGGTCAACTTGGAGACCTCTTCATAATTTCGGCAAACTTGCAGGAAGGCGACGTCTTTCCAAGTGTTTACCATGGTAACGTGACTATAGCTAGTCTTGAACAGAGAACTTACGCTGGTGCAGCCCGCAGCGTCGTTTCCGCAACTGTGGCCGGAGGCATTTACTTCTGGGACCAAGATACAGGCATCCTTGTTGAAGGAATCTCCGAATTTTCCGAATACTCGATTCATTCTTCAATAGACAAAACCAATATGTGGGAACCCGAAATTCTCGGATTGCAGCCAGTAGTTTTCTACGGTCTCATACTAATCGTAGCGGTAGCTGCTTTGGCACTGGCAGCCTTTTTTGTATTGCGCAGAAAAGAATAAGCCCCTGTGTTAAACTGCTATTTCTTCTGCAAGTCCAGACAGCGGATATGGAAATACGTGTGCTTTCTCTGGCTCAAAACTCAATGTGATTCTCTGTCCAGTTTCAAACCATTTCTCGGTCAATGACGGCTTTGTCACGATGGCAGAGTCCTCGCTCTCAAGCTTGATAACATACCTCACAAACGTGCCTTCAAAAGTGATCTTTCCCACGACGCCTCTAAGCACGTTTTCGCCTTGGCTCCCCTCCGGCTCAACTTCAAAGATTTCAGGTCTCACAACAACAATCACCCTGTCGCCTTTAGCAACCCCATTGCCCGAAGCTTTTACTTTGACTCCGCCGCGGAGTTCAATTTCCAACATGCCATTTGACGCGTCTACCACAGAACCTTCAAGCAAGTTTGACTCTCCGATAAAATTAGCTACGAACAAGCTGTTTGGCTTCATGTACAACTCTTGAGGTGTTCCCACCTGCACGATTTTTCCCTTTTTCATAACTGCAATTCGATCTGAAATTGACATTGCTTCAGCTTGATCATGCGTGACGTGAATAGCAGTTAAGTTCAAGTCTTTAGCCATCTTTCTTATTTCATATCTAATCTCGTTCCTAACCTTCGCGTCCAACTGTCCCAGCGGCTCGTCCAAAAGCAGAATCTTCGCTCCTGCAGCTAACGCCCGAGCTACTGCTATTCGCTGCATCATTCCACCGCTCAATTCGTTAGGATAAGCGTCCAAACGTTCATGCAGTTTCACCATCTCAAGAACTTCTTCCACGATAGTTCCTGATTCTTTAGGATCAAAGTTTTTGACCCTGGGGCCGTAGTTCACGTTGTCCCAAACAGTTAGGTGGGGAAAAAGGGCGAAAGTTTGAAACACAAAACCAATTTCTCTGTCTTCAGGCGGAACGTCATCTACTCGCCTGTTGCCGATATAGATCTCGCCGCTGGTTGGCTCAATCAACCCAGCAATTAGTCTGAGTAGCGTTGTTTTTCCGCAGCCACTTGGTCCAAGCAAGGAAAAGTATTCCTTGTCACTAACCGTCAGACTAACATTGTCAAGAGCACTAATGTTTCCGAATTTCTTCGTTAGGTTGACTACTTGAACGTCAGGCATAGACTAAGTCTTCCTTCAAGCTTGCATTATTGAGTAGACAGATGTTGTTGAGATAGTGGCGAAGTTCCATATTAGTATCTCCCTCTTCCTCTGGTCAGTAGTCTTAGCCCGAGCAGAATCGCGAAAGATAAGAGTATGAGAATTCCGCATCCTAGGCCAATTTCTGATGGGTTAGCGGGCACAACCTGTTTGACCCAGTTAACGATAACAACCGGAGCAGTCTGCAGCGTTGTTACTACAGCCAAAGTCGCTCCAGTTTCGCTAACGCTTCTTGTGAAAACCATGATTGCTCCTGAAAGAATTGAGTACTTGGTCAACGGCAACATTATCGTTCGAAAAACGCCGAAAGGTTTTGCGCCTAAGGTTCTGGCAGCTTCTTCCATATCGAGACTTATCCGCTCGAAAGCTGAAGACATTGATCTTACAAAATACGGGTAAGTGATAGCTAAATGTGCAAACACCAGAAGCAGAAACTCGGGAACGAAAGCGAAATTCTGCCAGAAGAACTTCAGAGAAACGCCCAGCGCTATTGAGGGCACTATTAGCGGTATGTTGACAAGAATGTCAAACACTGTTGAAGTGATTGCGCCAAATCTCTTTCTGGCAATCATTATGGCCATCGGTAAACCAATCACGAAGCTAAGCAGAGTAACAATTCCGGCTAACGCGTATGAAAGTAGCAAGCTTTGCCAGTATGTACCCCAAACGCCTGAACCTGAAACCGATTCTGCAAGAGTTCCGTCAAGTATAGCCCCGAAGGCGGGCAAAGCAACGAACAGGGAAGGCAACAAAACTATGGCAAAGAATGTCAGCAAAACAATACTGTTTCTCGAGGTTGCGGCTTTTGTATAGCTCAGTTTTCTCTCGAAACCAGGCCAGATTCCCTTTATTGGCAATCGCAATTTCGGTCCGAAAACGCGAATCAGGGCAAAGATGGATATCGAGACTGCAATAAGTACTAGGCTTGTGAACACAGTGACGCCCTCATAGGTAGATTGAGCGATGGCGCCTGAAGAAAATTCGTTCTTCAAGTTCTGGAGAAAAACGGGGCCGTTCTCAAAAAGTCCTGCAACAATAAAGGTAGCTCCCGTTTCCGAAAGAGATCGTGCAAACGAAAGAACATAGCAGGCTATCAGCGCTGGTCTAAGTATCGGAAAAGTGACCGTTCGAACTGCTGTGAAAGGGGCTGCCCCCAGCGTTCTGGATGCTCGCTCAAACTCCATCTTATAATCGAGCAGTGCGCCAACCATGACTCGAACCACAATTGGAAATGAAAAAGTGAAATGCAGAAGAGCGATGAGAAGCCAGCCAGGTGAAATCAACGATCCACCGAAAAGAGCAGAAATCCCTTGCGGTCCATTCCAGAATAGCAACAGAGAATAACCGAGCGCTGCGGTCGGCACAACAAAAGGCACGTCGGCCAGTGTATCCAGAATGTTAAGCCACTTAGATTTTCCTCGAGTGATGAGCCAAGCCAGGGGAACCCCGGCTAAAACATCCAGCAAAGAAACCACCAGTGCAATAATAAAGGAATTTGTAGCAGCAACTAGCGCTCGATTAACAAGAATCGGCTGATTGAAAGCCTGGTGCATAGCGTCGAATTTCGTCAAAATTCCAAGTATCGGGGGAAGAAGAATTAACGCGAGAAAAATTATGATGGCGGCAAGATATGTAGCGTACTTGGGGGCTCTCTTCGATGACAGCGAGTTCAGAGCGTCTGAGACTTTCCGTCGAAACAAGAACCTTTCCACTCCATACTTGCCTTGTGCTCGAGGAACAAATCTGCAGAGGTACAACAGCTGTTCGCACTGGATTGCCAGCTAATGTTGCTCGTCATCATTAACTCACATCGCTGTCCTTCAAATCCACACAGATTTTACTCTTAGCTCATAAATGTTTTCAGCACTCATATATAATCTACTTCTCAAGGACACCAAAAGAAAATATATAGATAGGCATTACGCCTCTTCGAGGCATCTCCAGTTCTTAATGGATCTTCAGTCAAACAACAGTAGGATTTGGCCTTCACTTTCGCTCGATGAGCTCAATAAGTGTTCCGTCGGGGTCTTCCACAAAAGCAATCAGCGGGCCATTTTGACTGAGCCTGAAGGGTTCATCCGTTATCGTTACTTTCTCGCTGCGCATTGCGTCGAGGCTCTTGTGCACATCTTTTACTTCGAAGGCCAGGTGGTCAAACAAGCGCTCCTCGTAATCTGGTTGAATGTACTTCTTTTGTGTGCGATAGCAAGTTAGCTCCAGTGTTGCTCCTTCTGCTTTTAAATCTCGAAGGAAAGCGATTTCGGCGTTGTTCTGAGGAATCTCTCTTCGACTGATGAGAGTGAGGTCTAGCAGTCGGGTATAGAAATCTATGGATTTGTCCATGTTCTTCGTTCGAACACTAGTGTGAACTAACATTCAATTCTCCCATTCCCATTGTTCCCATTATCCTGCGCTGGTACCTTATTAAAGCGCGTGCTTAGGTTTTCCGGCTAAGCTTTGCCTAGATACATTGTCAAGTGTTTCATTGACGAGAGCGTCTACTGCTTGGATGTTGGGATGTGTCCGGGGCACGTTTATGTAACTTATCTTCTTGAAACTTCGGGCGATTTCTTGGACTTTGCGCCACAGTTTCTTCAACTCCGAGTTCTTTACAGTGTAAATTCCAGCAAGTTGCTTGGCGACAAGTTCACTGTCCAGATGACATATAACTTCTTTCGCTCCAATCTTGGATGCAGCTTCAAGGGCAGAGATTAAGGCTTCGTACTCAGCCTGATTATTAGTTCGCAAGCCTAGGTAACGAGCGTTCCTAACAAGCAAGTCACAATTTTCAGAGAGAATCATGAAAGCTGAGGCTGCAGGCCCAGGGTTACCTCTAGAACCACCGTCAGAAAAAATCAACACTTGCTTGTGAACAGTCGTTCCCTCGCACAAGTCTAACGACTTTTCCATGCTTGCTGCAACGCTAAAACAAATCCGGCTTCATCTTGAGCTAAACGAGCCTTAATCTCTCGCCAAACATCGGGGCAATGCTTGTATTCCACGCCAATCAACCCGTGAACAACTCTATCAATTTCACGCTTGTTATCAGACGTGACTTCAATATCCGCTTTCAAAAAGACTTCCTTGAGATGCCTGAAATAGCAGGTCATAGCAACCCACAATCATATAGTCGATGTCCATATTTGTAAACTTTATGTCCTGTTATTACCCCGTGTCTACATCGCAAATTCATAAGAATTATTGGCTCAAATCCAGGAGCAATAGCTTATGCTGAACGAAAGAAGATTGCTGACGTGTTCTCTGCTAATCCTGCTGACCCTGATTGGATTCGCGGGATCCGCCCATGCAGCAATACGCCAATTGACAATCCCAAACAGTGAAACAGTAACTTATCCAATTGAACTCACTATTGATGATCACGTAATAATACAATTCACAGTTGCCGGACAAGCTTCAAACACCCTTCAATTTTCCATGATTTCCCCCAACGGGACCGTGAGAGACTTCGGTTATATAGGAAATTTTCATTTCACTTTCGTCTGTACTGAAAAAGGCGATTATATTTTGAATTTCACAAATACCGACTTAGCCGAAAACAAGCTCGTGACTCTCAACTATGAAATTGACCATTACATACTCGACATGCCACAGATGTATTTCATGACCATGCTCATAGCTGTTGTCTGCGTAGGCGGTGTTGCCGTTTTCATTATGCTGAGCAAGAAACCATAATCGAAACGCGAAGGTAAGCCAGCAGGATTTTGTAGAACTTCGTATATCGAACTTCAGTATTTAACACCTTAACGGCGTGAACAGCAGCGCGTGAGGTCTTTGTAACCTCGCTCAAAGAGTTGGATCTATCATCGAAATTATGGGTCTAGCTAAAACATAGATGAAGGTAGTAGCCAAGATTAAAATATAGTTCTTTGGCAGTTAGAATTATCAAAGCTGAAAAACGCTTTCTAACTTCTTTTGAGAAGTTTCATGAGTTTCGGCATCAACTCGTATCCATGATTCAAGATGCCCAAGCTCCCGTTACTGCATGTCTTCTCTGAGAACTTGGAACCGCCATCCTTCTTGACGTCCCCACCAGATATCAGCAAAGGAACAGGTGTATCACTGTGAACCTTTAGTTCGCACGGCGTCGCATGATCAGAGGTAATGCAGAAAATGGTTTCAGACAAGGATACCTGTCTCAGTAGATTGCCAAAAAAATATTTGTCAATTTCAGAAATGAGCTTTGTCTTCAGCTTGCAATTGCCGTCATGTCCTGGCTCATCGGGACCTTTGAGGTGGATGTAGAAACAATCAAATTTCGGCAGTATCTCAAGGAGCTGTTTCACTCTAATCTCACAGTCATTCTTAATGTTGCCCGATGGAGGCGGGAGAAGAGATGAGTGCATACCAGCCAGCTTAGCAATCCCATTTTCAGCTTGCATGTCCGCGAGAGCAGCAAAATTCACATTGTACTCCTTGTCTATGCTGAAAAGTTTCGGCAGCTGGTTTCCAGCATCCCGTGTTAAAACAACGTTTGCCTTCAGTTTGCCCTCGGCAGCCCGTTTTCTATTCACCTCATGGCTTTCCCAGAGCTCATGACTTTTCTCGATAAACTCGTTAACGAGTTCAGCAGCGCTACGGGCTTCTTCAGTCTCATCCAACGGCTTGCTCTTCTTAAGAACCATCTCAACGTCGGGAGTGGCTACTCCAATGCCATTGACTATGTCGTAAGCCGGATCGCTGTTAGTTATCCTGCTAGAAAGACACTTTTCTTTACTCTTAAAAACGAGAACAGCCCGGTGACCAAGAGTATTCCTGAATTCAAATGTTGATGGACAAGATTCCAGAGTAATGTTTTCATTGGCTGCTTGACTTAACTCTGCGGCTTCTTCCGTACTGAGGCTTCTCTTTACGCGTCTGTCGAGTATTTCTCTTCCTTTCCCCAAAGTTGCAAAGTTACACCGCAAGGCCAAGTCGCCGTCCTCCATGTCTATTCCTGCCCCAACCGCTTCAATCACTCCTCTTCCTGTGCTAAACTTGAAAGGATCATAACCCAAAAGCGATATTACAGCCACATCACTCTCAGGTGCAACTCCTCTGCCCACAGAATACATTAGACCAGTTCTGCCATTCTTAGCAAGAGAATTCATGCTAGGCGTCAGAGCAGCTTCCAAAGGAGTCTTGTTGCCTAACGCCTTGATTGGCATGTCGCCCATGCCGTCAATGACAACAAAGATCAATTTCATAGCCTGGCTAATCTCCCTGAGGTTATGAACATAGTTTAAGTTCTATGCTTTATTTGTTTTTTGAGTACCGCACTATTAGTGCACGCAAATATCCAAATTTTACTCACAGACTTGCTCGTAACCCAGCCCACACATCCTTGATGGACTGAATCAGAGGATGCCTAATCTTCTCAGGCGCCTCAAGCCTCTCAAGACGGGCTACTCTGAAGTATATGGGCGGGTGAGGGTCCAAGCCTAACCATTCTTGGAGACGGAAAGAAGGCGTGCGCTCGTAAAGCAGTCGCTGGAACCCAATTTTTTCCAGGGAACCTGCCAGAACTTCAGGTTGACCTATAACCATGGCAGACACAAGATCAGCTCTTGCCTCAAAAAACTTTGCTATGAAAAAGATGACCGACATCACACCCCAGAAGTACAAGAAAAATAGGAATGAGGAGAAAATAAGTGGAAACAATGGGAATAACACGTAGAATCGAAACAGGTATTCTCCAGCAGTTAACCCGTACAGAATGAGCGGGTCCCTTCCCTTTAAGTGGCCGAACTCATGCCCAATCACACTAAGAATCTCGTTCTCTTCAAGCTGGACAAGTAAGCCAGTTGTTATCAAGACTACTCCGCGGCTCGGACTCGGACCGGCAGCAGCTGCATTAGGAACCATAGTGTTAGACACCACGATTTTTGGTATTTGAAAATTGAACTTTTGCGCAATCGTCTTAACAAGGGCGTAAACGTCTACCTTCTTAGCAGTCAAGTTCTCCGGTTGACATGTCACGCCGTGTCTAGCGAAAACCCTCCCCGCTGCTTCACAATCAATATTACCACGTTTGGCTAGTATTTCATCGTAGATTTCTTTCTTTATGGCCAGCAGTTCCTCCCGAGAATGAGTCTGTTGGAAATCATCTCGCTCAGTTAGCGGCAAGTGGTATTCTAGCAAGTGTATAATTGGATTGTCTTCAGTGATGTGCCAGTCAGCTGTTCGAGCAATGAACTTGGCTGAGTAAAAAACAAGCACAAATTGTGCTGCTACCAGAATTAAGGGGGCAATCGAGTATGCCTCAGGATAGAAGAAAGTTAGAAGAGTGAAGACTGCCATACCAACGACAATGAACAAGACGAACAAGAGAATCTGTGTTTCGAGGAATAGTCTGTTAAAAGGCTTTTCTTGTTTCTTGAGTTCTTCGGGAACAATTTCTTCGCCTTCCCGCCAAGCGAAGTATAGCGTTGCTTTTCTTGCACGCTCCTCAAAAAGCTGCACTGCTATAACAAAATCCTGCTTTGCCTCGTCCCTGATTGCTTCGGACACGGACTCGGAGATAGAAGATATTTTCAGCTCTATCGGAGCAGTGCCTTTGCCTTCAACCCTGACAACTGGGTTCTTTTGAGCATCAAGAATAACGTATGAAAGAATTGGAAAGCCTCCTGATGTTTCGCTTTGAAAACCAGTAAAACGCTCTTTCTGGGGAAGAAGATACTTTCGATGAATGAAATCAAATAGTCTTTCCATGTAGCTGGGCGGAACTTCAGTGAAAATCTGATAGAAAGAAGCTTCAGCCATTGCTTTTCATAACCGTACGTACAATCTTGTAAGATTCGCTCGGTTCCTTATTAATACTCTATGGGTTGCCCCCTAACTTACGAGATTTATAGGTCTTGTTGATGTTATGGATAAAACTTTTATATATGATGCATTGTGGATATGCATGTATCAACTCTAATGGAAACACGATGCCAATGATGGAACCAAGCAAGAAACCGTTGAACGTCCTAATAAAACAAATGCACGGTAACATTGAAGTTGTCCTCAAGAATGGTTGCGAGTACAAAGGAAAAATGATAAAGTGCGATGGCCACATGAACATTCTCCTCGAAGGAGCTACTGAATGCAAGGATGAACAGCTGCTCACGAACTATGGCAACGTTTTGCTAAGGGGAAACAACGTTCTCTACATTGTATTAACCTCTTCCAAATACTAAGAGCAACAATCAACCGCGTTTTCCAAAACCTCGCAAAATCTAGTTTCTTCTCCTAGCTTCTATTACGTTTGGGAAAAAGTAAATTGGCTATGTAAAATCTTATTTGCTTCAAAAAACATAGCTCTACTATGAGGAATTTGCGTTGAGCGACAAGGAGTTGCGTGTATCCAAAATTAAGGATGGCACAGTAATTGATCACATAAGCGGCGGGTACGCTCTTGACGTTGTCAAGATTCTGGGAATCACCGGTAGAGAAAGAAGAGTCATGACAATCGCCATCAACGTTCCAAGCAAACGTTTCAAGGTAAAAGACATAGTCAAAATTGAAGGTCGTGCACTTAACTCTCAGGAAGTCAACCGCATCGCTTTGGTAGCACCTCACGCCTCGATAAACATAATTCGTAATTACTGTGTTGTCGAAAAATTGGAGGTTAAGCTGCCGCAAGTAATTGAGGGCACAGTAAAATGCGTCAATCCTACATGTATCAGCAACAGCGAAGAGCCCGTGTCAACTAGATTCTACGTGAAGAGCGAAGAACCCTTAATGTTGAAATGCCATTATTGCGGTTACATTCTAGAGAAGGCGGATGTGCTACAGCATCTGTAACAGCTTACGGTTTTCCTGAAAAAAGGCATATGCATTTCAATCTTGCATAAGTCTTGTTTGTGCTAGCGTGAAGAGTTTTTTGAAGTATTTAGCCCCAAGAATTCTGCCTTTTTCTATTCCTGGACACTCTCTTGTGAAGGAAAACTGAGGCTCTTTAGATTCTCCTTTTCCAAGTTCAAAGGGGTAAAATCTACAAATCAATGGTCTAAACGAGTAGATGTTGCATAGGTTATCTGCCAAAAAGAAGCAGGCACCACTTTCCTTGGTTTTTTTCATTTCGTATGTGTAAGGTTCTTTGCCATCAATTATGTCTGCAAACACGGAGATTGGTTTTGAGGTGACTGCTGCTATTTCCTGTGCCTCTTTTAGTAAAAGAAGAATATGCCTTTGTCTTTCTTTGGTGTCACCGCAACATAATCCACATTTTGTGCAATGGAAATGCAATGTTGTTGGATTCTTGAAGTTCTCTTTTTGCCGCATATGAAAACACTGTCTAGTATTGCTGTATTGTGACTACTTTCGATGACCTTCTCCATATTGGTACGGTCTGCCTAGGTTCTTCTCCAGTTTCCTCCTGAACGTAGCATCCATATTCACCGTTGGACATGCTAATCGGCTTGCGTCCAAGATATAGAATATTACGTCCACAAGTTCTTCAGCTATCTTTTCTTCTGACAAACCCTTTTTCCAGGCATCGCTTGCCTCGCCAAGTTCTATAAAGGCAAACAAAAGTTTTTTGGGTATGTCTTCGGGTTTGTTGTAGAAGCCTTTTGCGATTACCAACGACTCAATTTCCTTCTTCATCTCTTCTAACTGCATTTCAGTTTGCACCTGACTGCCCACTCAGATTATGATTCCCTTATTTAAACTCTGAAACGGAGACCGAATGGGCATATTTCAGACTTTTTTTGATCTAATCCTTGGCAGTATTTCTTTTTGCATCAGAGATAATCCGAAGGTTGTTATTTTGAATTTTTCATTTTCCGTCTTAGTTACTGAGGAGTTTTTTACCAGTTCTCCCAATCTTGTGCTAGTGATTTTTCCGCTTTTCCCGAGTTTCAACCGCAACTCTTCCTTCGTGAGCGTGTCAACAACCATAATACCCAGTTTTTGCCCCAAATGGCTTGCCAGAAGCCACATCAAAAGGGTCTCATTGTCTGTCAACTTCGTGCCTGGCACAAGTAGGTTTGATCCTTCTTTGGAAAAAGCGATTAGCCCTTCACAATCTTTAGCGAGCTGTTGATTGTCCACATTTAGCAAGAGCTTTTTCGCGATCTCGAACGAGGGAAGAAACTCGTTAAAAAACTTGCTCAGCAAAAGCCACGCTTCTTCAATTGTGCCGGAGAATTCCTTTTCGACATCCTTATATTTTATTCGAACGTTGACCTTATCTTGTTGTTCCGTCAAGCCATCTTGCCTCTAAGTCGCGTTAGAACTTCGTCTTCAACCCATTTTTCGCCTTGAATCGTCAGTCTGAAATCGGGTTTGTTAGGATCAGGCTTGAACACTTGACCCCGTTTTGTCATCTCATTCAAGCGGGCAGGAACCATACTCTTAATTCCACTAGACTCCAAAAGTTTGGCGACCTGCGCCGCCGTGTTTGTTCTATTCTCAGAAGCGTAAAAGATTAAGCCAACAGCCTCATAATGGGTGAGCTTTTCACGCGTAATTATCACTGGGCCTTCAGTTGTAGCTTCAACGATGCCCTTCAACTGTGCTCCCGAAGGTGTTACCCTATTTGAAACGAAGTCGGAAAGCTTCTCGACAAAGTTTTCAGGAAACATCTCCAACATCTTCAAAATTTCTTGAGGGCTTTCCCCTTCTATTACCAATTCGCCAAACGGTGTTTTTATTCGAGCTTCAATTCTTTTCACTTACTTCGCACCTCCTGAATGTGCAGCCTTCTTCTCAGCTAGTATGTAAACGAAACCTGTATTTGTGTTCCATCGCCTGATAACTCCCTTATCCTCGAGCTGATTAAGCGTGTCTGACAAGGCACGCGCAGGATACTTCAACTCGTTCGTTTTCATTACTTCCTTTAGTTCTTCCATGGTTCTTGGACGCCATTTTCCCCAATCCGTCTCCAAGATTTTAGTAACTGCTTCTTGACAGTCTGCGGTCGATTCAATCTTCGGATATGTCTCCTTAGCAGGTTTGGCTGCTTCTTTCTGCGTAGCTTCTGTTTTTACGGTTATAGTCGCCACGGTCTTAGGTTTAGCTTCTTCAAATGCCTTGTGAACGTTCGGAATTATGTCAGGAAGGTTTTCAAGTGTCTTTGTTACCTCATCGAAGGTTCCGTCTATTTCAACTTCGTAATCTCCAATCTTGACGCGGAAGGTGAACTTGCCCCGGTCCATTTCGTTTTCCTGTTCTCTATTTCTTTTTTGCGGCAATGCAATACCCATGATATACATGGGTATGCTATGCCTTTTTAGGATTTGCGTCTTCAAAAACAGCCCTCAGAGAACCGTGACTTCGTGTGATCTGCATGGGCAAAGAAAACAGGAAATATTAGGAAAAAGGTTTCATGTCAAGGCAAAAGGCGTCCCATCAATTCAGGCGCTCTCTAAGCAGTTTGCTGACGAGATCAGGGTCTGCTTTCCCTCTAACATCTTTCATCACGGCGCCCATGAGCATTCCGAAAGCGTTCTTGCCCAGCTTGTCAACTGACTGCTTGTTGGTTGCAATAGCCCGGTCGACGAGTTCCTCTAGCTCTGCTTTCGAAAGCATCTGGAGGTTCAAATCTTTCACAGCGTCACACAATCTTTTGTCTTCGTGTTTTGAAAGCCAGACAAAGACATCCGCTACAGCTTCCTTTGCCAAGCTTCCTGAACCGACGGACTTGAAAATACTCAGCACTTCTTCATCCGAAACGTTTTCAACTTGAACTCCATCCCTTTTCAGCGACTTCACCGTTTCAGTTAAGAAGGCTGCTACGGTCGTTGCGGAAATGCCGCTCTCCTTCACTGCTGCCTCAAATAGATCGCTGTACTCGGAATCGATAACTTGTTTAGCCAACTTCTCGTTTAAACTGTATTCTTTCATAAAACGGGCAAGTTTCTTTTCAGTGGCTTCGGGCAGTGATGAATGGACCTTTTCAATCAGCGCGTCTGTTATCAGTGCAGGCGGGATATCGGTTTCAGGATACATTCTGGCGGCGCCTGGTCTTGGTCGCATGTACCGGGTTGTGCCATCAGGTTTTGCCGTTCGAGTCTCAGCCGGAACCCCGTTAATGGCTTCTTTTGCTCTTTCAACCACTGCTAACAGCGCGTCCTTAGCGTTTTCTGGCTTGTCAGCCACGAAAACTACTGCGTCTTCATCTCCCGCGTCAACTGCTTTTCTCAATGCAGCAACCTCCTCGGGGGACACGCCGTAAGCAGGCATTTCGTCGGTGTGAAAAATGCCCCCGACGCGACCCCAGAAACGCGCCCTGTCCGCCAACTCTGTTCCCAAACGAACACCAGGCATCAGCTCCCGCTTCAGAAAACCAGCGAATTTGCAGAGCCTAACAGCTGAAACCCGCTCGGTTTTGTCCAAAGCTTTCCTGATAACATTACACTTCGTATCTTTGAAAACACCGGAAACATCAATAAAAAACTGTTCTGTGTCTTCCAGTTCGGCTCCCATTCTCTTGAGTTCTTGGCCTATTCGTATGAGACCCAGCTGACGTTGGACCTCGTACTCAACAACTTTTGAGATCAAGTCAAGCTCTTGGACGCCTTTAATCTCCATCAGGGCTCCGTTTGGAAGGGACACATTAAGGTCTTGACGAATGCTGCCTAAACCGCGCATGACTTTGCCTGTGCTTCTGAGGATTTTGCCGATGACAAGTGCGACTTCCTGTGCCTCCACCGGTGAATAGATGACCGGGCCAGTTGCAACTTCAATAAGTGGAATACCCAGCCGGTCAATGCGATAGTGAATTATGGTTCCTCCTTGTTCATCGCCAGTTTTTCTCGCCGCGTCTTCTTCCAAACTCGCGTGCTGGATTGGGATGACTTTTCCGTTGACCTTGATGAAACCGTCTAAAGCTATGACGCATGTTCGCTGAAAACCCGTTGTGTTTGAGCCGTCAATGACGGTTTTTCGCATTACATAGATCTCATCTATCGGTTGAGCATTCATAAGCATAGCCGCAGTCAAGACTGTCTCCACCGCTTCCATGTTAAGGGGGTGGGGCGGTTCCTCATCCATTTCCACGAGGCAGGAGCTGTTGCTCTTGGCTTCGTAAATAACGCGGACGCCTTTTTGGAATTCAAAGTATGCAGCAGGGTCCACTTGCCCCAATTCACTCTGGGTAGGTCTGAGTCTGCGCAAAAAAGTCATTTCTGGCTCATCCTTGAAGAGCCCAGGTTTGCAGCTGCAGAATAATTTCTCTTTGGTTTTGAGCTGCTGATGGATTTCTAATCCTACTTTCAATCCTATGGCGGTGTAGTCAGTTTCCAACGGGTGAGTCTCCTTCTTTTTCAACACCAAATTCTTGAGGCAGTGTCCGTGGCGAAAATTCTCCTGCTATGTTTGTTTTCAAGAGTTTTTTTGCTTCCTCTATATCTCGGGTTTGACCCAGAACCCACATGAGTTTCACCAAAGCTGTTTCGGGGAACATGTCATCTAATGGGACAACTCCAAGGTTTAGCAAGTCACGACCAGTATCGTAAACGTTCATGTTTACGCGTCCCCATATGCACTGTGAAGCCAGTCCGATAAGTACATCTTGACTGATGGCGTTTTGTATGGCTCCAAAACAGGCTTTGCTCACGTGTCCTAGCCCTGTTCCTTCAAGCAGTATCCCCTTTACGTCTCTTTCAGTGTACCAGTCAATAACTGAGGGATCCAAACCCGGATAGAACTTCACAAGTGCAACTTTTCTGCTGAAATCAGGCTTCAAGACGAGCTTGTTCTCCGCGTCACGTTTCCTATAGTCTTTCGTTAGCATTACTATGCCCTGCTCATCTGATCGCGCAATCGGCAACCCGTTGACAGGCCTAAACGTGTCTCTCCGACTGGTGTGACATTTACGGACTTTTGTTCCCCTGTTGAAAACTATTGCTGTGTCTGCCATATTCTCATGCATGGCTATTACTACCTCGGCAAAGTCTCCATAGACTGCTCCCTTCACAGCTCCTATCAAGTTTGTAGCTGCATCAGAGCTCGGGCGATCCGAACTCCTCTGGGCCCCGACGACTATGACGGGTACAGGCAAGTTTTGCAGCGCAAAACTCAATGCTGCTGCCGTGTAAGCCATGGTGTCTGTGCCATGAGCAATTATTACGCCTTTTACGCCACGCTCGATATGTTCCGCAGCAGCTATCGCCGTTTTTTTCCAATGTTCCTGTGTTATGTTTTCGCTATACAAGCTGAAAAGAATTTGTGTATCCACATGTGCGAGATCTGCGAGTTCTGGAACCACGCCGTAAAGATCGCTGGCGGACAAAGCTGGGCGCACAGCTCCTGTTCGGTAGTCCACACGACTCGCAATTGTGCCTCCGGTGCTCATAATAACGACTTTTGGCAGGGTCCCTTTTTGTGTGGGAAGGGGTGGCGGCGCAAACGTAGGTTTGATGCCCTTTCCGATTTTCTCAATTTTCATTTCAGCTGTAACTTTCACTCCGAGGTTGTAGCCACTCTTCAGTTTCACTACGACGTGTTCATCGTCTCTCGATTCTGACCGGGGGATAAGTATTCCCTCGTACGCTTTTCCTTTGTTGATAACACGCACGATATCGCCGACTTCGCATCCTGCGTCATCTAAGACCTTTCGTGCTTCGCCCTTGTAACCTGAACTTGTTTCTTGACTCATACTCTTAATCCTCCATTTTCTTGGACATGTAGACTCCGTCTCTCTCATACCCGTGCTGCATGTAATACTGTTTTGTGCCTAACGCACTTATAACTAAAATCTTTTTCAAATCATAATCTTCATGTGATACGCGTTCTGCTTCACGAAGGAGAATAGAACCGTACCCTCTGTGTTGCCATGCTTGAGAAGAGTGTTTGCCCACCGGCACAAGGGGGCCATAAACGTGGAGTTCCCGCACGATGGCAGAAGGGACAACCGTGATTTCTGGTCTATGTGCTTTGGCTGAAGGTATTCGCAAACGCAGGTAACCTACCAAGACATCGTTTATCGGGTCTTCGGTTGACAGAAAAATTTCTTCGCCCTCGGAAGCCTCATAATGGGTTGATAGTGTCTTAACATTATCCAAATCGGGCGCAACATGGTCAACAACCATTCTGTGACCTACTTCCCTGCAACGGATACACCCACATTTTTCGCCTTGATCAGCTAGTTTTAGCTGTACAAGTTGGCGAAGATTGCTCTTCTTCACGCCGGCAACTATGTTCCGAGCCGGAATATCCCGTTGCACTCGCATAACTCGGACCCATGGGGGAATTCGTTTCTTAACTTCTGCAATCAGACTCGTGGCTTCCTCTGTGGAATATGGCGTATACTCGCCTTTGATGTACCAGTCATGGGTTTTTGTTTTCCCTATAACTAGGCAAGGATAGATTTTTATCATATCTGGTTTGAACGCAGGGTCCTTGAAGACTTGAGTGAAAGCTTCCAAGTCTTCTGTTGGATTTGACCCCGGCATTCCAGGCATTAGGTGATAAACGATTTTCAACCCTGCATCCTTTGCGGTGCGGGTGGCTTCTATTACGTCTGTGACTTTGTGGGTTCGACCTACCAAACTGTATATTCTGTCGTTAGGGTTTTGAACGCCTAGTTCTATTCTGGTTACGCCCATACCCAGCATTCTATCTATGTGTGGCTGTTTTGCCCAGTCTGGTCGCGTCTCCACCGTGATTCCAACATTGCGTATTTTGCTGGTTTCCGAGTAAGTTTGAGCTTGCCTCAGATTCTCAGATTCCTTTCCGTTTATGGCGTCTAAACAACGTTGGATGAACCATGTTTGATATTCAACCGGGGTGGATGGGAAAGTGCCGCCCATAACGATAAGCTCTATCTTGTCTACACGATGTCCGATGGCGGTTAGTTGTCTAATTCGATGTCCAACTTGGAGGTAAGGGTCATAACTGTTTTGGCTTCCGCGGAGGGCTGCTGGCTCGTTGCCCGTGTAACTTTGTGGCACGCCTTGTGATGGGCCACCTGGACAATAAGCGCAGGGTTCTTCTTGTGGGCATGGATGCGGTTTAGTCATAACAGCTACGACGGTGACACCCGATATAACACGCGTATCTTTTCTGCGCAGTATTCTTAGCAGCCGCGTTTTTTCGTTTTCGCTCAATGCAGCTATTATCTCGGCGTTAGAGGGCATTCTTTTAAGATGATGTTTGGCGGCTATTTGCATTTTAATTCGGTTTGCGTCGTCGTGTGTGGGGCACTCCAGAAACATGAGGGCTTCAATGATTTCCCTAGTGGCGTTTTCTATGTCCACGACCCAGCTACCGCACTAATTCTCTCTTAAGTGGTAGATAAACTGCATTGGCACAAGATGTATCATGCCTCGTAAAAACTCGAACTATTTCTGGGCAGACGTTTACATCCAGTTTTGCCCAGGTTTCCTCTGCAGAAGCACCCGTTTTTCGTAGTTACGTCTGCTTCTAGCTTTAGGACTGGGCTTGGTTTTCTCTTGAGCCGCAATTTTCGGGGTCTGTGATCTAACTTTTCCCGCTTTGGATAGTGAACCGTGCGTTGGCATTATTTTTCACCTGATTTCACATAGAGCATATCCCAGACACTTAAACCTTTAGGCATGGAATTCTATCAACGAGGCAATACCGTTGTTCAGGAAGAAAGGCTTGCCAATTGTGGTAATACAGCACAGAAACGACAGCGAAGGGCTTGTTCCTGGTAACGCGAATTTTGAAGTACATGAAAGCGTTGACCTTGAGGAGCAAGACCTGAGAATAGTCAAAACCTACGGCAATTCCTTTACGAAAACCCAACTGGCGGAAAAGCTGCGGGAGCTGGGCGTTGACACTGTCATAATAACAGGCTTTTGCGCAGAAGAGTGCGTTCTGTCAACATATATTGGAGCTCAAGACAATGACCTCACGCCGATTATCCTCAGGAGCGGGATTGCGTCAGATACTCCTGTCAGGGCCAAGTTTGTCGAAGAAATCTCAAACGTAGTGTCTATTGGGGCACTAAGGAAGCTTCTCTAAAGCAAAAGCTAGCTAATCGTTTATGGATAGAAAGAAAAAGGGGATTGTGCGGGTGACATCGCCACAAATTGGGTCTTAAACCTTTAGGCATGGAATTCTTCGTCTAAGACTATAATAATTCCAAATCGCTTAGGTCGCCTGAACTTCACAATTCCATGTTTCTCGGTTGCGGCGCACGCTTTTACTGATGCATCTCTACTGTTTTCTTCCAGCACCGCAGTTACTACAAACTAATGACGTTTGAGGAATTAAAGACCCGCAATACTGGCAAGGTATCATTACAATCTCTTTGATAATTTCCTTAGTCTCTTTTTCAGAAGCTGAATTCCTTAATTGAGCAAGTGCTAATTGATATTGTCTCTCTTTTTTTTCTGTGTAAGCTGCATAAGCCAAAACAACGACAATAATACCTATGAAAGAGCCAAAGACTATAGCGAGAATGGGGATAACTTCGATCAATTTTGGGTCTAAAATAGTATTTTGATATCTCCATTTAAGACTTGTTAATAGCAATTAACTATTTCTGGTAAGTTAATTTTCTGGATGCAGAACCAAGAGTTTCTTTTCTGCTTAGGCAAACCTCTTTGGGTGACTTTTTCCCAGTTCCTTCTCCATTTCATTCGCCAATTCCTTCCAGGTGATAGAGTCTTCCGATCTCAATTTTTCCGCGAGACGTTTGGTTTCAGTTTTGTTGTTGCCTTCTTCTAAGTCGTGGGCGATGTGCAAAGCAGTAAAATTGAGGGTGCTTGTGGTTTTGGTTTCTGATGTGATTTCGTAGATGAACTGTGAATGTTTGGCTGGTCCAGTTAAGTGTGTGCTAGTCCACATTAGCCTGTTTGGATAGAGGCAGATGAGTTTTTGTTTTTCCGTGGTTTTGCCTTCGTTGTGGATTTTGTCAGTTAGGAAAACCGTGTTTTGCGTGAGTTGTTGCACTTCCCGCGTGGGGTTTTCTTCTCGCAATAGAGCTTGGTCTTCGGGCGTGAAGTTCGTGCACCATTCGTACGCTTTGCGGGCTGGCTGGCTAAAATGTTGAGTAAATTTGTAATGGACAGGTTGGGGCATGGCTTATCGTTTTCCTAAACGTGCGTTAAAGCTTTATATCATTGTGGTAGCCTGCGCTTCGTATCACTGAAAAAAGGAGTGCGGAAAACGTCGCCACAAACATAGGCTTAAACCTTTAGGAGCTTCATTCTGCGTTTGAGCATCATAGCTTCACGTGCTGGGAATCAAACCCCCTCACCTGCGTCTGAAGAAATTTGGCAGAATGCCCTTCAAAGGGTTTTTAGGGTTTGTTTTGCTGGTTTACTAACGCGCGAAACTTGCACTACTCTATCGCGGGTTCTCTGTAAGCTGAGCAAATGCTTAACGATTAAGTGAACTAAGGATGGGGCAATCCCGGAATGTTACAATTTCGGAAACACTGCTTTTATTATTTGACGAATTGAAGTGCTATTAGAGAGGGGAAAGGAGAAGCCCTCCATAACACCAGGGATTAGGAAACCTCATCCTCAATCCCTGGAAAACCTTCTGAAGCTTCTTAATCGGGCAACTTATTCTGGAAGGGGGTCGTTTTAGCTTCTTATCTGTCCGGTGCCCAATATGCAGTATTTCGTAGTTGTTAGGTGCTGAACGCTCATGGGCCCTCGGCAATGCATCTTTTGTGTGCTGATTCCGATTTCTGCGCCCAAGCCGAACTGGTTGCCGTCTGTGAAACGTGTGGATGCGTTCCAGTAGACTGCGGCTGAATCGACTTCCTTCATGAAGCGGATCGCCCTGTCGAATTCTGATGTTAGAATGGCCTCTGAATGCTTAGACCCGTACTTGTTTATGTGAGCGATTGCCTCGTCTATGTCCTTCACAACTTTGACTCCGATGATCAAATCCAAGTATTCTGTGTACCAGTCTTCTTCTTGGGCTATTTTGACATCTGAAACAACATTTGCTGTTTGGGCGTCGCCTCTGACTTCAACTCCTTCTTCTCGGAGCGCGGCAATTATTCTCGGAAGAAAACTGTTAGCTATGCTTTTGTGCACCAAGAGTTTCTCGGTTGCATTGCAAACTCCTGGTCTTTGACATTTCGCGTTTATGATTATGGGTATGGCCTTTTCTAAGTCAGCGTCTTCGTCGACGTAGATGTGGCAGTTTCCCGTGCCCGTTTCGATGACAGGTATACGAGCCTTCTCCACAACGGTTTTAATAAGGTCAGCTCCTCCACGGGGAATCAACACGCTTACGTATTCTCTCATCTGCATGAATTCCTCTGCCACCTTTCTTTCAGTTGAACTCACCACTTGAATAGCTTCAACTGGCACTTTAGATTCTGACAGAGCTCCCCTGAGCACCTCGCCTAAAGCCAGGTTGGACTTAATGGCGTCTGAACCGCCTCTAAGTATCACCGCATTGCCCGATTTGATGCAGATTCCGGCAGCGTCAGAAGTAACATCTGGTCTTGATTCGTATATGACTCCAATCACGCCTAGAGGGACGCGGAGCTGTCCAATTATCAAACCGTTCGGTCTGGTCGATGAGCTAACGATGGCGCCAACAGGATCGGGCAACGCGGCAACTTCTCTTAGGCAGCGTGCCATGTTTCCGATTTTACGCTTGTCTAATGCTAACCTGTCAAGCAACGCAGACTTCAAGCCTTTGGCTTTGGCAGCGTCAACGTCTTTCTTGTTCGCTTCTAAAATCTTGTCGATGTTAGCTTCAAGCGCCCTAGCCATTCTTTCCAATGCATCATTTTTTTCCTCAGCTTGAAGTTGCGCAAGCTGCATAGACGCAACCTTTGCTTTCTTACATATTTCTTCAATCATTCTTTTTCCTCTGTAAGGTGAATATTCCTGTGTTCAATTACATCCTTGGGTCTGGCAATCCCGAGTTTCTTCTTAACCCCGGTAATCTTCATCCCTTTTATTAGGCTTAACTCTCCGCTATTGTAGTTAGAGTCTCCCCTTGCGAACTCGGAGTTGTTTTGGTCCACCAAACTAACCACGTCTCCAACGTTGAAGTGCCCTCGCACTTCTGTGACGCCTACCGGCAGAAGGCTTGACCCTCCCAGTATGGCTTTTTTTGCGCCCTCGTTGATGACGATTTGTCCCTTTGCGGAAGCGCCATAGGCAATCCAGCGCTTTACGGCCGGCATCCTATTGTGCGGTTTGAAGTAAGTGCCCACTTCTTTTCCTGTGAGTATGTCTAGAAGAACGTTTTCTCTTCTTCCGTTAGCAACTACTACGGGTATGCCGCATGTCGTTGCGATTTCAGCTGCTTTGACTTTGCTTTGGATGCCTCCCCTGCCATGCTTGCTTTTGCCTTTTAGCGTGCTCCTTAGTTCAGGGGTGACGCTGTCGACAGTTCTGATGACTACAGCGTCAGGTTTCGATGGGTCTGTCGTGTATAAACCGTCAACGTCTGAGAGAATAACCACCAGGTCTGCGCAGATTGCGTTTGCCAAGAGAACCGATAGTATGTCGTTGTCGCTGAAGTTTTTCTTAAGGCCGTTGATGGGCTTGATCTCGTCGATTGAGGTCACGTCGTTCTCATTGATTATAGGAACTACGCCAAGTTTTAGCAGCATACTCAGCACGTTGACTGTGTGCAAATAGGATGTCCGGTTTGACAGATCATCCGCGGTGAGTAGAATCTGGGCTACTTTTAGTCCATGCTCTCGGAAAAATTCGCGGTACTTCGCCATCAGCACGCTTTGCCCTGCAGCTGCTGAAGCTTGCTTGAAGACTATGTCGTTTGGTTTAGGCGGTATAGAGAGTTCTTCCATTCCTGCGGCAACGGCTCCCGACGTGACGAGAACAATCTTGTCTCCTTGCTTGAACGCTGCAGATATTTGACTGGTCAATCGACGCATTTCTGCTTCGTCAAGTTTTCCGTCTTCTGTAGTAATGCCGCTTGTGCCGATTTTTACCACGATTAGCCGCGAAGGCATCTTCAATCCCTATTTCAACTTTTAAACATCTTAGTTTAGACTTTTCTAAACAGTGCAAGTATGATTCGCTTCCTTAAAAAACCAATCCCGTAGAAAAGATTTCGCAGCTATCAGGCAAAGCTAGAATTGAGCATCCAGGGAAGGACGGGTGTCTCGCGACAAAATTGCTTGGGCTAAATTTGGGAAAAGAGCGTCTTCAGGTTTTCTCGTCTTTCTGTCTGTCTTCTTCTTTTTCAACTAGCCGCTTAAGCTTTCTTTCCATCTTCAACTCGTAGGTGTGCTCCTTCACTTGAGCCATAACTCTTCTCTTGTGCACAGAGTCCGTGGGTACTATGCGTCTCTCACCCGCTGCAACCTTGACCCTTTCGCCATTATCGGAGTCATAAAACTCCTCCAGCGCCTCCACAATCAAGTAGCCTACGCTTTCTGTGACAACCTTCACCTTGTGAATTCCTTTATAGTAAAGAACTTTGGTCACAAGCAACCCAATAATTATTCCAATAGACAGAGGATATAAAACCTTGGGGTTCAGGGAAAAGACTCTTCAGCAGATCATTCCGAAAGGTCGGAGCCAATCATGTTAGTAAGGTCTGTGAAGCAAGTTGTTCAATCAATTGAAGAGCTTATTTCTGTTCTCTGGCGGTTTTGCATGCATTTGACATAGCTAGTATCACTGAGGGTGTGGTGAAGATGCTGAAGACCCGTGTGTATTTGGCTGCGCCTGCTTTCCGAACAGTGTTGAGGTCTCCTCCACCTTTCAAGTAGCCACTTATGAAAGAGTTGGCAATTAGCGCTGCTTTTCCGTTTCCGTAAGGTGGTTGAAGGTAATGACCTGAATAGTACAGGAATTCCGCTATGTCCCATGCCTTGTCGTCGCTGCGGGAAGCTTGCTCAAAATCCAAAAGGTAAAGATCACCATTTGGAGCGATTATGATGTTTTCTGGTTTCGTGTCTCCCAATGTAACGTTAAGAGAATGAACTCGGGCATGTATTTCGCCTACTCTCTCTATATTCACCAGTTCTCTGTTTTTGTTTTCTTCGGCATTGGACGTTGCGAGTCTTTTGATACTGTTGCTGAGGTCTTCGCCTTCAATATACTCCATGAAGACGAGGCGTTCATTGTTGTTCACATGTAGAATCTTTGGAACGTTGAATCCTTCGCACCTTAAGACTTCGCTGATGGCGCATTCTTTGGCAAGTCTTGATTTGCCTAGTACAGCGAAGGTTCGGGCTCCAAGAGACCATATGGATAGTGGGAACCATTTGAAACCGGACCAATCCTTGAAGCGTTTAACAAGGACTTTCGTCTCCTTGCCTTTGGAGTATGCTCTAATCAGGTAGACATCGTTTAGAACGCCTCCGACTGGTTCAAGCTTGACCTTCGCGTTTTCACCTTTGAACAGCACCTTTTCGGCGAAGTCTTCAATGCCTGTGCGGTCTGCGAAAGAGACCAGGCCTTTTGAGGTAGGAACAAAAACGTATTTTTCCGGGTCTATGAATTGCTGGCTGCTTTGACTGCTTTTTTTCGGGATGACGTTTTGCAGGGTAGGTAAACTTTCGCTGTTCTGCGAAAAGAAGGTTAGCAATTGAGGGAAAATCTTTACTAAAGAGGTGAAAAGGGTTCTGGGGGTGTTCTTGGTTAGGTTTGCAAAGCGCACTCTTCGTTTTTGACTTTTGACAACGAATTCTCTTGGAATAGTAACGTAACCGCTTAAGACACCAATTTTTTTCTCCGTTTCAAGTTGCTTTAATGCTTCCATGTACCCGTGGAGCACGGATTCTGGGTCTTTAGCCGTTAGCGTTCCATGTAGGTTAGAGATGCTGTACGTAAGAGGAGGAAATACTCTTACTCGGTTCAGTATGACTTCATACATGAAATACTGTGGCTTGATTTTAACGCTGTAGGAAAGCTCTGGATAACTGAGGACAATGTTCTCCAGCAATTCAAGAACTAGACGTTTCTTCAGTTTTATTTCCTGTTCCTTAAGGTAGTTTTTTCCTTGGAGAGCAGTGTAGGGGAAGACCAAGGTTCCTGCGAAAGCTTCACCCAAAAAGCCACGTTCGACGTCTCTCTCAAAAACCCATTGGTCCACGGCGAGAAAGACGATTGGTCTTTGATTTACTATTTTGAAGTAGCTCGTAAGCCTGGACTTGAAGTCGCGAATAACGAGCATGATCTCCAAGATTGTTTTTCTGTTCAGCGACTCACTCGTATTACTGTTGAAAAGGCTTATGGCAGTGACTTCGGCTGGTTTGGCGATGTGTCTACAGAAGTCTGTGATCTGTTGTTGCGTCTGCTCGTCTATGTACTGTTGGTTCACGTTGCCCACCTTGAAAGGAACTTGACTAGTAACTAGTTTGTTGCGAATATTTAAAACACAACAGTTGTTTCTCTTGCTGAAGAAGAAAACTAATAGTCCGAGGTTGTTCAAAGCATCTGCGATGTTGTCAAGTTGAGTTGGAATAAGCGGTTGGGTTTTGACTTTAAGATGTTGCTAGAGCGCGCGCTTAACACAAGCATAAACAAACATACGTGAGCAATACCGACTCGAGATTTTTACATAAACTAAATAAGACAAACACCAACAACTTCAACATAGAACCCCAAAAGGCGAAAAACGATGCCCGAAAACTACAGAAAAGAAATTGTACAACGCATAATCACAAACATGCTAGACATACAACTACTCCGAATGCTCCAACACCAACCCCTCTGGGGATACAGAATTAAAAAGAACGTAGAAACGGACTTCCACATAAGACTCAGACACGGCGCTCTCTACCCAACACTCAACAACCTAGAACAGAAAGGATTTCTCACCAGTCAAAAGGAACAAAAAGACGGAAGATCAAGAAAAGTTTACACAATAACGGAAAAAGGCCTAGAATACCTGGGCAGCTACTACAGCATAATCAACGAACACATAGAGCTCGCCTGGTGGTATCCCTTAGCGCACCTCTAAACCCCAATGAAAAAGCTTTTATCCTCAAGACACCGAGCTGAATGCCTTGAGGAAAAAAAATGGATATTACAACAAGCAAAAACTTGGGCGGTGTCGGTGCACTACTGCTTTTCGTAGGCGCAATACCATGGATAGCACCCTACGGTTGGATACTCAGCCTAGTGGGCTTAATTTTGGCTCTCATAGGCTTCAAGGGATTCGCAGATTACTACAAGGAAGCAGGGATCTTCAACAACGCGCTATTCGCTGTAATCGCGGGCATAGTAGGTGTCGTGGCTGTAGCAGCGGTGGTTGTCATTGGCGCGGCAGGGTTCCTAACAGCTATCGGAATTAACATTGCTGATTGGACAAATGCTGCATCATGGTCTGCAATAGATCCTTCAACAATCAGTTTTGAAGTCATCATGGAATTCCTAGTTTATGTCGTCGCTGCCTTGGTGGTCGCTTTTGTCTTCGTGCTAATCACTGCTATATTGCTTAGAAAATCGCTCGGGCTGCTGTCTTCGAAAACCGGTGTTGGTCTATTTGGAACGACAGGATTACTACTGCTAATCGGCGCAATCTTGACCATAATCGTAATAGGCGTTTTTCTTGTCTGGATTTCGATGCTATTGCTAGCTGTTGCCTTCTTCTCGGTAAAACCTCAACAAGAGCAACCAACAGTACCAACTGTAACGCCAACTCAGGTCTAGAAAGAAACGGAAAATCCACCTCCTAAACCCTTTTTTCTTTCTTGGTCACGTGCAGCGCGCGCTGTCGGCGGAGCTTGTTGGTACCAACTGAACCATTGTTCTGTTCGTCGTGGCGCTAAGAAGTCTCATGCGGCAACTTGGTTTGGCGTTTGTTCCTACAGGAAGTTGAAGCTGATTAACGGAAAAGATGTTGGCATAAATCATCAGTGTCCTTACTGTTCGTGCGACTTAGTCCGTGTTCGGTACTTGGGTGCTTTCTCTGAGCTGTCGATTTCTCGACGTGGTGAGACAGTAAACATGTTTGGTGATGATGTCGAGCCGCTTTGGGAAGTTGTTGTCAGCAGGAGATTCGAGGGAGGTTAGCGGTAGCAATGAATCGTCAACGTAGACGCAGAATTGAGCGCGAATGGAACAAAATTAGGCTGGATAAGGTTTGCACCAAGTTCATTGCGCGTTATGGCTTGTTTGTTATTCCTTATGCTATTTTCTTTCAGGCAGTCAAAATCGGTGATGATTTAATGTGCGTCTATAATGTGGGCATGTTCGAATGTAAGGACGGTTCTGGTTATCTTGAGCGTGTTACTTTTTGGTCAATTCTTCAATAGCTTGTTTAGAGCGCAGGTTTCTGTCGTGCTTGGTTTCGTTTGTGAGGAAGATTTAGAGAAAGGCGAGGAAATTCAATTGCAAATGTGATTAGGTCGAGTTTGGCATTAATCAGCGCTCGCGATGTTCAAAATATTGGCTTGGCGCGCGCGAGACGTAACAAGTGACCCCAAAAATTAAATAACACTTGGTTCGAAAGCAGTCTTTTGCTTGTCTTGGGGAGAAAGGAGGTGAAAGAATTGACAAATGAGTCTGCAAAAGTGGATTTTCATCCAAACTGGCTGAGGTTCATGTATGTAGTCAACATTGTAGGGGCGATGGGTTTAGGTATAGTTTACCTTGTCTCACCAGCTACGATGTCATCGCTTATGGGTGTTCCAAATCTAGACCCGATGTGGTCACCAGGTTATGCCTACAGTTACATGGTTGCGCTCGGCGTTGTTGGTTTGCTGGGTCTGCGTTCACCTTTAAAGTTTGCTGCGTCTTTGCTGTTGCAGGCAACAGGAAAAATCGTTTGGATTGTTGCAGTTTTCGCTCCAGTGCTTGCCTCTGGTTCAGTACAGCCGTGGGGATATGAGATAACTATGCTGTTTGTTTTCTGGATAATAGGGGACCTGATTGCTGTTCCTTGGCGCTATTTCCTATCAAAGTAACCTTGCGTAAGAATCACGCGGGTAAAAGGCGTCCAAGGCGTTTTTTTCATCATTAGCCTACCTCTGGGTATACTGTCTACGCGCGCTCTGGCTGCTTAGAATATTGGCTCAGAGTTGGGCGTTTATTTGCCAAACTATTAAATCTGAAGATGACGTAAATGATTGTTGAAACATCAATGCGGACCATGAATGAGCTAGGCATGGAAGTATGTAGAACCAGTCTTCTATGCAAAGAGGTCAGCTTGGGTGTGCAGCCCTTGGATTTCGAAAGCGTACGCTGAGAGACTATACGACCTTTCGAGGAGAGGTATTGAAGTTCGAATTGTAACAAGTGATGACACTTACAATGCTGACACCTACAGTTACCTCTCCCAACTATCTCAAACTACAAACTTCGATGTCCACTTCGTTCGAAAAGAGGCGGTTCACTCAAAAATATACGTTGTTGATGACAAATACGCTGTTACTGGTGCAGTGAATTTCACCTACACGGGTCTCAACAAACAAACCAATAACTTCACAATAGCTGAGAATGAAGAGGTTGAACCGATAATCAAGGATTTTATGAGGTTATGGATAGGATTTAAAAGTGAAAACGTGCGACCGACACAATCAACACTCAAAGACATATTACCCATTATGCCATATGAGAAAGCAATTCTTCCTGAAATTAGCAATGCGAAGATATTGGAGATAACGTCTGCAAAACTAATTATTAATCCATACTACAAAATACGCTTTTCTCTCTTGGAAAATGTTCGATTGCCATGGTACCAACAAACTGTTGTTGAGGATAGAGGGACAGTGGTAATCGATGCAAGCAGTGGCGAAGTGTTAAACTTCCATGAGAATACAGACCGCACGTCAGAAATTGTAATGAGGGACTTGAAAAATATTGAACCTCTTAAAGGAGGTAGTAATTGACTCTTCTGAGAAGTATAACGTTGAGAATCGAGAATGGGAAGTCAAGGTAACTAATTACAAGGCAGAGGAATTGGCGATAAATTACATCAAAGAAAAGAATCGGCGAAAAATCTCTTATAACGATAAATATGAAGGCGAAAAGTATCAATCTTATTTGCCGTCTAACAGAGCAATTACAATACTTTCCAAGAACTTGCTGCTGGTCCCGATTTGGCATTTCAAGTATGCCTTCAAGGATAAGAGTTTTGAAAAGGTCCTTCTTGCTTCTTCTGGAGGAATAATAAGAAGCAGTTTCCACATAAATGGAGCTATTTGTGAGGATTGTGGTAAGTCGATACCTAAGACTAAGGCATGGCAATGTCCAGATTGCAACAAATGGCTGTGTCCTTCTGAAACGGTTTTGTGCTCATCATGTCAAGGGGTTTTTCATAAGGTACATCTGGACAAGACTTGTCCAATCTGCAAACAAATTCTATGTTACACCTGTGTGAGAACTTGTCCCATTTGTAAGCGGGAGTATGGCAAAAACCATTCAGTGGATTGCAGGGATTGTGGGGTAACGCTTTGTTCGAACTGCATAATTACTTCGGGGGTCCTTCTAAAGAAGAGGCGTTGCCCAAGATGTGACAGGATGTCAAGGAAGAAATAGTGTATCATCCGAGCGCTGAATCTATCACTGCCTACAATTTACGAAGCAAATGAAATCTCAACATTTCGCTCGGGTTAGACGTTTTCGTCTGGAACGTTCGAGGCGGAGCGCAAGCGACACCGAAACTTAGCTCGAACGACTACTGTTGTGCCTTGAGGATATTTCTGAATATGGGATTACTTTGTTTTTCTTTTTCTAACTGTTCCTTTGAAGCTTTGCACTGCTTCTTCGCAAACAATTGGTTTCCATTTGCAGATACCTTCGATTACTTCTTTGAGGTAATATTCGAGTTCTTCACTTGCTAGGTTACTTGAGCAATCAACCTTGTACACTATTTCCCCTTTGTCTCGGCTAACAGTCACCGCCACCAAGACATCATCATTCATGAAATCTCATCCTTTATCTCAGTTAAATCCAATTTAGATTTAAGCTTTCGAGCGCACCTACGGATTTCAGAGTTAAGAAAACGCTTTAAGTACAAACGAGCAAAAACAGTTGCTTGTGCAGTAGGTAGCGCGCGCAGTTTGTTTCAAGAGGAAATTTAGAAATGGGAGAAACTAGAGAAAGCGTTGCTCATAAGTGTCTGCGTTGTAGTATGACTTTCTACGATGTGGAACGGTTTAACAAACACGTTAGAGGATGCAAAGGATAGCATTCAAAGAGCTATCTCGCTATCGTTTTTTCGACTTATCGTAGGGTCCGCTTCGTCTGGCTTTCGCGTCGTCTGGAACGTGCGAGGCGGAAGCACAAGCGACGCTGAGAGCTTTGGAAGTTAAAGAAAGAAGGGTTATTTGCGGTTTTTGAACAGTTCGTTTTTTCTATTTTATGCTGGAATCGCAGTCTGATTTGATTCGTTCGCTGGTTTCTTTTTCATCCCATAGCTTATCCACCAGATAACACCTATGGCTGCAGGAATTCCAAAGATTATTGCTACCCAGATTAGTATCGAAATCATAGATTCTACAACGTAGTTCAAAGTCCAAGAGGCGATAGCGACATCCCAGTTTCCATCAATGAAAACCTTGATGCAGAAAGCAATAAAGAAAAGTATCGATACTCCTCCGCCGCCGCCAGTTGTTCGTGAACTACTTCTGAAGAAATGATATGTCTTCTTTTCTTCATCAGGCAGCCTTTTCCACCATTGCCACCCACCTATTGCAGCTATGCCTACTGGAATTCCGATTAGTACAAGTTCCCAGAAAATTAGATGTAAGATGAAGGTGACGACATGTCCAATTGTCCATAAACCCAAAGTCATTGGTACCATAGTTATCGATTGAGAGTCTTCCGCAAACCATAGAAAAACTAAAATCGAACCAACCAATGCCAAAACAGCGCCTACTACAAATACAGCGGTGATTCCCCAATGTTTTTTCAAGAATGCTTTCCAACCGTTGTGACCGTTTTCTGACTCATTTTCTCCCATCATGTTTCCTCTTCCTTTCAATTTACAAGCATTATGATAACTGGTATTAGTTCTGAGTTTATAAAACAGTTTGTACAGCGTCAATAGTGCGAGGCGGAGCGAAGGCGACGCCGAGCGTGATGACTACAATACTATAGGGAATTTAAGGTGTAGTGCGGTTGACTCTTCACTTTCATCCTCGCGGCACTTTGAAAAGTACTTGACGACTAAAGCGTGGATACCAGGAAAACAGCATTTCAGCATTTCACTTTGTGCGGTTTCTTGCTTCAAAGAGTAATGCAACTGGCTTCTTCTGCAATTCCTTTAGGCGAGACCTTTCTTCGAAGTAGTCTGTTAACGTTTTGAAAGTTGAAGGAACTATACCTGAGAGAGTTGCTATGATTCCAGTCGCAGAAGCAATTGGTTGGAAAACTGCCGAGGTTATGGCGATAGCTCCAGAGACAATATAATACTTAATATCAAGACCATATTTTTCTCTGTAGATTTCCCTTAAGTCACTTATTTGAGCGGTATGTTTTTTCAGTGCATTGTTAATGTTATAGTTTACCTGCTTAGCTACTTCAAAAAATTCTTCATCAGATGCTTGCTCAATACTGACAATTTCTTCATTGATTAGCCTTCTTAGGTCAGAGAGTTCTCCTCTTTCCCTTAGTTGACATAACTTGTTTATTGGGACATTACCTAACCAACGCAGTTTATCTTGCTGAAGAGTACTAATCACCATTGCTTCTTTTGAGATAGCCATGGTGCTTGCTTGTTTAGATAGCCTATCATTGTCGTTTTTTATCAGCCAGTTCATTGAGTTCCAAGAAGCTCTTAGGTCAGTGACTGGAATTGTCCCAAGTAGACCATCATAAACCAAGTCATTAATTCTGCCACCATGAATTCCAGTTATTAATGTCTCATAAAGCAAATCAGGTGTAATTGTGGTTTCGAACGGCTGCACAAATTCCGTCATCCATTGAGAGTTAATTTCGTCACCATCTTGGGTAACGAAACCTTCTTTATTTACCATTAACTTGAAGAATTCTTCGTGACTGTTTATCTTTGAAATGAACAAGCGCACCTCGTCCATTGAGGAAAAATGTTTACCAAAAAGTTGAGATGCATACAAAGTTCCCGAATCAAACACGAGTTCCATTACTTTGTCCTGCAAACCATTATTTTCTAGGCACCATTGGCTTGCAGGTGCAAATTGGCATAACCCTTCATCCGACTCTGAAATAATCAGTGGCTCAAGTGTTAAGAAATCGATTGCGTGGTCTATAACAAAGTTGAATACTACATTGGTATTGGCTCGTAGTCTATCCCAAGCAAGCAAACGATTCAGTAGTTGGTCTTCGACAACTACCTTGTCGGCATATAGACCAGTTTTGCGAATAAATTCTGAGGTATGTCCAAAAGGTTTTCGATAACTATATTCTGCTCCAACATAGTGAACTTTTAATCCGTCAGCTTCTTTTGCTTCACTTTCTTGTTTTTTCCAGTCAAGCTTAGTCAACTCATAGGCAAGTGTCTCTAAGATTGAATATCGCAATTCTTTCGTGTAAACTCTTCTTACCAGTGGTTCGTATTTTTCTCTATTGAAGTCGCATCTCTTGGCAATAGCATATGCATTGCCAAAGTAATCCTTCAAAATTTCAAGATATTTTTGAACCACCAATTACCTATAACTCCGCAAAAGGTTATCCCTGAAGTAATCTCTTATGCTGGCTTCTTAAAAAATGTCTTTCCGTTTGCTTGGCATACGAGGATGCAATCATCTCGGATGGCTTGCTTGATTTCATCTTCGGTTTCGCATACGATTGGCTCCCATGTGCTAGTGTCTTCATCGAATAGGCTGATGTATTTGAGCGTCGTTTTTAGTGTTGGGTCGCTGTGACCTAAGATTTCCTTTACTCTAAGTACGCTTTTTGTTCTGTGGTAAACATCTGAAGCTTTGAATCTGCGGAAGTCGTATAGGCATATTTGTTTGAGTTCGGGCATGTTGAATTCATCGGCTATTCGGTTTCGGTAATGGCGGTAATTGGTTGAGAGGTTGTCTGAACTTCCGTTGTAGATGTGGCTGTTGGCGGTGAGTTTCTTGGTTTTTATGAAGATTTTCAATAGGTC
>CAVRFW010000010.1:0-59949 GCA_963720565.1 Candidatus Bathyarchaeota archaeon | reverse complement strand
GCCATTATCTTCTTCTTCACCAAAGACCCAACGAACCATAACAACCGCCCCGTTTTTCTTTGTTAACAGTTGGCGATGTCGCCTGGGCTGACTGTGCCGTGTTTGCTAGTAACATCTCAATGAGAAAATTGTTTAGAAAGACGCTCACACTTTTTAGATCTATTTTTTTGCAAGTTTTTCGCTGGTGACAATTAGCTCTTTGTCAGAGAATCTCTGGTTACAAAGTTTTTTGACCTTCAGGACCTGTTTTGTGCCTTCTGGAGTTTCTCTTTCTGAAAGCATTATTTCCCCGTCGAAAACACTTAGAACAGCCTGCATTTCCTCTCTGGTGTGCATCCCAGAGTCAATAACGGCCAGAACAGTGAAGCCATTAGACTTCAACGTTGGCAAAAGCGAGGTTAGCCATCGTCTTGTAGCCAAAGCGTGATGTTGGAGAAGAATATCTGATATGTTATTGATACACAGTCGCCTCGGACCAGTGGCTTGGGTTTTCTGAATACGAAACATTTTGGTTAGTGCAATATCTATATCGGTAAGGTTTTCTACACCTTTCAGCTTGTATACGTTGGGCATGTTCTGTATGATGCTGTCGGCTTGGGAATTGCAGACTCAAGAGATGAAAGCCAGAGGGGTATCGCTTGACAAAAGCCTTAGTAGTTCCTGGTTCAGCGGTGACGAAAAACGTTGTTTCCTGAGCGTGGAGCCCAGCCTCAAGGAATTTTCTGGCAAGCAGTTCCCGCTCGTTGCTGGAAGGCGAAGACAGAATGACGGCGTTGTCTTGAGGTATGCCCCCAAACAGAAGATGGTCTAGCGCCGAGTAGCCAGTTGTCATCCGGTTTGGCAAAACTTCATATGCTGGCTCTGCTGAACGGACATTAATTGTGCTTGGCTCTACTTGGCATGTTTTGTTTTCACCTAAATCATCGATATAAGTGATTTTAGGAGCAAGCCTGTAGATGCCTTCCGTTGCCTTTAGCTTGACCTTAATTGTCACTACCTGAAAAGAACCAATGATTTTCTCCGTGGTTATAAGGGAACTTCCCTGCAAAGTGCAAAAAGCAGGCAGAGCTTGGACTTGGAACTCAGCATGGACCATACCTTCGATTCTAACGACGCTACCAGAGCTCCTTGCGACATTAACCAAGTCAAGACGCAATTCAAACTCTTCACCAGCTACAAGTTCCTTTTTCACCATCAAGCTTGCCTGCAGATTGACATGCGCAAAACTCCTTTCAGCTTCCCGCGTCAAACGTTGAATTTCGCTCAACTGAGCTTTTGCAGCTTCAACCTTGCCCTGTTTGTCCAAAGCCCACGCATGAGAACTACTAATATCATTTGCCAGCCGAGCGAGTAACTTGAAGCTTCATTTTTTTCAAATTCCTTTTCTGCCTCTTCCCACCGCCCTCTTAACGCAGAGAATGGCTATTTGGGAAAGACGAGGTATAGTGACTCTTCAAGATGTTTCTGTTGTTTCGGTGCTATCATGAGCTTGGCAAAGAATTCTTCTGCCCTGGCCGAATCTCCAAGCATAGCGTATCGGATAACAAGGGAACAATAAAGCTCCCATTTCCTTTTTTCGGCATCTGTCTTCTGGACGTATTCTAAAGCTTTAAGTGTGTGAGATAATGCGACGTCCGCTTTTTCTGGGTGTGTGAATACTTGACTCGAGCCTAGCCAATCGTATGCCTGGCCAGTATCATCGTATGCACCTATCTTTTCACCGATCTGAAACGCAAGTCGGAAATACCCTGCAGCATCCTGAAAAAGGCAGCTGTGAAGAAGAATTGACCCAATCCTAGACGCGCCACCATCATCTCTCCGCGCGAATCTCCCAATTCGTGAAACATGTTTAGCCCTTGCAGCATCTCGCCAAACCCTTTTTTCAGCATTTTAAGCATCGCGTGGATGGTTCCAATTGCAAAGGTTAAATCGGCAACTTTTGGAAGAAAATACTCTTCCTTAAAAATACGGAGGGCTTCTTCGTGCTCCCTCAAGGTTCCCGGAAGGTCCTTCATGTGGAGAAGCGCGCGACCCTTGTTGTGATGAACATATGCTCTCCCCAGACGTACTGAACCGATGTCAGCCTCAGCTTTCTTGGCTAATTCAAACAGAACTTTAGGGTCGGAGCCTTTGAACCAAACTGCTTCCATCTCTTTTATGTAGGCTCGTTGTTTCAGTGCCCCATTGGCTGAATTGGCAAGGATTTCGAACGTTCTTATAGCGTCTTCATATCTGCGGTTGGCGTAGTAAGCGTCCCCTAGCCCTTCCAGCGCAATTCTTCTAGAATTAGTGTTCTCTTGCGTTTCGGGTATTGCCTGCAGCACATAGGCAAAATGCTTGATTGCCTCAGCATTGCTGAATCTTTCCAGGGAAGCTTTTCCGGCCGACAAAGCGCATTTCACAGCTTTCTGAGTGTTTCCAGCTTGAGAGAAATGATGCGCCATTTTTCAGCGTACGGTAAACTGCTCTTTTCGGGCCATGCTCTCCAGCCTCTCCGCAACGCGCAGGTGGTATCCCCTTTTCAGCGGCGGTGAAAGCTCTGTGTAAAGTGTTTCTCTTTAGATCGAGCGTGGTCAAACATGTAACAGTTTTCCTCTATGCTGACTAGTCAAAGTGGAACGCGAAATCATATTCAATGTTTCCAGAACTTCCAGATTGTCCATTCCAAGGACAGCGCTGAGGAGTGCCACATCGAATTTCTCACCGATGACCGAAGCAGCATCAAGTACTCTTCTCTGGGCAAAATTCAGCGCAGCTAACCTTCGCAGGATAATATCCCTAATCTTGGAGGGGATGCCTAATTCGCCAATGGCAAGGCGCCACTCATTGTTTTCCTCAACCAGGCTTCTGCGTTCGTTCAACATCCGCAGCGATTCCACAACAAACAGCGGGTTGCCCCTGCTTTCAGTCACCAATCTCTCCGCCAACTGCTGCTGCAAGTTGCCGCCAATCATGTTCTTCGCAATTTCTGCAACGCTCGCCTGACTGAGGTTTTGCAGTTTGATTTCCGTGAACAGGTCTTCGCGCTTCATCATTCGCAAGGTCTCGGCGAGTGGGTGCGGATGCCCTTCAGCATCAGTTGTAAGTTCGTCGCTCCTAAAAGTTGCCAATACAAGTATTCTTTCGGTATCACTCACAGATCGTGCAACATAATGCAGCAACGCATAGAGGCAGAGTCAGCCCAGTGAACATCCTCAAGAAACAAGATAACTGGTGTCTGAGCGGAAATTTCGTGAAGCATTCCAACAACACTCGCGTAGACCTGATCTTTCCAAACTTGAGGCGAAACCGTTTCTTGCTTCACAGTCTTCCCGAGATTCGCCGGTCCAGTAAGCCATGAAGTTATTCCTTTTTCTCTACTCACAATCCTCTCCGGTCCAGCAACGCTCGATAGAGCGTTAGGCAGCTGCAGATTTGCTGACTGTTCTTGCTGCTCCTCGGAGGAGGAAAAGTACGAGTTGAAGGCCTCAACGAACGGAAAATACGGCGCGTGCTAAATCGCTGAGGCACCAACCGGTCATCACGCTCAAGCCTTTCCCATTCGATAGTTTTAAGAATTCTCGGACAAGCCTCGTTTTTCCGCTACCTGCCTCGCCCGAGATGAACACTGTCTTGCCTTTCCCTTCCAAGGTTGAAGTCAGAAAACACTGTAGCAGGTCGAGTTCGTGTTCTCTGCCAACCAGAACCGGTTCAGCCAGAACTCCAGCCCTCAAGCCTGTCCATCACCAACCGTAGCTTCCAATTGAAATTCCTGCGCTCCTCCGAACTCTTAGTATTCAATGAGCGCTGAAAAGGCTTTTCATACTGCAACAGCACCAACTCAGCTTCGACGCAGCCAAAAAAGTCAAAAATGCTAACCTAGGATTCAGAACAAGAAAGCCGCCTGCTAAAGAGAACACTTATTGGCCAGCGAGCGCGGGCGGTATTAGCGCGTGCACATTCAGTTATTGAAGTACTCAAGAGTGCGGATCTTGCTATCTGGATAGGGGAAGTGAACTTCCGGGCCTTCTTGCCGAATCAACTCGAAGACGCTCCAGAACTCGGTAGCAGTGAGTTTTTCCCTGTTTCTTAGCTTGTCGAGTATTACAGTCTGGCCTTCTGTGAGCTTCTTTCTACGGGATAGAATCTCTATTAGCTTTTCTTCGTTGAGAAATGCCTTCTCCATTCTCCTCAACCTTCACAATACACAGAGAGAGAAACTGCATATAAGGAAGGTTTCACAGCGAGAATATTACTCAGATAGAATAGGACTCTATAACCCTCTAGAAAAGATTAAAAATAGAATTAGCGAACGCTCAAAATCCTTTTGCTAAGTCACTTATTCTTGAATATCAATGCTCCGTTCTTTTCATCGACAACAATTACCGAGTTTTTATCGACTTTTTCTTCTAGGATCATTTTTGACAGTTCGTTCAACACGTTCTTTTGGATAACACGTTTTATCGGCCTGGCACCGAACTGAGGGTCAAAACCGATATTGGCGATGAAATCCACGGCTTTCTTAGTGGCAGACAGTTTGATGCCGCTCTTTTCCATCATCTTCTGGACTCTTTCCAGCTGAAGCTCTACTATTCTCCGCACTTCCTCCCGAGTCAACGCTTGAAACATGATTATCTCATCGACACGATTCAAAAACTCCGGCCTTATGCTCTTTTTCAGCAAATCAAAGACCTGTTCGCGTGTCTGATCTAAGATTTCTTCACGATTTCGCTCGTTCAATTTCTCCATGTTCTCCTGAATTATGTGAGAGCCAATGTTTGAGGTCATTATGATTATGGTATTTTTGAAATCCACGGTTCGGCCCTTGTTATCAGTCAATCTGCCGTCGTCAAGCACCTGAAGCAAAATATTGAACACGTCCGGATGCGCCTTTTCAATCTCGTCGAGAAGCACAACAGCGTAAGGCTTTCTCCTAACAGCCTCGGTTAACTGTCCACTTTCCTCATAACCCACGTATCCAGGAGGTGCACCAACGAGTCTTGAAACAGTATGCCGCTCCTGATACTCAGACATGTCAATCCTAACCATGTTATTCTCGTTGTTGAATAGGAATTCAGCCAGAGCCTTCGCCAACTCGGTCTTGCCAACCCCTGTGGTACCCAAGAAGATAAAAGACCCAATCGGCCGTTTCGGATCCTGCAAACCTGCACGGTTTCTCCTAATAGCATCTGACACCGCACTGATTGCTTCTTCCTGCCCGACAACCCTCATGTGAAGCTCCGTTTCTATGTTGAGCAACTTCTGCTTTTCAGTCTGGAGCATTCGGCTAACCGGGATACCTGTCCAGCGGGAAACTACTTCAGCGATCTCTTCAGCATCAACTTCCTCATTGATCAGGGCTGAATCCTTCTGCAACTCAGACAGCTTCTTCTTCAAACTCTCAATCGCTTTTTCTGCTTCCGGAATTCTGCCGTAGCGAATTTCCGCAACCTTTCCAATATCACCAGCACGGTTTGCCCTCTCATCTTCAAACTTGAGTTGTTCGATCTCATTCTTCTTTGATCTGAATCTGTTCAACCAGATCCTTTTCAGACTGCCACTTAGCCTTCAGCTGACCACGTTTTTCACTGAGGTTCGCGATCTCCTCATTAAGCGACTTTAGCTTCTCCTCATCTTTCTCGCGTTTAATGGCTTCACGTTCAATCTCCAGCTGGCGAATCTTCCGATCTATCGTCTCCAGTTCTTCAGGAGCAGAATTAATTTCAAGCCGAAGTTTAGAGGCCGCCTCATCAATCAAATCAATCGCCTTGTCCGGAAGGAAACGGTCCGAAATGTACCTCTGCGAAAGCTCAACAGCAGCAATTATCGCCTCATCCTTGATCCTGACGTGATGATACGTTTCATAACGCTCTTTCAGACCTCGAAGAATGGAAATAGCATCCAACGTGTCCGGCTCATTAACCATAACCGGCTGGAACCGCCTCTCAAGAGCCTTGTCCTTCTCAAAATACTTCTGATACTCCTTCAGAGTAGTAGCACCGATCGCACGCAAGTCCCCCCTAGACAACGCAGGCTTCAGAATGTTAGCCGCATCCATCGCCCCCTCACTGGCACCAGCTCCGACGAGCGTGTGAATCTCATCGATAAACAGCACAATATCGCCCTCAGCCGAAACAACCTCCTTGACAACGCTCTTCAACCGCTCTTCAAACTCACCCTTAAACTTCGCACCAGCAATCAAAGCACCCATATCCAACGAAAAAATCTGCTTAGACTTCAGATTCTCCGGCACATCACCATCAATTATGCGGCGAGCAAGCCCCTCCACGATCGCAGTTTTGCCAACACCAGGCTCCCCGATCAGAATCGGATTATTCTTTGTTCTCCGCGACAAGATCTGAAGGACCCTGCGTATCTCCTCGTCGCGACCAATAACCGGATCAAGCTTACCTCTCCTAGCCAAATCATTCAGGTTCAACGCAAACTTGTTCAGCGAATTATAAGTCTCCTCAGCAGTCTGAGAAGTAACAGTCGATCCCTTACGCAACTGCTTGATAGCCTCCCTCAAACCCTTCTCAGAGACCCCATTACTCACAAGCAGTCTCGAAGCAGCATCATTCTGAGCCAAGATTCCCAACAACAGATGCTCGATAGAAATGAACTCATCCTTGAATTCTGAAGCTATCTCCAGATGCCTTCTGAAGAGCCCGATTAGAATTAGAGGAGAGATACTGTTGTCCACCGCTGACCTTAGGCAGGGAATCAACTTGTTTATCGAGCGCCTTCGAAAAAGCCTCAAAGTTCACATTCAACTTCCGCAGCAAATAGGGAGCCGCATTCTCATCAACCATCAATATTCCCTTCAGCAAATGCGAAGGCTCAACTGCCTGATTCTGTGCTGCCAAGGCAATTTCCGTTGCTTTCTGAATGGCTTCCTGCGACTTAATAGTAAAATTATTCAAATCCATATAACGTCACCCTTCACCCGACACTTCTAATTGACGTGTTAGTCTATCATAAACAAATAATTTCAAACTATAAAAAAGTAGATACTCAAAAAGTAAAATTCTGATGTTAGCAATCGCAAAATACTTGTCTCAAGCGCAGGCTAAGAACATAGCCCGCAAAGCTCATGTTTTGAACCTGCGGGATTGAACTTGGCTTGCAGGTTGCGCGGGCAGCTTCCTATAGTGCTCTTTCTATGGTTTTTGATGGATTTTGGATCTGTATTGATAGTGTATGTTTTTGATGGAGTTTTAACGGTTTTTCGCGTACCTGTTGTACAGTTCAATCATGCTTCGTGATATGCTGGTTTTGGGGCTATTTCGGGGTCTGATATGTTGCGTTTTCGGTTTTCAGGCTCCTCCAAGTATGTTTCGGTATGCTTGGTGTATGCCTCTATCGTTAAATCGATGTTCGTGCATTGATAGTATCGTACGACATATGTCTCAAGAAAGACCTATCGTACACGTGTAGAACAAAAATACAACAAGGAGAAAAACAAAAAATGAACAACCCCCAAAAAGAAGCCCAAACAAAACTAACCAAAGGCCTACTCGACATGATCGTCCTCCAACTGCTGAGAAACGAGCCCATGCACGGTTACCAGATAATCACCAACATACGTCGAAGCTTCGGCGTCTACTTCGGCCCAAGCACCGTCTACCCCCTATTGGGTATGCTAGAGAAGAAAGGACAAGTAAAAAGCGAATGGGACATGACCCATGAAAGACCACGCAAAGTCTACGCCCTCACCGCTGAAGGCCAGAACCTGCTATCCTTCACCGAAAACTCACTAAACCTAATCACCAGAACCCTATCAAAAACCTCTACCCCTGAAGCCACCGTTGTAATGCCCTCCCCCTCCTACGGCCGAACAAGAAGAAACCCAACCATTCAAGCCTAAAGCCAAAAATACACCAAACCCCAGAAAGCAGTCAGCACCCCATCTTGAAACGCCCTCGCAAGAAAGAAACGAGGAACAAAGGAGAAGGCCTCTCCCACCTCCATTAAAAACCGCCAATCCAGCGGTATTTGTTTGAGAAAGAACAACGCTTGCACTATTTTGGATTTACAAGTTTTTTGCCCAAATCATAGGCTTTTTGCAGTAGTTCTTCCGTTGGTTTGAACATCTCCCGCCTTATCTGCGCTACCGTAGACCGTTCCCACGAGATTGGCTTTGACAAAAGCACATATATCCTGGAAAGAACGTAACGCATTGATCCCGCCTGAGGCGAAAACGTCCTCGTCGCCGTAAGTCAGGATCACTCCAACGTCTTTCCCTGTAAATGCCCAGTAGCCTTTGTCTTGTATCGCATATGCTCGATCGATGAGTAGTTTCATCTGCGCGGACATGTTGAACCAATAGACTGGGGTGGCGAATATGATTCCCTGTGCGTCTCTGATTTTTTGATATAATGGCTGCATATCGTCCTTGATGACGCATCCAGCCTCTGGTTTGGTTATACATGAATCACACGCATTACAGGGGGCAATCTTTAGATGGCCTATCTCTACTACATCCGCTTCGCCGCCTTCGGCTTTGACCCCCTCTGCAGCTTTTAATGCCAGAATGGTACTATTGCCATTCTTACGCGGGCTTGCTGCTAAAATCAAAACTCGCTTCAGAGGTTTCATATTAAGACCTCACATTCTTGGAATATTTCAGTTTTGTGATGACTGATAAGGAACTGTGAGACCCATTCGTAATTTTCGTTTGAAAAAAAAGAGAGTAAGTTGAGTGTTTACTCAGGTTTGCATTCTGGAAGATTCTTAAACTCCAGAAGAGATTGGTTGAGGGTTATTACGTCGCCGACTTGATTAACTGCAGTTACGGGCAAACAAACGTACAAAGAACCGAGCATGGGCTTCTTAAACCCAAATTCCTTTATGGCCTCTTTGCTAAGTTCTAAATCCAAATGGGTTATTTGCCAAGTCTTTGGGTCTGCAACAGCTCCTCCAACTTCTCCGAGAGCGAAAGCATCGGCAGTAATCACTCTCATTCCTTTCATCTTGTCAACTTTCAAAGCTAAAACACCTATTCCAAGTCATCCAAAAGATAGGCTTGGAGTGGTATAAAGGAATGTGACTGTAGCGGCACACATACACGTCCATTCCCTGTGTATGCCCGAGGAACCGCGCGGAGGAGAAGCGAAAGGCCTAGAAGATATCAAGAAAATTCGTGGACAACTAAAGCAATAGAACACTCTTCTACAGATCTTTTTAAGCAATTTTTCCGTCTAGCGCGCTCCTGGTTTGGCGTTTCATCATGCGCTTGATGGACGAAAGAAGCCTCAAACAATTGAAGAATTCAGGAAAAAAAAGGCCCAAAGTCCAGCCTAGCGCAAGCTATGGAAAGTTACACAAAAGTTATTTGCTTAAAAAAACTATCTACAAACGATAATTATGGCAAAACCTCCTAAAAACAAGCGTCGCATCCCCGAAAAACGATTCAGTACACCACCTGAAGGCATAGAAGTATACACCACATCGACAAAATTCAAGAAAGAAGAAAAAGAAAGAAAACAGAGAGAACAAGAAGCTACTCGTGAAAGCGACTGAGTCTGCACGCGCGCTGTCTAATATTCTCCCTCAAGCACTCAACACACCTAAGAGAAACACTAAAGCAAACAAGCCAAGTTCTAAAAGTGCAGCACTTTTCCAATGCTGGTTTGAGAGCGGGCTGCTCTCACTGTCAGTGTTTGCTTTTCTTGCTGATAGGACGGATCTTTGCGCGAAGGCGCTATTTCTCGGCTTCGGCTTGTGGGGGAACCGAGCTTTTTCCACGTTTGCCAACCAGAAGCCATACGGCCGCAATTACTGCAACGGCGATTAACACGTAGTATATGTATCCGAAAAGATCGCCGACGTTCAGGATGCCCGTTTGGTTCACGATGAGTATAGCATAGAGTACGACTGCTATGCCGACAATAATTGCAAAGACCGTTTTTTTGTCCAATTTGTTTTCCCTCTGTCATTCCTTTCTTAGTACATTACTGTTTTGGCGCGTTCTCCCAGCGCGAAGCCAAGGAAGCTGCCGACCGCCATCAGGATACCAGCTATTACTGCCTCTGGAAGCGTCACGAATAGGGGTTGCCAGTAGCCCCAGGTGTAGATCTGGAATATTATTCCCGTCACGCTGTAGAGTATTCCAAACATGAGGCCCATGAGCGTGAGCGAGCTCACCGTGCCGCGTTTTGAGGAGAGATAGAAAGCTTCAATCGCCAAGGCGGCTATGATGCTTCTAGCAAACCATATCGGATTGAAGAAGAACACCTGACCTATTATGCTGTAAACGAGAATAAGCGTGAAGGCCGATCCCGGCTTCGGACTAAGCTTCAAGGCCGCGGCCATGGCAATGCCCAATGGGAAATAGAACAGGACTGCACCCGCAATCTGCGGAATCGCAACCCAGAGCATCGTAAGCCCAGGGACAAACATGGACCCGAAATCAACCACAGTCATCAAAGCAACAAACATCGCGATTATCGCGAAGTCAATGGTTTTCAACGGGCTCCTCTCAACACCCATCTTCATAGCTACGAGTAACAAGGCGCCGAAAACAGCGATCATGATGCCCACATAGGCCCAAAGGCCAACCCAACCCACAGTCTCCCAATAAGATGTGAAAAACAACAGAAAACCTAAAGACACTATTATCGCTATAGCCGCAACTACTATACTCGAAACCTTCAAATCCATTTCTCCTCAAGGGTTGTTTTGCGCTTTTGGTTATTATGTTTTTCTAGTAACTCTTATATGAATCGCGCCAAACAATCCATTAATCGGCACGGAACCAGCAAATGTCAAAAAATTCTAGCGCGCCCGCAGTCTTCCAATTTCACCAGTGATCAGAATGGCAAGCATTCTCTCAACCGAGAACCTCTACTACACACACCCCGGAGCAACACAGTATGCTCTGAAAAACATAAACTTGGAAGTGAAAGAGGGCGACTTCACACTCATCGCCGGCCCAACAGGATCCGGCAAATCAACCCTAGCATTATGCCTAACCGGATTAATTCCCCAGGTAATAGTTGGCGACATGAAAGGAACCGTCCTCGTCGACGGAAAAGACACCAGGCAATACGAAGTCTACCAGATGGCCCAGTATATTGGACTGGTTTTTCAGAACGCAGAAAACCAGCTCTGTGCCTTAGACGTGGAAGACGAAATCGCATTCGGCCCCGAAAACCTTGGCCTGCCAAGAGCGGAGATTGAAAATCGCGTAGAAAAGGCTTTGAACGCGGTTAGACTGAACGATCTGCGGCACAAGTACACCTTCAACTTGTCAGGCGGAGAGAAACACAAAACCGTCATCGCGTCAAGCCTCTCGATGCTGCCTAAAATCCTGGTGCTCGACGAGCCTCTCTCAGAACTTGACCCCACAGGATGCCAAGAAATTCTACGCACCCTCAAGATCCTCAACGAGGAATACGGCATCACCGTGATCCTAATAGAGCACAAACTCGAGCACGTTTTAGGCTACGTCAAGACCGCCGCACTATTGAAAGACGGAGAAATCGTTGCACACGGTCCAACTGATGAGGTTTTCAAAAAAGGAAAACTAGACGAGGAATGGCTAGACCTAAGAGTGCCCGAGGCCCTGAAACTGAGCCAGGAACTCGTCAAAAAAGGACTAATGAACACCCTGACCTTGAACACCACCGAATTCGAAGCCCAACTGCCGCTAACCTTCGCCGCAGGCACGAGACCCAAAAACGGCATTGACGCGTCCTCTCTTGGCTTGCAGGGCGAAAAGAGCCCTCCGAAGAATCTGTTGATGAGAATTGAGGGGCTAAGCTACACTTACCTGGACGGCACCAAAGCACTAGAAGACATCAACCTCCAGATAGCACCTGGCGAGTTCATCACAATTCTAGGAAGCAACGGCGCCGGCAAAACCACTCTCGCGCGCCTAATGGCAGGACAGCTTAAACCAAGCAAAGGAAGAATCGTCATGAACGGCGGAGACATCGCCCGTCAGGGTAAAGCTGACCTCGCAAGAACCGTGGGCTACACATTCCAAAACCCGGATAACCAGCTTTTCTGCAGGACTGTGAAAGACGAAATCGCATTCGGTCCTCGACACCTGAACCTCAGCAAAGAAGAGACAGAGGCCAGGGTTGAGAACACCCTTAGACTTATGCAGCTTGAACAGTTCAGGGACCGTGACCCACAGACGCTGAGCAGAGGACAAAAAATCGGCTTAGCCGTTGCCTCTGTCTTATCCATGAAGCCTAAAGTGCTCATACTCGACGAGCCCACGCTCGGACAAGACTCAAGCCGAATCAACTCACTCGTAAGCATGCTCAAAGGCATGAGTAAAGAGGGTCTCGCCATAGTCGTCATCACTCACGACATAAACTTCGCAGCCGAACACGCAAGCAGAGTAGTCATAATCAACAACGGAAAAATCCTCCTAGACGGCGAACCACACATGGTCCTATCCCAAGAAGAGGTTCTGCATTCAGCAAGCCTTGAACCTCCTGGCTCCGTCAGACTAAGCAAACTACTAGGACTACCGCCCATGTTAACGGTGGACGAAATCAGCAAAGCACTGCAGAACAGAGAAGAGGCCGGAGGATAAAGGCATGTTTCGAGGGCTATTCCAGTACGTCGACTCCAACTCTCCAATCCACAGACTAAATCCCCAGGTAAAACTGCTAATGCTGCTCCCCGTGCTGTTGCTCGCCATAGCCGCAAACGGCATCGTAACCCTTCTATTCGTATTCGCGTTCGTGCTGAGTCTTTACCTTCTTGCGCGAATACCCCGATCCCGATACCGAGCCATACTCATCATAGGCTTATTCAGCTCACTTTCATTCTTCTTCTTCGGAATGTTCTTCTACTTCGGATTCTACCAGCACCCCGAAGGCACCATCACCATCTTGACATGGATTTTCCGGCCCGAACAAGCAGAATCAATGCCTATCCTCGGACCCTTCCTACTATGGTTGACCGGGGGAAGAGGCATCGTAATAGCTCAAGAAGGCCTAGTCTGGGGCACCGTCACAACCCTCAAGTTCTCCATAGCCCTCTTCTCAAGCAACCTAATGATAATGACAACCAAACCCAAAGAAATCCTCCTATCCCTAAGCAAAATAGGCATCCCAGTCAAAATCACATTCGTAGCCATGACCGCCCTACGATTCGTCCCAGTCGTAATGGAAGAATACTACACCATAATGAACGCCCAACAAGCAAGAGGCCTAAAAATCAAAAAACTAAACCCGAAAAGCATCTTCGAAGGCCTCACCACAACACTAACCACACTCATAGTCAACATCATAAAACGAGCCCGAATCCTCGCCCTAGCCATGGAAACAAGAGGCTTCGGCGCAAAAGTACAAAAAGTAAGCTACGAAGAACTAAAAATGACACGGCACGACAAAACCCTAACCGCCGTAATCTTCGCCGCAACCATCATAATAATCATCCTAATGCTATTCTACCCATACCACACAGGATTCACCCTATAGCGAACGCTCACTAAAAAATTGTTAAAAAAAGTCGTGCTCAAAAAGTTCACAAGCCAAAATAATCAATTTATCCTGGCGCTGGAATCAATTCGTGGGCACGAGCAACGTTGCTGTAGTTTGTTGGTCCGCCCATTATGGACACTTCCTTGGCGTTTTTGTCGTCCAGGTATTGAAGGTAAAGGACTCTGAAGAAATTGTACTTGGTGTTCTCCTTGGAGGTTATCGCGTTGTATGGGACATCGAAGCGGGGCTTGCCTGAGAACGAGGAGAGGCCGTAAATTCGTTTGTTTGTCAGAACGATTTTCGTGTCGTTTCGCTGTGTCAGAACAAAGAAGCCCGGACGCTTGAAGCACACGCTGACGTCCATGGGACCGAAAGATAGAAGCACTTTTTCGTTTTCAGGTTCAGCATTCAGGGCTTTTCCGCAGACAGAGCATAACCCGTTCTCTGCATCTGTCTTGTTTCCACAGCTTGGGCAAGAAACCTTCGTTGGGTCATTCAAACAGACCAGTTGCTCCCGCTACTTGTATCAAAAAAGCAATATAAAACACTGCGCCAACGTGCTCTTCACAATTATCAAGAAACCCGACGGACGGGTTAGCGCGCTAGATACTCACTTGGAAAAAGACCATTTGGGACCTATTGGTTGTCGCGACTCCACTCTGATAATAATCGATGCTATCTCAGATTAAACTCTTGGGCGGTGGGCTTGCGCCAATCAAGTCTATGAATCGTTAGAAAAGCACTTCAGGTAGTTGGAGGAAAAAGAGGAGAAACGAAGTCCTATCCTTAAAGTCCGAATTACCTTCGAGAAAGAAACAATTAGACGATTCGTCGACGAACGAGTAATGAAAAAATCAAGAAAAATTCTCTCAATGTTTGGATGGGGCACATGCCAACTTGAACCAAGCAGAGATGTCTCCCGCAATCCGCTTTTTCTTATTTGTCTTCAAGGTTATCCTGTCTTGCTTGCTTTCTTGAACTGCCCAGTCTCAGCCTACATCTTGCTATCCTTGTTAGACGTGTTTTCACCTGAAAAAGACAAAACATGAAAGCTATGCTTTGAGTCCATCAAGTCTTCTGCCAAGTTCCTCAAATATGAGGCGCTTCTTTTCTTTGCTTAAGTGAAAAATGACTTTGGATACCATTTCGTTGGAGATGGTAAAGATGTAGTTTAGTTTTATTACGCTTTCTTTTATAGCGCCCTCACTCTTGGTCAAGGGTATTCCTTTCATCTTGAGGTTGCTGGTCACGCCAGCGATCACGACGTTTCCTAGCTCTTCGAACAGAACTACCGCCGGTCTAGTCTTCACTTCTGCAGTATCTGTGAACTGCACGCTCGCAACGACAACGTCTCCGGCTCTAAACATTTTCCCAAGCCTCATCTTCCTCGTTATCCCATAATTCCTTCATCTTTGCCTGCTGTATTGTGTGAATGAATTCGTCGTATTGCCTTCTGTTTCGGGAATCCTTTGCCATTTTTATCAGATTGGAAATAATCTCGTTATAAGTTTCTCTCGGATACCTTCTAATGGTTTTTAGCTGCTCAACCACTGATTTTTTTAGTTGTATGGTGGTGGCTTCTTCGCTCATTATATATCGTCTATAATCAATATATAATGTCTCATAATAAGCTTTCCACCAAAAGAACAACTCGCACGCTACCTGAACCTGGATAATCGTGGTGAGGCCACTGGGATTTGAACCTGTGACAAATGGAGATGTCTCCCGCACAATCCCCTTTTTTTTTCCATAGCACCTTTTTGAAACTGATTAGAATGAATAACTCAAAGCAATTATTGGGAATTAGCTAATACTGGAAAATAGGTCGTTTCTTCTCTACCATTCTCAATGTGATAGGTGGGGTGCAATCACAAACGCTTATAGACTGATTTCCGGTAGGAAAAACTAGGTGTTTATAGAATATGTCAGAGTACGAGTCAACTCTTGAAGACATCAAGAAAACTATGGGCGTTGTTCTCGACCAGTTCAAAAGGATTCCGCACGACGTTGTTCCCCACGAATGGGCTCTAATGAAAGAATACTCTTTCTCGGAGACTAAGATACCTGCCAAGTACAAAGAGCTAATGGGCTTGGCTATTGCAGCAACAATCAAGTGTCCATACTGTATTCATTTCCATACGCGGGCAGCTAAAATGAACGGAGCTACTGACGACGAAATCGCTGAAACCGCTTTTCTAGCCCGCTTTACAACGGGTTGGAGCGAAATGATACATGCGACCAGCATAGACTTAGGCGAATTCAAAAAACAGTTTGCTGAAGTCGAAGCCTACCTATCGAAGAAACAAGAAAAGTAGACTCCACGAAACCCATTCAGGCTGAGATGTCTGCCGCTCAATCCCCTTTTTTCTCTGTTCTCTCCCTGTCAGGTTCAGGATGAGTGTTGGAGATATTCTTTTATGGGCAGGCATTATAAAATAGCAGTCTAGCTAGCTATCAAACTAAGCTATCAATACAGGTCACTAGCTAGCTCGATGCTGAGGTATTGGGCATGTTGGAGATTGACAAGTTCTGGGCAGCCTCGTCAAAGACCCTTGAAGGTCTTTCTTGGTATGAAATAGTCAGCAAATTGGGGCTACTGTCATTTAACACTCAAGGGAAGAAACCGGTAGAACTCATCGCCAAATTGGCCCGAATCACGGATTCCAGTATGGTATTGGCAGTCGGGTGTGGGGCGGGTGGTACTGCCTTGCACCTTGCAGAAACTACAGGAGCAATAGTGTATGGAATTGACATATCGCCGGAATCGATAAGCACCGCTAATGCCTTTGCATCAAAGTCGCTTGCCCATGAAAAAGTGCATTTCCAAATAGGGGACGCACATGCACTACCCTTTCCACCTAACACTTTCGATGTGGTTATTACCGAATTCATGGCGTTTTTCCTACAGCAGAGTGCATTTGAGGGCTTTTTTTCGACACTAAAATTCGGTGGGCAAATCGCGTTGGCGGAACTCATGAAAGACCCGAACGTTAATGCCAAAGCGGATGCGAAAATCCTATCAGCAGAACAAACATACTCCGAAGTATTAGGGTACAAGTTTCACATCCCCCTGATTACTGACTATATCGAATGGTTGACAAAAGCGGGTTTTAAGAGCATTCATGTAGCTGAACATTTTTCTGAACTGAATTTTCTTGAGAAGATAAAAGACGTCGGAGGTTGGAAAAACCTCTTCAAAATCGCAATAGTTATGCTTAAGTTAATGCGGGAAAGCCCAGTGCTTAGGAAGAAATTCCTCCAAGTGGGACTTGTGAAAAGGGTGCTCTATCAAAACCGACCTACCGCGAAATACATTTTTCAGGTGATATTGGCAGGACGGAAACCCAATGATGGTTAGATAACAAAACCCCTTTTCCTTAGGAAAATTGTGAGTCGCGAGATTTGAACCCCGATTCAGGTGGAGATATCACCTGCATTTCCCTTTTTTCCTACTGTTTCGAGTTGTGTTAAGTGGAATATTACAGTTGTTAGAATATGCAGGCCAGCGAAATAGGACTTAAAGTATTCTTTTCCATAACTCAATTATAGAAAACAGTTCTGAAAGAGGAAAATAGAGATGAACTCGTCGACGGCGGAATCATCCAAGAGAAGAGACAAGCTTAGCATTATAGCTGAAATCTTGGGCATTGCAAAAGAGGGAACATTGAAGACTCAGATAATGTATAGGGCAAACATGAGCTTCGCCCAGCTGAATGAGTATCTTACGTTCATGATGAAAATTCAGTTGCTCAACAAATTCGACGACAACGGAAAAGACGTTTATGCAGTTACTCAGAAGGGGCTGGACTTCTTGCATCGACACGGAGAACTGGCAGGGTTGCTTGTTGAGGAAACAAACGGCAAAAACGGGGTGAAACTTCCACCGCATAATTTGCTCCAGCAATAGTAACAGTTGCTTTTAACTATTGGATAGGTTAAGTTCTCTCGCTCAATCGACGTATGGCACATAGGTGCTTGTGTTATTTCTGGCGGAGAAGGGAGAAGCTCCTAAAGGCAGATACTCGCTGCCCAAGGCTAAAGGGTTAAGCCTATACTTGTGACGACGTCTGCCGCACAATCCCTTTTTCTCTTTTTTTCCGTTGCAGCGTACACTATGGAGTGCTTTTGGATTGTTCACGCTTATGGCACGCCAACTTTCTTGTTTGTCGAATGGACAAACACCTAGAGTTTTCTAAAGGGTAATACTGAAGGATAATTCCATAGGCATTTAAGAGCAGGCTTGTGGCAATCAGTAGCAAAGAGAAGGGGCAGCCTATGGTTTTCAAGATGACGATGATTCTCGATTTGCTAAGTGACGGAGAATGGCACAGCATCTCGGAGTTGACAGAGAAGTTGAGACTGGCTGGCTGTGAGGTAGAATCAAGGCTTGATTTCTTGAACGAGTTTGACTTGGCGAAGTTTGATGTTGAAGACGGAAAAGTTAGGATCAATAGGGATTTTCAAAAACTGTTAGAGCCATCGACAGTTTAGGAATATTATTTTTTGGCGTGCACCCCGCACTTTGAAAAACTACTCACTTCGATAGTTGCTGCACACAATCCACTTTTTTTCTCTTTGAAGAAGCACTAACTGTCTTTGCATCCAAATTCATTCGACAAGCAACCTCACCCAGATGTTCTTAGTTCCGTGCCTAACCTCTTTGGCGACAAACAAAACCAGCAGAGCCAAAAACGACAACGGAATAATCACAGACGCCAGGGTCCAGTTATGCATGAATACCAAAGCGTCAAAAGAGTCATAAGTAAACGGAAACAGCAAGGGATTATACTCATGATGCAACGAGTCGATTAGCACGTGAGAAAGACTCCCCAACAGACAAACCGCAAATAGACTCCAGGAGAACCGACACCTGCCTTTGACAATTTTGGAGTCCACCTTAAAAAGATGCGAAACTACTGGGGAATAGACGAAAACTGTCAAGAACACCGACAACAAAGTCGCAAGTGTAATTGCTCCCAACAAGCTGTGCAGAACAAGCCTACCAAGTTGACCGCCAGTAATAATGTAGATGAATGGAATTTCTAAGTCAGGAACCACGGTGCTTACAATCAGAGCTGGAAGGCTCAAACTGGGTCTGATTTCTCTCGCTAGATAAGCTATGCTCCAGTGAATAGGTGTATAGGGCATACAGACACCCAAAGCACGAAATATATTGTTTCGATATAAATCTTGAACCCCAATCAGGTGGCGATGTCTCCCGCATTTCCCTCTTTTTCTATATCGGTGCGTTTGGTAGACTGCAGTTACTTGTTTATCTACTAGAAACAATAATCTTCACCTGAAGCAAAAACGCAATTCCTAGGTGTTCCTAAAGATGAAAATTGAACTTGGAGCAAAAAACTGCCTGTATCCCTTGCCAACCGTACTAGTTGGAGCATTAGTGAATCATAAACCAAACTACACGACAATAGCACATGTTGGCATAATGGAGCCTAACTCCGTCTCACTAGGAATGAACAAAACCCATTACACTAACAATGGTATCAAGGCAAACAAGACCTTCAGCATCAACATTCCCTCAACAAAACAAGTTAAGGAAACCGATTACTGCGGCTTAGTTTCAGGAGTAGACCAAAACAAAGCGGCAATGTTCAAGACTTTTTTTGGCAAGCTCAAAACTGCCCCAATGATTGAAGAATGCACCATAAACATAGAATGCGAACTAGTGAAAACCATTGATTTTCCAAATCATGACGCATTCATAGGCAAAGTTGTAGCCACTTACTGTGACGAACTCGTTCTAACGGATGGAGTGGTCGATTTTGATAAGGTGCAGCCCATCCTGTTTGTGATGAATGATAGGAGCTACTGGAGTCTTGGTAAGAAATTCGCTAAGGCTTGGAGTGTAGGAAAAGAACTCGACAAATAGCGGGATTTGAACCTGGGACTAATAGAGATGTCTCCCGCGATCTCTATCTTCTACGTGAATGCCAGCCTATTCTGACAATTGCCTTAATCGCCTAATTTGTTCTTAACTCTCTCATAGTCGTCGCTAAGGTCTCTTCTGTACTCTTCTTCGGACATCAAAGGCTGACTAATCGTGTCCAGCACATTCCTGGAAACTACCCCCTTCGTCACAAGCAGGTAACCAGCCTCCCTCAACGCCACAACAACTTCCTGAGCCTTCTTGCTGTTTTGAGCCATAAGATACGCATGGGGACGCAAAATAGGACCAACAAAATCCACGTCAACGTCCTTCGCAAGCTCCTCGGCAATTCGAACTACCGTGCCGAAGTTGCCTATCTCCCACCAACCGCAAACAGACAATAAAACTATCTTGCGAATCTTGACGTCATCGTGAAACCGGGCTCGAGTACGACCTCCCCGCCACGACAAAACCGGATTGATTAATGGGCAAAGCCTGTTTATCAGATTCTGCATTTCCCCAGGCAACGGAATGTACACCGGCGTCGCCAACACGAGAATATCCGCCTCCCGCAGCTTGGGATAGAGCAACTGCATATTATCCTCTTGATAACACTGACCTAGCTTCTCATTCCAACAGTAAAACTCAGCTGTGCATGGCTCGACGTTCAAACGCTTCGCATAAAAAAGCTCAACGAGAGCCCCAGCATCTCTAACGCCATCTAGAAAGTGCTCCAAAACTCTCGCAGTATTGCCTTTCTCCATTCTTGCACTGCCATTAATAGCCACCAACTTGACCATTAAAAATCACTCATCCACCAAAATGACAATTGTTTTTCTCTTCATATATCATTTTTCGATAACGAATTGTGGTAGGCTAAAGCCCATGTTATGAGTCCTCGATCTTTCGTAGAAGCGGACACCATAGAAAAAAAGGGGAATTACCTAAGCACCCCAATCGTAACGCTTCATCTATAGTCTTCCGAGTCCACTGCAACCATTGGATAAGGCCCTTCAGACGGGGCTGGAACCTTCTTGAGAACCTCAACGACCGCCCCAGCACTTGCACCATTCCACTGGCATAAAATCTTGACAATCTTGCCCTCTTCGTTGAGCTGAGCCCAACTCTGGACCCAGTAAGCATCAACCGTCGAATTCGCCTTCGCCGCCTTAGCCACAGGAGTAGCTTCTTCAATCGTTACGGGTGTTGGTATCGGGTGGACAACCAAAAATTTCGGCACAAAATCACCTCCTAACGCAGCGATAGTCGATAAGCATCAGCTAAAGCTAGTGAACGTCTGATTTCGACCTCAGCGATGTGAGCCAAATACTCTCTGGAACGCTCGTAAGCGACTGGCTGCACAGAAATCCCAGCAACATTCCCAGGAGTCACTCCGGCGATTCTCGTGTTAACCTCCCTATGGTTATTCGCTGGCAACGTGAGGTTTGGAAGCAATTTTTTCTTCAATTTTATTTCCATCATATTCCTCCTTTTTGTTCCCTGACCACACTATTACCATGGAAAAATAGGTAACCATTTTTGCAGCGACAAAAAACCCAAGAACACACTAAAACGCACAATAAAGAAAAAATAACAACTTTCAAACCCAAAAGAGGTTCTCAGTAGCCTAAAAATAACAATTAAGTGAGCTGACAGGCTAAAACGCTGTTTGAAACCCAAATCAGCCTATTTGATTTTTCCACATTTTTCGCGAGTTAGCAATCAATTCAAGGTTCCACCATTGCCTCCAACGCATTTTTAGAGCATCTAGGTCAGTTCACTGCGACACCATTATCACTCATGTTTATTCTTGGCTTGAGACTGAAGAAGCTGAAAAGAAACGGCCGATTGGCAAATTCAGGGCTTTCACGAAAGGCAGTACGCTAATCCTTGTATCTCCTAAAGAACAAGTGCTTCAAGCCTTCAACCAAAACAAAGTAGCTGCAGAGGATACCGAAGATAAGCCCCAAAAACCATAGTGGAAGCCACACAAACCCAAGCAGGGGTCCGACCGGAGAATACACAACTGCAAGGGTAACTAACGCCATTATGATTGAGGCGATAATCAGGAGGGTGCTGGGTCTTGATTCGTAGAATTTCTTCTTGGTTCTAATGGAGAAAGTTACCAACATTTCAGACATGACGGATTCAATAAACCAAGCCGTTCGGAAGAGTTCTGGACCAGCGTGAAGAAGGTAAATCAGAGAAGAGATTGTGACAAAATCAAAGAGCGAGCTGATCAGCCCGAAGAACAAGGCGAACCGAGCGATCGATTTTATACTCCACTTTCTTGGCGTCCGTAGATCCTCCCCGTCTATGTTATCGGTCGCTATTGTGAGCAATGGAGCATCAGAAAGCAGGTTAGTCAAGAGTATTTGAGCCGGTAACAGTGGTATAAACGGCAGGAACAGCGAACCCAACGCCAGAGTGATCATGTTGCCCAAGTTTGCGCTTATCGTGTTCCTGATGTACTTGATCATGTTGGCAAAGGCTTTTCTTCCCTCAGTGACGCCGTCAGCCACAGCATCCAAACTTTTTTGAAGAAGGATAATCGACGACGCCTCTTTAGCCACCTGAACACCCGTGTCAACCGAGATGCCCGCGTCCGCCAGCTTCAAGGCAGGCGCATCATTGACGCCGTCTCCGAGAAAACCCAACACATGCCCATTCTTTTTCAGAGCAGCGACAATAGCGTATTTCTGGTCAGGAGCCACCCGGCCGAAAACATCATTCTCTTCCACGACCCTCCGGAGTTCATCTTCACGCATTCTCTCAATGTCTACTCCCGTGATTACGCTTCCCCGAAATTCAATTCCGAGTTTTCGGCAGACCTCCGCCGTCACTACGGGATCATCGCCGCTCAGAATTTTCAATTTGATCCCCAGCGATCCTAGTCTTGAGACGGCATCAGCCGCGTCTTCCTTAAGCGGATCAGAAATAACTACAAATCCCGCAAGCGTTAAGCCAATCTCGTCTGCTGCTGAATATTCTCTTTTTTCCTCGATATCTTTGAACCCAATTGCTATTAGCCTGGTTCCAGTTTGAACATACTTGGCAACTAGTAAATCAAGCTCTGTTTTCGCGTATCGCACAGGCCGAGTTTCGTTTTCATCTCCGACCTCGGTCGATGCGCTTAGTATTGCCTCCGGCGCCCCCTTTGAGATCAGGAGTCTTCTATCACCTATCTGGACTACAACGCTCATTCTTCTCCTGCTAAATCCGAAAGGAATTTCCTGAACATGCGCATATGGAGTTAGACTCGCATCGTCGAAGTTAGTGCTCCGAGCGTATTCCCAGATCGCAACATCAATTGGATTGCCAAGGATTTTGTCTCCTTGAATCACGGCCGAATTGCAGAGCAATACATACTTAGTCAGATCAGGGGTCGTCTGATCCTTGGAATTAATTATACTCTGCACCTGCGTCGCGTTTTGCGTAAGGGTCCCGGTCTTGTCTGTGCAGAGTACATCGACGTTTCCCAGGTCTTCTATAGCCTCAAGTCTTTTGGCAATGACTTTCTTCTTAACCAATCTGAGGGCCCCCTCGGACAATCCAACCGTGACTACCACGGGCAAGGCTTCGGGGATTATGCCTACGGCTAAGGCTAGTGAGAACAGCAGCGACTCGAAAATTCCATGATTAAGAATCGAATTCACCAGAAAGACGAATGTTGTCAACACAAGAATCATCTTTACAAGGAAACTTCCGAAACTAGCCATGTTCTTCTGGAAATCGGTCTTCGGGGGAAACAGGGAGAGAGTAGAGGCTATGCGGCCAAAATAGGTCATTTTTCCAGTGGCAATCACCAGTCCCGCCCCGAAGCCGTTGGTAATATTCGACCCCATGAGGGCGATGTTAGAAAGTTCATGTGGATGTGGGTTGTCAATCGCGACGGGAGCAGTGTTCTTGTCGACCGGCGTCGATTCACCCGTGAGGACAGACTCGTTTGCCTCGAATTCGCAAGCTTCAAACAATCTGATATCTGCGGGAATAACATCGCCCGTAGTCAAGTGAACAAGGTCTCCTAACACCAATTCGCGCGCTGGCATCACCAACTTCTTTCCGTGCCTTGTAACGACGGTCGTGTATGATAGGTACTTTCTGAGCTCGTCAACAGCCCTCTCAGATCGATGCTCCAGAACAAAACCTAACGCCGCATTCGCAAGCACAATCGCTATAATTATGATCGCTTCAGACGAATCTCCCAAGAAACCCGCTACCAACGAGGCAAAAACTAGCACATAAACGAGCGGGTTCCTGAACTGAGACGCAAATATCTTCAGTGAGGTTCTATGCTCGATTGGAGAGACCTCGTTAAGCCCATACTTCTTTAGTCTGCGTGCCGCTTCCTCTTCATCAATTCCAGCTACAGACGAATTGAGCTCCCTGAAAAGCTCAGCTTTATCTAGTGCCCAATACTTACCAGCCGTCACTTCAGACATTTGCTCTCACGCAGCTTTCGGGCTTACTGATCCAATCAGGTGGCTGCCGAATCTTGCTCTTAAAGTATTCCTTCCTAAATGCGAAGCAAATAGCCCGATACCAGTCTAAATAGAGGATTAGCCCTAGCAAAACCCGAATAACACGAGGCAATAGTGCATAAATCTTATCAGAGTTAAAGCCTCATAGTCTCTAGAGTGCTTATTATGCCCCCGAAGTCAGAGGGAGTAGAAGCAATATTCGCACAGGCTGTAGAACATGAAAGAGCATACGATTGGTCGGGGGCATGCGAATCATACAAGAAAGCACTAAGCCTAACAGAAAAACTTAATTTCTCAGCCATGGCTGACCTAAATGAGAGATTAGGATACGCCTCCTATCGGGCAGCTATGCAAGCGAAAAGTCAAGAAGAATTCAAAAAAAGAATTCAAGAAGCAGTAAGAGACTATCAAGAAGCCCATGAATTACACAATCAACTGGAAGTCAAACAGAAGGCAAGAACACTTCTATTTCAAGCCATCTCCAAATACCTTTGTTACTGGCTCACCCCTTCTCCGGGTGATAAGAGGAAACTTCTTGACGAATGCCTAGACCTTGAAGAGAGAGCACTTGCTGCTTTTTTGGATTCGGGAAATAATTCAGAATACATCAGAACCTTCAACTTGCTTGCACCTGCGATCTGGCACCGATCGTTTCTTGAATGGAATAGGCAGACTCTAAAGTCCATGCTCGAGAGAGGAAGCTCCTGGGCAGAAAAAGCAGTTGAACTTGTTGTCAAAAGCGGCGATTCATATGAAACTGGCAGAGCTTTCCTCGGTTTAGGACTTGTTTGCGTAGGTGATTTTCTTGGCTACTACTTCATTGAAGATCCACAAAATCAAGAACAGCTGCGGCTGAAGGTCATTGAACATTTTCGCAAAGCAATCGAATTTTCCGAAAAAGCCAACGACGCATATTCACTGAGTCTGTCTTATTACTGGCTGGGACTCTATTCAGGAGCACATGAAAGCCTTGTTCAGAAGTCTCTTGAATACGGCGAAGAAGCACAGGACAACTACCTGCAAGCTTCTGCGCTGGACTTATTAGCTTACATTAGGTTTTGGAAATGCGCTGCTGCTGAGGATCCAGACCGAATAAGAGATTTGGCTGATGGAGCCATGAGATTCTATGACCGAGCAAAGCGTCACTTCAACGTACTGTCGTATCAAAGCCCCAGATGGGGAGCCTTGCCAGCCCCTGCAGGATATGCAGAATACTATCTCGGATGGGCAGAGCTGGAAACAGATCAAAAGAAGAAAATAGAGCTCCTAGCGTTGTCCGAGAAATCAGGGATAGAAGCCTTGAAAACCGCCGAGGATTCAGACATACCGTTGATTGTAGACTGCGTACTTCACGTTGTAAGCAAAACACTTGCGGCTCGAGCAAGACTGGAACAGGATTTTGACGTGAAAAGGAGCCTGCTAAAAAGAGCCCTAAAGTACAGAGAAAGGGCAATCGAAATCGCTGAACAACTAACACCATACGACTACTGGGATCGAGGAGTGGAACTATCTGGCTTAGCCAAAATAAATTATCAGCTAAGCTCAATGGAAAAAGACCAAGAAAAAAAGAAGAACTTGCTAGAGGAGGCAATAGCCCAAACTGAAAAAAGCCTCGATCTGATTGGGAAAATTATGCCCTATTTTGAGGGCATGGGTCGCACGGAACTTTATTCGTCACTCTATAGGATACAGGATTCCCACGTGATACAGCTAACCAAACTGTATGAACTGACAAACGATACTAACTTTCTAGAACAGGCAATAGTTGCCTCACGGAAAGCAATAGAATCATCAGAAAAAACGGAAACAATCAGCCAAGTTGCCGAATCAAACTGGAAAATCGCCAAGATTCAAGACAGTCTAGGAGAACACTTGAAAGCATCAGAGAATTTCCTACAGGCCTCCGCCAGCTATAGAAAAGCATCTGACAAAATCCCACAACTGAAAACCTTCTACCAAAATTATGCTGCGTACATGGAAGCATGGAGCCAGATTGAGATGGCAAGACAACACCACGCAAGACAAGAATATGGGATAGCCAAGGAATACTATGAAAAAGCCGCTGAAATCCACAGATCCCTGAAGCAATGGAGTTACCTGACACTAAACTATCTCGCTTGGGCCACACTTGAGAACGCAGAAGACCTGAGCAGAAAAGAAAGAAACGAACAGGCAATCCAAAACTTCGAACGGGCAGCAAAAATATTCGTCGAAAGCAACGCGACGCTCAAAGACGCTGTTGCCAAGATCGAGAACCCTGACGAGAAAGAACTGGCAGAAGACCTTGCCAGAGTAACCGAAATCAGACACGAATACTGCGTCGGAAGGATAATCCTCGAAGAAGCAAAAACCCTTGACAAGAAGGGTGACCACCTTCTCAGTTCGGAAAAATTCGGCGAAGCAAGCAAAATCTTCAAGAAAATTGCACATGCCTTAAAAAACAAGCTGGAAAGAAAAGATCTTGAACTGATTGCCACTCTCGCAGAAGCGTGGCAAAAAATGACCCAAGCAGAAACAGAAATATCACCAGTTCTTTACGCAGAAGCTTCACGACTCTTCCAGCAAGCAAAGGATCTGGGCTCAGACGAAAAAACAAGGATGCTTGCAATGGGGCACAGCCACTTCTGCAAAGCCTTGGAAGCCGGAACAAAATTCGTCGACACCAGAGACATGGCAAACTGGAACACAGCGATTCAAGAGTTAGATGCAGCGGGGAACTACTACACAAAAGCCGGTTTCGAGAATGCCTCAGAATTCACCAAGGCTACGGGACTGCTATTTAATGCCTACGTTTACATCGACAAAGCAAAAAAAGAAACGGATCCTGAACAGAAAACAAAGCTCTACATCATGGCAGAGAAGGTCCTTGAAGCTTCGGCCGACCATTTTGAGAAGGCAGAACACCCTGAGAAGCGGACACAAGCCCGCAACCTGATGAAAGAGATAGAAAAGGAAAAAGAATTCGCCCTGTCCCTGGCAGAAGTATTGCACACTCCACTCGTAGTCTCCACAACGTCTTTTCCGGTTCCTTCAGCTACCATTGAGAGTGCAGTTGGCTCGGACCGGTTTGAGCACGCAGACATTCAAACCAACCTTAAGGCGGCTGAAGACGTAGAAATCGGAGAACAATTCGAAGTTATGCTCGACCTAGTGAACATTGGAAACAACCACGGACTATTGGTCAGGCTCGACCACCTTGCTCCATCGGGCACAAAGCTAACCAGCCTAACACCCCAGTACGACCTTGAAAACAGCTCAGCAAATCTAAGGGGAAAAAAGATTGAACCCCTTAAACTCGAGACGATCAAAATCAACCTGCAAGCAACTAAAACTGGCCCGATCACCCTAAAACCAAACGTGGTATACGTCGACGACAAAGGCCGTTTCCGAACAAGCACGCCAGAACCGGTGAACGTGTCAGTCCACCCGAAAACCACCTTTGAATTCAACACCAAAGAAGCAGAAGCAATATTCAACTACCTGGTATGCTCTTTCGCCGACGACTACATGAAACGAAAACTATCACTGGAAAAATCCGGATGGAGAACACTCATGGACATAATCAGGCAAGGAAAAATACCCAAATCAAGCGTCTACGGCGCCGGAGGACATCGAGGACGACACATAGCCGAGCTAGAGAGACGCGGAATAGTCGAATCCAGAATCTTCCAGGGAGAACGCGGAAGAGGAGGCAACATCCTCAAAGTCCGAATCCCCTACGAAAAAGAAACAATCAAGCGATACGTCGATGAACGAGTAATGAAAAAATAGCAGTCGATGTCCGAGCGCGCTATGGATTATTCAGACCCGAGTTTCTTCGGATGGCTTCTTGGATGACATTCTTCACTTTTCCGCATCCTAATCGCCAGGTTTCCACTATCTCAAGACCCGTATCTAGTTTTGCAATTTCCAATTTCAGCTTTTCATCGTTTCCTAATGTGTCGAGGACTATGATTCCTCTGAGTCCACTGAAGAACTGTTTGAGAGAAGCTTCATCCATACCCTCTTTCCGCATCATATCCCGAGCGTGACTAAAGAAATCCGTCATTCCCGGAGAAAGAAACAAGAGGTCGTGGTTAGGGTCAGCTTCGAGGAATTCTCCTTTCCCGCCAAGTTGACAATCAATGCAGTTTAACGCGTCAATTTTGACAATGCCGTATTCTTCAGCGAGTTTTTTCATCTCGTTATCCATGCCAAGGCACAAATCACCATAGACCAGTATAACGTTCCCAGGATGACTCTTGAGTGCTCTTTCAATCACGGGGCGCAGGTGTTTTTCTATTTGAGCGTAATCGACGTGAAAGTATTTGCTGACAAAAAGCAAATCAGCATCCAACTCGCCTTCCTTGACGAGCTTCTCTATTTCATCTTTTAGAACGCTACAGGAAACTATGCAAGGTTTTGTTTTCTGACCCACAACCTATTGCCCCCAAGATCGTAAATCAATTTTAGTCTAGATAAGGTTTTTTCTGCTTAAACAAGCGCGCTCAAACTCTACTCTCCTCTTTCTAGAGAAGGACTTTTTTCTTATGCCTAACGAGGGGCTGTAGTTCTTTCACAAAAACTCTTCCTAAATGCTTACCAAAGCGCACACCAACACAAGCACCAGCAACACTGTCTGAACAGTACTTCCTGCCGTCAGTGATAGGCATAATCGCCGCAATCGCAATAGTCGGCGCCGTAATAGTGCTGTTGATGTTCAGAAAGAAGTAAACTCTCAAAGAAGAGAAAATCTTCACTCTCCCCTTTTTTTTGAGCTACAGAAATTCGAGCCTGAAACCAAAAAGTCCACGCGTCAACCTCAGGCTTACAATAATCCCACGCGCGCTTGCACGCCATTAGGTCTCCCATTCTTCCAAGAGCTTTTTCGTCGCTTGCGCCTTCACGCTGTTGGCAAATCGGAAGTACCGTGTTCTCCCGCTCAAACGCTGTTCGACCATGTTTTCCTTCTCCAGCAGTTCCAAGTGCTTCCTCGTGGAAGCGTAGTTGGTTCCAACCCGCTTCGCCATGTCTGAAGTGGTCAGTTGCCCCAGTCTAAACAGCAGTTTCAAGATTTTCATCCTCACTTTAGAGCAGAAAAAGTCCTCCAGCTCCATCACCATTTCACCACTCAAAAAAAGGAGAACGAGCTTGACGAAGCATGCTTTACACTCAGGCAAGGAGGTAACGCGCGAAAGAGCCTTTTTGGATATCCTTTCTCTGAGGAAAGCAAGTCTCTCAAACTCCGAAGCACAGTTGACTTGTGCGAATAAAAGGCAGCTGAAGAAACGACTTCTCTAACTAGTGGAGGGGTGAGTGAAAGTGAGCACTCAAATCTCTCAGCAACCGCATTCAGGCAAAAAATAAAAGTCGATAAATCCAACGTTTAATCGGTAAACTTGAAGATCACCAGATCAAAATAGCTTAGCTGTCTTGATTTCAATTTCGCTATCTATCACAGCCTACACCGCAAGTGCCTACTACGTTGCTTCTCACGTCTACGAGTCCGAAGGACGCTCTGGTGGCCCAATTCACTGGCGGGTCTTTCTATCCATGGCCGTACCTACCAACAGGACTCGCGCTTCAAGTGCTCACCGAATTAAACGGCAGACGCACAGTACTACGGTACATAATCAAATCCGGAGTGCGCGCGGCTCTGACTCTCTTATCGTGGGCAACCGTTTTCTGGAGAGTCTGGAAGATGAGGAACACTCGCCAAATCGACTGATTTCTCTCGCACACTGCTGCTTGCCATCTTTCTCGAAAACAAACGCGCGTTTGCGTATGCAAGCAAGCTGAACGATTCGCACGCTTGAAGCATAAAAGATATTATAATCCGTTTTGTTTTGATGAGTCTTATGTCGTTAATAGATGATATTCTCACTCGCAGAAGCATTAGACGCTATGAAACCAAGGATATACCTGAAGAGGTTCTGCAGCAAATTCTTGAGGCTGGCAGACAGGCTCCCTCTGCAGTTAATAGACAGCCTATTCGTTTCGTCATTGTGAAGGACCATGATATACTAAAGAACTTGTGCGATAATTTGATTACCCGTTTTGTCAAATATGCTCCCGTCGCTATTGTTGGGTGTGCAGACGTAAAATCGCTTTTGACTGGAAAATGGGCTGTTGTTGACGCCACAATTGCAATGCAGAACATGGTTATTGCCGCGTGGACTTTAGGGGTCGGTTCATGTTGGATAGGAGCTTGCAACGAAGAAAAAGTCAAGGAATTGCTGAAAATCCCTGATAAATGGAAAGTTGTTGCATTGATAACCTTTGGCTATCCTGCCGAGCAGCCAAAGCCAAGAAAGAAGAAACCATTTGAGGAATTGTTTAGCTTCAACAGTTTCTAGCCAACTTTTATGGAGCTACCTCAAACTTCAATTTTGTCTCTGCCAGTAGCTGTCAAAAAGCGTGCGCATAGTGAGCAAAAAAATGCCACTACACACCAACTATTTCACTGTTACTTTGTGCTTTTTAGGCACGGGCGCAATCGTCTTCTTTGGGATACAGACTTCAAGTAATCCATCCTTGAATGTAGATTCAGCCTTCTCAGGGATTACTTCTTCTGGGAACGAAAGCTGTTTGTAAACATGCGAGTAAGTGCGTTCTCTGACAACAAAGTTCTTTCCCTTGTCTTCCGTATGAACATCTGTTTCAGCCGAGATTTCGATACCATCCTTCGTTAACGCCACATCGATCTTGTCTTTCGCCACGCCAGGCAGCTCAGCATGCACCACAAACATTTTTCCCTCATCAACCAAATCTACAGTTGCCTCACGTACCGGAACAAGGGGCTCAGCACTAATCCAATCCCACGGAAAAGCTATGCTTTCAAAGAAGTTTCTGCGAAAATCACCCATCAAATCGTCAAAGGTCGTCAGAACATGAACTGCAGGAATATGCTTGGCAATTATGTTTTTAGAAGGAATACTTTTGGCAGTTACGGGTTTTGCAGGTTTTTCTGCGATTCCAGTTTTTGCGATCGCCTTAACCGGCGTCTTCTTCTCTTCTTTGTTCATTTTTTTTCACCTCGATTAAACTATTAATAGAATTCTACTATGTGCTATCTCTTCTTACTATTCCTGAAAAATGGATTTTTTTCAACTCCACATTTTGAAACAGGGAGGACCTCAGCTATTGGCCCCTCACGCGCTCATAGCCTTTTTAGGTGTCGAGGCTGGCTGGCTTTCCCCTAATGCCTTTTTTCGAAAGGGACTTAAAATGGAGTTATTTGGAGATGGCGGGGACGTGGGCTTACTCGTCTTTGGCAATCCATGTTTTTACGGCTTCTTCGACGGCTCGGGTTAAGTCGCCTTTTTTCCCGCTGAATCTCTCGATTGTTTTGAATCTTAGTTGCTTTTCTAGCTCGTCCGGAAGCTCCACGCATATACGACCCATTTTTTTTGTTCACCGATTTTTATTTTAGATTTTTTGTGCACGTTTCGACGTGTCAGAAGTTTTTCCAATAAGCGAATTGCCAGATGCCAAGTTTCATGTTTGTTTTTGTAATCATTTTTAATTCACCTTATCCGCTTATCCACATAATACATAATGTACATACTTGCTTATAAGTGTATTGATTTATGTGTTTACGCGTAGCATGTGTTTCTTCGGTTCAAAATCCCTTAAATATTGAAACTAACAGAAACATTCGCATGACCCAAATCTTTGCGAAATGCCCAAAGTGCGGAACTGAGTCAAAAGCGAAAAGAAGTACCCGATGGAGAATGTGTGCAGAAGGGGACTGCGACGCCTGTGGGGCTCATTTCACAACAGCAGCTTTCTGGCAATCAAAGTAACTCGTTTGTTTAGCTTCAGCGTATGATTGGCTGGATTAGCGCAAGCCCAAAATCGCGCGCTTCGTGAGGGATAGTGGTTGGAAGCGGTCTTTTAATACGTCTGCAGTGCAATTGTGTATTCGGGGTTGTTATGGAAGAAGGACGGTCTGAGAAGGGTTTCTATAGGTGTCCCTTCTGCCCATGCGTCTTTTGCAGCGTTGCTGATTTGGAGAAGCACATGTCCGCATTTGGAAATGTCAAGGAGCAACATTCAGCAGAATACAGGCGATGCCACAGCAGAATAGAATACAGCCCAACAGAATAGAATAGAGTCACTTCTTGTTTAAAGGGCAGGCTATGTTACCATGCCCATCCTCGCTAGTTCCTCTCGTAGGCTGCCAAGAGTCTGTCTAAGTTTTATTCGTTTATCGGTATACTCGTCCCCTGTTATTCTGTTTGACCTGAAGTCTTGGTCCAGTTGCAGCATCTGCCCGCTAATTTCGCCGATTCTTGCCCTCAACTGGTCAGTGTAGGAAACAGCTTTTTCTTCAACAATAACCTCTGAAGGCGTCAACGCCAACTTTATGACGCCGTCTTCGATGCGCAGAATCCTGTGCGCTATAGCCTACATTTTCGGAAAGACATAATCCGCACGAGATTTATCTTGCTCAACTGGAACTCAAATAATGGAGGACACCCTAGATTGAGCCGCTTGGACCCAAAGAAGCTTCACGTTCATTTTGACAGCGTTTCGCATGATATCCTATCTTTGCCCAGGCGTTATACACTTACGCATTCGGACAAGACGGGTGACCTGTTTCTCAAAGTCAGCTCAGACTTCGATGACAAGCAGATTTCAGGATTGTACACGCGGCTCATGCGAGACGAAGTTCTAGCCGAATGGAAAACAGAGCAAGACCGTTTCTCTTTGCATGTTTATTGCCACGTTTGCGGTGGCTTAGTCTTCGGAACGGCTTCTCTTCGAGAGTCCATATTTCGCCGCGAGCTACCGCTCGCACTCGAAGCAATCATACACGGCGACCGCGAACTTTTCCTTAAAGACCCAAGGCTTGACCGAGCTGAAATACTCGTGCATTTTCATAAGCCAAAATCCCAAGACTGCAAAGTTGAACCATGGGGAAACGCAACCGACTACAAACTCTAGCAGAATCCGATCACACCGAAAGTTTAACTAACTTGAGACTGCAAGCGCGAGCTCCTAACCCCGCAGAGAAGAAGAACAACAGTCAACTACTTCTGCAAACCTCATTTGTTGTTCTATCACAAAAAAGAAAAAAGACATCTCTCAGGAAAAGTTGTCTCGATGGCAACCAAGCATTCCGCAAGCCTATTTTGGCGAAACTGGACAAAACTGATATTTTTGAAAAAGTCCAATCTCTTGAGCTCTTTTTACCCCGGACACTGTGGGGCGCGAAGGTAACGTGGGCTTTTCTTAGTAAAAGAGTTTCCAGAATCTCAAGCAGAGTTTCTAGGACAATAGCTTGGTCTTCATAAGGCTGGAGTTGATGAAAGTAGCTATAGAAGATAGTTCCATAACGCTTATGAGTCTAGTAACTACGTGTCAACTAGGGAGAGCGTTGAGCAGGAGAACTTATTCTGAAATAGTGTTAGCTCTCTTGCCGTTATGTTTATCATGTTTTTCTCTGAAATTAAGCGCGCGCTGGTTGTTAGTAGCTTCCTCCATGTCTTTGAGCGTGAGCGCTTCTAAGAGGAAAATAGAAAATGAAGATTAAAGTCAAAACTGTTCTACTTGCGTTGATGATGCTAGGTATCCTTTTAGCAGCATCACCAATCTTTGGATTGTCAGTTCCGGGCACAATCCTCTCAAATGGCAGTTTTGACTCAAGTACTTCAGGTTGGAGCATGTATGTCACTGGAGGAAACACGGCTTCACTCGCAATGTCAACCTCAAGTCCATATTCAGGTTCTGGTTGTGGTTTAATGCAAGTTGCCAATTATGTTTCTCCTGAACCATTAGGCTATGTCTGTATGCAAGGCTTTGTCACACCAACCGTTGGTAAAGCTTACGTTGTTAGTTTTGCCTATAAATCAACTGACAACTTTAACGCATTTTTGATTTGTGACAATTATCCAGTAGAGGAAACCACGTATTACAAGATGCTTGCTTGTTCATCATCATCAACTTGGAATTTTGTTTCATTTACAACGACAGCTTTGCCATCATACACCAGATGTTGGGTTGACTTCAGATTTTACAGTTTTGCAACAGCCTACTTCGATGATGTTTCAGTAGTTTCAACAGATCATGTTTCCCCCACTCCAAATCCAAATCCAACACCTACTCCAACATTAACGCCGACTCCAACAACTGAACCTACTCCCACACCAACTCCAAAACCCACTCCAACGGTTGCACCTACTCCTACACAAACACCCATACCGACCCCGATTCCCACGCCTACCCCGACTATAACACCGACTCCAACGCCGACGCCAATTCCCACTCCGACACCCACAGCGACGCCTACCCCTTCTCCATCACCATCGCCCACTTCTACTCCCAGTCCTTCCTCAACCCCAACATCTGGTCCGACCTCAACACCTACTCCAACAGATGCTCCTACTCCCACGCCGACTACTTCACCTGCGCCGACTGTTGAACCTTCCCCAACGCCTCAACCGACGACTGCAGGCATGTTTTCGCATCTAGAAGCCTTCTTCGTCATCGCATGTGTAACCGTTCTAATAGCGGCCATCATAGCCTCAGCAACAATGTTTTTGATCCTGAAGAGACCAAAGAAATAGCACTCGCTCAGAGTATTGTATTTTGCATCCCGATTTATAGGCGACTATTCCACAAATCTTTGATTTTGTGTGAGATGAGGCCATTCTCTTCAAAGCAGCACCACAAACCCAAATACAAGTCGGCAACGCTCAACAACCACTTTTTCTTCTTTCTTAGTCTATCAGTAGCATGAAGTGAAGTGCGGGCGCGTTGAGAGCGCGAATCAGATTTTCACTTGAAGTCTTCAAGTAACTGACAGTTCGCTACTTATCTTTTTCTCTTGAGGGCTACAAAGGTAACGGCGAAGATTATTCCCACGCCGATGGCTGCGATGACGTAGAAGCCTTTGGGAGGAAAACAAAAGTCTCCTATTCCTGACGACCGGCTGGTTGGTGTTAGCGTTGGTGTTGGTTCTACTGTTGAGGTTTTCGCGCGCACTTAATCCAACCAACCAATTTGGACTTGCTCTCTATGACGTCACTTTCTAGCGATGGTGAGCAATAACTTTAAGTGTTTGTTCAACATACTCAGTATGCTAAACATGTTAAGAGGTGAAATGAATGGAAGAACACAAAGAAGAACGCTCAGAGGAAAAAGGCTTTGAACGAATGAGAAAGCATCATATGGGAATGCGAAATCACTGTGAAGGAAATGGAAAGCATCCTCAGAGGGTAATTGTTAAAGGATACATGCGTCCCGATAAAACATCCTACTACGTTGTTATTCCCAAAGAAGTAAGAGAGTTATTTGGGCTAAAAGGCGGAGAATACTTCATAATCAGAGCGAAGCCTTGGGCAAACGAAATCAAGTTGAAGATCGCAAAGTTCGTTGAAGAAGAACAAGAATAGTCTACGGTACGGTTCGAAGTAATAGTTGGGTTTGGGGACTAAATTTTATTCCAACCAACCAGAACTGGAATTGCCTAGTAGAATTGGACCCAAATTCCGTTGGGGCTACAACATAAGCCCATCTGAATTTTCCTTTTTCCTGTTCTTCTTTCACGGGATATCCAGCTGATTCAATTTTCTCAAGAGCTTCGTTAAGGGTATTAACCTTGAATGTTAAGTGATCCAGTCCCTCGCTCACCAAATATTCAACGTGGTAAGGACTGGCTGCTTCGTAGTAGCTTAGCTCAAGAATTATACCATCTTTTTCGCTGACCAATTCTACCCATTCTCCCTTGGTTTCTTCAAGTTTTCCTCTGCCAACTATTTTCATGCCTAGCAATTTCACGTAGAAATCTATGGATTTTGTAGGTCTTTGACTCTGATTCCTACAGTCACAAATTTCGTTTTCAAAATCCCTCTTCACCTTTCCCAAGCAGTCGTTTCTGATCTCCAAATTAGACGAAATTTGGATTAAAATCTAATGGTTTAGATTTGGAACTAAAACTTAATTTTCTATCATTTTATACTTTCTGTTGTGCTTCGGAGCCCGTTTTAATCATCAATGCTGGTATTTCGGGCTTGTTTCGGGCTTCTTTTGCCGGGGAACAAAATATTTGAGCTCCTTCTATTTTTTGAACGTATACTCAAAAAGACTTGTTGCATGTACAAAAGCATGGAAAAAACATATTCATACGCTTGTTAGCGCACGCGCTTTAGTTCTCTTTCTTTGGGCTATCCTGATTCCACATCTTTTAGCGCGCGCACTTGCCATACAATTGTTTGAATGGTACATTTTATTTGGATCATACGTTTCGAATACGATACCACAAGGGCAACTTCTACTGAGAACTTTATTACTTAATCTTTCAAAATTTTTCATATCAATCTACTCAACAATTTTTACATTCACACGCTAGGTAATCTCAATAGTAAAACGCTACGAAAGTGAGGATTTAGCCGTGGTTTCCGTGGCTGACAAAAGCAATACTCCTAATCAGCTTCTTTTTTAGAGGAGCATATGCCCCTTATGCTTTACCATACTGTGCATTCTCAACTCATCAGGATTAGAAAAACAGACCTTACACATTCTACACTTAAACGACTCATACGTTGTTCCAGTATACCAATTCTTGTAAGTCAAGATTCCTTTTTCTCCTCAAAAAATGCTACTAAAATCCTCAATTATATAATAGCCCCGACACTTATAAACCACTGAACTTTTCCACGCGCGCATACGACGGTAGGATGCTATCTCCTTTTTTTGGGTTTGTGGATCAAAATTTAATTTTCAGTGTTTAGACGCGCGTGTTTGTTCCTAAAAATGGCTATAATTCTGCTTTCCGATTTCTAGATCAAACGTTGAAATCCAAGTGCGTGCGGGTTAGAGGAAAAAGAGAAGACTTAGAGGAATTAAAACCATTTTTAACCAAATAAGGAACAGAGACTGTTGAAAAGTCAAATTAGTTTCAGGAAGTTGCGTCTTGTATGTGAAACACGTCATTGAGCCTATCGTTTCGCTAAAACCTTGCAATTTTCTGAAGTTGAAAATAGTTTTACAAGTTCAACAGCCATGCGCGCTAGTCTGCGGGTTCTAAGTGCTACGGTAATTTTCAAGCTCGTTTTTGTAGTTGCTATGTTTCCAGAACAGATCGTAAGCTTGACGCTTTGGGTCTAGCGTTTCAACCAGGTCAGCAAATTCATCCGGTATGATTAGTGCTACAGCGAAGTGTTCCCCGTGAAATTCCCTGAAAACAGAAAGCTTGTCTAAGAATCCTTGTAGGCCGTCTCTTACGCCGTGGGGCTCCAACAATATTTTTCGTCCGTTAAGAGTTTTCTGTGGCAAAAGGAAATCTGGAGTGAAAGTTGGTGAAGCCCAGGTTACTCCGCCCGTGTTGGGCAACTGGAACTCTATGAATTCATAGTCAAACTTGATCTGCCTCTTCCTGAGGAAATCGTAGACTTCTCTTTCAAAACCTCCGAAAGGACCCATCTCAGGAACCAGGAAGCCTCGGCTGTAATGGGGAACTGCCACTAAGTAGCGGATAGGCGGCTTATGCAACACCGAGAACTTTTTGATGAAATACCTCAAGCACCTTTCAAGCGAAGCGGGGGTGAGGTCAAAGTCTTCCAGCCAGGTTCCCAATATGAAGAATGGAAAATCAACCTTCGCAGGATCCTCCGGAAAAAGCGAGCGCGCATAACACGTCAACGATTCTTGTGCCTTGTCAAACTCTGCGGTACTGCTCCACCAACTAGTTGGTTTAGACCGCGAATTCAAGTCAAGCGCCAAGTTCTCCTTATCAATTAGCCCCAGAGCCACCGCAACACGCAACTTCGGCGTACTCAAAGGCACCATCAAGTCTTTGGGGTCAAAGTCAAAAATTCCCAAGTCGGGATCCTTTCGAACCATCCAACGCAAGTAAAGCCAAGCCTTAGCCTTGCCAGGCCCGTTCATCCTCTTGATTCCATAAGAAAGCTCCTTCACCAAAACCTCCGGCTTCAAACTCCTCCGACGCCAACGAGGAACTATGCGCCACAAGATCACCATGAGCCTTCTTGGCCACAAACCGGTTAACCGAAGCCAAAACCTCAGGAATCTCCTTCTTCTTTGGACCCAGCGAATCCAAACTACCAAGCTCGACCTCACACCTGCCAACCTCAGACTCAAAAGCCTCTGGCTTAATGGCCGTGTAAAGTTTGTCGCCGAAAGCAGAGTGAAGATGATTCATCAGCAACTGAATGTTCCTAGCGTTGCCAGTCAATTCCGAATCACTAAGCGCCGCCGTCAACAAAAAATAATGCGCAGCCTTCCTCTTGGCAAGATCGCTGTCCAACGGCAAAAATCCCTCAGAAAGCTGCAGAAAAGGATCCAGCCCCGCATCAACAACGACACTGTAAATGTAAACGAACCGGGTAACCAGACTCTTCAAGGCACCCTCGTCAGCGCTCATAGCTAACACTATGAGCACAACAAGACATTAACACTTCTATACCAGACTAGAAAGTAGGGCTCATAGAAGTTGATAAACGGTAGAATTCTAAGGACTGGTTATCAACAAGCAAAAAGCTAGAACGGGTTGCGGGTGAACTTAAGCAACTCTTAAATTCATGGGTATTAATCTGTTGACTTGAGAAAAAATAAACTCAGTTAAACCGCTGGAGTGACTCAAGCAATGTCTGAAATTGGAATGAGAACAAGGATGCTGGTTAAAGACGCCATGAGCAGCCCAGTAGTAACCCTGGACGAAGAGGCACCTTCAAACAAGGTCGCCAAAGTCATGGACGAACACAACCTCGGCTGCGTAATCATAGTAAACAAATCCCAAAAACCCATCGGCATCATCACAGAAAGAGACCTAGTCAAAAGAGTCCTATCGAAGAACCTGATGCCCGACGCCATAAAAGCCAAAGACATCATGACTTCACCAGTTGTCACCATAGAACCAGACGCTACAATCAGCGAAGCAGCCAGAAGAATGAGCAGACTAGACATCAGACGCCTAGGAGTCCTCTACAAAGACAAACTCGTAGGCTTAGTCTCAAGCAAAGACATCCTAGCCGTAATGCCTGAACTAATAGAGATAATCCAAGAAAGAACACGCATAGAATCCGCAGACGAGGACAAAACCGAAGAAGAAGCACCCTTCGCCGGATACTGCGACCACTGCGGCGCCTACTCCGAAGAACTCAAAGAAGTCAACGGACAAAACCTCTGCGAAGACTGCCGAATAGAACTAACAGACTAACGCCGAAAACAACCTTTTTAATTTACACGCTCTAATCAATCAATTAAACTAAATTAGATTAGAGAGCGCGTCAACTTGATCGTCGATTCCGTTTTAGCCAATGCCAAAGCCTACCTAAACAAAGAGGTAGTTGACTGCAGCATAGCCATTGAAGACGGAAAAATCTTTAAGATCGGCAAAGAAACACAGATGCCAAACGCCGACGAAAAAGTCAACCTGCAAAAACACCTCGTCCTACCAGGCCTAATCGATGCTCACGTGCACCTAAGAGACGAAGAGAAAGCCTACAAAGAAGACTTCTACACAGGCACCGCCGCAGCAGCAGCCGGCGGCTTCACAACCGTTTTGGATATGCCCAACAACACCCCCGTAACCATGAGTGCGGCAGCGCTGAAGAACCGCATGCAAAAAGCAAAGAGGAGAGTTCTCGTCGACGTCGGATTCTACTCCGAATTCCCCACAGACATAGACCAAGTCTCAAACATAGTGGATCAGGGAGCTGTAGCCTTCAAGCTTTTCATGGCCAACCAAGTAGGCGGATTAAACATCGATGATGACCAAAAACTCCAAGAAGCTTTCACAAAAGTAGGCAAAACAATTCCAGTCGCCGTCCACGCAGAAGACAAGACACTACTAGCCGCAAACGTAGAGAGCATGAAAAAAGCCAATCGAAACGACGCGACCGCCTTCCTTAAGGCACACTCAGAAGAAGTCGAAGCCACCGCCATAAAGCGCCTGCTAAAAATCGGCAAGGAAACCGACGTTCACCTACACTTTTGCCATATAACATCAGAAGAAGGACTAAACGCCGTTGTTGAAGCGAAAAAAAGCGGCGCCACAGTAACCTGTGAAGTGACGCCTAACCACCTTCTGCTATCAAGCGCGGACGTTCCAAGGTATGGCCAACTGCTGGTGATGATGCCACCCCTCCGAAGCGAAAACCACATTGAAGCACTCTGGAAAGGCATAGCAAACGGCTCAATAGACACATTAGGCTCAGACCATGCCCCACACTCTCTTAGCGAGAAGTGTGCGAGCGACGTCTGGGATGTAAAAGTTGGCGTGCCCGGCTTAGAAACAACTCTACCATTAATGTTAACGATGGTTAAGAAAAACCGTTTAACACTCGCTCAAATCGTTCATTTGCTCGCGGAAAAACCAGCGGAAATCTTCAGCCTAAAAGACCGCGGCCGCCTGGAGCAGGGAAAAAAGGCAGACCTAACGGTTGTAGATTACAATCAGAGATTCAAGATTGAAGCCAGCAAATTCAAGTCCAAAGCCAAATTCTCACCCTTCAACGATTGGGAAGTGCAAGGAAAACCCGTTAAAACCTACGTCAACGGCGCACTTGTCATGGAAAACCAGGAGATCGTAGCGAAACCGGGAAGCGGCAAAATAATCCGGAGAAACCCTTAGTGAAATTCGTTGCGGACGGCATGCTGGGAAAACTCACCAGATGGCTCCGCATGCTCGGACAAGACGTAGAATACTCCAACCAAATGGACGACGACGAGCTTCTAGAAACCTCAAACAAAAAACGCAGAGTTTTATTGACAAGAGATCTGGAGCTGTATAAACGCGCCGCAGCCAGAAACATCGAAACCTTCTACGTAGAGGGCAGAACAGAAGCCGAAAAAGTAGCTGAAATAGCAGGCCGATTCAAGATTCCGCTGAAAATAAACATGGAAAAGTCCCGTTGCCCAGCATGCAACTCAAGAATCAAACCGATACCCAAGAAAGATGTAGCGGAAAAAGTGGAGAAAAACACTTTTGCCTTCTACAACGAGTTCTGGACATGCCCCAAATGCAGCAAGATATACTGGCAGGGCGCCCACTGGGGAAATATCCAAGCTACTCTAGAAAAAGCAGAAGAAATACTTAGGAAAGGCTCAGCAGGTTAAACTGCTACTATAAGCCACTTCAACGGGATGTCTTGGAAGGTTCCGTCGGGCAACGTTCTTCTGATGGTGATGGGCAGTATGTTGGCTTCAAGTTCTTTCAGGGCAATATCAATCGGATTTGTAATAATTCCTTCAGCGTCCACAAGTATTGGAGCTCCCATAGAAATCTGAAGAGCCCTCGCTCCAACTATCCGAGCTTTCTCAAACCGCGTGATTTTCGGAGGACCCACAACAACTCTTTCTGGATTTAACGTAATCTAATACTCTCCAGCGCCTGGATACATTCCGCCTGGACCCCCTCCGCCCGGTGGCATAGGAGGAGTCTTCATTTTTCCAGCAGCTATCATGTCGTCGATCTTCAGAATCATCGTAGCTGCTTCAGTTGCGGATTTGATAATCTGTTTTTTCACTGTGATCGGTTCGAAAACGCCAACCTTTGACATGTCCTGAACTTTTCCACTTAAGACTTCTAGGCCAGCCCATTTTTCGCCCTTTTCATGTCTCGACCTCAGTTCTGAAAGGACATCGATCGGGTCTAATCCAGCGTTTTCCGCCAGTATTGTTGGGATTGCCTCTAAGGCTTCTGCATATACTCTGACGGCAAGTTGCTCTCTGCCAGGCAAAGTGTCAGCATAACCCTTGAGCACATTTGCCATTTCAAGTTCTGGAGCACCGCCACCAGCAACCATTCTAGGTTCTTGAAGCACATCTTTTACTACGCATAAGGCATCGTGAATTGAACGTTCTGCTTCAGCAATCATCCGCTGCGTCCCACCCCTTATTAAAAGAGTAACTGCCTTCGGGTGCTTGCAACCTTCGACGAAAGTCATCTTGTCATCGCCGATTTTCCGCTCTTCAATCAGAGCTGCATACCCAAGATCTGAAGCCTTGATATCGTCCAATTTGGTGACTATTTTTCCGCCTGTAGCCTTTGCCAACATTTCAATATCTGACTTCTTGGCTCTGCGCACTGCGAGAATTCCCTTGCGCGACAGGAAATGCTGCACCATGTCGTCAATGCCTTTTTGGCAGATGACAACATTTGCTCCTGCCCCAACGATTTTGTCCACCATAGCTTTCAGCATTAGTTCCTCTTGGTTCAGAAAAGCTTCGATCTCTTCGGGTTTTTCAATGCTAATTTTGGCATCAAACTCGGTCTTCTCAATTTCCAGTGAAGTGTCAAGCAACGCGATCTTGGCGTTCTCCACCCGTTTGGGCATTCCTGACTGCACAACTTCCTTGTCTAGAACTATGCCGTTAATCAGCGTCGTGTCTCCGATGGATTCGCCAGGTTTCTTTTCAATCCTGACGTCATCAACGTCCACCTTGTAAACGTCACCTTGTTTCTCCGCAACCGCCATCATCGCTTTAACCACTATGTCCGCCAAGTACTCTTTGTGGTCAGCTACAAGTTTGCTCGCCATCGCCGTAATTGCAGCTTTCTTCAGATAGTCTTTACCTGTCTTCAAATCTATAGACATAGCTAGTTTGTCAAGTGTCTCCAGCGACTTTTCCGCTGCTTTCTTGTAACCTTCAATTACTACGGTTGGATGAACACCTTTCTCAACCAACTCTTCAGCCTTGCTAAGCAGTTCCCCAGCGATTATTACGGCAGATGTGGTGCCATCACCTGCTTCGTTGTCCTGTGCCTTGGCGACCTCAACAAGCATCTTTGCCGCTGGATGCTGAATATCCATCTCATCCAGTATCGTGCGACCGTCGCTTGTTATGGTTACATCACCAAAACTATCAACGAGCATTTTATCCATACCTTTAGGCCCTAAAGCGCTTCTAACGCTTTCAGCCACTACTTTTATCGCGGTAATGTTTCCGTGTAAGGCATCTCTTCCCCGAGTACGATCTGAGCCTTCCTTCAACACGAGAACAGGTACGCCACCAGACTGTCTAGAAGATGACAAATCAACATAACCTCTTTAATGCGAAGAACAACAAAACACATTTGCAATATAAGTTTTTCTAGGAGCACAACGAAGAAATGAGCCTATCCTAGCAAAATTTACGCACCCACGAAGCTACAAAGGATTAGTAGACTGAAATCTTGGCTACGCCGCTGATTTTCAACAATTCAGAGATTAACTCGCCAGGAATTTTCTTCTCCACTATCAACGTGAGTTTTGGCTCAGGCGAAAGTTCAGGATCATCCACAATCGCTTGCCTAATGCTCAAACCAGCCGTGGTAAGAAGCATAGCAGACCGCCCCAGTATACCCGGCATTTTTGCATCCACAGGAGTAATTTCAACGACACCCAAACTCAGATGTTTGGCTATTTCTTTAAGCGAATGCCCTGCAGGCCGCAGCTCTTCAAAGATCAGCCTGATTTCACGGTTTTCCATGATTAGACTCAACGTCTCGTTAACTGTTCTCCTATCAACTCCAGCGACTCTGGCGACGCGAACGGGCGGAACCTCGATCTGGTTTAAGAAGATTTTATGGTTTTTTGCGCTCAGCCCGTTCTCAACGAGGACTCGGGCTACTTTGAGCCGTTCGGGGTATCCTTCGAAGTACTTTTTGATAGTGTTCCACAAGAGTCAAACCCACAATGTACATTTATGTACAGATAAGTATAAATGTGTTGTTTAAAATCCTAATGGAAACATAAAACGGAAGACAAACACATGCCACAAAGAAAAATAATGCTAGACGAAAACCAAATACCAAAACAGTGGTACAACATCGTCCCAGACTTACCCAAACCCCTACCCCCATTCATCGACCCCGCAACAAAGGAACCGGGAGTAGGAATCGTCCCAAGAATATTCCCCAGAGAAATCATCGGACAAGAAATCAGCCAAGAACGATGGATAAACATCCCCGAAGAAGTCCGAGAAATCTACAGAATCTACCGACCAACACCACTCTTCAGAGCAATCGGACTCGAAAAAGCACTGAAGACCCCAGCGAAAATCTACTACAAATACGAAGGCACCAGCCCAGCAGGAAGCCACAAAACAAACACCGCTATTCCCCAAGCTTACTACAACCTCAAAGAAGGCACCGAAAGATTAACCACAGAAACCGGAGCAGGCCAATGGGGATCTGCACTATCCTTCGCCGCCGCAATGTTCGAACTAAAAGCCACCGTCTACATGGTCAGAGCTAGCTACGACCAAAAACCATACAGAAGAATGATGATGGAAGCCTTCGGCGCACAATGCTACGCAAGCCCCAGCAAACAAACCGAAAGCGGCAGAAAAATCCTAGCAGAAGACCCAGAAAACAAAGGCAGCCTCGGAATCGCAATAAGCGAAGCAGTCGAAGACGCTCTAGTCAACGAAAAAGAAGCCAACTACACAATAGGCAGCGTCTTCAACCACGTTCTACTACACCAGACCGTAATAGGCTTAGAAACACAAGAACAACTCAAAATAGCCGAAGACTACCCAGACGTCATATACGGCTGCATAGGAGGCGGAAGCAGCTTCTCCGGCATGTTCTGGCCATTCTACCACGACAAAGTAACAGGGAAAGCCCCGAAACAAACACGCTACGTAGCAACGGAAGCAACAGCCTGCCCCAAAGTCACCAAAGGCGAATACCAATACGACCACGGCGACACAGCAAGAATAACCCCCCTAGTACCCATGCACACACTGGGCCACGACTTCATCCCCGCACCCATACACGCAGGCGGCCTACGCTACCACGGAATAGCCCCCACCATAAGCCTACTCGCATCCGAGAACCAATTGACAACACAAGCCTACAGCCAAATCGACGTCTTCGACGCAGCAAAACTCTTCATGAGAACCGAAGGCATAATCCCCGCGCCAGAACCATCACACGCCATAAAAGCAGCCGTAGACGAAGCACTAAGATGCAAACAGACAGGCGAAGAGAAAACCATCCTGTTCCTACTATGCGGACACGGATTCTTCGACATGCAAGCCTACGACGAATACTTCAACGGCAGACTACAGCCTTACGAGTACCCAACAGAAAAAGTCGCAGAATCAATGGCAAAACTACACAAACTCTATCCATGGCTAGAAGACGTCAACAAGAAATACATCGGCTGCGGCCCCATGTAAACCATTGAAAAAACTGTAGAGAGCAAACAAGCCTCTCACCCCACCTTTCTTCAACCAAAATCCTTTCTAACGTCAATATTATTTGGAAAGTAATGTCCACTTGGTGCCACCGGTGAATAATGAAGCAAAAACCTCTTTCGCCGAAGTTCTCCGAGCAAACGCCATCGGCTTAATCGTAAATCCCGTAGCAGGAATGGGAGGAGCAGTCGGGCTCAAAGGAACAGACGGCCAAGAAATCCTAAACAAAGCAATATCACTAGGAGCCAAACCCACCGCGCCGGCGAGAGCGGAAACTTTCCTTTCAGAGCTAAACCTCCAAGAAAAGGGCACACAGCTCGTTGTCGGCGCCGGAAGCATGGGAGAAAACGAAGCCACGCATTCTCATCACGTTTTTTCAGTGGTCGGCGAAAGCAAACCGGAAACTAGCGCCGAAGATACGCGAGAAATCGCCCGAAAAATGATCAAATCAGGAGTGGACCTCATCGTCTTCTGCGGGGGAGACGGAACAGCCCGGGACATACTCGAAGCAGTAGGCACCGCCATTCCAGTATTAGGTGTCCCAACAGGAGTCAAAATGCACAGCTCAGTTTTTGCAGTGAACCCACAAGCCGCGGCAAGAGTAGTCCAACGCTTTATGACCGGTCAATTGCCACTCAGAGAAGCAGAAGTAATGGATGTCGACGAGGAAGCCTTCCGATTAGGCCGTCTATCCGCTGAACTCCACGGATACGTCCTTACTCCCTATGAACCTCACCTGATACAAGCAAACAAGCTAGCAACCTCCATGACGGAGAGTGAACTGCGAAACCAAGCAGCCACAGCACTATACATAATTGAAAACATGGAACCCAACGTAATCTACATAATGGGTCCAGGAACCACCACACGCACAATAGCGGACCTGCTAGACACAAAGAAAACCCTTCTAGGCGTAGACCTATTCGTCAACAAACAGATAGCGGCAAAAGACGTGAACGAAAACCAAATCCTAGAAGCAATCCGCAAAAAAACCGCCAGAATCATCGTCACGCCAATCGGCGGGCAAGGATTCGTCTTCGGCAGAGGAAACCAGCAAATCAGCGCCAAAGTCATTCGCCAAGTAGGCATCAACAACATCCTCGTAGTAGCAACCGAATCCAAACTCAGAAGCCTCAAAGGCTCACTAAAGGTAGACACAGGCGACCCCATCTTAGACGACGAATTCCGAGCAGCCAAAATCAAAGTAGTAGCCGACTACAAGGTCGAATATCTCGTACCAATCGAATAACAGCTTGCTTCGGGCAGGAATGCAGCACATGCAAACTCGGCTGTTCCGCAAATGCATTAACCCCAGAACAGCGAAGTTGACTATTCAGGCTCAATAACACCGGCCGACACTGGAGAAGTAAAACTTGACAAAGCCAAATGCAACTGAAAATATGGTAGAGCAGAGAACGAACAAGACAGAGCCCGCTTTCAAAATTAGACCAGCTCAACTTCGTGACCAAGAAATCATCCACGCCCTTCTTTCCACTTTCAAGTTGCCGCTGGATGGGCTCGAAGAAACAAAACTGTGGGTTCTTCAGTCGAGAGATGGCGAAGTCATAGGCGCTGCAGGACTAGAAGTGCATGAAAATCAAGGTTTGCTGCGCTCTGTGGCGATAAAAAATAGCAGGCACAACCAAGGCTACGGAACCGCCATAACAAATTACGTAGTAGCCGAGGCAAAAAAGAGGAAGGTGCAAGACTTGTTTTTGCTGACAACAACAGCTCCGTCGTTTTTCGAGAGATTAGGATTTAAAGAGGAAAACCGAGAAAAAGCAACCGGGGGCATAGCGGAATCGGTTGAGTTCAAAAGCACTTGCCCAAAAACAGCCACCCTCATGCGTTTATCCTCATGACTATCCGCACTGGCTAAACCAGCCGGGGATTTGGAAACATTCAGGAAAAACCTATTTTACAAGGCTCGAACGCTGAACGGAGCAATCCACCTTCGACAAGAACACAAAGGTTGCGCGACAGACTTCCATAGACTCATTGATAAGAGCATGTGAAACAGCCAAGCCAGCCTGATTATCCGCTGAGATTTTGGGTAAATCAAAATATAGTTCCCTTGAACAATACACTCAACACTATCGAGGCTGATGACGTGATTCCAATTAATTCTCCAATTATCGGCGAGGAAGAAATCGAAGCCGTCGTCAAAGTATTAAGAAAGGGACCTTTAACCAACGCGCTTGGCGCGGGACCGATGGTCACGCAATTCGAAGAGGAATTTGCAGATTTCTGCGACGTGAAGCACGCTATCGCAGTTAACACTGGCACCGCAGCGCTGCACTCCGCAATCGTGGCTGCCGGCGTGAAGTATGGCGACGAGGTAATATTGCCCAGCTTCACGTTCGTAGCCACAGCCGAAGCAGTCGTTCTAGCGGGCGGAAAACCCGTGTTTGCAGACATAGATCCTGTAACATACAACATCGCGCCGGTTGAAATTGAAAAGAACATAACAAAAAAGACCCGAGCCATATTGCCCGTGGACCTCTACGGCTTCTCCGCCGACTTTGACCCGATAAACGAAATAGCCACCAAGCATGGCTTAGCGGTCGTCGAAGATGCAGCCCAAGCACACGGCGCAACCTACAAGGGCAAACCAGCAGGATCATTCTCCAAAGCCGCCTGCTGGAGCCTATACGCAAGCAAGAACATAACAACAGGCGAAGGCGGCGTCATAACAACCGACAACGACGAAACCAACGACTTGTTGCGGCTAATGAGAACGCACGGAGAAAAAGCCAAATACGCATCACTCATGCTCGGCTACAACTACCGTATGTCCGAGATTCAAGCAGCCATCGGCCTCGCACAAATGCGAAAACTACATTCTTTCGCAAACAAACGCCGAGAAAACGCCAAAAAACTCACCAACATACTAGCCAAAACAGATAGACTCCAATTGCCCCAAGAAACAAAAGACCGCCAGCACAGCTGGTATCTCTACACGGTAAGGATAAAAGACAGCAGCGAAAACGAACGAAACACGCTTGTGGACCAGCTAAAAAAGAAGGACATAGGAGCCGAAGCCTACTACGTACACCCCGTACACACGATGCCCTACTACCGCGACAGCTTCGGCAGCAAGAAGCTGCCAGAGACAGAGAAAGCGTCAAAACAAGTACTCTCTCTACCAATTCACCCCGGCGTAACAGAGGAGCAAATAGATTACATCGGTGAAACCCTGCTAAAACTGCTCTAGCCCGCTCCAAGGCTATGGCTGGATAAGCCCAACTGTAAGAGTTATATGTAACCCTAAGTATTTAGGTCCAGTCTATTTCGAAGTATTGGACACTTTTCAATTGGTGAGAGTGGTATATTGAGCAATGAAGAAGCCATTTCAAGGATTAAGGTAAAATTCCATTTAGAGGATTTAGGCGAAGCGGAAGGCGAACTCGTACGGTTCCTGGCACCCAGAACCATCGACACAATAATCCGCAAACTCCCCATGGAAGGACGCGCTGCCTTGTGGAAAGAGGAAATTTACTTCGAAATCCCAATCAAAATGGGCGAAGAAAAAGCCAAACCTTCGGTCGAAACAGGAACCATTGCTTTCTGGCCAATGGGAAGCGCACTCTGCGTATTCTACGGAAAATCACAACCCTACAGTCCAGTAAGTATTCTGGGCAAAATCACCAAAAACCTAGAACTGTTCAGCCAAGTCAAAAGCGGAACAACAGTTAAAATCGAGCAGCTAATCAGTAAGCCAGAGAACTCTCCGCCCACATCTCCAGAAGACGTTCACACTCAGCCCTAACGCTTTCTTCCTCAGTCCTGTTCTTCAACGACTCCAAAAACTCTAAACGCTTCTCAATCGAGCGTTTCTCAGCCAAACCCCCGTAATAGAGATCACCGTCCAGATACTCTTTCATCGAAAAAGCTTTTTGCACAAAAAGACTCGCCCCATCAACAGGATTCTCAACCGCGAACTTGTTCGCCCATATCTCCACTTCTGTCTCGCGCAGCTGCGTTAAACCATCGATCTCCAATATTCTACGTATGTATGTCCGCACAAACTCGTAGTAATCAGCTGTCTTTGTCAACTCAAGAATTCTATACACTTTTTGCTTGAAATCCAGGCTCCCTTCAACTACCAACTGGTGCTTATAACCGCTATCAATGAGCTCACGCGCCTCTTGCACTTCACTTGTAGTGTACACTCTCTCCGGAAAATCCATGACCAATGCTCCTTTTCAAAATCTGAATGAAAAACTACTTCTACAAATGGGGTTATTAGCCCGCTATGGGCTTGTAGACTTTTATGTTGTGACTTCCCGACACGAGCTGTATTGTACCGTTCTGTTCAAGCTGCTCCAGGAAATCCTTGGCCGCGCTTATTCGAACACCGAATCGAGTAGCAACAGTGTAGGGCGTTAAAACGGGCATCTTCTTCACTTCGCTAAGAACCTTATCGCTTTTCACGTCCGGAGGAATAACTCCTATTGTCCGTCTCTCTTTCGGCGCTCCAGCCTTTTCCTTCTTCTTCGACTTATCTTCGTCGTCCTTCTTGTCTTGCATCCGTTCCATTTGCTTCATGCCGAGCTTCTTTTTTCCACCCATATTTCTCTCTTCCCGTAACTGATGTTTCCTGACTATAAGGGCTGACTTATTTCAACTTTATGCTTTCTCGTCCACTCTTTAAGTGGAACCCCAAGTTCTCTTTCAATCTTAGGCCTGTGAATGGAGTTCATTGAGCAAAATGGAATAATCCGTCCATCAGGCACCGCATAATGAATCACGCACCGCTGCACCCTTTCCAAATCAAAGTTGTAAGGATCCATAAAGTGCATCGACGAAAGCAACAGAGACTTCCGCTGCAAATCACCAAGAGACTCATAGCTCCCGTCCATCAACACTTTCAGCACGTACTTTCTCAGAAAACTAAGCTTAACGTGCCTGGCAGCGCCTACCAAACGCAGTTTAGCACTGCTCTTCTTTCCCTTAGACGCATCCTCAGCAACCTTGCCCATGCTTTCCACGAATTTATCCACGTTAGCGAGCTTTGTTATTGGAGTGATTTTTCCGTCCTCCACAAACAAGTAAGTTGCCATGCCACAGTGCGGATGCGCCGTGAACTCCACATACCTCTTGTCCTTCAATGCACCGACGCTTTTCGAGACTGGAACCACAGTGGGAACAGGATAGAAGTCTGAAGCTTTCACCTTCCCATTAGTCTGCTCTTCCACAAGCCTCATGAAGTCTGGAATGGTGATGCGCATCTTAGCACGTTCCTCAGCTGGAAGCCGACCGCACAAAGAAACAGGCTGAACATTTATGCACCTAACCACATCGAAGTTCTTAACTGCGAAGTCGATTATGTCACCCAGTTGACTATCGTTCACTCCTTTGATTAGCGTAACAACAAGTACAACGCTGTGTATGCCTGCCTTGCGAAGATTCTCGATCGCCTTCATCTTGGTCTCAAGAAGGTCAACTCCTCGGATGAACTTGTAAACATCAGACGTCAACCCGTCGAACTGTAGATAGATCGTGCTCGCGCCAGCCGCCTTCAACTTCTTGGCAAACTCTACATCTTGGCTGATTCGAACTCCGTTCGTATTAACCTCAACATGACGGAAACCGAGCTCCTTCGCTTTTCGAATCAAATCAGGCAAATCATTTCGAATAGTTGGCTCACCACCTGAAAACTGCAACGCCGTGGCAGGCACAGGATCATTCTTCCTCAGGTTCTCAAGCATTCCCGTGATGGCCTCTGCGCTGGGCTCATAAACGTATCCGGCTGCGGAAGCATTCGCAAAACAGACAGGACACTTAAGGTTGCACCTGTTCGTTATATCAATAATCGCCAAGGCAGTGTGAGATTTATGCTCGGGACATATGCCGCAGTCGTATGGGCAGCCATTAACAGTTTTCGTACGCGGGTTCTTGAGACCCTCGCCGTCACACCTAAGCTTTTCAGCTCTCACGTATTGGTCATAATCCGACCAGTAAAGCTCCTTGAAAGGACCATGTTCTTTGCACTCTTTCGAAATGAAGACTTTGCCCTCATCCTCAAATATGGATGCATCTAAAACTTTCAAACATTCAGGGCATATACTCTTAGTACTCTTAATGGTTTTCGTGTTATTCACCTTAATCTAAGCTAATAGTGATTCTCGAAGTGCTTAAGAGCTGAAATAACCATAATAAGGTTTCCAGAACTTTACCACGGTGATTCAGGGGAATGCCATGACAATTAGCGAAAATACCCGGGAAATTCTGCGCGAAATGGGCTTAAACACCCACGAAACCGACGCCTACATCACACTGCTAGAGCACGGACAGAAAACAGCCATGGAAATAAGCCGGGAAGCCCATGTTCCCTACTCAAAAATCTACGAAGCCCTCAACTCACTAAAGGAAAAAGGCTGGATCAAAAGCTCAGAAAGCCGACCATTCAAGTACTATCCTGTTCCGCCTCTTGAAGCTGCAACATCCACAAAACTCAGACTCGAAGATAAATACCAAAGATGGGAAAACGCTCTAGCTGAAGAACTACAGCCCTTGTACGAAAAAACAGAACTGGTTGAACGTCCAGATATGCTAATACTTCGTGGGCAACAGGCAGTTCTCACAAAAATGGAAGAAGTCCTCAAGAAAGCCACAAAAGAAATCATGATCGCAGCACCAGAATTTGCCAGAACCATAGTCGCCTCCACAGGCACATTACTCACCGACCTAAAGAAAAACACTAACGTCAAACTAATGGTCGCCGGAAAAACATCCGATTGGCTATTCCTGAAGAAAAACTCCGGCGTAAACGATTTCCGCGTCAGAGACCACATGTTCGGCGGCGGAATAATCGCTGACGAAAAGGAAGCCATGCTTTTCCTTGGAGAAGACAAACCCAGCCTAGTCATCTGGAGCAATCACGTGGGTCTAGTAAGATTCGCCAGAGAGTACTTCCAGTTCCTATGGGACTCAAGCAATTCAACATAAACCCAAAATAGACACCCACCGGGAAAACTCGAGCTTCACAACTTCTAGCGCTGAATTTGTTTTCAGATGAAAATGAAAAACCACAAACTAAGTAAATACAATAAAAGAAAAGAAGAGATTCCAATAAATGTGGAGAATAAGCGCTCCGCTAGGGAGTGTATCGAATCTCTAACTTTTACTCGATAACCTGTATTGCACCTTCAGGACACTGGGCTTCGCATGCTCTGCAGACTAAGCATTCATCAACTTTGACTGGCACAGATTTGCCATCTTTGATTTCATAGACGCCTACGGGACAAGTGTTGACGCATGTTTCACATCCGGTGCATTTAGCATTATCTACTACTATTTTTACCATTTTTTATTACCTCACGGGTTTTTTTACTACGAGCCCATAGGTAAAATAAAAGCGTTTAGGTCTTCTACTAAAGTTCTTCACGGAGTCGAAGCATTATTCCGTTAATCGATGTTTCCGCCTTCTCTTTTCGCCGTTGGAAATCCGTCAGCTGCTTCTTGTATGTTTCCAGCGGGATGTCACCGCGGCTTTGCCGAACCTCGATTTTTCCAATGTTTGTTTCAGCCTCAGCGAGTTCAACCTCAGCCATGTCAAGCTGCCGGATCAAATCTGCATTGACCCCTCCAGCGCTCCGGAAATTAGCTTTCAACCCGCTAATTTGCTTTGACAATGCTTCGGAGCGGACCTCCAATGTTCTCTTCTGCACTTTGTATTGTCGTCTCGGAATCTTGCCCTTCTGCGCCCTAACTTCAAGAGACTTCAACTCCTCAGTCAACCTGTTTTTCTCTGCATATGCTTCGGTGAACGACCTGACCTGGTCGGGACTGAGGCTTACTGAGCCTTTGGATCCCACTATCCTTTCCGGAGCGGAAGCCTTGGGTCTTCGCAAAACAGCAAACACTGCAGCTCCAACTACAACTATGACCCATGCCCACATTGTAGGACGAAAAGCTATCCACAACGGATTGTAGTCATATGTAACCGATAAAACATTCTCAGAGGGTCCCTCATAGTCGACGTAGCTTATTCCTTCCTTGCCGAATGAAAGCTTTTCCTGAAAAACATCCCTGTTCAAACTCGACAAGGAATCCAACTCGGAAACGCTTGGCGATATGAACTTCGCGCCTTCGAGAGGAACAAAAGTAACTCTTGCTTTTTCAACGTAGTAATCAAAATCCGGAAAATGAACGAAATCTAAAGTGAAGCGTGAGCCTTCAGACGAAGCGCTGGGCAGACTATAACTTAGGGAAAGCGCTAAAGTCTTGCCACTGTCTAAAGTCGACGCGAGAGTGACGTTCAACAACTTTGAAGTGGTGCTGCTGGAAAGAGTGCTGGTTGTCAATAGTCTACCAAACTCGTCTCTAGCCACAACATTCAAGGCGCCAATGGGAACACCCAAATTCAGAGAACCTATTGTCCGCACCATCTTGCTGGTAACCAGATAGTTGTCTGTGACCGCTACCTCTCCCAACGAACCTATCGCAATTTGACGATCAAGTTCGTTTACTGTTAACACATTGATATAGCCAATAGCAAGAGTAAGTTTAGCCTCTGCACGAGCGTAAGTAAACGCAGGCAAGTTTGCCCTAACATAGCTAGAAGTTTGGATTTCGCCATCATCCTTCTTAACAGTGATGCTTTGAGCAGCCACTGGGAGAACGATTGTAACGTTGCAGCTTCCAACATCTTCCATGAAACTTGGGTAAGCTGGGAAGTCGAGAGTGAAAATAGTGGAACCCGTAAGAACGTTTGAAACCTCGCTAACAAGCTTGTTCGAGAGAACAAAAACCACTGTAAAGACACTTGGATTGGATTGCCCAAAGTCAACTTTTACGCCGTAAAAACCCACGTGACCTTCCATCTGCTCACCCAGACTCACCGCATAAGTTTTGTCCGCGTCATAGGCCATTGCCTCAAGAAGGTTTGCGCCATACGTGTACGGAAAGCCCATCAGAAAACCGCCCGATAATTGACCGGTCACATATATCTTGTCACGGATAATCACATGCCCAGAATCCATAATTTCAACTTGGTGGTCAACCTTGGATATACTGTAGCTGCCATTCTGAGCTGAAACGGGCTCGATGCAAAGAGAAACAGAAGAGAGAACAATCATTAAGAAGAACAAGAACCCAATTAGCTTCGCCGCTCTCTTCACCTCAAATCACCAAGTCCAAGTTTTCTGTAATCTATCCGCAGCTTGTTTATTTACTTTTAGAAAAACCAACACCTGCAACGCTCAAGACCAGAACTAATTCTTACCCCGGTGCAGCGTTGGAAAAGAAACAGGGGTTTCGAGGCTATCCTCCTGGAGCACCGTGAAAGGGAGCATTCTCCCAGAGGAGCTCCCACCAGTCCGCCTCTGTTATAGTCTCTCCATGAACAATTAAGTCAAGAACTGTCTTCAACATCGCATGATGCCTTTTTTCGTCGGTGAGTATTGATTCTACCAGGAACTTGACCTTCTCGTTATCGATCTTGGGCAAAATATTTTCTATTTTGCCGATGAGATCCGCTTCCAACTGAATGTGCTTTTCCACAAGCGTCTCTTTGAGCGTCGAGGTTTTCCTGAGTCAATGCTTGGGAAACATTAGTCAACAAGCTCAAGGCTGAGGCGTACAATTCCGCGTGCTTGACAGAGTCTAAAGATATGCCTTTCAAAACACCCTTGACAGGCGGATTCTTTATGTCCACCAACCCCTTGTTGAGTGAAGTGACAATTTCCTTCTCTATGTTTATCTGGCGTTTAATGAAGTCAATCAGTTCAAGGTTTGAGTCTGAGGTCATGGTTTTTTCCTTCCTTCATAAAAATTTGCTATTTCGGGGTTAGGGTTTCGGAAACGCGCTTTCCAAACGCGCGGCACGATTCAAGCATGTTACTGTCAGGTGCATTCTTAGCCATCAACGGCGGCTCAACAACCCGCATCCCAAACTTGTTAGTCATGATATCAATCACCAGCTTTGTTGCCTCACCGCTCCAGCCGTAAGATCCGAAAGCTCCACCAATCTTGCCTTTCAAGTCTACGCCCTTAGCTTCTGCTTGTTCGAAAAGTTTCCTCGTATCCATAGGCATGTCCTTGTTGAAGGTCGGCGCCCCAACGAGTATCGCATCAAAACCGGCAAGATCGTCAACATCCACGTAATAGTTCAATTCGACTTCAGCGTTGCCAGAGCTTTGTACCCCTTCAGCAACAGCTTTAGCCATTTTCTCAGTGTTCCCCGTTCTGCTATAATAGAATATCAATATCCTAGTCATAAACCCACTCAATTAGTACAACAGATTAAAAACATATGAACTTTTTGTAGAGCTCCAACCAAAAATCCAAAGCGTCCAGGTAGAAACACAATTGGTCAGACATCTGCTGCAATGCAGCAGACTTAGATAGTTTAGCGGGTCCGAGGGGAAACCCAAATCCGGAAGAGTATTTATGCTGAAAAAATCCCCTTTTTTTCTGTTTTGTTTCTCTTTTAGAGCTTAATGGCTCAAATATACAGCTTGAATTTGGGACTTGGCTTTCTTATCGTTGGGTTGGCCTTCGCTTCTGGAACAGTGAACGTTTTGTTCTGGGGTGACTTGAGGGCTTAAGCTCTGGGGAGTTAAGCAAGGTTAGGGCTGTGTTCATCAGGAATAGGCATCTAAGGTTCAGAAGGGATTTTGCGGTTAGCCCTCATCAATTTTTCGGGAAAACATCCGACTGCATTAAGCGCGTTCAAAGCGCCGATCTTGTCGAAGACTTCTGAGCTGGCTGAGCTGTTGGAATGCTTCGTTAAGACAAGGTTTACCTTTTCCGGGTTAAACGTTGGTTTTTGGTGCGAAACATTTATTGTTGACATTATATATTTTATTAAGTGATTTGCATGGCTGAGAAAACAGTCTCAATCCTCAGAGCGATAGGCAACCCGAACAAAGCCAGAATAATCGCTCACTTGGCAAAGCATAGAGGCGAGACCGCGGAGGGCATTGGAAAGCATTTAGGCTATCCTCTGCCAACAGTCTACAAGTACCTAAGGGAGCTTGAAGCTGCACGAGCTGTGGAAAGCGAAGCCAAAGGCAACACGCGAGTCTACTTTGCCGGCGATTTCAAGCTTGAGATTTCACCTGAAAAGCTAATGGAAGCATTCGAAGAACAAACTATCCTGGAGCTTTACAAAGCAAGATTTGGGAAGGAAGGAATGCAGAAATTTAACAGAGTCGCAGCCAAAGTGAAGGCTGGAAAGATGACTTTTAGACAAGCAGCTGCAACTCTGGGAATAAGCTACTACGAGTTTGTCTCCCTCCTGGACGAAGCAGGCGCAATTGATGCCTAGCTGCCTTGTTGCAGACGATGAAACTAAGGAAAAGGTCTTCATTGCAACATTAGATAAGAGATTATTAAAAGCACTTAAACCGTTCAGTAACGAAATCGAATATCACGTCTTGGAAAAACTTTGATCAGTCAAAAAACCTTGACTGACAGAAAGGCGTGTCCAAAAGCTTTAGTCAAGAAACCTTTACAAAAACCCCTTTTAGCATGGAATACGCTAGTTAGGTTGATGCTGAAATGAAGAAAACAGCATTAGCGCTAATACTCATCTTTGCACTCTTGTTCTCAGCCTTAACAGGATCACAGATAATTCATTTCTGTTCCGCGAATTTCTTTCCAGACCCTGGTCCAGACCTCCAACGAATTTACATAAGAAGCAACGGAAACGTTGAACCAGCGACGGCGCCCATCGAGAGAACAGGCAACACTTACAAACTTACAGACAACATAATTATGCATACGATTGTAATTCAACGCGATAATATTGTTCTTGATGGCTCCGATTACTTGATTGAGGGAAACAAAAGTTGGATGGGGCTCGCCCCGCATTTTGGCGATGCAGGAAACAACGGCATAATCATAACAGGGCGAAACAACGTAAATATTACCAACCTAAATATCGAAAGGTTTACTGCTGGAGTTAGAATCTCTGGTTCTTTACACATCAACATAGTCGGCAATAGCTTTAGCGAAGAAACCGCGGTTTTTGACACACCAACCGGAATAGTAATCGAAACCTCATCATATGTTCTAATTGAAAACAACAACTTCACAAGCATCCGATGGCCCAGCTATCGCCTGCAATGGGACAAACATCACAATCAGGGGTAATTCTCTAATCGATATAATAGACGGCATCGATGGCAGTATAGCTCTTGAAGGTTCATCAAATATAGTAACAGATAACAAAATCGAAACGGCTTCCCCTTCAATAAGAATGGGAGAAGCAGACTCCAACATAATCGCAAGAAACCACATCGCAGGTGGCATATCCCTCGTTAGTTGCTCAAACAACATAATCTTCGGAAACAATCTAACAGGCATGCGACTCATCTTTAGTTCAAACAACACCATTTTTGGCAACTACATGGCAAATAAGCTTGGGGGGCGATACTTTAGAACTTGACCAGGGGACTGTAAACAATACTTTTTACGCAAACACCTTCCCAATAAACTGTAGTGTCCGCTTTAATGATGCAGGAGCCACTTTCTGGGACAACGGAACCATAGGCAACTACTGGGGTGATTATAACGGGACAGACAGCAACGGGGATGGCATAGGCGATTCCCCATACGTAATAACTGGAGTCAAATGGGACAACGATGTCGGTGGGGATGTGAGCGCTGTTATTGGCCAAGACAATTACCCATTATGGCGCCTTTGACATTGAATTCGGCACCATTAGCGCCAACACCTTCACCTGACTAGTTGAGCCTTTCCCAACAACACTAGTCATCGGTCTCCGCAATTGTTGTAGTGGCTGCTGTTGTCTGTTTGGGTTTGCTGGTTTACCTCAAAAAACGCCATGGCGCGCGCTTTATCTTAAAAAATGCAAATGAAAACTTCCCAGAAAATCAAAAACATTTACGCTTACGGAAAGCCAAATGCTTTATTCATTCAGGGAATTAGTCGAAGAATTTATTGTTCTCATAGGTTTGCCCCTTTGTACGCCTTTCATGATCATTAGTTACGTTCATTCATCACTTTTCTCTTTCATAGAATTGTTGGCGGTGCTTGATTTTATTGGATTGCTATGTTTTAGCATTATTCATACGCAGGGGCTTCTTAAAAAACAAAAGAAAATACGGTCAATTATTTTTCTAATTCTTGTTATTGTAGTAATTTTTGTAAGCGGGTATCTCTCTTGGGAATCTTACAAACCACTGCCTGCGTAATAGGAAATTTCTGAGGGATTAGGTCCGCTTAGTTTTAGTTTAGGAAACTCGGTCAAGAAGCCTTTACAAAAACCCCTTTTAGCTTGGAATGATATAGTGTATCTTGTGATTGCTGAAATGAAGAAGACAGCCACGACCATAACACTTGCTCTCGTGTTTCTCGCAGCAACATCTCTGGCTGCTATCGAGATTCAAGTGTCAAAAGCAAACCCTTACTATCAAACACCCGTCTACACAGACATCCCACCTCCAGAAGGCACCCAAGCCCCAATAATAATCATCCAAACACCTCAAAACGGCTCATTTCATCCAAAGAATGTAACGCTGACTTTTGACGTAATCATTCCGAAAACGAACGGTGAACAGCAAGCGTACTACGGACTATCAGAATTGTACTATAAGGGCAGCTGGAACACAGAAATCACAGTCATCACGCGCGCACACTTCCCGGAGAAATTCTATGACAATACTTCGTATTCAATAGACCTGTCAGATGTTCGGGGAGGTAACCTGTCGATTACAGTTTACGCTGTGGGCTTAGGCTCCATTTTAACGAGACAAGAAATTGTCAATCCTTATATGTACATTTATTACGATAGGTTTGAGATGGCGAGTTATTCAACCGTTAGTTTCATTAAAGACCTTGTTCCGCCAAGAATCTCGATTCTGTCCCCTCAAAACACAACCTACACTGCACCCGATGTCAAGTTGGATTTCACAGTCAATGAAGATGTTTCCCAGATTCTATACAGTCTGGACAACAAAGGAAATCAAACGATATCCGGGAACACCACTCTAACAGGACTTGCCTAACGGAGAGCACAGCCTGACTTTGTATGTGGCTGACTTGCTGGAAATGCTGTATCTTCAAAAACACTATTCTTCAATGTGAACTCGCCTGAACCCTTTCCAATTGTTCCTGTCGCTGTTGCCACTGTCATCTCGTCTAATTTTGCTATGTGCTGGCTTGCTGGTTTACCTCAAGAAACGCAAAAAGACTAAGAGCGCGCGCGCTGTCTCATAGTAATTCTTTAAGGAATTGTTACTCTTTTGTGTTCAGCTCAATAATTAAAGAAATGCATTCATTATCAGGTAAGATTTGTTGCTTTATCCAAAAAAGGTGGTGTAATCTGCTATAAAACCCAAAACGCCCACCACATATGACAAGACCCATAAGATTGCCGCTGCTTCTGCTATTCTCTTGCTTTTAGCTGGGAATGACGTTGATTTTGGACGCCATAATGCAACAAGCCATACTCCGAAGATTATTGCTGGGATCGAAAGGACAGCGTGGGAAACGAATTCAGCCAACTTCAGAGGTGAACTGAAATAGGTTTCCATCGAACCGCCGCTGGGCGGAGACATTAGAAGCACCGAAGAAAAACTGACTAACGTTGCGCCGACTACAACTATCATTATGATGCCATGCAAGAAATAGTTGCCTTTTCTCCTGAACCACATGCTTGCCACGACCAAAGCCGTCCAAAAAGTCTGCATAATTAGATTAATACCGGCTGCGCCCCAGCCAAATTCACTCCACAACAGCGAGGTCACAGCAAACGCCTCAACTGCCAGCAAGAGGACTACGAGAACCTCAAGTGCCCCTGTCTTTCCTTTTCTTGTCTTCTTTCTCCTCGCAACAACCACTGCCAAAGACAAGGTCAATGCTGCCAGCGTAATGCTTACTGCGGCCAGGGAGTAGAACATCGTCTGATCTATCCCCTGAATCTGAGGGCTCCACATGTTTGTGGCGATAGCCGTACGGTAACGGTTAAGTTTTCAATGTACCAGCCATACCTATTTGTCACGTTTCTGTAAACTTCAGCAATACGTAATCTAACCAAGTAGAGGACATAAC
>CAVRFW010000009.1:0-505321 GCA_963720565.1 Candidatus Bathyarchaeota archaeon | reverse complement strand
GACGGTGTTCGGCGGCGAGCCCGGTGACGAGCAGCCGGCGACCGCGCCCGTGGCGAGCTGATCGTGAATGCCGCCCTCGCCGTGCCCGCGGGCTGCACGCCGATCGCGATCCGCGTCGACGGGCCGCGCCAGCTGTTCGACTCGATGGATCCCGCGCCCTTCCGCGAGCGCGACCTCGACCCGCGCGCCGACGAGTTCATCGCCGAGACGGCGCGCGAACTGCCGGCCTCGGCGCGGCCGGCACTGATCGTCCATGTGGCGCGCGGCGGACCGGACGGCCTCGACGCCGGCGAGGTGGCCATCAGCGTGCAGCAGTACTACGCGCGGCGCGCGGCTACCGTGCGGCGCACGTTGCGCGACCTGTTCCGCACCGGTCGCATCAGCCTCGCCATCGGCCTCGCGTTCGTGGCGTTCGCCCTCGCGTTCGGCGACTGGCTCGCGACGACGTTCATGAGCGAGCGCTACGCGCAGCTGGTGGAGGAGAGCCTGATCATCGGCGCATGGGTCGCGCTTTGGCGACCCATGGAGATCTTCCTGTACGACTGGTGGCCGATCCGCGCCGAAGCGCGCCGCTACGAACGGCTGGCGGCGATGCCCGTGCTGCTGCGGTCCGAGCCCTGACGGAACGGGTGGCGAAGAGATGTGCACGAGCAGCAACGGAAGGAGCCTCGAGCGATGAAGCGAGCCTGGATCGTCGGCGCGGCGGTGCTGCTGGCCGGCTGTGCAGTGGGTCCCGACTACAAGAAGCCCGACGTCGAGGTCCCGACGGCGTGGCGCGTGAGCGCCGCGACCGCGGGTGACGTCGCGAACACCGCGTGGTGGCAGCAGTTCGGCGACCCCGTCCTCGACGAACTGATCGACACGGCGTTGCGCGACAACCGCGACGTGCGCATCGCAGCGGCCCGCGTCGACCAGTTCGTCGGCGTCCTGCAGTCCACGCGCGCGCAGTTCTATCCGCAGGTCGGCTACGGCGTGGACGCGTCGCGCAGCCGCGCGAGCCGCGTCGCGCAGCCGCCGTTGCCGCCCGGGGCCGATCCGTACTTCTCGCTCTACCAGGGCGCGCTGGCGGCGTCGTGGCAGATCGACCTCTTCGGCCGGGTGCAGCGCCTCTCCGAGGCGGCCCAGGCGCAGGTCTACGCCAGCGAGCAGGCCCGCAACGGCGCGGCGCTCTCGCTCGTGGCGAGCGTCGCGACGACCTACATCACGCTGCGGTCGTTCGACCAGCAGCTCCAGATCGCCCGCTCGACGTCCGACAACTTCGCCGAGTCGGTGCGCATCTTCCAGTTGCGCTACAACGCGGGCGCGGTGTCGATGTCGGAACTGTCGCAGGTCAAGTCGCAATTCGAGCAGGCGCAGGCGGCCATCCCCCTGATCGAGCAGCAGATCGCCGCGCAGGAGAACCTCCTGTCGGTGCTCATCGGGCGCAACTCCGGGCCGATCGTGCGCGGCCGCAGCCTGGCCGAGCTGAAGGCGCCGGCGATCCCGGCGGACCTGCCCGCCTCGCTGCTGCTGCGCCGGCCGGACATCCTGCAGGCCGAGCAGCAACTGATCGCCGCCAATGCCAACATCGGCGCCGCGAAGGCGCTGTACTTCCCGACGATCTCGCTGACCGGCCTGATCGGCTCGATCAGCACCGCCTTCGGCGACTGGCTCTCGGGGCCGGCGACGGCCTGGCAACTCGCGGCCGGCGTGACCGGCCCGATCTTCACGGGCGGCGCGATCGCGGGCCAGGTCGCCGGCGCGGAGGCGGGCGAGCGCGCGGCGCTGGCGGCCTACCAGCAGACCATCCTGCAGGCGATGCGCGAGACGAACGACGCGTTGACCGGCACCGAGAAGCGGCGGCTGGAAGCGGCCGCGCAGGCGCGCCGCGTTGAAGCGCTGATGCAGTTCGCCCGGATCTCGCGACTGCGGTTCGACCAGGGCGTGTCCAGCTACCTCGAGGTGCTGATCGCCGACACGGAACTGTTCTCGGCGCAACTGACTCTCGCGCAGACCACGGCCCAGTACAACACGCAGCTCGTCAGCGTGTACCGGGCGATGGGCGGCGGATGGGTCGACATCGCGGCGCAACGCGCGCCGCAGCCGCTGGCGAACGTTTCCGCTCCCACTACCAAGTAGCTCTCTGGAGAAATCGATGACACGACGACTACTGCGTTCAGGCATGGCCGCAGCGATCCTTGCGCTGCTGGCAACAGCGGGGACGGCGCTCGCGCAGGAGCGACCCCTCGACTCCTTCGTGTCCATCACGCCGATCTACCAGGGCAACGCCGACCTCGACCGCGGCGGCGAGGCCCGCATGACGGGCCTGGCCACCCGGCTCGGCACGTCGACGGACTTCGGCGGCGGCACGCGGGCGGGGGTCACCCTCCTCTACGACTACTACGACTTCAGGACCACGTCGCCGGTCGCGTTCAACAGCATCTCGCCGTGGGACACGGTGCAGCGCTATGGCGCCGCTTTCCCGGTGACGTCGCGCTTCGGCGACGACTGGGTGCTGGGCGTGGCGCCGTCGGTGGAGTGGTTCAAGGAGAACGGCGCCCGGTCCAGCGACGCGCTCACGTGGGGCGCGACGTTCTCCGCCGTCCGTCTGTATCCGGGCGGCAACCGCCTCGGTCTCGGCCTCGCGGCGTTCGACCGGATCGAGGACACCTCGCTCGTTCCGTTCCTGATCGTCGACTGGCGCCTCGGCGACCGCTGGCGCCTCATCAACCCGCTGCCGAGCCGGGCCGACCGGGGGCGCCGGCCTCGAACTCGACTACCGCTTCGACGGCGGCTGGAGCCTGGGCCTGGGCTTCGCGGTCCGGGAGTACCGGTTCCGCCTCGCGGAGAACGGCCCGACGCCGAACGGAATCGGCGAAGAACGGCTGGTGCCCGTGTTCCTGCGCGCCACCTTCGACATGAGTCCGAGCATGGCGCTGCATGCATATGCCGGCGTCGGCACGGGCGGCCGCCTGCGCGTCGAGGATGCGTCCGGCAACCTGCTGCGCGAGGACGATCTCGGCAATACCCCGCTGTTCGGGCTGACTCTCATCGGGCGGTTCTAGACCGCCGTGCGTCCGTTGCCGCCCCTGCTCGTGCGCACCCTGGCCTTCCTGCTGTTGTGGGTGCTGCTGATGGGAGGGCCGAAGCAACTGGCGTTCGGGGCGGCGACGGCCGCGCTGGCGGCGTGGTGCAGCATCCGGCTGCGGGCAGACGGGCAACTCGGACTGCGGCCGCTCGGCCTCCTGGCGATGGCGCCGCGCTTCCTGTGGCAGTCGCTGGTCGCCGGCGTCGACGTGGCACGCCGGGCCTTCGATCCACGCCTGCCGCTCAACCCCGGCCTGGTCGTCTATCGACCGCAGTTGCCACCCGGCAGCGCGCGCAGCCTGTTCACGGCCTACACCTCGCTGCTGCCGGGGACGGTGCCATGCGGCGACGGCGACGGCGGCGTCGTCTACCACTGCCTCGACATCAGCCAGCCCATCGTCGAGCAACTGGCTGCCGAGGAAGCGCGGCTGGCCCGTGCGATCCGGGTCGCGCCTTCGCACGATGAGTGAGTTCCTGCTCGTCTGCGCGGTGATCGTGCTGGTGGCCGTGGCCGGCGGCCTCGCGCGCGCGCTGCGCGGTCCGGGCGACACGGAGCGCATCATGGCGGCGCAGCTGCTGGGCGCCGGCGGAATCGCCGCGCTGCTGCTGTTCGGCGCCGCCGCCGACAGCAGCAGCGCGATCGACCTCGCGCTGACGCTCGCACTGCTCGCGGCCTTCGCGGCGATCGCCTTCGTGAAGAAGGGCACGACGCTGGAAGCGCCCGTGCCGCGCCGGGCTCCATGATTCTGCTGTGTGTTCTTCTGCTATTGAGCTTGTGTTTTTGCCCTTTTGAAATTCCTGCCAGACAATCGATTCGTGACTTGAGAGTAGCCCCATACAGCATTTCCCTCGCTAATATTTACCAGAACATAGTAAAGATTTACTTAAAAATGTTTCGGCGAAGCTTGTCAAGCTCGCTGAAATGCTTCTACAGACAAAGGTCTACTTGTTTTGGAAGAAGAATTAGGCTTTCACGAAAACATCAACAGATAATAGTTGCCAGGGGTAGAGTTCTCATTCTAAATTGAACCCCGGTTAGGTTTTAAGATCCCCAAAAATTCATCAAGATTGAACAACCATATTGTTTCGACCTGAATGACATCACCCTCCCCAACTGATAGAATCCTAAGTCAGCCTTATCCGGTTAGCAGCGAACAAAGAGAGGTAATTCTCTCCAATGCTCGGCCACAGAAACATCCAGAACACGCTCCTCTACACTCAGCTCATAAGCTTAGAGAACGACGACTACCATTCAGCAACCGCCAAGACCGTTCAGGACGCTCAAAAACTAATTGAGGCAGGCTTCGAATACGTCTGCGAGTTCGGCGATGTCAAAATCTTCAGGAGACGAAAGTAATGCAGCCCAACGATAGGGCCGCTGTTATCGTGGTGGGGCCGCTGGGATTTGAACCCCGCCCCAAGTGGAGATGTCACCCGCACAACCCCCTTTTTTCTCTTCTTAGATTCAAGGATTGTTCACACATTCCTGCATGCGTTCATTCCCGTTTTTGTCTGTTCCGAAAGTCTTAAATGGCGAGACAGGAGGCAAACTGCTTTAATATGAGTGAGGGGGTACCCGCAGTTGAAGAGGAGTCGCCAGGAAGGCTCTTTGTTCCCTCGCTGGCGTTGACGACGTATGCAGAGCAGAACCTGAACCTGTTTTCATCGTTTTTTCTATTGGATATCGCATTAACCTTCGGAGTCACCGTGGGCGCGGCGAGTCAAATCGCAACGATTTCTGCAGTCGCTTCCATGCTTGTTGGATTGGTGGTAAGTGTTCTGAGCGTTAGGTTCAGTCACAAACTGCTGCTACTGGCAGGAGCGGCAATAATAACTGTGGGCGTGCTGGGCTGCTCCTTGGCTCCTAGTTTCATGTTCATGCAGATCTTCTATCCCTTAGACGGTGTAGGATCCGTGATCGCTACGTCCATGGGCTATGCGCTAGTCGGAAAATTTCTGCCTTTGGAAAAAAGGTCGAAAGCAATAGGCTGGATTGTGGCAGCTGCATCTCTGACTTATGTCATAGGCGGCCCCTTAGGCGGCTTCATTGCTGGTGTAGGAAGCTGGCGTTCTGTTCTATTGTGGTATTTCTTGCCAGTTTCAGTTGTGGGCCTAATCTTAGCGTATTTCAGTATTCCATCTACCCCAAGGGAACAACAAGCGGCAATCGGCAAAGAGGCTTATCTAAGCAGCCTCAAGCAAGTTTTGCTTAACAAGTCCGCTGCCGCCTGTTTAGCATGTACCGCGCTCTATTATGTTTCATTCATGTGGGGAATTTATGCGATAACTTTTTACAGAACACGTTTCTCTGTGCCCCTAGAGTATGCCAGCATAATCCTTCTAGGGAACACTTTGGCCATAGCCTTGGGCAGCATAGCTGGCGGTCGACTCGTGAACCGATTTGGACGAAAACGGTTGCTAATACTTTCTCTCGGTTCCGCAAGTGTTCTAATGGCAATATTTGTTTATATGCCCTTTTTGTGGATTGTTTGGCCTCTTGACATGCTAAGCACTTTCCTCCGCGGGATGGGAGGCACTGCAGGGTATAGTTTGGGTCTTGAACAAGCACCGAAAGCTCGCGGAACCATGATGTCGCTGCTGTCTGTGTTTGGATCTTTAGGCGCAGCTCTCGGAATTGCTCTGAGCGGTCCAGTGCTTGACAACTTCGGTTTTCTAGTCTTAGTTCCCATCCTTGGGGTTTTCGGAGTTGCCTCAGTTGTCCTCAATTACTTCACTGTAACGGACCCGTATAAAACTTAGCTGACGCGCCTACTGATCTCGTTTGCTATGACGACAGTTTTTCTTTGGTTAGAGTCAGTTCATCCTCGAGATATCTTTGATTAACGAGTTTTCTCACTGTCAGAATTTTTGCAGGACCTTTCGCGGTTTCTTTTTGGGTGATTTCGATTTCTCCGTCGAACAGGCTTCTTATCGCTTGGCTTTCTTCCGACGGGTGCATTTGCGGATTGACAACCGCGAGGACTGTGAAGCCTTTCGATTTAAGGGTAGGCAAAAGCGCGCTTAGCCATCTTCTCGTGTTTACGGCGTGATGCTGGAGCAGTGCGTCTGAAATGATGTCGATGCAGATTCTCCTCGGACCACTGGCTTGGGGGCTAAGTGTACGGAACATCTTGGTCAACGCGATGTCAATTTCAGTCAGGCTTTCTATGCCTTTAAGTTTGTAGACGTTGGGCATGTTTTGGATGATGGCGTCGGCTTGGGGGTTGCAGATCAAGAGGTAAAAGTTGGACGGGTACTCTTCAATCAGAGCCTTCGTGCTTCCAGCGTCAACTGTGACGTAGACCGTTATTTCGTTCTGGTTGGTTCCTGCTTCAAGGAACCTTTTGATCAGCAGTTCTCTTTCATCAATTGAAGGCGATGTCAGCGCTACCGCGTAGTGTTCAGGTATGCCGCCGAAGAGTAGCGCATCGAGTTCTTCAGAGCCTGTGGGAACTCGTCCGGGCAGCGTCTCATATTTTGGTCGTGCTGGCTGGACGGTTATGGTAAATGGGCGGGGCTTGCTCGTTTTTGTTTCTCCCAACTCATCGACATAAATTACATCAGGATTCAAGTAGAAAACGCCTGGTTTTGTCGCTTGCAAAGTTAGCTTGATCGTTTTGACCTCGAAAGGCTTAATCTTGTTCTCTTTAAACTCAACAAAACCGTCCCTCATGATGCATTCCGCTGGAAAATCGACAATTTTAAGCTCAGGAATCAATAGGTCTTCAACCCTGACTATTGAACCATGGCTTCGAGAAACGTTAACTAAGTCAAGCCGCAGGTTAAACGTCTGACCAATTGTTGGTCTAGTAAGAGTCATTAAGCTTGCCACAACGTTAACATGGCTAAACTTCTTGTGTTCAGAGTCGACGAGTTGCTGTGCTTGTTCAAGCTGAGCCTTCGCTTCTTCAAATCTGCCCTGCCTGCTCAAACACCAAGCGTAAGATCGTCTATGTCCAATTTTCCATTGAAAGACATGTCGGAGCTACTTTGACAAACTCAAAGAAATCGTTGAAATATCGGTCTGATTCGTCAAACTGGTTCTTTCCAGCATAGTGATATAGCTTTTGTGATACCCAAGAGGACCTGAGCAAACCATTTGACAAAACATCTTGAGGCAAGCTCATGAGTTTTTCAAAGTAATGCTCCGCACGAGCCATGTCTCCAGATGAGAGTGTATTCCCTGACAAGATTTTCGTAGATAGAACCGTGATACAGGTTCGAACTCGTCTTCTCAGCGTATTCGAGAGCTTTCAAAGTTCTTAGAAATGGCGCCTTCAAAATCTCCTGGTTATCTTGAAGGTTTAGTCCCCAAAATGCATACGCAGGAATTAACTGAATATAATCAGCCATTTTTAACCGATCATCAATTTCAATAACTTTCATGAAGTTGTCGCGTGCCTCCTGATCAAGTCTGCAGCATACCGAAACACATACCCACATAGTAGTAAGCTTCCATTTGGGAGCGAAAATCTCCAAGCTCATCGTAGAGCAGCTACTGATCTTAAAGCGGATGCAATGCCTTTTTCCCACTGACCTGCCGAAGTTCCTGCGAAGCCCACTACGAAAAGGCTCCAAGCAGCGTCCGAAAGAGCGTATTCTTCTTCGAAAACTTTCAGCGCTTCTTCATTAAGTTGCAGCGAAGCCCGAGGCTTGCCCCTGAACTCCGAGGACTCTAGCCTTTTGATGGAGAACTCTTGCACTTTCCAATCGGTCAGCCGTTGCATTCTTTTCAGCCTTATCTGTGAGCTCTTCCAATCTATGGAAATCGCCTTGATAATAGGCAGCAAACATTGCTTTCCTTAGTGCCCGCAACTTCGCAGCGCCTTTTTGGATATCGGCAAGTTGCTCGAACGTTTTTGCTGCCTCGTTGAAGCTATTGTTGGCGTAAAATGCGTCACCCAAGCCCTCCAAGGCAACTGTCTTTTCGGCGAACCGTTCAGGGTTATCTCCGACCGTTTGGAGTACGTAAGTAAAGTGTTTAGCAGCTTCTGTGTTGCTCCATCTCGATAATGCCTCTTGACCTGCAGCCAGAGAATACGTTACCGCTTTGTCCTTGTTATCAGCCTGCGAAAAATGATAGGCTAAATCCGCAACAGGCAGCTTCCCACCTTTGTTCGTGATTTCCAATCGTTCAGCAACTTTAGCGTGATAACCTCGCTTAAGCGGCAAAGAAAGCGCCTCATACAAGACTTCCCTTGACCTTGCATGGTCAAACTTGTAAAAAGCTTCCTCAACGCTCACAATGGAGGTAGACTGCGCGATAAAATTCAAAGTCTCAAGCACATCTAAACTGTCCAGTCCGAGAACTGAGGCAAGCAAATCAACGCTAAATTCTTCGCCTATTACCGACGCAGCATCAAGAACCCTTCTCTGCGCGTACTTAAGAACAGCCAACCTACGCAAGATAATATCCCTGATCTTGGACGGAATTCCAAAATCATCAACAGCCAAACGCCACTCGTTATTCTCCTGAACAAGCCCCTTCCGCTCAACCAGCATCCTCAAAGACTCAACCAAGAACAGCGCGTTACCATTACCCTCCTTCGCCAGCTTCTCAACCAATTCTTGCTGAACCGTTCCGCCCATCATATTTCGGGCAATCACAGAAATGTCCCCTTGATTAAGATTCGACAGCTTAATCTCTGAAAAAAGGTCTTCACGACTCATCAGCCGCATTTCCTCTTCAAGCGAATGCGGATGACCCTCAGCGTCAGCGGTGACTTCTTCGCTTCTAAAAGTGGCTAAGACAAGGATCCTTTCAGAATTGTTAACGACACGCGAAATATAATGCAGAAGCGCAAGGGAGGCTGAGTCTGCCCACTGAACGTCTTCTAGGAAGAGAACGAGAGGTCCATGAATTGAAATGGTAAGGAGTGTTTTGGCAACCCGGTCAAACGCCTGATCTTTCCACACCTGAGGTGAAAGAGGCTCCGGCTTTCCCATTTTCTCCAACGGTTCAGGTCCAGCCAGCCAAGTGGCTATTTCTCGCCCTTCGATTCCGATTTGCGCGGGTCCTCCAATCTTGGCTCCAGGCTCCCGGAGGCTCACCTGGTCCTCTTCTTCGAAGGAAGCAAAGTATGCATTAAACGCTTCAATGAATGGGAAGTAAGGGACTGCGGCGTCACTGAGGCACCAGCCAGCCATGACGCTGATCCCTCGTTTCTTGGCAGCGTTCAGAAATTCGCGTGTGAGCCTCGTTTTTCCGCTGCCTGCCTCGCCTGAGACGAAAACGGTTTTTCCTTTTCCGTCAGCTGCTGATTCCAGGAACGACTCTAACTCTTTAAGCTCGCGCTCTCTTCCAACAAGAACTGGCTCAGCTAGAACTCCTGTTTTCAAACTTGTCACCGCAGCGCTTGTGCTCCCGCGCAAGAACGGTCTTGTGCTTCTGCAACCTCGTAATTATGACGGCGAAAGCTGAAAAGACTTTTGTCTAGCCACAATAGGCACAACGCGCGCTATTACGGTAGGGTGCAGGACGAACCCAAATACCAATTGTTACACGGTGGAATTGAACCCCCAGTCAGGTGGAGACTGTCACCCGCAAACTCCCTTTTTTATTTATTTAAGCGCCGATAGCCCGGGAGAGATTCGAACTCTCGTCGGCGGGTCCAAAGCCCGCTATGCTTGACCGCTACACCACCGGGCTTCGAAGTAAGCAATTGGCTTTAAATGGGCGTGTCTTTTCTTAATAAGTATTCTCACACGTCCCAAGTATTCCGGTTTTTTCTCGGAGGGGTTTTTTCCATAGAGCATTGAACTGAGAACGTGAAGATAATAGCAGAATTTTCTAATGTCTGTGCGTGTGTTTTATTCATCCGGATTTATTGAAAACTCTGAACACTTTAATTTCTGCGGCGAAGCCATGGCCATTCTCAGCTGATTGTTTTCCCTCCTAAACCATTCAAGTCACAGGAAAGTAGTGTTTGCCGTTACTTTAGTCAACCACGTACAAGCAGCGTTCTGAAAAGGATGTCTGTGGCCACAGGAACATAACGCAGCTCTACGCATCAACGTTTGCGGTGATAGTGTATTAACTCGGACCTGGGCTTTGGCGGATCTCCACACGTTATCAGGACGCGAACATTCGAGAAGGAAATGGGGTTAAATTCATTCACGTCTTGTTTAACGCTGATCCGCCAAATTGTGGATTTATCCACAGTATTAGTACTTATTTTTCGTGATTTATAATTTTGTGACTGGGAGTCCACAGTAACAAACATTGTGCTTAGGTCAAGAAGCGTAAGCTGAGTTTTAGGTAGACATGGAAGCGCTTTCTGCAACAAGAATTATCATCGCACGGCAAACAAGAAGTCTCCGCTTACGGCATCCGGATTAACAATGACAGCTCCCAAAAAAAAGCATAAAAGAAAAGTGTGCCGAGTACTCGGGTAACTTCCAAGGCTAAGCTTTTTAACTGAAATCGTTGATGTTGAGGAACAGAAAGCACTTTGCGATGGTGCATATTTGAAAGTTAACCGTGGCCGAATTCTAAAAATCCTACTGCAAATATTGATAATGGTTGGGATATTTGCAGCTCTGCTGTGGTATGTTGGAGTAGGATCTCTTTACGATTCGCTTCTAAACATCAAGATTGAGTATTTGGCGCTTGCATTCTTGGCTTATTTTGGAATCAACCTGTTGTTTACCGTTAGACTCCGGATAGTCTTGGCGAAAGACGGAATTAAAACGTCCTTCTTCAAAACACTTCTCGCTCAGTATGCAGGCATGTTGACAAGCGATGTAACACCCGGCCGCTCAGGCTACATTCTGACGCCACTTTACCTCAGAGACCAAGATGTGCCGACTTCGAAGAGCCTGTCAGGAATCCTGGGAATTCAAACCGTGGAGTTCTTGGTCAAGGTAGTTGGCGGAGTAGGCGCCGTCAGTTTTTCTAATTGAGAACATTCAATTGGAGAGCTGGCAGTTCGGCATCGCAGCGTTAGGGATAGCGTTAATGCTTACTGGAGCTTGCTTAATGGCCGCATTCACGTGGTCTCAGAGGGCAATTTCCATCTTCAAGCGGATAGCAAGCTCCAGGTTTCTTTCCAGATTTACAGGTGGCCTAATTGGAAAGATTGAAGAGTACAAAGAAAGCGCAAACAGGACGCGCAAGGCAATACCGGAAATTGTCTTGTTAACAATGGCGTGCTGGATTCTGAAAGGTTTTGAATGGTACTTCTTGGGCTTAGCTCTGGGAATCACCCAGATTCCATGGCTTGGATATTTCCTTCTACATCCTCTTGTAACTGCGCTTGGATTCGTACCAATAACTCCCGCTGGTGCTGGCGTTCAAGAGTTCGGAATTGTAGGCATTTTCGGACTACTACTGAATGTTGCCAGAACCCAGAGATGGCAGGCCCAATAGGCGCATTCGCAGTTCTTTCTCGTGTCTTGCTAATAATTGAAGATCTCATAGGTGCACCTCAAATTGCGAAATCAACTTCAAGTCTGGTCTTCTCACGGAAAAAATCCGAAGAAGCGACAATTGAAAAGTAGTGCACGAAGAAAAGAGACGAGAACACCAAGCGATGCCTTGCACGTCACTCCAATTTTTGAAGGTATCCGATCAAAACAAGCAGACCTCGATATTATTCCCATACACTGGCAAGTGGTCGGGAGGGCAGGATTTGAACCTGCGACGGTCCGGTTTCTGTGGCCTGGGCAGGCTAGAATGATGCCTACCATGGGTAGACTTCTACAGCGTCTCCGTCAGCTAAGCAAATTAGCTGACTCGGAAGCTCTGCCAGGCTGAGCTACCTCCCGACAGAAATCATTAGGATAAAACAAAGGAATTTATGTGTTTTGGCATCAGCCAATCGGGCTCCATACTTCGCAAACAGTCTTTCTCCTAAACATGGCGCCGTATTGCCAAAGCAAAGAAAAAAAGGGATTGCTCGAGAAACATTGTAGGTTTTCTCCAGATAGATTTTTATGCTCTAAGAAAGCTAACGCGTTTTCAGACAATGCACTCAGAGGAGAGGTTAGTTAACGAAGACAATTGGCGTCGTAACTTCCGGAGGCGACGCGCCGGGAATGAACGCGGCTATCCGCGCGGTTACACGGGTTGCTGATTCAAAAAACCTTCAAGTATTAGGTTTTGAAAGAGGCTGGGACGGATTAATAACCAATACTTACAAACGTTTGACGCCGCGAAATGTGGGCGGCATAATTCAACTGGGTGGAACCATACTTCACACGCTAAGATGCCCCGAATTTGAGAAAACCGAAGGAGTCGAGCAGGCTGCTGAAAACCTGAAACTAAACAACATAGAAGGATTGATAGTGATAGGTGGCGATGGGTCATTTAGGGGAGCTCTAGACTTAAGCGAAGAAAGTGATGCCCTGATGATAGGGGTCCCAGCCACGATTGATAACGATGTTTTCGGAACTGATGAAACAATAGGCTTTGACACAGCGGTAAACACAGCCGTCACTTCAATTGACAAGATAAGGGACACAGCGATCTCCCACGAACGAATCTTCATCGTTGAAGTCATGGGTCGAAAAAGAGGGTTTCTAGCGTTGGAAGTTGGCCTTTCAGTTGGAGCGGAAGTGATTCTTATTCCCGAAAACGTTTGCAAAACAAGCGAAGTCGTGAAAGCCATAAAGGAAAACTCTCGCAAAGGAAAAAAAGCCGGAATCATAGTCGCAGCTGAAGGCGTGGGCGACATCGGCAAAATCGCTCGGGAAATAGAGAGCAAAACAGGCTCAGAAGTCAGATTATCTATACTTGGATACGCACAGAGAGGAGGAAGCCCCACAGCGCGAAGTCGACTCCTAGCTAGCTTGTTCGCAGAGAAAGCCATTAACCTCTTTTGCGAGAACCAAGGAAACAAGTTAGTCGGTTTGCAACAAGGCGCAATCGGAAGCATAGATCTTAAGGAGACATGTGAGAAACGCAAGCCACTGGACCTGCGCCTGCTGGATCTTGCAGAAATGCTAGCGACGTAACAAACTGCCTAAAGGCTCATTTGGTTCATAGAAGCGATTCGTAGATTTTCAATGTTTCATCAGCGACTTTTCTCCATGTGAAGTATTCCAGAACTCTCTTTCGACCGTTTTCGCCCCAATTCCGGGCTTTTTCAGGATCCCGAAGAACTTCTCTTAGTCCCCAAGCGATATCCGAAGGATCTTCCCCGTTCACATGCACTCCAGTCTGGTCTGTGCCAGAGTTTATCACTTGTTCCTTGAAACCCACAACGCCACGAGCACCTACCACAACGGGTTTCTCCATAGCCATGGCTTCCAAGCTCACTATCCCGAAAGGCTCGTAGACTGATGGAAAAACACACACGTCCGAAGCAGCATAATGCAGAATCCTCTCAGTTTCAGGAATGAAGTCGAAGCGGTAAACGATTTTGTCCTTGATGCCGAGTCTGTCTGACGTTTCAACGATGTCTGTCTGTTCATCTCCTTTGCCAAGTATTACTAACTTGGTGTTCGGATACTCTTTCAAAACGGACGGCATCGCCTGCAGGAGGTTTCTAACGCTTTTCACCCAGGTAAGTCTCCCAACGAAGAGAATCATGTTCCAGTCAAGCGGGATATTATATTTCTCCCTAATCGCTTTCACAGCATCCTTTTTGCACTTGCGAGGGTCATAACGTTCAGGATCCACACCGTTCCATACAACACTGATTTTTGACGGCGACCAACCATGCTTTATAAGATCTTCCTGCATGGCGTAACTGACGGTTATCACTCTGTCTGCATTTTCAGCCATAGCTTGTTCAAAGTGCGACACCACCTCAGACCCAGGACCACCGCTCCTTCCCCATTCCGTACTGTGCGTGTGAAAAGCAACAGGGATTTTTGTCTCATTCTTGATCACCAGGCCTGCAATGCTGCTCAAGTGATCGTGAACACAGACCACATCAAAATCATATTTCTCTTTTTTTATCAAACCGTTGATGAATTTTGTTGCGCTTAGAATGTTGTAGATGAAAAGGTCGTTGAAAAACCGGATGTTCGTGCCCCATTTCTTCAAGTCATCGATTACGAAGAAAGGCCAGATGTTACTCGCATTAGCTATTAAAGGCCGGTGTACTTCCACACCCTGAATGATTTCGCGGGTTTTCATGGTTCCATCGTTCAAGGTGAAAACGGATACGTCATTTCCAATATCGACGAATTCACGCGTTATGTTTTCAGCGTAAGTGCCTAAACCACCAACTATCTTCGGCGGATACTCCCAGACGAAGAATCCGATTCGCAAAATATCATCACCAATGCATAATTATTACTTGACGTGTTTTAAAATGATTACGTTTTCATCTAGCGCGCATCCACTCCGTGAAAACACAAATTCCAAAAATATCTTAGGAATAGTCGGAGTATTCTGACTAAAGAAACTTAGACTATGTATTTGCCTGCATCTTCAAAGTCTCTAACAATCTCCATTAAACGTTTTGGCGCAAGAACTGATTCGAATGGGATATCCTTAAGCATTATCCAAGGGGTCTTGCGAGCGATTGTGGTGGCCACATGTTGTTCTCCGAAACACTTCTTAGCCACTTCAATCACTTTCAACCTAACATCGTGCTCCGACAGATCGCCTAGAGCATGCAGATACTCGTGCAGCAAGAGATTGTAAATCAGAGCGTTAACTGCAGGTTTAGATTTTACGGAGTCTTCAACAATTTCAATTAGAGTCCTGTTTAAAACTATGTTGTTCGTACCGATTGGATGATACGCCCCCAACTGAAGAGGCAAATCATCCAAGAACAACATGATTGCGTTTCTGCGCTCGTTCAGTGAGAATTCAACTGAGGCTTTGACCGTTTGCCACACTTCAGCATAGTCTTCGGCATCCTCCAGTCTTTTGCTAAAGCTTTCCGCAACTGATGAATCATCTGAACTCAAGAAACATTCCTTCGAGGAATACTAACTACACATCGAAGCTTTAAGCATTAGTACCATACTAAGGAAGAAACTAACAAAAAATTGAAGAATAGCCCTATTTGGATTTTACATGTTTTTCTTGGAAACGAACGCCTTTTCAGTCTCCAATGGTGCTATAGCGAATCGAATTTTGGCTTGCCCAGCTTCTTGTTGAGGCAGGCTTTTATGAAAGCAGCATATTCAGGTGATGGTCTTCCTGGGCGGCTTTTAAATTCGCCATGGAACTGGGAAGCAAAGAAAAAGTAGTTGCTGGACAACTCCAGAGTCTCCATTCTCTTTCCATCAGCACTTCTTCCGGAGAAGCATAGGCCATTCTTCTTGAGAAGTTCTTGATAATCCAGATTAACTTCGAACCTGTGACGATGCCGTTCGTACACATCTTCACATCTGTAGAGGTTTCCCGCCATTGTGCCTTCTTGCAGGACTATTTTGTGTGCTCCCAAACGCATGGTTGCACCCTTATATTCGATGCCTCGCTGCTCTGGCATTAGATCAATTACGGGGTACGGCGAATTCGGATTGATTTCAGTGCTATTCGCGTCTTTCAATCCACAGACGTTTCGAGCAAACTCGACAACCGCAAGCTGGAAACCGTAGCATATCCCCAGGAAAGGCACGTTGTTCTCTCGTGCGTACTTGATAGCCGCGATTTTTCCTTCGGTGCCTCTGGGCCCGAAACCGTAAGGGACAAACACACCGTCATAACTTGAAAGATCCTTGACGCATTCCGGTTCTCGCTCAAGCTTTTCAGCTTCCAAATAATCTATGCACACTCGCGTTCGACATGAAGCACCTCCGTGCCGCAAAGCCTCGCTCATACTGACGTAACTGTCAGTCAGACCCGCGTATTTGCCTATAAGCGCGATTCGGACTTCGTGCTCAGGCTTAACAACTGCATCCACGAATTTTTGCCAATCGCCAAAGTCTTTCTCTGCGCAGGAGAGACCTAGTCTTCGGCATATGAAGTCACCCATTCCTTGTTTGTCAAGAATCAAGGGCACTTGGTAGACCGTTTCTGCATTGTAGGAACAGAATACCGCGTTTTCTGGTATAGTTCCGAACAAAGCAATTTTTCTAAGCGCCTCAGCATCAATCATTTTGGGACTTCGCGCTACTATAATGTCAGGTTGGATACCGATACGTCGGAGTTCGTTAACGCTGTGCTGCAGAGGCTTGGTTTTCATCTCCATGGTTACATCCAGAATAGGAACTAAGGCAACGTGAACGTATAATGTGTTCTCAAAGCCCTCTTCCACGCGCATCTGACGTATAGCCTCCAAGAACGGTTGCCCTTCAATGTCACCTACCGTGCCGCCTACCTCAGTCAAGACGATTTCAGCGTTAGCGGTTTTCGCCACGTTTTTTATCCGATTTTTGATCTCGTTTGTTACGTGGGGGACGATTTGAACGCAGCGACCCAGGAAATCTCCACGCCTCTCTTTCTCAATCACTGTTTTGTATACGAGTCCGGTCGTGAGGTTGTTTTCCTGTTTCAGGCTTAGATCTAAAAAGCGTTCGTACCAGCCTAAGTCTAGGTCTGTTTCACCGCCGTCGTCTGTCACGAAGACTTCGCCATGCATGTAGGGGTTCATGGTTCCTGCATCAACGTTCACATATGGGTCGATCTTGATAACTGTGGGTTTTAATCCTCGAGCCTGAAGCATCTTGCCGATAGAAGAAGTCAAAATTCCCTTGCCAACCGAGCTCAGGACCCCGCCCGTTACAAAAACATACTTAACCATGCAGATTCTCCCGTAATAATCTACACCTTTCAGCAGAAGTTAATATAACCGTTACTGTAGAGCGCGCTATCCGTAGTGTCAGAGAACTGAAGAGAAAATTGGCTTAAAAGCACGTCACCAAACCCGAAGGAGATACTCAACGCGGTCGCGCATCCATTAACAGAGCCTTTTTGCGCTGAAGAACTAAACATGACAAAACTAAATGCTCAAAAAAAGTTGGATGTAAATATGCGTCAGTGCTTGCGGTTCATCCTCAGAGCTCGAATGACAAGGTAAACGCCGAAGATAATCATGATGAATTCGAACCAAGGCAGAGAAATGCCATACAATTGGCGCACCAGCAGGCTAAAGCCTATCAGGATCACTATTATTCCTATTAAAACGCCTATTAGTGCTCCTCCCCATCTGCGATATCCATAGCCACCTTCGCAGCAACCAGATTTCACTTCCAACTTTTCCTCTGAACTCGAAGTTTTGAGAATAGCTTTGCAGTTAATGCACACGGTTGCGTTTTCTTCGTTTCCAGTCCCACATTTAGTACAGTAAACCAAGACAGCACCCTCTTTCCAAATCACAATCTTGTTTATGTACTCATAAGACTTTTGGTAATTCTTCCACGCGGTTTTTCGGCAAAATCTTTTAATTACTAAACCCTATAGAAACACTTGAGGCGAAAAAGAATGCCGAAAGCCTTTGTGTTGATAAATGTAGAATCAGGTTCTGAAGATGAAGTTCTAAAAGAATTGAAGAAGATGGAAGGTGTTGAAGAAGCTTTCTTCTCATACGGAGTCTACGATATAATCACCAGAATCAGAGCTGACTCGATGGAGAACCTGAAAGACATGGTCACTCGCCGAATCCGAGGCCTCAGCAAAGTCAGGTCAACCCTAACGCTGATAATGATGGAAGAGTAATACGATTTCTATTCAAGCGACCAAATTAGTTTGGCGCGCGATTTTTCATTTTTCGCCCGAACAAAAGAATAAAATAGAGCTAACCCGAAAACTAGACGACTGCAAGAGAAAGTCATTATGCAAAAATCATATTCGCGGTTGCTCGGTATAATCGGCAAGCCTAATACGGGCAAGTCCACTTTTTTCAGTGCGTCCACCCTAGCTCCAGTCGATATTGCGAACTATCCTTTCACCACCATAAAACCTAACCGGGGGGTTGGCTATGTCCGCACGCCATGTGTACACGAAGAATTTCAGGTGAAAGACAACCCAAAAAATAGCCTGTGCATGCAAGGCCTGAGACTGATACCCGTTGAGCTTATCGATGTTGCTGGCATCGTTCCTGGAGCTTGGGAAGGGCGTGGTCTTGGCAACCAATTTCTGGATGAAATACGCCGAGCAGATGCACTTATCCACGTAGTAGACGCTTCAGGCGGAACAGACTGCGAAGGTCGCCTATGCAAACCCGGCGAACATGACCCGTTGGAAGACGTAAAGTTTCTTGAACACGAAATCACAATGTGGATGGCGTTTATAGTCAAGAAAGACTGGGCAAAACTCTCTCGAACAGCCGAAGCCGAATCAAAAGACCTCTATACGATGCTGGAAGATCGTCTCAGCGGATTGGGCATTAAACGCAGCCACATCTTCGAAGCAACCAGAAAAACGGCGCTAAATCCAGACAAGCCCACAAACTGGAGCGAAGAAGACCTGCTGAGATTTGTTAATGAACTGAGAATAGTTTCGAAGCCGATGCTCATAGTGGCAAACAAGATGGATTTGCCATCTGCTAAAGTAAACATAGAGAGGCTGCGAAAACTCAACTATGTAGTGATTCCATGCAGCGCGGAAGCGGAATTAGTATTAAGAAGGGCAGCAGAGAAGCAGCTCATCGACTATAAGCCTGGAGATGGCAACTTTAGAATCGTTCAGCAAGAAAAATTGTCTGCCGGTCAAATCAAAGCGTTAGAGACAGTCAGGGAAAAAGTGCTTCTCGAAAACGGTTCCACCGGTGTGCAAGACGCCATAAACTGGGTTTACTTCAAGCTTCTAAGCATGATATCTGTGTATCCGGTTGAAGACATGGAACACTTGGCTGATCATAACGGTAGAGTTCTTCCCGATGTTTACCTCATTCCATATGGGACTACTGCTCATCAATTCGCTTACTTGATTCACACTGACCTTGGTGAAGGATTTATTTATGCGGTTGACGCGAGAGGCCGAAAAAGAATCGGCGAAGACGCAGTCCTTAAGGATAGAGACGTTATTTCTATTGTAAGCGCAAAAAAGCGTGCCTGAAGCGCCTGTTACGCTCCGTATCGTCTTCTACGGTTCTGGAATGTTCGGATAGCACGCAATAAATCTATGAAGCGGAAGTCAGGCCAGTAGACATCCAAGAAGGCGAGTTCGCTGTACGCTGATTGCCAAAGAAGAAAACCGCTCAGCCTTTCCTCACCCGAAGTTCTGATGATCAAATCCGGTTCTTGATTAGGCATATGCGCAGTATATAGGTACTTCTCGAAGGTAGTCTCGTCAACATCATCAACCTTCAATTCGCCATCTCTTACTTTTTCAGCAATCGTCTTGGCAGCATCAAGAATTTCCGCTCTGCCTCCATATGCAAAGGCAAAATTCAAATACTGACCATCATATTCCGCCGTTGCCTTCTCCACATCATCGATAAGCTGCTGAAGGCTCTCCGGCAATAAGGCTGTTCTACCTATCACCTTGACATGGACTTTGTTTCTGTGAATTCGCTCATTAGTCAACAGTTTTCGGAATTTTTCCTCCGCGATTCTCATTATTTCCTCGACTTCTTCCGGTCGCCGCTTAAAGTTCTCTGTTGAAAAGGTGTAGAGAGTTACGAATTTAACGTTGAGTTTGTCGCACCAATCCAGAAGCTCCTCAACTGTGTCGGCGCCTTTCTTGTGACCTAGCCAAGGATTAAGCTCGTTTGCCGCAGCCCACCTTCTGTTCCCGTCCAAGATGATGGCAATATGATCGACTTTTCCTCCGTTTTTGACTTGACTCCAAAGCCATCTTTCATAGATCTTATAGACGCCTATAACGGAGAGAAAACCTTTAAGCATTAATTGAACCTCGCACCTTCGAGAGGGACAAGCATAATCATACTTTTGTTCCAGAGGTTAAGCCGCGATTGTTTCAATTAAAGTTTACTCTGTCTCCTCAGAAACAAATTCAGAACTTCTGACTTCTAACTGACAAGCAGCACGTGCTCTACAAAAACAAAGAATTAACTGTTTTCTAAGGTGATCCTTCTGAGGTTTTGTTGTTTTCGAATTCTTCGGCCTTGCTCTGAGATTCTATGAAGAAGTCTTTGGCTGACCGATGTATAATTAGTATGACGAGAACCGAGGCAATGACAATGAGGATGCCCACCACTATCGCGAAAACAAGGTTAGAAAAGATTGGATCGTTGAATCCTATCCCTGGCTTAAAGAGGATATCCGCTGTGTAATTGAGAATCCAGCGAAACCAAGCAATTGGCACTATTAAGGCTGAGTTACGGAGCAAGCGCACATCTCGTTCAATGTACAAGCGTATGCTTCTCCCAAAAAGGAAAATGATTACTCCGACAGTCATAAGGTCCATGACGCCTTTGATGAAGTAACCAACAAGTATCGGAAGAGCACTAATCCATGCTGCTGTGGTGTCTAATGGCGTAGGAGCGTTTGCACTCGCGTTTGTTATTCCGAGGTAAACGCTGATCGCGGCGCAGAGTACTCCAGCGATTATTGTGTAATTCGAAATTTGCACGGGCAGAGGCGGTGGCGAGTATTCTCTTATCCACTTGTAAAGATTTTGGGCAGCCCTGTCAGCTCCGAAACCCTTGATGAGCAAGACACAACCTAGAATGAGCCCCATGGCGACGAGGTATGTACTGCTTGAAACCCCGGCAATCGAAAGAACGGCATAGAGAAAAAGCAGCAGACCTGGTATTCCGAGGGCTACGCGCGCGTATCTAGGATTTTCCCATATTAGTTTAAGATAGCGCGAGAAAAGCGCTGCTGTCTCCTCAATGGATTCGCTATGCTTAATGACTATTCGCCTGATTGAGGAAACCGGCACTCTAGATTGGACAAGTGGCAAGACGGCTTCATCTGTGTAGCCGTCTGAAACCAAGATGACTTCGCTTGCGCTAAAGGAATCAAGCACATTACCGAGCTCAGCGACCAACTTCCTGTCGGCGCTGACTCCTCCGAGTTCTGATCCCGAAATCGTTGCGACTTCGAAGATCTCGCCTGGTTTCTTTTCTTTTTGGAGGCGGTCGTGGAGACGAACGGCTTCGAACATCGCGTTGGCATCAGGTTCTTCAGGATCGCTTAGTGCCAAAGACACAGCGGAATCCAGGTTGGCAGTCCTTCCAAGAAGAGGAGTCTTTATTTTTGCCTTGGCCTCGAGATCGCCATCTCTGTCAACGCACAGAATTAGAATACGCTTTTGCGTTTGCCGTTCGTTTCCAGTATCACTCATCAAGGTTCGTTTCCTATTTGTTTGCTAGGTCAAGTTTAATCTTGTGTATCAGAGCTCTGAGAATCATCGCCTTCCAGGAGCTGAAACTCCTGCCAACTAATTTTTTCCCCATGCTGAAGTTTTTGTCGTGCCTGAGACCCAAGTGCTTCTTTAAGATTCTTTTCAGCCAATCTCCTCTTGCCTTGATCCTCTTCCCGCATCGTGCTTTCGAACTTCTTTTTCTGCTCCGACAGCCCTTTGATTTCCTCATAAAGAGGCTTAACTTGTGCTCTTAGTTGAACGTACATTGCATGTAGAGTATCAGCCTCAGCTTTGATTTTTTTCGACTCATTGATTTTGGCGATTAAGTTTGTGTGGAGATCTTGGCTCTTTTGAGCAGTAGTGACTAATTCTTCGTGGTAAACGTTTGCGTTTGCTTCAAATGTTTCAAGTTTATTTCGCAATTCCCCGATTTTCTTGCTTTGTCGTTCAAGTCTTCTGTAGATGCTCAGTTGCTGTTCAAGTTGCTTAACCTCTTCCACGAGTCTTTTCTCTTCTTTTAGGTCGAGGGACGTTGTCTGGATTGTCCATTCGGTTTCTTGAAACTCCTTTTCCAATCGCTGACGGGCTATCCGTGGTTTCTTCTTTTTCAACTCTTCAATCTTGCTTCTACGCACTTTGATTTCTGCGATAATACTGCCGTTGCTCGCACGTGCTGCGTCTCGTTGCTGTTTCAGTGTTTTGACTCTTTCGTTAAGGCTATTGCGCTCGTTTTGAAGCTCGTGTATCTGGGCGCGATACGCCCTGAATTGCTCATTCAATTTGTCTCGTTTCTCAAGGCAAACTCTCGTCTCTGCACTAATTTTGCCAGCTTGCTCTCTCAGGTTGACGAGTTTCTGGTCAATTTCTGCGATTTCATTTGCCTCTTGTTGGTCTTTCAACAGTTTTCCTCTGAGTAAATTAGCATAATACACTTGTGATTTTCAAATTAATATTGATTTTAGACATGTTTATTAACATTAACGACATAGATTGCTTTTCCTATCCGTCAAGTTTTTAATAAGCTACCTGACGCAACAGGGACCATGCCGAATGGGGAACTACTCAATCAAGAACGAAGAGAACAAAGCATTTCCACGCGTTGTCAGGAAAAAACACCATTTTCGATCAATAATTGAAGGATTTGCTCTTCAAATGATTCTAATGCGGCTTTCTTGCCTGACTACTTCAGGAAGACACGCAGGATGAGTGCGCACAAATAAAGAACCAACAACAGGATAGGCGTGAATCTGTGCGAGACTCTCAATAGCCTACCCATGTTCTCGGATGTTGGGTTTGCCGAGAGCCTCGTCAGATAGATAATCAAAGGCGTAAAGAGGAGGAGCAATAGCAGATACCAGTACACAAACTCAGTTGCAAATGACAGAATTGCCCCATAGGTAATTGGAAGGACCAAACTCAACAACGAAAAAAATACTCCAATTTTCGCAGACCTCTCTTTTCCATACTTGACTACGAAGGTAGTGATTTCTTCTCCCTTGTCTGCATCGTAGTCTCCAATTGCCTGGAAAATATGGGTGGCAACCTGGAAGAGAAACAGAGGAATTATGCAAAGGAATGTATCTAGGTATCTCCTCCAAATCCACGGTAACGAATAGTCAAGTGTCAGCTGATTAGAAGCCTGCAATCCGATTAAGAAAGGTAGAATCCCAGCGCCCATCCCGACGGCGAGTAAGTCTAGCACTGGTCGTTTCTTGAAGTGAATAGGTGGGGCAGAATAAGCTATCCCCACTCCAATGTAAGCCATGAACAAGAACAGAAGTGTATAGTCCGTTACTGCCGTAACGAGCAATCCTAAAGCAAATAAGGAAACAAAAAGAACTGATGATTGATTTGGAGTCAATTGCCCAGCAGCGACAGGCAAGTCTCTTTTCTGAGGATTCGTTTTGTCACTGTTTCTATCGAAGTACTGATTGAGTACAAAAATCGCTCCAGTAACTAAGGAAAACGAAATCGATATCGGAAGCACGTTGTACGTTGGAATTGCAAACAGAGTGCAGCCTAGTCCAAAAAAGAACAGCCAACCTATCCAACTTCGCCATCTGAGAGCGCGCAAGTAGACGTTGACCCCTGACTTCCCTTTTAGGGAAGTATTTGCAGCTGTGTTTTGCACCACCGAATAGTCTCCGTTTTTACTCTAATTGACTTTTTTTCCCGTATAAAATCTTTTGGTAGCTACCAACGGAAGTTCTAAATACTATGTTGATTGATGTTTTAGACGAGGCAAAGCAAGTGAATTACGATTACGACGAGTTGCTGAAGCGAGCTAGTTCCAAGATGACAGGAGTCTCCCTAAAGCAGGAGCGTTTGGAGCTTCCCAGATTACTGGTAAGTACAGTAGGCATGCGTACAATAATTCCTAATTTCAAGGATGCAGCCGCAGCTCTGGACCGTGACCCTCAGCATATCCTAAAATTCTTGACTCGTGAGATGGCTACGGCCGCTACTTTTCACGAGGGAAGGGCTATTTTTCAAGGAAAGTTCAGGCGCGACAGTTTTGAACGGTTGCTGCAGCGGTATATGGAGAGCTTCGTTGTTTGTCCCGTATGCAAACGTCCAGATACCAAGATCGTGAAGGAGAAGCGTCTATCGTTCTTGGTTTGCAATGCGTGCGGTGCACGATCAGCCATAAAACAGTTATGAGAGGTTCCCAAACTTTGGAAGTTTACGTTAGCCTCAAAAAAATCGGCAGAAACGTGCTTTTGGCGATATGCGACTGCGAAATGCTCGGCAGAACCCTCAAAGAAGGAAAGATTACTTTTCACGTTAAGGATGAATTCTACAACGGTGGAAAAGTTGGGGTAGACGAAGCAGTTGGCATGATAGAGAACTCGACGATAGTTAACATGGTCGGAAAGAATTGCGTTGAGAAGGCCATAGCGAAAGGCTACGTACATCCAGAAGCCGTGCTGCACATCGAAGGCATTCCTCACGCGCAAATCGTGAAACTCTAAACACCGTTTCTTTTGTAGTGCATAAATTTTCCTCAGGTTGCTTCTGCGCGTTTTCTGAAGGAAAAAAAACATGTTTCTTCTACGTGAATTGCGTGTTTTTCTTCTTCTAAAGTATTCACAGCAGCTGACTTGCCCAACAGTCGAGGATATACTGCAAATTCTCGCTGCTGAGTTCGTCTGAGATTAATAGTAGTCGTCCAGAAAATTCAGCGGACCACTACTTCTTCTGACTCTAATTCCAGTGAAATGGGGAATTGCGCGACGGATTTTTTCTTCGGGAAAAGCAAAAAGGAAGTTACAGCAGCTGGATTTTTCCTTTTCTCTCTTCCTTGTCCCTCAGCGTTGTTAATGCTTGTTCTACCGCGTGACTCCTATTCGCAAAAGTCGTATCCTTCACCTTAGTGTCAATCCACCTCAATAAATCGTCGCTCACGGTTACAGCTATTCTTTTCTTAACCATATACGCCACCTTGCATGTTCTCTCTGTCATTAACTCTTCTGTCCAATAATACTCACTAATACACAGACTTTATAAAAAAACTTTTAGAAAAGGAACCGAAAACGTGAGTTATGTTTCTTCATTGAGCAATCGTTTTGTGCTAAATATTCTCTCCAGTTCTTCAGGTTTGAGTAGACCTTTTTCCAGTGCAATCTCCTTGACCGAACGCCCTTCTTTCAAAGCTTGTTTGGCGATTTTGCTTGCTTCCAAGTAGCCTATGTACGGCGACAAGAGAGTTGCTAAAGACGGATTTTTATGTAAATATTGCGCGCATCGCTTTTTGTTTACAGTTATTCCTTCGACGCATTTTTTCGTGAAAACCGGTAAGTAATTCGTTAGCAGTTGAATTGAAGAGAGAACGTTGTACATAATCACGGGTGTCATGACGTTTAATTCCAGCTGTCCAGCCTGCACCGCAAGAGAAACGGTCAAGTCGTTGCCCACAACCTGAAACGCGACCATGTTCAGGCACTCCGCCATCACGGGATTGACTTTCCCAGGCATTATAGACGAACCCGGTTGAACAGGTGGAAGATCAATCTCGCTTAATCCCGTCGTTGGTCCCGATGAGAGCAATCGCAAGTCGTTCGCCACACGTATCAATTCTAAGGCCAATTCTTTGAGCGCGCTTGAAACGGTTTGAACTGGTCGGGCGCTTTGAAGAGCCTCAAACGCGTTTCTTGCAGGGATCAGCGGAAAGCCTGTCATCTTGGCGAGTGCGTCTATCGCTGCTTGCTTGTATTTTGGATGTGTGTTAGCTCCGGTTCCAGTTGCTGTTCCGCCGAGGGCGATTGAATAAAGAAGTTTTTGTCTTTCTTGTAGCTGTTCGCAGGCGTGCCCTATTGCTGAAGCGTAAGCCCCAAATTCCTGGCCAATGGTAATTGGCACAGCATCTTGGAGGTGAGTGCGGCCTGACTTCACCGTATCATGATGTTCTTTGCTTAGTTTCTCGAAAGCTCCTGCCAAATATTCCAGTTCATGGATTAACGGTTGGAGAGCTATCAATACCGCAACATGGAGTGCGGTTGGGAACGTGTCATTTGTTGATTGCCCCATGTTTACGTGATCGTTCGGATTAACAATTTTGTAGCTGCCTTTTGCTTTTCCCAAAATATCCAGTGCCCTATTGGCTAAAACCTCATTGACGTTCATGTTAAACGATGTTCCAGCTCCAGCTTGGAAAACATCGACCAAAAACTGGTCAAGGAAATTGCCTCCAAGAACGTCATCACATGCCTGAACTATGGCTTCTGCGACATCTTGATTTAGCCAGCCCACCTGCAAGTTCGCCATTGCAGCTGCTTTCTTCACTAAAACGTAAGCTTTGATGAAGGCCGATGGAGCTTTGATCCCGCTCACCGGGAAGTTTTCCATGGCCCTTGCAGTTTGAATACCATAATAAGCGTCGTTCGGAATTTCCTTTTCTCCGAGAGGGTCAATTTCTTTCCGGGTTTTCAACAAACAGTCTCCTGTTCCACTTTAGATTAAACGTCAAGCTCATAAATAATGCGTTGCAACCTCTAGACGCGGGCTTGCCCCAACAGCGTCTCTACACCTAGTCTTGGCTATATCTCGAATCTCTCAATTATTCTTCTTTCTTTTTCGCCTGTTATTTCAGCCACAACGTGTGTATACTCTTTTAGGCCTGAGTTCTCAATCCGCGGTTTGAGGAGTTCGTCTATTTGGAAAACGCCTGCCGAGTTTGACATGGTAATTTTTATAGTAATCGGTTTTTTCTGCCCTTCTATAATCTCAACTTTTTCGATCGAGAGAGCTGAGACTGCATGTATGTCTACTTTGCCTGCTTCAAAAGGGATACGTGCCCTGCCAGATTCCATGTCCAGCGCGTCTGCAATACTAACTATGCCCGCTTCTAAGGTCAAGGGTTTGCTTGGTTGTTCATGTGAGACCATAGCGTGTAGCACTTCGGAGCAGATTATGGCTCGCTCTTCTTCCTTGTAAACCGGAGTTAGGCACCTCTCAATAAACTCTAATGCGAGCAAGACGCTGTATTTTTCGTGGTCATATCGTGTTACGACCATCCCTAAATCATGGAAGATCGAGCCTAGAACGACAACAACTTCTGCATCTTCGTTTCTCATACCGTAGTTCTTAACAATGCTGGGCTGAACCTTCTCGTTAACGAGTATGCGAAGCAGCCTGAGCGCAAGGTTGGCAACGATTTTAACGTGGGTTGGACCGTGGTCGGTGTAGCCCATGCGTTCAATAGCCATTACGTTGGAGCACTTCCAGAATGTCTGCAACCTCTTGTCTTCCTTGACCTTGTCGATTACATGTTTCAGTTTGGTGTTGCCATGGAATGGTATGTTAAAAACGTATGACAGAACGGTCAGCTCCTTATCCAGGTAGGTCTATTATTTCGTGAAGATTTAAGCTTAGCCACGAAAATGCGCACCTTTGAGGATTTGGACCTTTCAGTGGGGCTATTTGGAATGAGCATGCTTTTTAAGGAAGGGTAAACATTCATCTTGAATAATGTTCGTGAGGTCTGCATTTGGGTAAAAAGAAGGTGCTAAGCGAAGGCGAACTCCACGAGATGGTTTACCCCAGTTCCAACGACGTTTTAGGAGTAGTTGTGAAACTGCTTGGCTATGATCGAATTATGGTTAAGTGCCAAGACGGGCATGAGCGTTTGTGTCGCATTCGCGGCAAGATGAAAAGGCGGGTTTGGATTAGGGATGGTGACGTGGTGTTGGTTTCGCCATGGGATTTCCAAACCGATAAACGTGGAGATGTTGTCTGGCGGTATACGCACGCACAGGCTGAAACTCTCCGAAGAAAAGGCCTCCTAACAGTATAGCATCTTTGCGTTTTTTCTCTTCTCATAGTCAAACATGAGTGTCAGCCAATAGCCCGAGACGCTAAAGTGAACCGCGCATTGGTTTTGGCTCGTTTGGTTTTAAATACTGGGCAACTTATAACATCATGAATATTTATGTCCAGTAGAGTTCGCGAAAGGCTTTCACATCAAGAGAAGACAGTAGAGAGAAGAGATAAGATGCTAGACCACGACTTCTCTTCAGAACGGGCCACTCTTGAGGAAGTTTTCGATCAAGCCACGCGTATGGTGATTTACAGTTTCCTAAAAAGCGGTGTGTTAGACGAGGTTCACGGTGTCGTAAGTGCGGGGAAGGAAGCACGCGTCTATTGGGGGAAAAACAAGGAGAAAAAGGAGCTCGCCGTAAAGATTTACCTAACATCCTCTGCTGAATTTCGCAAAGGCATGTTCAAGTACATCGAGGGAGATTACAGGTTCAAAGGCGTCAAGCACGACACCCGTTCCTTGATCTTTGCCTGGGCACAGAAGGAATTTCGCAACCTGGATCAAGCTTCTCGCGCCAAGGTGCGAGTCCCCACCCCAGTTGGAGTCAGGAACAATGTCTTGTTAATGGAGTTTATAGGCAAGAATGGCGTGAACGCTCCATCTTTAAAGGAGCAAACGCCTGCAAATCCAGACAAAATATACGCTTCATTATTGACTAATATAACTCGACTCTACCGCAAAGCTGACCTTGTGCACGGAGATTTAAGCGAATACAACATTATGATCTGGAAACGCAAACCAGTTATTTTTGATGTGTCACAGGCTGTTCCAACTTCGCATCCTATGGCGGAGGAACTCTTGCGAAGGGACTTGGGGAACTTGAATAGGTTCTTTAGTCGGTTGGGTGTTAAGGTTTTATCAGCTGACGAAGCTTACAAGAAGGTGGTTGGTTAAAGTATGTCTAAGCCAAGCGGGTTTGTGCGAATTCCTAAGGAGCGTGTAGGCGTTTTGGTTGGTCCTGAAGGAAAAGTAAAGCAGTACATCGAAGAAAAATTAATGGTGGAGCTTCAGATTGAAAGCGAAGCAGGCGGTGTGTCTATTGTGCTTTCAGAGAACACAAAAGACCCCACGATGCTTTTTAAGGCTAAAGATGTCGTCACGGCGATTGGCAGAGGTTTCTCGCCGGAATATGCCTTTAGGCTAATAAGAAACGAAGAAGACATTTTCGATTTCATAGACTTGCGTACAATATTCGGTCGCTCCGAATCAGATATCAAACGTATAAAAGGCCGAATAATCGGGGCTAACGGCAAAACCAGGGGTTTAATCGAGCAATTAACTGAGGCAAACGTGGTTGTTTATGGGCACACGATAGGCATCATCGGCACTTTCGGACAGGTTGATGTTGCCCGAAACGCTGTTCAAATGCTCATCAACGGTAATCAGCATCATAGTGTTTACAAGTATCTCCAGAAAAAGCGAAGCGATTTTAAGAAAGAAAAGCTTCAGTTGTGGGAAAAGCCTGAAGGAGAAAGATAGGTCAGCAGCCTCGGGTTTTTTTGAACCTATGGTTAATGCCTTCTGTATCCAATAACTAATTTGGTTTCCGATCAGAACATGAAGAGATGCTTTCTCTAGCTTTAGCTGAGATGTATGGGGATGAACTTCGGAATGAACTGTATTTGTGTTGTTCACTTCTACAATTCGTACTGTAATTCCAGAACATTTATCTGGAATCATTCGAAATAAGATACAAAAGACGGGATTGAAGTGGGAAAGAGAACAGAGCGTTCCTTCAAATCATTGCTACAAGGATCAGGGAACTCGGAGAAAGTCTCGAACGAAATCTGGGATTGGTACACATTTCCCACAAAGAAAGAAAACTTCCGAGAAAACAAAGTGCCCAAGTCATCAATCCTGACAGACCGGAAAAATCTAAACAAACGTCAATCAGCTCCGACACGATTATTAAGATAGGATTAAAAAATCCAATTCTGAAAGATCAGTGGAGTTCTGGTTCCGGAATTGAATTGGCCTCTGTTCTTCTATTATGAGGAGTTATAAAACGTAAAATTAATAATCCAGCATTTAATACACTGAACGGAACAAGGAATAACTAATGGTAGTTGGAGAGAAAGACAGACCAAATCATGACCTAGAAAAGCCCATTAGCGGGCTACTAAACGGTAATGGTCCTCTATCGCTTCTGGATGGAGCAACCGCTCAATTCCCGGTCATCACACCTGAACTGAATTATCTCAGCAAAATTGCATCTGACCACAATATGTCACCTGAGAAGCGCTTAGAGAGTTTTGAGATACTTCTCGACTCAGAAGTCGGTGATACCAATCTTACACGAGCTAAAAACATAGAAAGAGAGATTGGACTCAGACAAATCTACTTGAAATTCGAAGGGGGAAACCCAACTGGCACGCAGAAAGACCGGATAGCCTTCGCACAAGCACTGGATGCCTTGCGAAGAGGCTATGACGAGATTACAGTTGCTTCATGCGGCAACTATGGTGCCGCAGTTGCACTTGCAGCTTCCCTTGCAGGTTTGCGATGCATAATCTACATTCCTGCAGGGTACTACGCTCATAGAGTGAAGGAAATTGCAGACTTCGGGGCTGAAATAGTCAGAGTACCTGGAGACTACGAGCAAGCTGTGAGCCTCTCACGCGCCGAAGCAGAAAAAGAAGGATACTACGACGCCAACCCAGGCGGATCAAACACCAACTTGCAGCTAAAAGCATACGGAGAAATTGCCTACGAAATATACGACGAACTCCGTGACGCTCCAGCTGCAGTGGCTATTCCAGTATCCAACGGATCAACACTGGCGGGAATATACAAAGGCTTCATAAGCCTGTACAATCGTGGAAAAACTTCTCGAATTCCTCGCTTCATCGCAGGATCTTCATACGGAATGAATCCCATAATCCACGCCTTCGTCAGAAACAATCCACAGTGTGTCGATCTGAAGCCTGAACGAATAAGAAACACCTCAGTCAATGAGCCACTTATCAACTGGCGTTCAATAGACGGAGACTACGCCCTCTCAGTCATCAGACAAACACGAGGATGGGCATCCTTCACCACTGACAAAACACTTCTGGACTACGCGCGACTAATACGCGAAAAAGAAGGCTTAAGTGTGCTCCCTGCGTCAACGGCGGGTCTCGTGGCTCTCGTAGACCGCCACCGAAAGGAACCTTTCCCCGGCGACAGATACGTAATAATTTTGACCGGACGGAAAGCATGACCCTTATGCCTGAGGGAAAGGCACTAGTCTACTGTGAACGCGAATACTTAACCGCTAACGGCAAGACTGCTCACGGACTAGTGCGACATACGGCAAGATACGACGTTGTCGGAGTTGTAGATTCAACTGCGCCTACCGGAGATGCAGGAGAGATATTGGACGGAAAACCTCGAGGCATTCCCCTGTTTAAAAATTTAGAAGACGCGTTCACGGCAACAAAGCCGGAGATCTTCATAGTTGGCGCCGTATCGGAAGGAGGTTACCTGCCAGACGGATACGATAAAGCTATAACCTGGGCTTTGTCACATGGACTGGACGTTGTCTCCGGGCTGCATCATTTCATATCAGACGATGATCGATTTGCTGCTCTGGCAGCGAAAAAAGGCTGCAAAATCACAGACGTTCGAAAACTGTTTCGCGACCACAAGCGTTTCTACACCGGCGAAATCAGACAAGTTGAATCAACCAGGGTCGCAGTGTTAGGAACCGACTCGGCGATTGGCAAAAGAACTACCTGTGTGATGTTGGTCCAAGAGCTCAGACGGCGTGGCCGAAAAGCAGACATCATTTTCACGGGACAGACAGGATGGATGCAAGGCTGGCCTCACGGAATAGTCATGGACGCGATGATAAACGACTTCGTCTCAGGAGGCATTGAAGGCGCCATATTGGATTCGTGGAAGGACGAAAAACCCGATTTCATGATAATAAATGGTCAGGGCAGCCTCGTACACCCGTTTTTTCCTGGCGGTTTTGAGATAATGGCAGCTGGCCAGATCCACGGTTTTCTCCTGCAGGACGCTCCTGGAAGACCACACCTTGACGGATTTCCAAGTTATCCGATGCCTGATCCAGGACGAGTCATTAAGATTGCCAAGTTGCTTTCCCAATGTCCACTTGTGGGGATAGGACTAAATCACGAAAACCTGTCACCGAAAGAAGCTGAAAAAGCCAAGACAAAACTACGCAGGAGATTCAAGGTTCCAGTGGATGACCCTGTCGTCGATGGTGTAAAAGGGCTTGCAGACGCCATTGAAGCTCTCCGAAAAGGTGGTTAAACGAACCTTCAGAATTTTCAGTCTATCGAAATCTCAGAGCCCATACTCCAAGGCAAAAGGGCGACAACACAAATTTCATGTACGAGTATTGATTCAGAGAAACGCAATTTTTCTCTTTCGTTTAGGTATGAAGAACCTCCAATCACGGATCACCTACCACTGATACGCTTAGCCTCAGTTATGCCAGTTCTCAATTACGGACTTTTCTCAAGCGAAATCAGACTTAAATTTCCTGTTAGCACTTCCGATTTTTCACTCCTTAATGATCTTCTCGACTTGTTCACAAGAGACATTTTCATCAACAAGCTTGTTCGAAGAAAAAACCCGTACGTTCTACCTCAGTTCTTGCCCCTTGAACATGAAGTAACGCTTGAGAATGCACGACCAATGGCAAAGATAGTTCCGCTTGCGCTCACAGAAGACGCTCCAATCTCGCAGGGATTCACTAACAACTCATGCGGTATACTGTCAAGCGGGGGAAAAGAAAGCCTACTAACATATGCGATGCTAAAGGAAATCGGCGCAGAAGTTCACCCCTTATACGTCAACGAGAGCGGAGGGCATTGGCGAACAGCATTAACCGCTTACCGAAAATTTGCGAGAGAAGAACATAACACAGTGAGAGTTTGGACCAATGTTGATCGTTTCTACTCTTTTATGCTGGACAATATGAGGATCATAAGACCTGATCACAGAAAAGTCTGGTCAGACACTTACCCGATAAGACTCTGTATTTTCCCTGTCTATGTTTTTCTCCTTCTTCCAGTTTTCGCGCGTCGAAAAATCGGAAATCTCTTAATCGGAAGTGAACTTGATGATCCCCGTACCTCGCCGCTTTTCAAAGGGATTAAGCATTACTTCGGCGTCTACGATCAAACACAAGATTTTGACTCGAGAATGGAACAGTGGTACCTGAAGAGAATGCCTGAGATGCGACAGTGGAGCGCAGTAAGGTCAATATCCGGCTTGGTCGTTGAAAGAATACTCGCAAAAAGATACCCTGAACTGGCTAAAGTTCAGCGGTCCTGCCACAGCTGTCGCTTCGAAAAAGGGAAAATAGTCCCCTGCGGACAATGCAGCAAGTGCCAAGGAGTCCTCCTCTTTCTATTGGCCAATGAAGCTGAACCCGTCGATCATGGAGTACCAGAAAGAAGATGCACTCTGCTCTTCCTGAACGAATCGCGAAAGGAGAGCTCAGACTGGACGAAGATGAACGAGAACACGCTATTTTTCTCTCAAGAATGTCTGGTTTAGCAGGAAGGCAACTCCCTCATGTTGAAAGCATACACTTGCATAAACCCACAAGCGACATTGAACTCATACCGTCGCGTTTCCGAATTCCACTTCTCAGAATCATGATGGAATACACAAAGGGCTTTGCCAGGCTGGAGGGAGACGCATGGGTTCCTACGGAGTCTCCGGAAGGGCTTTGACCATTCGCATGGCGTCTCTTGTTCCCCCGTGTTCATACCTGTAGTATCCTTTCAGCTTTTCTTTGAGTTTGTATCCAGCCTTTTGGTAAAGCCTCAACGCAACTTTGTTTCCTTCCGAAACTTCCAATTGCGACCAGTGTTTTCCCCGCCTAGACATATCAGTCTCAGCGAAGGTTAACAGTTTCAGACCTATTCCCAGTTTTGCATATTTTGGGTCCACGTCAAGGGTTTCGACGTATCCAGTTGTGCTCCCCTGACGGAAAGTCATTATCACAAATCCTCGTATTGCACCCTCGCAGCATTCAACAAAACTGGCACTGTTGGCATGGAGAAGCAAGTAAGCCATTTGACGCTTGGAATAGGCGATTGGTCCTGGAAAACACCTCTTCTCTATATCCATTATAGCATCTAAATCGTTGTATTCTGCCGGCCTAATGACTGAGCGACGGCTAGTTTCCACACGCCTCATCTCCATAACACCGGTTATTCAAGAAGGAAGAAAAAGCAATTCGCTCAGAAAATTTTGGCGTGCCAGACTAATCCACATACTCCTATCTAAGCCTCTTGAAGCAGTACGGACATACGTTCAAGTCATCTCTAACAGTCTGTTTGCAATGTTTGCATATCTTTGTGAAAGGTTGTTGTGGACGGTTAATGGGCATCTGATTAGTCTTAGCAGATGTGCCAGACCTCATTGGTGGAACTGACGACCTATAATTGTAGGAAGAGGTTTCCTGAACTGATCGGTTTATGATTGTATGAAGTATCCTGGGATGATGATACATCCTGTTTGCGCCGTTTTATGTATACGACAGTCAAAACACTAGCTGAAGCTATCGCGGCAGAGACTATGGCGATTGTTACGGGCGACCAGAATTCCGTGTTCGTGGTCGCTGGACGGTCTGTGGGGTATATGTCCATGGGCGTCTCTGTCGGTATCTCTGTGGGTGTTTCTGTCGGTGCAGGAGAGCGCAGCTTGGGTGACGGTAAATGTTTTTGTGGAGACACCTCCTGTGGAACATGTGACGGTAAAAGTGTACGTGCCGGGAGACACTTGCGGAACCTGGAATTCCATGCTGGCAGTACTATAAGTACGCGCGTTTATTGTACCAACGTTTGTTGTGCCGAAAGTGATGCTTAGCACACATGGGGTTTTGAAATCGGATATCACCATCAAGACTATTGTGCCTGGCGAACCCTCTGAAGGATTCAATGTTATAGACGGGTTTTGTGCCTTCGCAAAGGGGGTAATTGCCGCCGGTAGAGTTAACATGCTTAGAAAGAGCAGTATGAGCGTGGCTTTCCCAAGCCTCTTGTTCATATCAACAAAAAACTTCAATGAAATAGCGCCTCTCCCAAATGATTTAGCCTCATCGCAGATATAAGATTTGAGCAAACACGTCAAATCTTAGTTTGACGAATCCAAGATTGACAGATAGATCGATTGATCTTCAGTAAGCTCGTGAAGAACAGCATATCCTGCCCGAAGAACAAAAATTTCGTGTTGTTTAGTACGAAAAAAAAGAAAGGGAGAAAATTTAGAGTTTTTCTCCGCAGTTTCCGCAGAATTTGGTTCCCGGTGAATTCTTGGTTTCGCATTTGGGGCAAGTGATCTCAGATGGAGCTGCAAGTGGTTTTCCGCAGTTTCCGCAGAACTTCATTGTTGCAGGATTCTCTGTCTTGCAGTTTTGACAGACTATCTTTAGCTGCTGGAGCTAAACTTGCGCCGCAGTTTCCGCAGAACTTTGTTGTAGTTGGGTTCTTGGCTCCGCAGTTCTGACACAAGATGACTTGCTGTGGTTGTCCTGCTTGTCCTTGTTGCATCTGCTGAGCCAGCATGTAAGGCATTGTCAAACCTATTCCTGCGCCTAAGCCGGCTGCTGCTGCACCTCCGCCTTCCGAACCCTTAAGTTCCGTCGCTGTCTCTTTCATGTACTGCATCGTCATCGCCTGAGAGCCCACTCCAGAGGCAAACCTTCTTGCTTCCTCAGGAATCTTGACTCCTTCGAAAACGGCATCTATGATTTTCAGTCCTATTCGGGCGGCCTCGTCGCTGATCTTCAAAGACACTACGTCAGTTGTGTCATCAACGTTTTTCACAATATTGAATATGTCTTGCTCTCCGAACTCGTCAATCACGCGCTCATTGATGAAGCCCCTTATGTAATTCGCAATCTCGGTTGAATTGCTGACATCCCTGTTCCCGAAGAACTCGGTGACGAAGAGCTTTGGTTCCTCCACCTTGTATAGGGTGTATCCGTAGAATCCAATTTCAGCTTGATACTTTATGTCGCCGCTCGGAGCAGAGTAAGCGCTTCCTCCAAAGTTGGCTTTGAACTGGCTGTTGCTGACAAAAATCACTTCGCAATCGAAAATATCTCCGATTACTCCAAGCTTCTGCAAGTGCCTCTGTCAGCAAGGGAACGTTGTTGCTTGTGATCGTGTGTCTTCCCGGACCGAAAACGTCGTAAGCTTTTCCGTCCCTGAAGAACACTCCCCACTGGTTTTCTTTAACGATGACTTGGCTTCCATACTTCAGATTCGTCTTGGGGAATCTGTATGCAATGTCTTCTGTTCCAGCTTTATCCCACGAAACTTTTTCTATTAACGGCATGTTTATGAAACCTCCAAAGGTCTAAATTCTTTTTCTCTTCCATCCCATTTCTCTTCAATATCCAATAGCATCAGCTTCACTGTGCGAACTTTCGGCGAAGTCTCGGTCCAGTTTTCAGCTTCAACCATACCGTATATTTCTTCAATAGATTTCTGCAAATCTTCAACCTGGTCCCCCAAGGCTTTGTCGTAGTTGAAGATTTTTGAGAGCTCATCTTCTCTGATGTGTCCTTTGCGGTCCATCAGCCCTGCATAACCGTAGTCGGCTCTGTTAATCTTCTCAGCAACTCTGTCCATGACTTGAATGACCTTCTTGTAGTCGTCTTTGTTGCGCACTTTCGCTTTTAGGGCTTCAAGAGATATCTCTTCCCACCTGTGACGCATAGCCTTGAAATCAGCAGTAGTAGTTGTCTCTAAGCTTCTTGTCAAGCTCCCTCAGGTCTTCTTTGGTTCCATACCCCAAGGTGAAGAAATTCTGGATTTTAGAAATTATTCCCTGTTTGTCCTTCACTTGGTCAATAGTGCTCGCGGTGGATGCATCAACTGCCTTTTCGCCTGCATCTTTGGTTTTTTCGTTATCCCCGTTGACTGCATCTTTTGCTGCACCGGCTAACTCTCCAAGTTTTTTCTTAGCTTTATCTAGGAATGACATATTGGTCACTGCAGTAAAGCAGCTTTCTTACCTAAAAAACATGTCGTACAGAACACAGTGGAGACGTATCTTCTATAGTTTTTTCCATCGCTACACCATGGATCTAAGAAGATTCAGACGCGTGAGAAAGCGGATGATCACAGCTTTACTTCTGAAGTGAAACCAAGGCTCCACAGTACTTGCAGTTGACTGAAGTCTGCCCTCGAAAGACTTTTTCAGTGTAAGGAGCACCGCAAACTGGGCAAGTGACAAGTTGCGATTTTTCCTTCTCAGCTTTCTCCGGTTGCTCGGAGCTGAAGCTGCCAGTTCTTTGTCTATTTGACCTGAGATAATTTGGCTGTAACTTTTTGTCACCCAATCTGCGTCCTCACCGGTCGTGTCGAATTTCATCTCAGGAATCCCAGCCTCCGAAGCAAATTTTATGAACAATCCTGACCCTTTAAGAAAACCGACTTTTCCATGAATCAAGCTTGTGACCATTCCAATCGGTTTCTGAACTTCTACTTCTCGCACTTTCTTTTTTTCAGTGACTATGAATAGCGTTTTCTTGAGCACAACCTCTTTCTCATGTTCGAATACGATATTAAGATTGGTTAAGGTGAGGACACCTTCCAGATTACTATTCAAGTCTTTAGCTTTAATAGCGAGGATTGGACTCTCACTCTCTTCCCATGGGAATGAGGCTCCTTCAAGGAGAGATAGGGTGCTTTCTGCCCGTGTGAGGTCTTGGTCTATGCTCTCATACTTTTGCTCGAGAGGGGACAGCGAAGAAGTGATGGCGCTGTACATCTCCGAGAGATTTAAGCGCACTTCCGGAATTCCAGATTCGATCTCCTGCAGATTACCAATGATTGTAATCTGCACCTGCCATTCTATACGTGAGAGCTTTTTGGAGGGTTTGGATTCGTGTGCGCACCGTTTCGCCTTTGAGATTAGTGGTCGTTCGGAGTTCTGGGCTGATTCTTGCCCAATCTTCTGAGAGAGAGGCTTGATCCTTCTCCAAGTTGGTTAGTAACCGATAGTTGCCTTGTCGTATTCGGGTAATACGTCCCGGCAGGCTCTGGATTTGACCGTCGAGACTTTCAACTCTGGACATTGCACTGTTGACTTGCTGGTTGATGGCTGAAATCTCAGCGGACAAGCGGTTTGCTCGTTCGTTGTAAGCCAGTTTTCGGTTGCGCATTTCCTCATAGTTGCGCGATGCAGTTGGATTAACATTAGACAGGGATTGAGTAACCAAAGTGGATACTTCATTTGACGGGATGCTTGTTCTGAGGACCTATACGAGTTGTGACGTGATTTGTTACAAGATCCGCCTGCTGCGGAGTCGCTCCTGCGTTCCGCATGCTTTCAATCATCTTTACACGGTTGAATGGTTCGACGCGTCCGTCCCGCTTGACAACCGTTATCATTGGTCCGCGACCCATCGGGGCTCTCGCGCCCTGCGCTCCTGGATGAACAGGAGGGTTCCAACGCCTATTAGGTCCACTCATACGACAACAGCCAATAACTCTTTGAACTCCCATACATAATAACGTTTTTGCAGGACGCATGCAAGAGCAAGGTATTCAAAAACGCAATATGGCCTTAAAGGCGGCTGCCAAAATGTTTTGAGATTGGCAAGGAGGAAATTGAGTTTAGAGATGAATCAATGGAAAGGGCGCAGAAGACGAGCCAACCTTGAGAACGCGCGTAAATTCCTTGAGTAAATGTCTTCTCTTCTAAGGGAAATTCTGAGTGATATGGTCTTGTTCGCCCAATCGAAAAACAACTTTCGGCTATTGTTGCCGATGAAGGCAATCTTGCGAGCGAAAAAGGCGACACTAAAAACGTATTAATCCAACTGGTTGCTTATCAAAATGGTTCTTGTGTCTATCAGCGCTCTAACAAAGTCGAATGAGGAAAAATGAGAATGGCGGAGAATAATGCGAAAAAGTCGAATGGCAGACATCTTGTTCGGATTCTATCTTTCGTTAGTCCCTATCGGTTGCGAGCGATAGTTGCAGTGCTCTTTCTTTTGATTTCAGTTCTTGCTGAGCTTATTCAGCCTCGCCTAATTCAGAGAGTAATTGATGAGGGAATAGCCAAAGGCGATCTCAACGTGATAACCGTCACCGTTGGCATAATGATTGCCCTAGCAATGTTCGAGGCAGGCATGACTATTGCGAACACTTTTATGGCGGTGAAGGTTGCACAAAACTTTGCGCATGACGTGCGATCATCTGCTTTTCGTCAAATTCAGAAGTTCAGCTTCGGCAACCTAGACAAGTTTCAGACAGGAGAATTGGTGGTTCGACTTTCAAGTGACGTTAACATTAGCGCAGATGATGGTCATGATGCTCCTGCGCATGTTTGTTAGGGCTCCAATCATGATTGTTGGAAGCATAGTGATGATGTTGAGCATCAACTTGGAGTTGGCGGGAATAATGCTTCTTCTCCTTCCATTAACTTTGGTCCTCGCAGGCATCTTCGTTGTAAAAGGTCAACCACTTTTCCTTGGAGTGCAGCGGCGCTTGGACAAATTGAACATGGTTCTTCAGGAGAACCTTGCGGGTATACGTGTTGTCAAGAGCTTTGTCAGAATGGACAGAGAGATCAAGAGATTTGGCGACGCTAACGAGGATCTGTATTCCCAGCAAGTTAAGGTCACCACTTTGTTCTCAATTCTGTTTCCAAGTATGCTGCTCATCATCAACATGAGCATATTAGGCGTGCTCTGGTTTGGAGGTCAACAAGCCATAGCGGGAAGCTTCACCGTTGGTGAAATAGTGGCTTTCACAAACTATCTGTTAACAAGCATCTTTCCGCTTCTCTTCCTAGCCATAATGGCAAGCGCAAATGTCTGCCGCTAACGCTTCTGCTCAGAGAATCTATGAAGTTCTTGACTCAAAGCCAAAGGTTGTAGAGAAACCTGAAGCTATACCTTTGAAGGAAATTGAAGGCAGAGTAGCTTTCGAAGATGTGTGTTTCAGCTACACTGACGATTGCAAGGAACCAGTTCTCAGCCAAATCAACTTTGTTGCAGAACCAGGTGAAACCGTAGCAATACTGGGGGCAACAGGTTCAGGGAAGACTACTCTTGTGAACCTGATACCAAGATTCTATGATGCCACCAGTGGACGAGTTACTATTGACGGAATAGATGTACGCGATGTTACGATACAATCCCTCAGAGAAAACATCGCAGTCTCTCTTCAAGAACCAATTCTTTTCTCTGGCACTGTAAAGGAAAATATTGTCTACGGAAAACCCGACGCTTCAGCCGAGGAAATAGAGGCAGGTTGCCAAAGCAAGTCAAACGTCTAGAATTCATCGAGAGTCTTCCAAAAGGCTATGAGAGCGACGTGGGGTACAGAGGAGCAGGATTATCAGGGGGCCAAAAACAGAGGGTTGCAATAGCCAGGGCTTTGCTTGTTAAGCCAAAGATACTCATTCTTGATGATAGCACGAGCAGTGTAGATGTGCAGACAGAGGCAAAGATTCAAGAGGCTTTGGAGGCATCGATGGGCAAATCAACCGTCTTCATCATTGCGCAACGCATAAGCACCGTTCTGAAGGCAGACAAAATCATTGTTCTTGAAAAAGGGAAGATTGTCGCGATAGGCAATCACGCCCAGCTGATGAGGAAAAGTCCGATTTACAAAGAGATATATGACTCCCAGCTTGGAGGGGGCATAAGAGCATGAGCTCATCACATTCTCAAAGTGAATCGCCAAAAAAACCAAGCGGAGGATTTCCTGGAGGCCCAGGAGGACCGCATGGAGGTCCGGAGGGCCTCAATGGGAGCGTTTGGCAAGGCCAAGAATCCTCGCGTGACTCTAACACGGCTTCTAAGCTATATGCTTGCCTTACAAAAAAGAACTGCTAGCAATCGGAGTTCTAGTGGCCGTTAGTTCATTGCTAAGCCTGCTTGGACCATACTACATCGGGGTTGCCGTCGACAACTACATCACCGCAGGAGACCTTTCGGGATTACTTGGAATAGTGCTGCTTCTTGTGGCTATCTACGTTGGTGCATGGGGCGCTTCGGTAGTTCAAGGTGTACTCATGGCTCGCGTTTCACAGCGAGTCTTGAAGGGTCTTAGAAAAGACCTGTTTGAGCATCTTCAGACTTTGAGCCTGAGCTATTTTAACCGTAATACTCAAGGGGAGTTGATGAGTCGACTCACGAATGACGTTGAGGCTATAAATCAGGCGTTGAGTCAAAGCTTTGTCCAACTGATCTCCAGCTTCCTGAGTCTCATTGGCATACTCGTCGCGATGTTCTTACTCAATGTATGGCTTGCGCTAGGTAGCCTTGTAGTTTTGCCTTTGATGGTGATTGGTAACAGTGTTAATCGGACGCAAGACGCTCTCCGGCTTCAGAGGTGTTCAAAGCAGCTATGGGTACGCTAAACTCTAGGATTGAGGAGACAATAAGCGGTCAACGGGTCGTTACTGCTTTTGGCACACAGGGAAGAGTCCTCTCAGCGTTTGACGCTGAAAACGCGGTTTTGAGAGATCAGGCAACTACTGCGACAAGCTGGGCTTTCATGATTATGCCTTTGGTGAATGTGATGAGCACGTTCAGCATCGCTGTTGTCGCTGGACTAGGTGGATGGCTAGCCTTGCAGGGTGCAGTCACGGTTGGGATTATCACGAGCTTCATCTTTTACTCGAGAAACTTTGTTCAGCCTCTCCGGCAACTGGCGGAACTCTACAATAGCGTGCAATCAGCCCTTGCTGGAGCTGAAAGGATCTTTGAGGTTGTGGATACGAAACCAGAGATAACTGACAAACCTGATGCGAAACCGATTGGTGAGATTCAAGGCGATGTTGTTTTTGACAACGTCGACTTCAGTTACGTGCCTGGTGTACCGGTTTTGAAGAACATGAGTTTTCATGCTCAACCAGGTCAAATTGTCGCGTTAGTGGGACCAACAGGAGCAGGCAAGACTACGATGGTTAATGTTCTTGGGTCGATTCTACGATATTCAAGGCGGCAGCATCAGAGTTGACGGAGTAGATATTAGAGAGGTCACTCGCTGGAGTCTGCGTAAACAATTGGGCACTGTGCTTCAGGATAATTTTCTTTTCGCTGATACCGTGATGGAGAACATTAGATACGGTAACCCTGCAGCTACAGATGAAGATTGCATAAAGGCTGCAAAACTTGCCAACGCAGACCAATGGATAACTAGGCTGCCCAACGGATACGGCACGATGCTGAGCGAGAGGGGAAGCAATCTCAGTCAAGGACAAAGGCAACTTCTCGCTATTGCCAGAGCGGTTGTTACAGACCCAAAGATACTGATTTTGGATGAAGCAACCAGCAACGTTGACACTCGCACAGAAGCAAGAATCCAGGAAGCTCTGCTCAGGCTCATGGAAAAGAGAACAAGCTTTGTCATCGCGCATAGGCTCAGCACCATCAGGAAAGCAGACCAGGTGCTCGTAATAAGAGATGGAGAAATAATTGAGCGTGGAACCCATGACTCATTGTTGAAAGCGAAAGGCTTCTATTACAACCTCTATAATAGCCAATTCAGAGGAACAAACAACGCGTGACACAAATCAGCGTACTGTTAGACAGAGCATTAACTCTCCTAGTTTTGCGGAAGAGTTATAGCTAATCCAATAGAACCACATTGTGTGGTATTCAATTTGCTTGAAGGGAAAAAAGTGAACCTTCGAATAATGGAAAAAGAAGACTTGTCAATCGTGAAGAAATGGGATAATGACCTTGGTATAATGGGAGAATATGAACCGATTGTCCAAGAGACCAAAGCTGACTTGGAAAGGCAATTTGACAAGTTGAATGAAGGACAATGGTTCTTCATAGAAAAGAAAGATGGAACCAAAATTGGATTCATTGCTCATTTCGTAGCACATGGCACGGTTATAGGATACGCGCTTCTTCCAGACGAAAGAGGCAAAGGCTACGGAAGCGAAGCAGTCGAGATTATGGTAGACTACCTGTTTCTTTCTAAGAACATAGTACGCATTCAAGCGGAAACCCATCCTGAGAATGTCCCGTCTCATAGGGTTTTGGAGAAGGCAGGCTTCAAGAAGGAGGGGATAATCAGGAAATCTTTCTTCAGCAGAGGAGTCTGGAGAGACACCGCAATGTTTAGCATCATCAGAGAAGAATGGAAAGAACCAAGAACGCTAAAGAACAACCTGAAAGTAGTTGGTTAGACTGAAATCTAATGCTGCTTTTACCCTACGGTTAAACTGCTGAGCGGATTTAAGAACGGCATGCTTGACCCATAACAGTCGTGTCTATGACTAGCAAGTCGAAGGCGTTGACATCCAAAGAACTAATATCGTGGGCCAAATCAAAACTGGCCCTTTCAACAATCCCGATATAGCTTCCGCCAAACGTTTGGTGTTGCCTGTTCACGAGATGTAAAGCACGCATGCTGTCATAGTCTGGAATAATAACCAATTGTCCAAAAATGTTTTAGTGCTAATTCCGCATTTTCCGAACTTGTTATACAACCAACACAATAACCAGAAGATAAGAGATCATTAGCATATTGAAAACAAAGAGTGCTGCGATATTTAACGCGCTGGATCGATTCACTTCCTTCTTTTTGGAAAAGCCTACAAGTCCAAGGAGACCCGCGATTAGGGGGACGATTGAAAGAAGAACCACCACGTCAAAATCAATGACTAAGCGAACATTCTGCCAAGCGCAAATGCAGAATATGAGTGTAGCCGACAAAGCCATGGCTAAAGTAAGGAAGAAGACGCGGCTTTGACCCAAACGGACGACAAGATTTCTTTTGCCTACCTTTCGGTCTGTCTCTACGTCAGGAGCATGAAGACTAAGGCTTAGTATTAAGCCGTACATTGTGAAAGGAACTGCAAAGCAGACAAACACAGGGTCAAATTGACCTCTTATTGCCAAGTAGCCTAAACCAGGTATTGCAAACCCTGTAACGAACGCCACAGCCAACTCGCCAATTCCTCTTGAAACCAAACGTGCTGGAGGTGCCGAATAAAGCCATCCAATAAGACTCGCAACAAACATAACGATGAAGAACTCGAGTGGTGCACCAAGAAAAATAACAAACGCTGCTGCCAAGACAGTCGATCCCGCCAGCAAACCAAGCGAAATATGTTTCGACAACGAAAGAAGACTTGGATTGTCGACAAGAATCTTGCTACCTGAAAAAAGCTTCCTCTTACCTGTGTATTTGTCGATTGCGACATCAAAATAATCATTGCTATAATGCGTCGAAAGATCACCCAGGAAAACAGCGACATACCCAAAAACAAATCGTAAGAGGCTAAAACTGGCTCCTCCTGCAATGGCTAAGAGCGCTCCGAGTGAGAAGGCGAGAAATCCTCCTGCCACAATGTGAAGGCGTATTACTTTGAGGATTTTTGCGACATTCATAAAGGATTGCCTTTGCCCTTCTTGATTCTATAGTTAGAACAGCTTAATAACAAAAACCATCCAATAAGAGAGCGAAACGAGGCAGTCCATGTGAAAGAAGCAATCAAAGCATACGTAGATCTCACACGCCTGCACTTCTTTTTTGTCTGGCCAACACTTTTTTGCTCCGGACTCTTCCTAGCCTTCCAACAATATGACGGTTTTTCATGGCTACTAGTAATTAAAGCTGCGTTGATTGGTTTCCTCGGCTTTGAAGCTGGACTGGTTTTGAATGACATAGTGGATGCTGAAATTGACAGAAAAGACGTGGAATTCGATAAGCTGACTAAGTATTGGAGGGTTTTTGGGAGAAGACCGATTCCTCAAGGTTTAATCTCTCAGCGAAATGCACTTTTGCTTTTTGCTCTGCTTGTTTCGTCCACGGTAATTCTGATTCTTACACTATCATTCCCACAGTCACTCTACGTCATCAGCATAATGGCAATTTGTTATTGCCTCGAAGTATTCTACCAATTCAAGAAGCGGAAAGAAAACTTTCCGTTAGCCCAGCTGGTTGGACGGATAGATTTCACCCTCTTTCCAGTCGCTGGATATCTATGCATCGGCAGCCCCGATAGCATTGTCTTGCTTTTTGTCTTTTTCTTCTATCCGTTAGCCATGGCTCACCTAGGAGTCAATGACATCATTGACGTGGCCAATGACCAGGTCAAAGGACTTAACACAATACCCACCATGTACGGAATGAAAGGTACAGCCTTCTGGATACTTTTCTTCAGCATATTTCATTTCGCAACCGCAATAATTTTTCTCACTGTACTTGGAACCTTAACACTTGCCGGTTTCATTGCGGGAATGCTGTTGATCTCGATTGGCAATTACACGATAATGAAGGGAAAAAGCGCGAATTCTGGAATGAAGGCACTGCCCCTTTTTCACTTGGCCATGCTGATCTATGCGATCTCGATAATCTTGGGATATTTCATATAGAATATTGCCTGTTCCAGGCTAATGGAAAAAATCACTTAGCAACGTTTGTACAATTGATCAAAAAGCTCTGAAAAAAAACTTGTTCTTCCTTTTCTTCCAAAGTGGCAGGCTCTTCAGCGCACTAAAAAGTTATTTCAAAGTGCGCGTCACACTCAAGATCCAAATCATCCTCGACGTCTTCGGGGCCAGAGTCGTCATCGCCCGCCAAGATAGATAGCATTTTTTTCAGTGATTAAAACCTATAGGTCAGAATCGCCTTGTGAATTTTCCGTTTGAGGGCAATTTTGAGAAGAGTTACTTCAGTCAGCTGGCCAAGTCTTGTAAAACGTAATTTGGCATGAATTGGGTTTTAGAGATGAAATAGTTTGAAATTTTTTGCCTAATTTGGTGAAGAAATCCCGCAGAAGTTTGAAAATGGGTAAATAGAAGATTTTAATGTTGACATAGTATGCGTGTTATGGTGTTTTGAGCTTGCTTAGGAATCGATGTTGCAGTTTGAGTATCTTTGGAGTAATTACGGCTTGACAGTATGGCGCATTCGGATTTCGCTTGAAGTAATCTTTGTGGTATGACTCAGCAGGGTAGAAAGCTTTCAGCGGTTCCACTTGAGTGACTATGGGTTTGTCCCATATTTCCTCTCTATCGAGTTCATTGATAACTTGGTTAGCTGTCGTTTTTTGTTGCTCGTTTTGGTAGAAAATTGCTGAGCGGTATTGGGTTCCAACGTCAGGTCCCTGCTGGTTGAGCGTTGTAGGATTATGGGTTGCAAAGAATATTTCAAGTATTTCTTTGTAGGAAATGGTTTCGGGGTTGAAGGTTATCTGTGCAGCCTCTGCATGCCCTGTTGTTCCGGTTGAAACTTGTTCATACGTGGGATTGGAGAGATAGCCTCCCGTGTAGCCCGGAGTCACTTTTTCGACGCCTTTGACTATGCTGAAAACTGCTTCAATACACCAGAAGCAGCCTCCTGCAAGTGTGGCAATTTCCGTTTTCTCTTTTTCCTCATGAGTCATAACTTTTCGCTTCCTTCATTGCAGATGATTTTTGCTCAGGTTTCCTATGTCGATGAGTTCAATTAACCTTTTGCGATTGCTCCATCCCAGCAGTAGGGCTTTTCGATAGGAACATTTTTCTGTTTTTGCAGCGGTTAATCGAATGATGAAAAAGCCATGTCTAGTTTTGATAAGATTAAGGTGACCCCGTTAGCGGCGGAAAGTTTTGGCGTTCGATCTATGTGTACGCTGGTTGAGACCCCTGACGTGAAAGTATTATTGGACGCTGGAATTTCACTCTGTCCGTACCGTTTTGGCCTACCGCCTCATCCAGCTGAGTTTAGGACAATTGAAAAACTCAGAAATCGCATAGCAGAGGCTGCTGAACAAGCTGAAGTTGTCACTATAAGTCATTATCACTTTGATCATCACACGCCCTCGTACGAAGACTGGCTTGTTAACTGGACTGAGGAAGTGGAGACTGCGCGTCAAATATACCAGAACAAAAGGGTTCTGATTAAAAATCCGAGAGAGAAAATCAACCCCAGCCAAAGACAACGCGCGTGGCTTTTCCAGAAAACAGGGGGAAAACAAGCTAAGACGCTTGAACCCGCTGACTACAGGGATTTCACGTTTGGGAAAACCGTCCTGCGTTTTTCAGAACCAGTTCCTCATGGAGCAGACAACGCCATTACAGGATGGGTCATAATGGTTCTTGTGGAATGTGAGGATGAACGGTTTATGTTCGCCCCAGATGTCCAAGGTCCAATGTCAGAAAGGACACTTGAACTTATCAAAACAGCAAAACCTGGTTTGCTCATGGTCGGAGGACCGCCCTTCTATCTTAGTGACTTCAAGGTTAGCGAAGCACAACTGATGTTGGGGTTGAATAATCTTGCAAGCCTTGCCGAAACCGTGCCGGTGATTATCTTAGAACACCACGCCTTGAGGGATGAAACATGGCAGAACAGGATTAAAAGAATACGCGAGAGGGTCATGAACAGGGGAAACTGCCTGATGACTGCTGCTGAATTCAATGGTCAAGAAAATGCTTTTATGGAAACTTCGCGAAAGCAGCTTTTCCTCAACGATCCGCCCTCGAAAGAATTTGAAAAGTGGAGACACGAAGGGTTAACCGCCAAGAACATCCCTAAACCTCCAATTTGAGAAACAGCACTATGAAATGGAAAAAGCTATAATGAAGTCTGCGAGCAAATACGAGTAAACTCTGAAATTGTTGGAATGAGAAATGTCGGAAGAGAAGAAAACGTGGAATCAAGAAGACTTCAACAAAACAATGCAAGAAAGTCTCGCTGAATTGACAAGTTTGAGAACGGAACTGCAAAACTTGATGGTAAAGTTTGGAATGCGAGCTCTCAAAACCTACCAAGCTGCAAGGCCAGAAGCCCTAAAGCCCACTGAGATAGGATCGCTCGTGAAGTATGAGCTAACCAGTGCGATAGCGGATCTTTCAGATCCTAAGAGTCTAGACGCCATTATCAAGCAGACCAGGCTTGAATGGGAAAAACAGCAAGAACCAAAATAGCGGGTTAAAATAGAAGCCTCAAAAAACATCTGGGTCTTGCACAGGTTAGCACCGTGCAATTTTCTCTGGTTTTGTGTGGAAAACTTGGGTCGAAGAAAAACCCTTGATGGGAATTCCCAGCAGACTGCTTGGAGATTTTCTGCGGAAGTCTTAAATGCTTAGCAGGGAGCTGTTTAGAGGGGATTTCGTTGAGTGAAAAGTTACATCCTTATGTAGTTTTTCTTCCAACGGAAAAGAAGGATAAGATACTCAGCGCGATTTTCGGTTCTAAGGCAGGTGTAGACGTCCTGCGGTTCGCCCTGAAACAGGGCATTGCAAGGAACATTTACCAGAAAGACCTTGTTAGACGGCTGAATTACTCAAATAAGACGATTATTGAGAACCTAAAAACGCTCACAAAACTCGGCGTCCTAACCGAGCTGATGGAAAAGAACGAGAAAGATGGACGCATAATCTGGGTTAAAGCCTACCAGCTAACTATTCTTGGAAAATGGTTTGCGTTGTTGTTGGCGGAAGAAAGCGAAATATCAGAGCATGAGAAAGCCGAAATCCTTCAAAGCCTCTTCCGAACGTATGTTAAGCTTGTAAAGGGCTCGGCTGAGGAACTCGGAATAAACAAGAAGATGCTTGAAGAGATCTTCAGAGAAGAAATGAAAACGTAGAATCTTAACCGACTGTTGTTAATAATATTAGAGAAACTTTTGCAGAAATGGCAAAACAGATGAAACTCAAGTTGGGTTGGTTTCTGTAGGTTTGTGGGGCTTGGAGATTAATTGAGGGGGGAGAAGGGAGAGCGTGCAAAAAGGAAAATTCTCCAAACCTTTCCACCCAACCCAAACTTAGGTTTCTTTTTGTCCCCTCCTTTTTACAGCGCTTTGAAAGCCTCAAACCATCTGGTGTACGAAGACAACATGTCCAGTGACACGCTTGGCTTGCGGTCTTCAAAGATTTGTCTGAAATCTGTCATGGTTAGTAACCGTGGTTTTGCCTCTTTATCCATGGCTTTGCCTGATTCGAAGAATTCGCCAATTAGTTTGAGCTGAGCTGACTGGCAAACGTCTCTTATGTCGCTTCCTGAGAAGCCTTCAGAAAGTCGCGCCAGTTCATGCAGGTCCACATTGTTATCGATCTGTAGGTTGCTAGTGTATAGCTTGAGCATCATTAGACGCGTGTGATGGTCAGGCAGTGGAACCAGGATTCTTTTTTGGAATCTGCGTATGAAAGCCCAATCCAGATCCCACGGTTTGTTTGTGGCGCCGATGACGTACACATGAAGGTTTTTGCCCTTGTCTACGATGCCATCCATTTCTTTGAGGAATTGGTTGCGGACGCGAATTTCGCCTCCTACCTCGTTCGAATGCTGCCCCATCAGAGAATCTAGCTCGTCGACGAACACAATTGCTGCTTTGCCTTCGATCGAGGACTTCCTGGCGGAACCGAAAAGTTTGGCGACATTCTGTTCAGCCTCGCCGAGCCATTTGGACATGATTGATGCGGCGTCAATGGAATAGAAGTTGGCGTCTATTTCTGTGGCGACCGCGGCTGCCAGCAACGTTTTTCCGCAGCCTGGTGGACCAAAAAGCAAGATGCCTCTTGGCCAGCCCAACGGAAACAGGTCGGGTCTTTGAACGGGGTAGACAATGGCTTCTTTTACGGCTTTCTTTGCCATATCCAAGCCGACTACTTCTTCCCAGTTGACTTTGGGCTTTTCCGTCACAACAAGTTCGGTAGGCGGTTTTCCAGTTCCGGCGGCTGTTTCTCCGCCTTCTCCGCCGTTGTTTGATTCCATCTGCATTTCGTGAGCAGAAACGGAGCCTTGCAGAACTTTTATTCGCTCTTGGTAGGCAATTGCTCTTTGAACATAGACTTTATTCAGACCATATTCTGGATAGAGTTGGACAAGTTGTAAAAGACTCTCGATTGCCTTCTGATACAGAGTTATAGCTCTGCCTCTTGCGCCTTGTTTGTCCAACCGAACGGCATCCAAAGCGTAAGCCGTTGCGGCTTTTTCAAGTTCTTGTGAAGCACTCATTAATTATTGCACCATTTATTCGGGAGATTTTAATTCGATTTTTATTTTGCCCTTACTTCCTAAGCTTTCAAGGGCTTTTTCAATTTCTTCGTTTGAGGTCTGCAACTCGTCTGAACAATGGCTTAAGTCAATTTCGCCGTTGCTCTTTCTGACGTATTCGAGGAGCACATCTTCTAGTGATGGCTTCTCAACTTTCAACGAGATTTCCTTAATCTCGGATTTTTTATATGAAAAAAGGGTTGTTGAGGAGTCGATGCCTATTTCATCTATGTTTTTGCTTCCGATTGTTTGGGAGCAGCTGGCGGTTAGGGCGACAAGCTGTTTTACTGGGTTCGCTTTCTCCGATTGAACACTTGCTGTGGGTGGTTCAGGCAGAGTTTCTGTTAGTTTTTGTTCTATGAAAGTGGTGACTTCCTTTAGGATTTCTTCACCGGCTTCCGTTTTTCTGCCAACAGGTATGAGGGATTCATCTGCGTTGATTTTTGTTGCATAGAGGGTATCGTGTATTACTTCATTTACAGTGTTTAGTTCTGTCGAGACATCGGGCAGGACTTGGAATAGTTCTTGCGAAACGTTTTGGAGAAGCTTCAGAGCAGGTTTTAGGTCGATAACGATGTCGCTGAGTTCCTTTATTGTCTCTAGTCTCAGAACTACACGTTCTATTGCTAATTGTACATTGTAGAGAAATTTTATGAGTTTACGCACTTCAGCGATTTCGTTGGCGCACATTGCTGCGCGCTCTTTGTTGTTCTTCTTGAGAGCACCCATGCAACTTTCAAAAAGAATCCGGTCTCTTTCTCTAAGTCTATAGCTTGCTTGTTCGAGCTTGTTCTGCTGGGTTCTCAGTGTGTAAATGGATTTCGCTGCAACATCACGTATCGGGGGAGGGGGTGAGTTTGTTAGCCTTATCTTTGTTCCCTCCGCCCACAGCTTCGCCTAATGAGGCTAAATTCCAGCTTTTCCGACTTCTTTCACGTAGACTACTACTGGTGGCTCTGGCAGTTCAGATGTTTGGTTTGGGTTTAAAAGGGGTGTTTTGGGTTTTAGGTCAAGCTTTGAGGAATCGCCTAGCAACACGCTGGATAGTTTACTCTTGGCTTGTTCGTTGTCGCTTTTTTCCGCGTTAATTCGTTTGAGGTTTTCTTGTATCATCGCAAAAGCTGATTTGTAGTTTTCTTCGTTGATCTGTCCGATTTCGTGTTCTAGTTCAAGATTGACGATTGCGTAGCTTAGAGATTTCATTGCTTCGTCGCATCGTGCGATTTCGACGGCAAGTTCATCCATGAGTACTTGTGCATCTTTCTTTAGTTGATTTGATACGCCTTCGAAGCTGTTGTGGAGTTCCTGGTAGATGTCTGGCGAAATTTTCTTCTTTTCTGCGAGATCTCTGAGGGCTTGGTCTTTGCGCCAAATTAGTGGTATCTGGTCGCAGAGAACGTTCGCTTCAGATTTGATCTTCGAGATGTACGTTACTTCGGTACCATTAAATTTGAAGTGGTCCAAGGATTGTTTCGAAAATTGTCCGTCGTTAAATTCGATGAAAGCAGCGTCAAATTTTCCATTGGGTGTCAATGCAAAAGAGGCAACTTTGCCTATTATTCGACCGTACTCGTCTTTTATTGGTTTTCCTATCGAAAGAAAAAGATTGGAGTTTGATGACATTTTTCATCCTCCAGTTTAGAAGCTTTCCGTTGTTTTCTCTGTTTCCGCAGTTGCCGCAGGCATGCCTGGGGGCAATTCTGGGAATTTGTCTTTTATCTTCTGTTCAGCTACTGTTGCTGCTTCGTTGAGAATCTTTGCTGCGTCTTCGTTTACTGTGTCAAAGTTCAGCGTCATTCCTGAGCCTTGGCCTGCTTCTAGCATTATTCCGCTTAGCATGTTGCCGATTTCGCCTAGTTCGCTCTCTGCTTCTGGGAACACGCTTGTTAGCCCTGATCTTACGGATCGAAGAACTCCCACAGCTGGTCCGAGGGTTGATACAACATCTCCTAGTTCGGAGACAGTTCGTAACCTTAACACTATTTGCTCGAGGGCAAGTCTGGCGTTTATGATTAGGCGTTCCATCTTGCGAACTTCTGATAGTTCGTTGGCGAAAACATTTGCGCGGGCGCTGTCGTGCTTTGTATAGGCGTCAACGATTCTTGCAAATATTGCCTTGTCGCGTTGCGTGAACCTGTCTGTGGCCTGGTCGAGCTTCTGCACCTGAAGTTCTATGCGTCTGACAGCGAAGTCGAGGCGTGGCTTCAGTGGTCCCGGCGGTTTCACAGCATCCTTGATGCGGTCAGTGAAAGCTTGGTCCTCTCTTCTTAGTTTCCCATTTTTTCGCGAATCTTTCTGACAAATTAAATCCTCCGTACGAGAAAGACTGCGGAGAACAATCTTATACGTTGTTAATATGTCGGAAATATGCACGTATATACGTAGAGCTATACACGCCTGAAAAACTCGAAATTGGCTTTAATTGGAAAATTAAAAGACAAGGTGGTCGATCTTAAGATAATAGACAAAAAAGTGTAAGTTAGACTAAAAAGAAGCTTAACCCAATGCTAAAACAAAAAGGTGAAATGAATGGGTGATAGATTAAAAATATTCGCTGTAGTAGCTGTCTTAGGATTTATGGCAGGCGTAATCGCACAGGTAACAGCAGACTACATAATTCCGTGGCTTATGGTTGTTTTGCCAGCTCTCGTAAACATCAAATGGATCGTATCCGGACTCGCAGGAGCAACACTAACGCTCGTGCTGATTAGCGCCTGGGCTTACATGTCAAGAAACAAAGACTCACGATAAAAGAGACAGCTCTCAAATATCCTCCCTCTATTTACAGATTTCCACAGTCTACACGTGACGTTTTGAGAAATTACAGCAATGTATTTGAAGAAAATTTTTGCGAAACTGACAAAAAAACAGGAAACACGAAAGACATAGACCTGCAGGTGGGCTCAACGCGCGCATCCGCTTGGCAGCGTCGTCATATCTCAATTACCTACCCATATGCTTGAGAAACTAATCGTTAAGTGGACTCAATAGCGGAAAAAGACTTCACAAGCCTTCAGCACTATTTCCCCGCCTCCAGCCTCATCGTACCTCGATTTTCTCATCGTCCGCCCAAATTCAAGGCTTCTCAAGATTTCAATCTTTTGGTAGCGTGCGCTGCTTAAACGCTCAGACAAAAAAGCGCGCTCTTAGAAAGTCTAGCTGACTAACTTGAACGACCCAATTCAGGAAAGTCCGAATATTCCCTGAAAGCACCATAGAAGGCTCCACATAACAATGGAGACTGCAGTTTTGACAGTTCAGTGTTTCATTCCAGTCAAACCCAGAGATCGCAGTTTTGATGCTAGTTTCAAAAACAGAAACGCTAGTCGCATATTCATTCCGAACATAACAGGGCAGGACTAACGTTCCCTCTGGACCAACGTTAACCGATACCCAAGGCTTACACGTCCAGTTTTTCTCTTTTGCAATGACTTTGAAATAGTTGATTGAATTCACCAGAGGATAACCCTTCTTCTTCATCTCGACAAGTTTTCCAGCTATCTCTTTGATTTCGTGACCGGCAGGCGCGGACGCCTTGGCGTTGCAGTACTCATACGCCACTGCCAAGGATATTCTTGCATCCAATTCCTTTGCCAACTTCACCAAATCTTCAATCTCATGGATGTTCTCAGCCATTATCGTAGTGTTGATTGTCACAGGGACTTTCTCTCTGGATGCCGTTATGCCTCTTACCGCTTTTCTAAAACAACCATTAACGCCTCTGATCGTGTCATGAGTTTTTTCCATGCCGTCTAACGAAACATAGAGGGCGCCGTTGATGTATTGTGCTATCTCGTCTATTCTGGATTCAAGGAGAGTTCCATTAGTGATGAGGCTTGTGTGCAAAGGCAGAGACCTAGAAAAAGCAAGAATTTCAGCCAAATCCTTTCTGAGAAGAGGTTCTCCGCCTTCAAACGCGACTGCACAAGCACCTGAATCATAAATTTGCCTTAGAATTTTCTTTTCTTGCTCTATGCTAGAATCTTCGTTGGGTCTTTGCCAGAAGGGGCACATCTTGCATCGAAGATTGCATTTGTATGTTAATTTGTGTCCGCAAAACAGGGGGGTCTTTCTTCCAAACAAGTTTAAGAATAGTCCGCGATAGATTCTCAGCCCTAGCCATAGCGTTTCTTGATAGCCGCCAGTGTTTCTTTCTTCACCAACATAATTGGATATTCGCGCCATTCTCAGGACCACTTAAACACACATTTGCATAAAAACGCTGATAAAAACAAGTTATAGAGAATATTCCCTTCGAACTAAAACTTGACAAAAAAAAGAGAGTGTAGTTTATTTCCACAACTTTTTGCCAGTCACAAGCCAAACAACTAACATGATCACAGCTAGCACAAGCAGTATATGAACCAACATGCCTATGCCGGGCAAAGCAAAGAACCCCACGGCCCAAAGCAACACGAGAACAACAACAATCGCTAAAATCGTATCCATAACCAACTTCCCTCTACTTAACTACTGGCCTCAGGTACATGTGAAGCTGATCCTTTGTAACTTTTACCTGTAGCCCCTTGTCTGTCCACGCGGCAGTCCCCTTCTCTATGGCTAAAATATTAATCATGTTTCGTACTCCGCCTTTCTTAGCGCCAAGCACCGATTCAGCCACATCCTTGGTCAATTCGATTTCAAGATGAGTCACTTTCCACTGTTCCGGATCTACTTCCATCCCTTTGATCTTGCCGATTTTCTCTTCCAACGCAAACACGTCTTTACCTATAAACTCGTTTGGTCTCATATTTTTCTTAACCTTCTTTTCGCGCCTATGATATATGCCAGTTTACATAGAGTCTTTGCCGGAGTTAAACGTATGTGACTGTGAGACTACACCATCATTCTGAAGGGTAACGTTTGCGCTTCGCTGTTTTCGAACTTGGAACCAAGAACCAAAGAATGGAAAGTCATTTTTCGTTTTCCCCTCTTCATTGTTAACAACGCGTGCATTTGGTTTTGTCCTCTCTGGATAGAAACTGATTTTCCCAAGTTTGTCATGGGAATTTAGATAGCTTTGTCCCGTTAGTGTGGTAACATATTTTCCGTTATTTTGCATAATCATCCTTTGTCGTGTGAGGATGGTTAAGTAGGATTCTGCCTGTACATCATTCAAACCTAGCCGGTTCGTGATTCTGTCCTTGTCTTTTGATGTTTCGCAGAAGCGGATAATGTGAGCCATAATTCTTAAACTATCAGTACTAATCATAAGGTATTGAAGTGCTGAGCAGAACATAAGCGTGTGTGACTGTTTAGCCACAGCAACAAAGACAGGTACCTAAACAATAATTTGCTACTCGAAGTAGCAGATATTGGGGTCTTTCGCGCGCGCTGATAGCTATGAAAGCCAGCGCTCCCACGGCGCAATCAGCGTATTCGGCCAACTATTGAAAATCCAGCAATGTAACGGTTTTTCTGGACTTGCGTGTTGCCTCGCTTTGGTAGGGGAAAACGAACTCTTTTTGGATAGCTCTTTTCATGTAAGATCCCGGGTCGACTGCCTGAATCTTTCCGCGGTCAACATCTATGATGTAGACTTCGTGAATGCGGGCGTTCCTTATTTCGTCCTCAGTAACTGGGGGGTTGCGATAGTAGATGTCACACAGTCTCTTGACGAATTCAATGTCCTCCTGCGTTCTATTCCTTGGAAGCCTTGCCAGAGCTTTAGGGAAAGGCAAAACATAATGGGGAGGAACACCAACCGCGAACTTTCCGGCGAAGCTACTGTACCTAATTATTTTGCTGGCCAAGCGCGCCGAAGTATAGGCTATGGGATTGAGCGCGTTCTCTGGTGGTATGAACCCCGTCTCGATTTCTACGATAAGATTTCCATAGCCTTTGATTGAGAACAAGTCACAAGTTAGTAAATCATTTAGAACGTACTCCAACTGAACATCATAGCCTTTCAAGATGAGGTATTTTGCACAGACGAGTTCCATTACTGAATGGTTGATTTTTACTACATTCTCTTTTTGGAGTTTTAGAAGCCAGTCTTTGAGTTCATTGAGCTTGCCTTTGCCCTCATCATTCATGTCAACAGTGAGCAGATTCATCAAAGTGGCCAAATCTGCCTCGAACCTTAGTCTTCCGTTCATCATGACTGGATTATTGCACTTCCTTCAGCCCATATGACTATTGCTTCAGGATATATAAGCCCAAAACAGCCCGAATCCATCGTAAATGTGTTGCAGGAAACATTTGCTACCTTAAATAGTAACCATTGTTTGTTGATCACAAGCTTCTGTGTTCATGCACTTCTTGACTTATTTATCTGAAAAGCCTCCAAAAATGTTTTTCAACCTTAATTTTTCCTGTAAAACAAATTTATTAGGTTAAAAGTCACCAGTAATAGTTTGCCCAAGTTGAGAAGCAGGCTGGAATGCCTCAACATAGAACAGTTGCAACATTGACCGACCGTTCAAGTCAGTTTAGGGCGATAACATCAAACGGGACAGACCTCTGATGGACCGGTTAACAGCTGGCTGAACTAAGTTGAAGACATTCGGGCTTAGACTCAACTTGGGCATTTTAGTTTTCCTAGAACAAGGCTCTTTTCCTTAATACATGCACCATTGCAATTATTAACATGTTATCACTCCAAATCGGAGAACTTTACTCGCCGAAACAAGAAATGAATATATTGCATTTAGGTGTAGAATGACCCTGCAGAAGGGCATACATCAGCATGAAAATTACCTTAGTTAATCCTCCTTATCCACCGAGCGTACATTCTCATCCACCATTCATTCCTCTCGGCATTGCTTATTTGGGTGCGGTTGCAGAAAGAGAAGGCCACGAAGTCACGGTCATCGACTGCCAAGCAGAAAAACTCAGCTATGAAGCCTTCCGCAGCCGCATTGAACAAACCCCCTCAGACGTAGTCGGAGTCACAGCCACAACTCTTCTTTACAAATCAGCCATGCAGCTAGTCGCTATAGCTAAACAGGTCCATCCCCAAGCCGTCACGATGCTTGGTGGATCACACGGTTCCTTCTGGGACGAAAACGCCCTTGGCGAGTACCCAAGTTTGGATATTGTTGTACGCAGAGAAGGCGAAGCGACCTTCATCGAACTCCTCGACAAACTCCAATCAAAAACCAGCTTCAGCAATGTCTTAGGAATCACGTTTCGAAGCAGAGAAGGCAAAATCACGAGAAACCCAGACAGACCCTTCCTAGAAGACTTAGATTCTTTGCCATTTCCCGCCCATCACCTTCTGCCACTTGAAACGTTGAAACGAATGGGCAAGGTATTGTTTCCCCTAATCACAAGTCGAGGTTGCGTATACTGGTGTGACTTCTGCAGTACTGTCCGTATGTTCGGTAGAGGATACCGCATGCGCAGCCCCAAAAACGTCGTCGACGAAATGGAAATGGTCCACAACAAGTATGGCATAAGTCAGGTCACATTCTACGATGACGCCTTCACAGTGAACCGCGACCGCGTCTTGAAAATCTGCGAAGAACTGCACACAAGAAAACTCGAAATAACCTGGGATTGCGGCACGCGCGTAGACATGGTTGACCGCGAACTCCTCAAAACCATGCGCGACGCCGGCTGCATAGCCGTTTGGCTGGGAGTGGAATCAGGCTCAGAAACCATTCTAGGTGCCATGAACAAAAGCATAAAACTGAATCAAACACGGTTAGGCATACAAGACTGCACACGAAGTCGGATTAATGACGATAGCAAACACGGTACTGGGTTTTCCAGGAGAAACCGAACAAACAGCACGAGAAACAATCGACTTTGTCAAAGAACTAAACCCTGACGACGTCGGCTTCTACGTTGCAACGCCATACCCTGGAACTCCGATGTACGAGCAAGTCAAGAAGAACGGTTGGCTCAGAGTCACGGATTTCGATAAGTACGACACTGCCGGACCGACTTTCGAAACGCCCTGGCTGAGTATGAAGAGACTGGCGGAAATCCGCTACAAGGCATATCAAGAATTCTACCTGCGTCCAGGATATGTTATAAAGATGATGCGTAGAGGCGGGACATACGGTATCTCAGCCGTAAAGACCTCGGCAGCCTACGCGCTGAGAGCCATGCACATCAAACTCTCATAAATCGTGCACAACAAAACGCTTCATGTTCATATTGCTGTTTTGTTGATGTGGAAAAGCTCTTTTGTCAATACAATATGCACAAATCTTCCGTTTGTACTAATCTTGCAAAAAGAATACACCACGATCTAAAATTTTCAGACCTGAAAGTAACCAGCTACTCTTCTATAGGTCCAGGCACCCCTTTTGGGTGTTTTTTCATCCATTTGAATGCAAAGGCTTCAGCTTTTGATTCTGTCGCGTACTCGGGCGATATTTTTGCACCTTCATCACTGCTTCCCACTTCCGAAAACAGGAGAACTAGGTAGTGCTGACCAAACTGTTTCTTCGAAACAACGAGATTCTGCCCTGTCGTGATATTCAGGTAACCTCTCTCATTGTCGATTCTCTTCCATCCCTCAATGTCCCTAATGAATCATTCCCCACAGTTTTGATTCAAACCGCAAGCCCGGAAGGCCGCGGCTTAATGCCTTAAAGCTTAGACGCTGTCGTATCGGCGTTGAAAGACGCTTATAGACGCTTCTTCTTTCTTTGCGTGTCCGTTGTCTCTTCGTCGAGCCCAGAATTGCTTTGGCTCTGAGCCTTCATTGTTACTGCCACCGTGGCTATCAGACCTGGTGGCCATTTGCTTGGAAAAGCATGTTCTACAGTAAACTGGTTTTCCCGGTGTAGGCTTGAAAGGAACCGTTGTTGCATTACCGCAACTGGTACACTTGACTTCAAACATAGGTTTTTGGAACGTTACAATCACCTCTATTTGCTGTGCGCTATAATTGAAAAAAGTAAATCTTCAATTATTGTAGGCTACATATCCAGTCATAGACATAAAGGTTTCCACCATTGTTCGAACAAAACAAGGGGCGAAATCTGATAAATGCAAGCGCCAGACATGCTTTTCAATCAGAGGTAGCTTGGGAGGATTTCTTGAAGCTGAGAGGGCTTGACCGGGAGAATACATTGGCAGCCGACATCCGCTATGTTTTCATCGTGTTAACGCACCTTAATTTCCAGAACTTACGTTCTCTCAAATGGAATGCAGATAACGTCTCATCTTCAAAAATAGTCTCTGGAGACTGCGTTTAGTTGTTGATAACCGACGTGTGAAAGCAGCCTGTTTGTCAACTACCAATCCAAGTTTACCAAGCATGGTGTGACGTCGAGGCTGGTCTGAAAATGGTCACGATATATAAGCTAAACCTGTTCATAGAATGTGCTGAAGGAGAGAAAGACTCTTGCCTTACATAAAAGTCGGTAACAGGAGCAAATACAACAAGGTTCTGAGAGAACTGCTAGAAATTCTCAAGACTCTACCTCCAGACGAGGTGGATGGAGAACTAAACTATGTCGTCACCAAGATGCTGAAGGAGGTTTATCCTCTTCGGTACTTCCACATCAACAAGGCTATAGGCGTTTTGGAATGCATAAAACTTGAATACTACAGAAGGGTCGCTGCCCCATACGAAGACAAGAAAATTCAAGAATCCGGAGATGTATGAACGCATACAAAAGCCTCATCCATTTTTTCGCAGATAGTTAAGGAAAACTGAAAAATCTTAAAAGCAGTTCAAACAATATGAGCTTGAGGGGGTTTTCAATGAAAAAGATGTATGCAGGAATACTCGCAGCAATACTGATAGTCATAATCGTAGCAGCAGCATGGTTCGCATTTTTCTACAAGCCAGCCACTCCCACCCAAAACAAAATAGGCATAATCCTGGGAACCGGCGGTCTAGGCGACAAATCCTTCAATGACATCGCCTATGCAGGTGCAATGCACGCCAAAGAAGAACTAGGAATAGAATTCGACTACGCTGAACCAGAAGCCATATCAGAATATGAAGGCTTCCAAACCAACTTTGCAAAAACTGGAGAATACGCGCTAATCGTTTGTATCGGCTTCGACCAGGCAGACGCACTTAATATAACAGCCCAAGCCTATCCAAACCAAAACTTCGCCATCGTTGACATGGTAGTCGACTTGCCTAATGTAGCATCATTGACTTTCAAAGCAAATGAAGGCTCTTTCCTCACCGGCGTAGTTGCTGGAATGTTCACCCAGACCAATAAAGTAGGGTTCGTCGGAGGAATGGACATACCCTTAATCAGAGACTTCTATGTAGGCTACAAAGCGGGCGTTGAGTGGGCTAACCCAAGTGCAACGGTCCTTGATCCAGTTTTCGTTGGAGGTTGGGGTGACCCAACAAGAGGAAAAGAACTTACCGTATCTTTATTTGGATTGGGAGCGGACGGCGTTTTTGCAGCCGCTGGAAAAAGCGGACTCGGAGCACTTGAAGCAGCTCATGAGAACGGAAAAATGGGTTTCGGCGTTGACTCATGCCAAGACTATCTATACCCTGAAATAATAGCAAGCGCGACCAAGAGAGTGGACGTGGCAGTGTACGAGATGATACAGGACGCAATTGAAGGCAAATTCGTCGGCGGAAAAATCTATAGCGGAGGGCTAGCGGAGAAATGGACTGGGTGCAGTAGGCTACCAGACGAAGAGAGTTTCTGGGAAGAAACTTTCGATTTCACCTACACAGCGTTGCCAGAAAACGTAGTGACAAAACTAACTGACGCCAATGCTGCAATCGTAGCAGGAACAATCACCGTGCCTTCAGGATACACATAGGAAAGATTTAACTAAAGTTACTCTCCTCTTTTTTTTTATGAGCTCCGCCATCAAAATGGTGGGTATTACCAAGTCTTTTTCGGGCACTTTGGCAAATGATGGAATAGATTTCGACGTTAAAGAAGGCGAGGTTCATAGCTTACTTGGAGAGAACGGTGCCGGAAAGACTGTTCTGATGAGCATTCTTTACGGACTGTACAAACCAGACCAAGGAAAGATTTTCGTCAAGGGAAAAGAAGCAAAAATTGAAAACCCTGCAAAGGCCATAAGCCTTGGGATAGGAATGGTGCATCAGCACTTCATGCTGGTTCCGTCCTTAACGGTGGCTGAGAACATAGTTTTAGGCAGTGAGCCCGAAAAATATAGGTTCTGGTTGGACTCTGAAAAAGCCAACGAAGATGTAACCGAGCTTTCCAGGAAATATGGTTTGGAAGTTGACCCTAAGGCCGTTGTCAACACTCTTCCTGTGGGAGTACAGCAGAGAGTGGAGATTCTGAAAGCACTCTTCAGAAGAGCAGAGTTTCTGATTCTAGATGAACCTACATCGGTTTTGTCGCCGCAAGAAGTCGTAGGACTATTCAAGGCAATTGCGGCACTCAAGCAACAGGGAAAATCCGTGGTATTCATCTCCCACAAACTGAAAGAGGTTTGCGCAATTAGTGACAGAATTACAGTGTTGAAAAGGGGGAGAATTTCTGGAACCGTAAACAAGGAAAACATAGACATGGAAGAACTAGCCAAAATGATGGTAGGGCGAGAAATTCCCGTTGTCCCCCCTGCAAAACCCTTTTCGTCAGGAAAAAGTGGTTTTGCAAGCTGAAGGACTCAAAGCCTTCGACAAACGCAAGATGCTTGGTTTAAAATCAGTCACTTTCGAAGTTCATGAATCTGAAATCCTTGGAATGGCAGGAATCGAAGGAAACGGACAATCTGAGCTAATTGAAGTCCTGATGGGATTGAGAAAACTCGACGAAGGGAAAATACTCCTAAACGGAAAACCAATCACGAATGCATCTGTTCACGAAAGAATAAAAAGGGCTTTTCCATAATCCCTGAAGACAGACAGAAAACAGGACTGGTCCTAGATTTCTCCGTCTCCGACAACTTGATTCTAGGTCGACAAGATCAACCTCCATTTGCAGAAAAATTCTACAAACTAAACCTTGAGAAAGAATCCGAACTCGCGCAGGAACTAATCCAAGAATATTCAATTCAGACCCCAACTAAAGAAACCCCGGTAAGACATCTGTCAGGTGGAACACAGCAAAGAGTGGTGGTAGCAAGGGAGTTTAGCAGACAACCAAAATTCATAATCGCCTCACAACCCACAAGAGGACTGGACATCGGAGCAGCAGAATACGTACGCAGAAAACTAATAGAAATGCGAGACAAAGGTTGTGCAATTCTACTGATATCCGCAGACCTCGACGAAGTCCTAGCACTGAGCGACAGAATCGCGGTAATCTACGAAGGAAAAATCGTTGCTATTAGAGAACACAGCAAAACAAACGAACTTGAAATAGGACTTCTTATGACAGGTGCAGCGAATGACTGAAGACAATATCAAACAAAAGGCCAGACAAATCCTTGAGAAGGCACGGCTAAAATTAATAACCTCACTAAGAGACTCCATTCCCCAAATTATAGCAGTCATAGGAGCTTTTCTAATAGGGGCAATAGTTTTGGCTGCTACAGGTTACTCTCCTCTTGAAGCGTATGGCACAATGCTTGTCGGAGCGTTCGGCGACATCTATGGAATCGGACAAACTCTGACACAAGCAACCCCAATACTGTTCACTGCTCTTGCATTTCTCCTGGCATTCAAATGTGGACTCTTCAACCTCGGAGCTGAAGGCCAACTAATAATAGGAGGATTCTTTGCCGCAGTCGTCGGAGTTTCTCTAAACGGACTACCAGTTTTCATACATTTACCTTTAGCCCTGCTAGCAGGAATCCTCGGAGGAGCAATATGGGGATTCATCCCAGCAATCTTGAAGGCAAAACTCGGAGCCCACGAAGTCATCACAACCATGATGTCAAGCTATGTAGCCTTGTACGTCACCAGTTACTTCGTGAACTATCCTCTCAAAGCACCAGGCTGGGTTTCTCAAACCATTCCCATCGCAACTTCAGCAGAACTCCCACGACTCCTCCCCGTAACGCAACTCTCTGCAGCATTCATCCTATCCATCGCCGCAGCAATAGCAACAGTCTACTTGCTCGAAAAAACAACAATAGGCTACGAAATTAGAGCCATAGGCCTAAACCCAGCAGCTGCCGAAAACGCTGGAATAAGCACAAAAAGAGGACTGATACTCGCCCTCGTAATCAGTGGCGCAATAGCCGGCGTCGGGGGAGCAGGAGAAATACTCGGCGTTCACCGACGATTCATCGATGGTTTCTCACCCGGTTACGGGTGGGACGGACTAGCCGTTGCGCTGATTGGCGGACTAAACCCCTTAGGCTCCATAATAGCAGCAATTCTGTTCGGAGCCATAAGAAGCGGCGGCATAAGCATGAACATATCCACAGGTGTACCGCTAGACATAATAAACGTATTACAGGCGCTGGTAGTGCTCTTCGTCGCAGCACCCAAAATCTTCGAATATGTCAAGAAAAAAGGAGGTTTTAAATGGTTGAAATTGTCGACATAATCAACGCCGGACTCTTTGCAGCAGCCCTGAGAATGGCAACGCCGCTCGTTTTCACGTCAATCGGCGGGATATTCTCAGAAAGAGCAGGAATCGTAAACATAGCTCTAGAAGGAATGATGCTAACCGGAGCCTTCTCAGGTGTCCTCGCAACGTTTGCCACAGGCAACCCATGGCTTGGAGTAATAGCAAGCGTGCTCGCTGGTGGCCTCCTTGGATATCTCCATGCATTACTAACAGTGAAATTCGCGGGAAACCAAATCGTCAGCGGAACAGGAATAAACCTATTAGCCCTTGGCGGCACCGGATACTTATGTCAGGCAATATGGGGGTCAAGAGGCGCATCTCAAAGCGTACAAGGACTTGAAGCAATCTCGATTCCTCTGTTGAAAGACATACCCTTTCTGGGTGAAATCATTGGAAACCAAACTCCATTGGTTTACATATCAATTATAGTGGTCATACTCTCCTACATCCTTCTGTTTAAGACGCCAATGGGATTGAGAATAAGAGCCGTGGGCGAACACCCAGCAGCAGCTGACACAACCGGAGTAGACGTATACAAAACAAAATACCTGTGTGTCGTGCTCAGCGGCATGCTAGCTGGACTTGGTGGAGCCTTTCTCTCACTGGGTCACCTAAGCCTCTTTGTCAATGGAATGACAGGAGGCCGAGGTTTTATTGCACTTGCTGCCATGATTCTGGGAGGATGGACACCAATTGGAGCACTGGGAGCAAGTCTCCTCTTCGGCTTTGCAGATGCCTTGCAGATGAGACTTCAATCGGTAGCGTTGCTTCCATCTCAAATCATCCTTACACTCCCGTATGTTCTCACCATAATTGTCGTGGCGGTGTTCGCCAGAAAGCGCACGCCTCCTAGCGATTACAAACCCTACATAAAAGAATAGATCAACGTTGACTACGAAGACGCTCAGACAAAAGCGTGGACTGCGAGGGTATAGGGGTTCTTCTGCCTATTTTGTGGTTTTGGAATCTTTTTCCATTAGCACGATAGCGTCGATGGCAATCTTGGCCTCTTCTTTTATGGATTGTTGAACGCAGCTATCCAGCTCACCAGTCTGCTCTCCAGGCTCAAACTCACCTTTCCCTATCCCTAACAAGGGGTTGCCGTCCACAGCCAAAATCGAACCAGCTTTCAATTTCTTCAATGATGCAATTGTAAATATAACGGAGCTCTCCATCTCAACAGCCAAAACGCCAAACTCGCTCCATCGCTTCAGATTTTCAGAGTCGCCGTAGAAGGCATCTGTGCTGAGGACAAGACCAAAATGAACTTCTCGCCCACGCTGTCTTGCTGCCTTTTGCAGGGCTGCGGAAACATCGAAGCTGGCAACGGCTGGAAACTCGAGCGGTACATAGATTCTCGATGTACCATCTGCTCGCACTGCTGCGGAAGCGACGACGATGTCTCCCATATGTATGTTTTTTTGAAGGGCTCCCGTTGTGCCAACTCTTATGAAAGTCTCGGCACCAATACGTGCCAACTCTTCAACTGCTATTGCTGCAGAGGGGCAGCCTATTCCAGTTGAACAAACAGAGATTCCAACGCCATCTTTGCTGCCTGTATACGTTACAAAACCACGGTAATCAGCCACTTTCCGGCTTTCATCCAGAAAAGAGACGATTGTCTCAACTCTCTTAGGGTCACCAGGAATCAAAACGTATTTTGCCACATCTTCTGTTCCGCACATTATATGGGGCTGTATTGTCTTTTTCAATAGAATCTCCCGTTTAGAATGTGTGCAGCCTAAAAATAAATTCTTCTGTCAGACCCCCGCATGGCTACCCTTGGGAGTTTTCAGTCAGAACCCTTTGCAAGCAAGCGGTCAATTAGTTTTTCGTTTACGCCGGATTTGACCAGTCTGGAAAGGGCAACTTCAATGGGTTCATTGAGCTGTTTGCTTTTCTTGGCAAGTTTCTGGAGCGTCTCCTTAACCTCCCATGGGAAGACAATCCAGTCGCTTGTCTCCTTACTATAGAAGTCTGGCCTGACAATGCTCCATGGTTTGAAATAAAGGGTTAGAACCATAATTTCCTTAACCCCTTCCCTGAGCAAATGGTCTTTTATCATAACTGCACTCTTGCCCGTGTCCACAACATCATCTACAAGCAGAACTTTCTTGTCGAACACGCTGACTGGAATCGGTTGAGTCAATCTAGGCTCACGATTTGTTTCATAAACACCAACGTAGAATTCGGCTCCTACGCTAGTCACGTAAGGATTATCGAGCAGATCTGATAAAACTCTCGCGGGAACCCACCCTCCTCTAGAAATACCCACAAGTATATCTGGCTCAAATTTTCTGGCGCGAATTTCATCCGCCAAATCAACAAGCATACTGTGAACCTGATCCCAAGATGGCACTTCAAATCCGTGAATCGAACTCAAACGGCATTCCCTATTTCACTCAATGTAACATCGAGTTTATAAGCCCACGCTCATAACACCTTTCACGTCTTAGCTATTCCGACTATCACATAGCAAGCGAAATACGGAATTTATTCTAAAAACCGCTTCATGTATTCTTGCTATCGCGACCAGTGAGCCCGAGAATGTAGAAAGCTACCGCTAGTTCTGCAAGAACCGTTCCACCCATTGCCCATATGGATAGAACATGGTCAAATGACTTCAGAAACGCAACTGAATATGCGACCACGGGAGCTAGCACAGTAAATCCCCCTATGACAAGTTTCTCCAAGTCATTAACGACTGCAGCAATCTTGCCTCTAGCAGCTGACCTTAGGAAAATTTTAACTTCGAAAACACTTGCAGAAGCAACTGCACCTATCATGAGAAGAGGAATAAAAATTGAAGATATCGAAGCAAACGGTTTAATCAACGATAAACAAATCAGAGCAATTGGCACAGGGACATAGGTTGCTGTGGACACGAGTGCCTTCGAAACTATGATTTTCCTGGAACTTACCGGCAAGGTTTTTGTATATTCAAATCCTCGTCCTTCCGCACTTAACAAGGCGAGAGGCAGAAGCAGGACAAAGAGCCCGCCCATTGAAGCGGCTATTAACACCACGGTTGTCCTGAGCAATTCAAAACTGGAAATAATCAGAGTAATTAATACTGTTTCAAGTGCCGGAAGGGCAAAAAAGAAGGCAGTCGCCGGATTTCTGGAAGCAATTTTTACGTCTTTGAAGACATAACCTAGCAGCGGACTGCGAGTTTTTACCGAAAAATCCTTAGCTATTTCACGAGCAATCTTTACTCCGCTTCCTTGTGATATGCGTTTCACGGTACCTAAACTCCATTTGCCAGCGAGTACCGCAAGCAACCCGTATCCTACCATTGCAACGGACGCCAACGAAGCTGTAGTTGATGGGACGTTGGAATAGACTGTTGCTCCAACGATTATGCCCGGCGAGAAGGGAAAGAGAAGACTTAGCAGTATGCTTGGCACATTGCCACCTCCGAGCATCATCTGCTCCAGATTGGGCACTATGTATAATGGGATGCTGAACAAAAAACCGACACCTACTAGGAGCAAACCCCACATCAGAATGAAGGCAAGGCGCAAGACCGTGTTAGCCCTTGACCTTCCTCCACGCAAGAGATTCTTCTGGAAAACTCTTGAGAACCAAAGAGCTGCAGTAGTTGCGAAAACAGCGCTAATCACAGAGGCTACAAACATAACTAAGGTTGCCAATAGAGACGTCGAAAAATAAGCCGTTAGTACAACTTGACTAAGGATTGAACCTACTACAATGTAGTCAACTGACCTTAAGAAAGAAAAAAGAGTAATTAGAGAAAAATCGTTTCTGGTTACGGGCAGAGTTGAAAGTAACACAGAAGATTCGGTATTCACAAATGAGGAAAGGGTCTGGATTGCATATAACGTTGTTAACCCGAAGGTAACAGCTAAGCTTAACGCCGCCGAACTGGCCAAGCTAGAAGCGGCTGCTCCAAAGAAGGGGATTGCTGAGACTATTATGCTGAAAATGGCGACAATGATTTTGTCGAACTTGGCAATCATCAGAGCTTTTTTGGTTAGTTCCAAGTCATTCTGGTCTTCTTTGCTGGAGTGCTTTTGTCCGAAGGCGCCCCACCACATGCGCCCTTTCTCTTCAGCTATTGACCGATAAACTACTTCTTTGTATGGTATCCGACTCAGATTCCAGGCTTCAACTAACTTCATTCTTGAGGATAATCTCCCTTAGCATTCTTGTTGTGTCAGCGACTTCGTCTTCTTCGTGGGTCAACTTTAGGAAGACTTCTTCCAGCGAGCTGCCCTTGCCTTCGGTTTTTCCTTTGAGTTGGCTGAGTGTTCCTTCTGCAATCACTTCGCCCTGATCTATTATTCCGATTCTCGTGCAAACTTGTTCGGCAACTTCCATTATGTGTGTCGAGAACAAGACTGCACCGCCTTTCTCGGCGTGAAAGGACACCAGCTCCTTAACTATGCGACTGCTCTTCGCGTCTAGACCATTCAGGGGTTCGTCAAGCAGGAGAACAGAAGGTTGGTGGATTAACGCAGCAATTATTGCTACCTTCTGTTTCATGCCCAAAGATAAAGTGGCTATGGGCGAGTCAAAATAGTTCGCCATGTCAAAAGCATTTGCCAGCTGAGTAACCAGCTGATTAGTACAAGTCTGGCCAGTTTTTCTGATAGACGCGACAAACTCCAAGAAATCCCGTGGAGAAAGAGAATCATAAACAATCGGATTTTCAGATACATAACCAATTTTCGACTTGACTTCAATGGGATTCTCAGCAGGGTTAAATCCCCCAACTCTTATCCAGCCTGAAGTCGGCTCTAACAAACCGAGAATAGTTTTGATAGTCGTAGTCTTGCCCGCACCATTCGGACCTAACAGGCCGTAAATCTCGCCAGGCATAACTCGTAAATTCAAATTCATCAATGCCTTAACGGAACCAAATTGCTTGGTAAGTCCAGATGCTTCAATCAGGGGTTCGCAAGCTAAACCAACTTTACTTTGCATGTACATCGCCTATTGTGGAACTAAGCTTTTCATGCCCCTGTGGCAAATTATGTCTTGCTTATCTATAATTCATATTGAACAATTTTTTGTGAAGTTTCACAAGTTCACCAGGATATAAGTCAGGGATGGTAGATTGTGCCATTCCAGAAAATGTACTTGCGGTAGGTTTTGTCTAGTTTTAGTCCATCATCTAAGATTACGTCGAGTTTGACACCATATTGCTTTAGAAATCCACCGATTCTCACTCTGCGCGCGCTTTGAACGGGAGTTTAAGAATTTCGCTAAACTGGCTATTGTGTTTTTCAACACCAAATCTAATTGAAATCTTGGTTACATACATTATCGCTGACGCTTCAGTATTGGTAATGACAAATCCCGCGCTGTGCATCTTGCCGAGATGGAAGGTTTCCAGAACCTGAAGGTCAGAAGTTGATAGCTCTCTCAGAGTCAGTTATCTAGGCTGGATAGTGCATGCCACTCTCCGAATTGTCAGGAATCGGAGAGTATTAGCAGTCCTTCCATGCCACCATTAGGTTGGATCATGGCCAGCCGCTTGTTCAGAGGTTCATCTGTTTTGATTTTTGTTCCCATTAGAGCGGGAATTGAAAATTCTCGTGATACAATCGCTAGATGAGATCCTATTCCCCCGGTTTTGCAGACCACGCCAGCAAGCTTGGAAAGAATAGGTCCCAGAGTGGTTGTTCCCGCCTCCTCTACTACGGCTATTTTCCCGTTTGCGCCCTCCTTCCAAAGACTAATCACATCCTGAATCGATGTTATCACCCGAAGCTCGCCCTTAGCTGTAATATTCAGCGTTATCTTTCCGCTGCCTATGACCTTCATTAGTCTGTCCTCATTCAACGCGGTTTCATATCAGCCAAAGATGAATATTAGATTTGCTGGATTCACAGATGCCAAATCTTATCTACATCAAAAACGAAATATCACATCCGGGTTGAATTTTAACAATGGAGATTGCAGAGATAAACGAGGTAATAACGCATCTGAGCAAGGTCTTCGCCAATATCGTTCTTGAAAGAAGCCTGCTTGAATCCAAACTTTTTCCAGTTAACGCATACATTAGCCTCGGGTTTTACCAGACCTACAGCGAACTCTACGGAGTCATGAAGCAGGTTTGGGACAGAATATCCCCGGAGGAAATGGCAGAGAAAAACAGAGGTCTGCTCTCACCTATTCAAGCATTGTCGATCTCGTATCTGTGGCTCTATTATTCGCTCGCGAGAATGGGCAAAATCTACAACAAGTGCGAGGGAGACCCCAGCAAAGAACCGCTTGAAAAGAGAGAGCAGTGGAAATGGATGCTTGAAAAGTGGCACAGCCTAGCAACAACATACTTTTCCTCAGGCAAACCGACTGTAGCAGCTTCGGACGGAAAAAACATCGGTCTTAGCAACGAAGCAATTGAATGGGTCAAAAACCACATTCAACCAGTCACTCCTGAACAAACAACAAGAGTGAGACGAACCATAGGCTCGGTTGACCTCTATTCTTTCATAGACGAGTGTGAAGCGAGGGCTAAGATCGTTAATCACGGTCCATACCCTATGGGCAACGGAGAGAACCTTGTGCTGATTGAATTCACGAACCTCCATGATGGACACGGTAGATTGTGGCTTCCATGGTCAGCAACAGAAGCTAAATTGCCTTCTTCAACTCTTGGAATAGCGATGACGCTGAAGGATGCAAAGACAAAGTTCAATGACATTGGAACATTAACAGTTGATCCAGGGGACTACTCCAAACTCGTGAAGGGAATTGCCGCCTACAAGAGAAGCGGGGAAAAAATAGTCGCCGTAGAATTGGATGAGCTACCCGCATACGCAGAAGCTGCGGATAACGCCCAAGCCGAACTCTACATGAAGTTCGCTGAGATGAACAGAAAAGATCGCCTAATCTCCGGCGCCACAGCTTACTGGAGATGCTTCGCCAGGTACACTGACGCTGCAGGAATCACGGAGAAGATATCTTGGCACCTAGCCCAGCCTGTTCTCGATGAATACCTGCCGATTTTTATGAAAGCTAATGAGGACCCAGCATTTTCGAGAATCAAGAAAAAAGTCATAAAGATGAAAGCCCTTCCGTTCCTTAAAGAAAAAGATCCGATAATGTATCTGATGCCAGAATAGAAAAATGCAGTGAGGGACGCTGAAAACGTCGAGTTCAATTTGGAAAACGGATGATTATCGCCACATCCCTGAAGAAGAACTGGATTGGCGAGAAAGCTACTATTTCAATTTTGTAAGTCGCGATAACAAAACATCAGGATTCACAACCATAGGTATTTTGCCAAACCAGGAAAAAGCAGAATTCGTACTAGCGCTAATCCATGAAGACAAACAAAAGCTCTACTACAAAGAACAAAAAGCAACTATAAACGATCAATCCTCAAGCCTCATCTCGGACAAAATCCTCACATACAAACTTATTGAACCGCTCCAGAAATGGGAAATCGATTTTATCGACGCCGATCTGGAATTGAATATCCAGTGGACCGCGCGTTTTCCTCCGTTTGATTTTGGAAAAGGAAGCGGAACCTCCTGGACGGGACACTTTGAACAGTCAGGCATTATCAAAGGTGCAGCAAAATTATCCGACGGAAGAAAAATCAATATTGATGGCTATGGTCAACGCGACAAAAGTTGGGGACCGCGAGACTGGCACATAGAAAACTGGTTTGCCCTCCATGCGCAGTTTGAGACATATGCTGTTGGCCTGAGAAGAGACACTGTGAATGGTTTAGTGCATGTTTCCGGAGGAATCACCTCAGCGAAAAAGCAATCGACTGCCTCTCAGGTAGACCTTGAAATAACTTACGGGAAAGGAGATTGCCCGAGCCCGACTGGAGCTTTGACGAACATACGCTTCGTGGACGGAAACATTCTAACGCTTAAGTCTAGACTGATTTCGCCTGAGAGCTTCGTAAGGTTTTCCAGGAGTTTTCCGAAAGGATCAACCGAGCTTTTTGAAGGAATGGCAATCCATGAGGCAGCTGCGAACGGAGAGAGAGGAACGGGATTAATAGAATTCCTCATTACTCACCCTAAGTCTTGGTCCAAACCCGTACCCTGAACCTTCACTTTATTTCTCAAGTAGGCCGAACTTCGAAGTAAAGAAACGGTTTGTCAATTGAGCTCTTATGTTACGGTTATGGCTTTTTGTGGGCACACAGCAACGCATTTTCCGCAACGAGTGCACAGGTCTATCCAGACCGCGGTTATTTGCCAGAATTGTGGATCGTTAGGGTTTGGTTGTTTGGCTTTGATGTTCTGATGGCGCAGGAAAATTGCTGGGTCGCACACCTTCAGGCATAGACTGCATTCTCGGGGGTCGATTCCCCCCGTTGCGTTTCCACACTTTGAATAATCAATTGTGATCTTATTCTTCCTCATCGTTATCCCCTGTTTCTCTTGCTAGTACATGTTGGCTATTCCGGGAACATTTTCCCTTGGGATCAGTGTTATTGCATTGAACTTGCAACGGTCCTTGCAGAGTCCGCAGCCGAAGCATTTGTTCTGGTCAATAATGACTCTTTTTAGTGTGGGTGAATATCGAACTGCTCCGAACTGGCAATCTGAAATGCAGGCTTTGCATGCTTGGCACAAGTCAGGATTTACGTCTGCAACGTATTCTGCCTTGTAGACTGATCCTAAACCGAAGTCGGTTCGAAGTCTGAGGCCACCACACTGGGGGACCTCGCAGGAACATATTGCGTTGACGTAAGGGACCGGTTGAAACCAAACTGTAGCGACTCGTCCCTTCCTGTTCTGCTCCTCTAAAGCCGCAACAGCTTCTTCCCTGCCTAGTCGTACCTTGGTTTTTTGGGGAATGAAACGGGGCAGTTTCTCGATTACGCCTGAGAGGCAGCCGAAGTTGATGCAGCAAACGTCTTTGACTCCTCTCTGCATCATCCTGCACATACAGTAGTTCTGAATTATGGGTTCAGCCGCCAGGTTCATCATTATGAGTTTTGCTTCTTCTATCGGGATTACCTGTCCAAAGTGGCCGTCTGCTCTAACTGGGTTCCGGTTCTTGCTTTCAGAATGAATCATGCTCTCGGCCTTCCATCGTACCACGCGCCCGATTATGGGCATTTTGAGTTTGTAACCCATGCCTATAGAAGAAAGACCCATGATCTTTCGGATATAGACTGTCTCAAAGTTTCTCCATTGCTCCTCAAGATAAGCTTGAAGATTCTCCTCTTCAGCAAGCTCATTAGAGTAGTTTCTGGCATTAAGATACCATTTTCCCCCTGCACCGTGCTTCATGCACCACTGGCACATTCCAAAATCACCTAGCCGGCAAAGTAAGTTACGTATCAATCTGGATCCTTTGGATATATAAGAATTGGGCAGGGACCGGAAACATGTATCGCGCACGCTTCGAGAAAGTGGCAATTCGTTGATATTTTCGTAACAAGCCCTATTTCGTTCTTCTTAAGGTTTCGAAGCTTCCATAACCGCCTGAGCGGCCGTCTAGGCTAAAGTTTCCAAAGGCTTGTGTAAGAATGGAAAGTCTTCCTTGGTTATCCATGAATGGCAACTGGAACAATTGGTCCAGTTTTCCCTTCCAAATCGTGTTTTCGGTTCAAGAAATCAGTTATTTCTATTTTGGAACTTATCGGCAAGATGTTGTTTCGAAATTCTTGGTCGATAACCCGGATAGCCTTTATTGGAATGTTCTTTCCGTTTTCGAATATGAATCCGCCTGAGGATATTTTTCCGTCCTCGGTGACTATGGCGGCGGGGTTTATGCAGAGGCTTTCAGAAAACCATACCACGTAGTAGAGCCAATTTCCTATTCCTGTCCAATCTCGGACGCCATGCGTGTGGTCTCTTTGTCCGATAGTGTCGCGAATATGGAACGTTTCGTTTTCCAGTTCCAGTTTCCCTTCTATTTTGCCTATTTGTTCCCAGTGCGCATCGCCGGATTTTCTTCCAAGCTCGCGGGATTCTGGAGTCATGTTCTCGCTGTATTCGTAAACGTCGTTGATTGGATTGAAGGAGAGTTCCATATTTACATTCGAGACTTTGTCGATGAGCTCGGGCTGCTTTAAGGTTCGAGGAAGATCTTCTGGGTTTTTTGCAATTACCATTTTTCCGGCGAACTTGTAGTTCCATTTTCCAGTTTGGGACCGCTGATGAGCCATTGTATTGACTTTCATGTTTACTTTTCTATTTTCATCCGAGACTCTTTCTCCAGACTGGAACATGGCTGCTGAACCGTTCGGCAGAAATAGTATGAAGAAGGCGGTCCCTTCTTGTTTGTTGGGTTTGAAGCCAAGGCGAGTCATTCCGCCTATGCTTAGTTTCTTGTCATAGAACACGAAGTAGTATGATTCATTCCAATCTGTCTCCGCGTTAGCTACATGGGTTAAGGGTTCAGTTTGCTTCAGATTAAAGTTCATCTAATATTCACAGTGCCTTTGGATCCATCTATGGTTACTGTTTGCCCTGTTTTGAATATTCGGCAGGCATTCGGAATATTGGTTACAGCCGGAATTCCGTATTCTCTTGAGACAACAGCTCCGTGAGAGAGTAAGCCTCCGGTTTCTGTTATCAGCCCGCCTATCATACGAAAAACGGGGGTCCAGCCAGGATCTGTTCGTGGGACAACCAGTATCTCTCCAGTGCGTACTTGCCAGATATCTTCTATGCGGTCCAGCACCCTGACGGGCCCAGAATGGACACCTTGACTTGCAGGAATTCCATGCAACATCGCCTCGAGGCTTTGGCTGGGAACATCAGATTCCTGAGTCCCTATCAAGAATTTGGGCGGAGTTAGGTTTTCGTTGAGCAAAAACTCTTTCTTTCGCTCTTTAGCTGCTTGCTTAATTCTTTCCACTTCGGTGCTGGAGACACTATGCTTTGCGATTCCGTGAATCTCATTCTTCCGGAGAAAGAAAATGTCTGACGGGTCGCTGAGAATCTTTTGTTCGTGGAAGCTTCTTCCGATAGATAGGAAAATTTTTCGGTTCATTGTAATCCAATGGTCAAGGTTGAACCTCTGGTTTTCTCGGAAAATTATGTACTTCCTTGCGAAGTCTAGCACTAACGAAAATACTTTCCATTTTGCCCAGCCTAACGCCGTGGCTTTTACACTTTCTGCAATCTCTTGTTCTGTCATCGTGGCTTGATTGTGCCCCTTGGCACCTATTTTTTTATTCTTCGGTTCTTCTTCTTGCACCATGGATTTCAATATGTTAAAGACGTGTTCGGGAGCGTCATTCCAGCGAGGGTAGTAAGGTTCTCTTGTGAATCCTCGAATACCGAATTCTCTGAAGAAGGATTCTAGCTCAGAAGTCAGTCTCTCAGCAGCCGAACTCCTATCACTCCGGAGTCGGGAGAAGATTTTGTCGGAAGGGATTGAAAGAATCGCGGATCTCAATTGCGGAGAGGCTTTTATGGTCGCAGCCAACTGAAAAAGAGCCTGGTTTGTCTCACTTGTCTTATGTTTCAAACCAGACAGCAAGATTGGATAGCTTGCGGTAGCCTCTTCTTTGCCAAGGAAACGTGTCAGAAGGTATTGTGCAATCAGGTTCATTCCAATATTATGGACAGGAATACCATATCGAACGAGGCGGAAATGCCCAATCATAAGGCGATCCAATTCATTGGCTAACTTTAGATATCCGTCGACGCCCTCGCTCCGAGAGGCGTACAGCATTTTTTGGTCGAATTGTTCATAGAAAGGCACAAACTTTTTTTTGCTCCATTCTTCATAGGCAGAAGCGGTTTTTGTTATTGAGCCATTTCCATCGTAAAGCATAATTCGTATTTCGGCAAGTATTCTCTTTGTTAAGCGGAACGGCTGTTTTTTCATCGTTTCTTTGCCGTATTTCCCTTTGCCTTCCTGAAAGTAGTTTAGGATGTCGTTGTTGCGAAGCATCGGGGGAATTTCATACTCAACTTTTCTCTTGAGTACCTCTAGATTGAAGTAAGCGTGACCCTTATGAAGAAGCAGCAGGTTGTCCGTTTTATCACCAGGTTTGGAGTATCCCATTATTCCGTTGAGCTCAACATTGACTATCTGAGTCAGTTGGTCTCCAAGCAATTCAAAAAACAGAGGGGAAACGTTGTCGTTCCAGTAATCATCGGAATATCCCCTTGTCCAAGCTATGTCTTCTTCTGACATATTAGTACCCTTGTTCATGCCTTCTCCCGTCTTGAAAACGTGGTTGCAAATATGCTATTAGCCTTGAAGGAAATCGGTATTTAAGCTTAAGGGACTTCTCAGTCTTCAGCTGCACAATTGCTTGTTGCTTTGTTCGAGAATCGAATAGTGTGGTTGATAGCGGGCACATATACTTCAAATCGATATTCTGCCTTCACAATTGCTTTTAGGCTACAGTGCTGAACGATGCAAATATGTCCAAACTGGAAAACGGAAGCAGAAGATACAGTGTGTGGATTAAGGTCGACGACGCTCTGCCTTGGTTCGAACTAAGCGAATCATACCGAACGAAGAATGAAGCGCAAATGGGCGCAAAACAGAAATTAGGTGCAGCAAGAGTGAAAGTTGTAAACATGTCCAATCCAGAACATGAGAACGAAGGACAGTTGCCGTTGATTAAGATCCGGGCAACACATTAGATGAAGATACAGAGATACCTTCGAAGAAGTTAAATTGCATCAAGCTGTGAACCCATCGAAAACCTGTTCATCCCATGGTTGCTATCGAAGTCGCTCGGTCTCTGATTCAGTGCTATAGATAGTCGGCATTTTAAATCTTCGACTCAAAATAGAGTTGACATACTGAATCGGCATTAACAGGCATGCGAGACCAAACTCCAACTCCTTCAATTACTGATTGAGTTACCAAGAAAATGCCATAGATGATAAGCAGCAAAACACCATCTTTTCTGTTCAAGTCACCTTTTCTCGCCAATAAATACACCACGAAGGCTGATAGTGCCATGAAGACTCCTGTTGACATCGGCAAAATAGGGGCACTGGGAGTTATGGGTTGTATGAGCGCGCGCTTTCATAACAGCGGCTAATTATTCCGAAAGTGTATTACTAACAAATTCAAGCAAACATAGGCTAAGCTCGACTTTTCGGGCTTGATGATTTTAGAGGTTTCAATTGCATAATTATCGCTTGGTCTCTAATGCCAAAATGTCAAATATAACTTTCGCAATAGTCAATAACAAAGACAACAAAAAAAATTAATTTTCTTCTCCCCAAAAAGAAAGGGGAATGGATAGTCTATTTTACTGAGACTTTGCGTTTCTGCTTCGGCGCCTTTTTGGGAAGGGTGATTTCCAAAAGACCTTCTGACAATGTTGCAGTGACGTCAGTCGCGTTTATTTCTTCAGGCAATGAAACCATTCTGTAAAACGATTCGCATGCTCGTTCCTTGCAAATGTATGCTTGAGCCTTCTCGCTGTACTTCCATCCTACTCTGCCCGTTATGACCACAGAGTTGCCTTGAACTTCTATTTCAATGTCATCTTTCTTGAACCCCGGCATCTCCGCCTTGAGGATGTAGTCTTTCTCTCCATCTTCCAAGTCAACCTTCGGAACTCGCGTTTCCGGTATCGTCGACAGGGCTCTCTCCCAAGACGAAGGGAAGAGGATATTTTCAAAATCGCTTCGGAACCTCTCAAAAGCGTCGTCGAACGCTTTCCAAAGGACGCGTGGCGGAGCAGGTGCAATGGCACTGGTCTTCCTAGGTTTTCCCAGCGCTGGTTCTTTCTTAGAAGTTGGTACTGGCTCTTTCTTAACCGCAACTACTGGCTCTTTCTTAACCGCAACTACTGGCTCTTTCTTAACCGCAACTACTGGCTCTTTCTTAACCGCAACTACTGGCTCTTTCTTAACCGCAACTACTGGCTCTTTCTTAACCGCAACTACTGGCTCCTTCTTAACCGCAACTACTGGCTCCTTCTTAACCGCAACTACTGGCTCTGTTTTCTTGCTGACTTCCACTTTTGGCTTTCCTTTCTTTTTTGTCATGAAATTCACCTTTATCGTTAATTAATTCTTGAGAATTCAGCCTTATATTTCTGTCTAGAGTATCATACCGAACTTCTCAAACAAAACAATATGTAGGTTATTAACAAAGATGCCCCAACGCCAATTTCATAAAAAAAGTGACTATTATGCGTCAACAATGACATAGAATTGACGTTACAGTTAAATCTTGTATTCTCTTTCTCTTTTCGGTAGTTTGATGTTCTTACATGTTTGTCTAAACAGACCTGCATTTTCGGTGTGAACAGGAAAAACCTGCTTGGCGTTTACATCATTTACCAACTTGCTTATTTGGTCCCGGTTCAAGTGGCCAGATGCATGCAGTTGATGAAATTTCAATCCAAAATGTTTAAGCCAATTACGCAGAACTTCTTCCTCAACATCTTCCTCGCTGAAAGGTTCGCTCATGCTGTGGATGAAGTGACCCCCAGCATCAGGTTGAATATCAATAAGCTCTGCCAGTTGGTAGAAATCTAAATCCATAATTAGTCTGCTTTGGTTTTTATGTACAAAATCACAACTGACCATCTTGTTCATGAATGGGCGTTCCCAAGGAGAATAATCCGAGTCGTCGTATTTTCCAGACCTTTTGCGTTTGAAGTATACTAGAACATGCTCGTCCTTCATAGGATCGGGCAGATTTAGATGCTCATCTGCGGTCACTTTGCTCAACAGATACGCACTTTTGGGTGTGATAACAATTTTGCGTTTATTCTCTTTAGCCACATTGTAGAAACTTCGGAATCGGTCTAAATCACGACTGTAACGGGCTACAAAAACAATTTTGTCTGTGGATGAAACAATCCTGTTGCTTCGTTGTTCAACATTTAGTTCAGAATAGTTTTTTCGGTTTTCTTTTAGAGCCATTCTGGTGCCTTCGCAAATCAACGCGTCAGGCTCAGCAGCCTTAGTTTTTTCTATGAATTCTTCAGTCAAGTCTCTCCTTGGACCGTGCAGCCTCAAATCTCCAGTATAGGCGATTGTAGAGTTTTTCGTGCGTACTATGAAGCCGTAGGCGGCTGGAATCGAATGATCTACATGAACGGGTTCAATAACGATTCCATCAAGCTTGATTTTTTGACCTGTGCGAAAGGTTCGGTAAGTGTGGTCTTTGTAATCGCAGAAATTACTTGTCTCCTCCATTGACTCCAAGAAAAGCTTTGTGCCAACTCCAAGATACACCGGAATCTTGGGGTCGACGAAACAAATGTGTGCTACATGATCAAAGTGTCCATGACTCAGAAAGATCCCTGAGATCTCCGGTTCGCAATATGGAAAGCCAGTTTTTTCGAGCTGGTCTTTAGCGTAGAGTCCAGAAATTCTCGGCAACAAACCAAACTCAAAATGATCACCCAGACCATTTATGCCCCTAGGGGAAAGCCAACCTGTAAAGTATTCGGTGCCAAAATCGAAGGACTGCCCAAAATCCAATAGAATCCGAGTTCCCTTCTCTTCCAAAAGAATTTTGTTGCCACCAATCTGATCGACCCCACCGAAAAACTTCAACTTGGCCATTTCTGATCCTCGCCTAGCATTACGTCGGGTGTTTCATATTAAAAATTTCTCCTCAAAAACCACTTCCAGAAACTGCTAATCTGAAAAATCGTTTTTCGTTTGAACAGGTTCTCACCAATCCTCCGCAACCAATATTAGGTTAGGATAAGAAAAATGCTGATAATGCGGAATTTTAAGATCCTCGGATTGGTAACTGTAGTTTTCCTGCTCCCTGCAGCTCTTTATCCCGCAGCTGCCGGTATTCATAACCTTGAGATAGATCTTGAGGGCATCGCGAACAACGTTATCGATGGAGACACATTCGATATGACAGCGTCGAATGGAACGCAATACAGAATTAGATTAGCGGATGTTGATGCACCCGAAAGATATGAGGAAGGATACGCTGAATCTGGAGAATATCTTAGAGGCCTCGTCAGCGGAGAATCTGTCTACTTAGACATTGACGACCTCTATGTTTGGGACGACCATGGCAATGGGAACCGACTTGTCGGCATCATCTACATCAACCACAATTCATCGCACCTGCTTAACGTTAATGAAGCCCTCTTCCAGGCAGGGCACTTGCTGAAAAAAGAATACGACAACGAGTTTACTCCCTACAACTGGAGTCTGTACGTCTCCAAACAAGAAATCCCCGAATTCCCATCAACAACAATCATTACTGTAGTCGCCATAGCTGCTCTGTTATTGGCGCTGACTTTCACGAGACGCCGGCAACATATGACTGAGAAACATTCGAACAACAGATAAGTAAGATACAACGCCCTTACGGTTCCTGGATACGCCCGTTACAGCCAACAGCTTTCTAAAGAAACAAGAAACAAGAGTTCTAACAGCAACTCATATTAAGCAAATGGAACGCATTTCTTCATGACGGATAAGAATGAGGACTAGTTTACACATTTTTAAACACGATAATCTGAAGGACTATTCAACCGGGAAACGCATTCGCTTTGCCGTTGTCGACTTGGAGAGAGCATCAGATTATCCTGCGAACTTTGTTTGCATGCTCCCGTTGCGAGTGAGTGCGGATGGCAAAGCGCCAAGCGTTTTCGTGAAAATGTTTGGCGAAAAAAGTTCAGAATTGGCCAAGAAGTTGCTCAACGGTGCTTTGCGAAAGGAAGATGATTCCGAAATCAAAGCTGAAATTGAAAGAAGGCTGAAGCAACTTGAACCACAACCCCTTAACCAAAGACCTTGTCGTGGCTGCGGAAAACTTTTCGAAGCCCAGTCAAAAAGAGGATTTAGACACAGATACTGTCCGGAATGCGAAAGGAAGAAATACGGACAAAGAGAATAACCAAACGTTCACCAGAGCATCTTGGCTTTCACAGAACCCGTAACATCATGTTAACTCTAACTTCGTGCACCCTATCTATTGAAAGCTACAAAGGGCACACTATCTGAGAGGTTGTTTGAGTTGTCTAAAATTGACGAAAAAGACTTCAACAAAGTCGTCAAAAAATTTGAAGAATTCATGCAACACTGCCAAAAACTAAAACCCCACGACAAATACCTTATTGTGAACCGAAACTCGACCGCACTCTCGCAGGCAGCACAGAAGGCAGCAGAGAACTGCAAGCTAAGCACACAAACCTTCGATTTAACTGCAGAAAAACCCTACAAGCATTTTCCAAAAAAACTTCTAGATCTACTTCAAAAAAACACTCCGACAGCTGGAATAGGTCTCTTTGACTACAGCCATAATCCCGAATGGAACCTGAAAGAGGTTGGCGCTAGAATAGAATTACTTCACCAGACCATCGAACAGATCCCCATAAGTTGGGGGCATTCTCCAGGCATAACACTTGACATGGCAATAAACGGTCCGCTCCAGTGCAACTACAGAAAAATGTCTGAGGAAGCAGAGACTATGCTGCGGAAACTGCAAGGCACTGAGAAGATCCGAATAACTGCACCCAGAGGCACAGACATAGAAGTAGAGGTTCCAAAAGAAGTCAAGTTTGACACAGACTGCATTATTGTCCCCCCCAATGTCTACGGTCAACCTGGAAAATTTGGCAACCTCCCTGTCGGTGAAGTGTGGTCAGAAAAAAGTGAAATCATCACGCTGCTAAACAAGGAAAACGGGAAAGAAGAACACCACCATTACCCTGTTAGACAAAAGGCAAATGGCAGGGTGGTCTGTGACGTTACAGCCGGTGGCTACGCAGGAAAAATAAACCCAGACATGCCGATAATCGCCCAGTTCAAAAATGGCATCTTAACCGAATATTCAATGCGAAGATAGAGCTCTTGATTGCATCAAAGAAGACATAACGTTTTCCCAGAAGAAATATGGTTTGCCAACAGTTCTCGAGGAAGTTGGAATAGGCCTAAACGACAAAGCGAGAATAACCGGGAACATGCTGGAAGATGAGAAACTAAGAGGAACATGCCATTTGGCTCCAGGCAACATCAGATGCCACGTTGACTTGCTAGTTGACAAACCGACAATTACTGTATCATTCTCTGACGGCAAAACAACAGAAATAATGAAGAACGGAATCCTGGCTTAACAATAAATTCGCATACTATTCAAAAGTAGACAATGACCATACCTGTGGATGAACTGAATTTTGGCTGAAGCTGAGTCTCAACTTGCAATAATTCTTGGTTATAGTATTTAGTTGACTACCTGAAGAGCTTTATGATGTGGCTCTGAAATAGTCAACGCCTTTGTGTTCGACCCATTCAACCCATTTCTTGTACAAGAGACCTGTTTTCAGCACAAACCCTACCGAATGAACACTCAAGCCAGTTTATTTTGCGATTTTTTCAGTTGTGTACACATTACCGTCAACGCTTCTTCTCTTTCGCAAGAATGCCAAGACGGACTCTTCGAATTTTTGCCTGTTTTCTCTTGTCAAGTTCTTTGATGAAAATATCCTCGCTGAGAGTTTCTTTGTGAGATGACATAGAATTTTTCTATTATGTTAAGTAAATAGAAGTCTTGTTGCTCGACAACTTTGCAATTTCGAGTTCTGTTTGAACAGTATTTGAACAGATGAGTCAGTCGCCAGAGTTTCCACTCGAAATGCAAAATTAACTTTGTTCCTCCGATATCCAATTGTCGGTCTGCTAAGACTTCTAAACGCAACCTTTTCGACCGACAGTTATTGGATCAATGATAGATACATGGCATCTGTGAGCTGCCCATAGAGATACTTGTCGAATCTGATCCATCCAGGGTCGTTTGCGGTAGTGTATCCATAATCGTTTGCTTTGTCAGGGTTTGGCAGTTTGTGTCCTTTCCGTGTTAGGATTTGCTTGATTGCATGATAGAATTCATGAACTAGGGCTGTTGCTGTTCGCGTTTTCCAGTTGGCTTCTACTCCCCAACTTCTTATAGATTCTCCGAATGGAATTCCGATATAGGGTACGTTTATCAGAGTTGAGGCCGGATAGGTCGCTCCTCCCCAATAAGTGGTTGTGTTTTGCAGGTCATATATTGCTATTTTTACAGCAGCGTCAGATGGCAGTTTTGCGCGTGTTTCCGGTTTTAGATATTTGGGGTCAGCAAATGAGCGTCCGCCTGTTCCAGGTATAACGTGAATCTCATCCGGCGCCAGTCTCGGATGCTTGGTTATAGTAATTTTCAGGTCTAGTTTGCTGTTTGCTTGAACGAAATTCTGGAATTCGGATATTGCATCGTCGATATTGAAGTAAGAGGGAGTGCCAAACACAGATATTCCAACTTTGAAGGGAAAACGACTGGGAATTGGTCCAGTTGGTTGTTGCTTTGCAGGTTCCTGCTTGATAGGTTGTTTCGTGACGGGTTGTTTGGTAGGGGGTGGCCTAGTTCGGGGCGGCATTTGTGGTGGGCGTCTTGGTGGAAAAACGGGAAATCGTGGAGGTGGAGGTATGTTTCCGTCGCTCATGCTTTAGGAGTTGTCATGATCTGTTTTTAAGTTCTTTGCATAGTTGACTCTCTTCTTTCCTGCATATTCTCAACATGTCGAATGCCTGTGAGGTACCAGGATGAAACGGTCACTACCATTCCCGTTAAAGCGCACGCCAAAAATAGATTTGATGTTCCACGTATGTTGCAAAAACACCGGAAAGAATCATACCTAGTGGCGTCGCAAGCGATGATAGCGAGATTACAACGGACATTACTCGACCCTGCATTTCTAGAGGGACAACTGTTTGAAGAACCGTTCTAACTGAAACATTTGCTATTGGAATAGGCACAGTGAAGACAAGAGCTGCAGCAGCCATGAACAAGAAATATCCCGTAGGAGTGAAAGAAATAGCTGCATACCCAACAAAAGCGACAAGTATCGACCCCGTAAACGCTGCAATTTTGTTACTGAAGCCCTTTGTCAAGAGCATAACCGCGCCGCCCGCAAAAAACCCCCCTTGAAGGAAGGCCTCTACCAAAGCCAAATCACCGACACCTCCGGAGTGACTAAATCTGACAAAGTAAGGAAGAAGGGTGGAAAAAGGTGTTATCAAGAAGTTGAGTGCTGTGGCTAGAAATATCAGCGGAATCAATCCTCGCACAGCTTTTACATACGAGAGACCTTCCAAAAAATCATTCTTGAAAGAAGACCTCTCAGTGTGCTCCCTCACAGAGGGTATTCGGATGAAAATCAAGACTGCGATGGCCACGCAGAAGGTGATTGGGTCAATCCAAAGCACTTGTTCAATATCAACGAAAGACAGCAGAAGCGCCGCGATGATGGGGCCCCCAAGTTGGACTGCGCCGTTCAAGACGTATTCAAGGCCATTGATTCGGCTCAGTTTGTCTTTAGGCACCATTGATGGTACAATTGCAGACACAGCTGGTGCATGAAAAGCCTGGAAAATCCCCCGAACAGTAAGGAGCACCAGAACAACATAGATTGAAACAAAATTAAGCCAGAAAACAAGTATAAGACCAATTGTAGCTAGTGACTGGCAGAAATCAGCCAACATTATTACAGTCTTGCGATTCAAACGGTCAACAAGCACACCAGTGAAAGGCGCCAAGACTACAATTGGAGCAAAGCCTACTAGAGCTGCGAGAGACAGATAGAGTGGATTGCCAGTTTCGATGGTTATCCACCAAATTATGGCGAATTGGACGACTGACGAACCAAGCAACGAGAACTGCTGGCCAAGAAGGAAAGACAGATACTGCCTAAACGATTCCCGATTAGCTGTAGGCTCCATGTTTTAGCCTCTTTCTTTAGGAGAAGTTGTAGTGAGCACTTAAGTTTTTTCGGTTCACACTAATCGAAAACTAACCGCATGCAAGGCAGAAAAATGTAGATAAATAGGAGAAGCGGATACGTTTGGAAGCAAATCGAAAGGCTTGTTAACCACCGCTGGGAAACAGGGTCAAGGTAAGAGTAAGATGGGCAAAATGAAGTATGTGCTTATAGTGGGGGATGGAATGGCTGATTATCCTATCCCTGAACTTGGAAATTTGACTCCCCTTCAAAAAGCAAATACGCCCAACTTGAACGCGGTGGCAGCTAATGGAAAAAATGGTCTCCTTAGAACTGTGCCCGAAGACTTGAACCCCGGCTCTGATGTTGCAATTCTTTCGGTGCTAGGATACGATCCTAAGCGGTTTTACACAGGCAGGGGACCTTTCGAAGCTGCTGCGAGAGGAATCAAGTTGAGACAAAACGATATGGCTTTCAGATGCAACTTGGTAACAGAGAATGACGGAGTTCTGGTTGATTACTCTGCCGGCCACATTACCAGCAGAGAAGCTTCCTCACTAATAGGAGCTTTACAAGTTTCCCTGAAAACTGATGGACTTGAGTTTTTCTCCGGGCTGGACTACAGACATTTTCTTATTCTGCGGAATTCCCCCTTTTCCAATCTGGTTGAGTGCACACCACCCCATGACGCAATAGGCGCCTATATCTCAAACATACTTCCGAAAACCAAGTCGGAAGAAGCAGAGAAGACAACATCACTGCTGAAAGAAAAAATTCTTGAGTCAAAAAGGGTTCTGGAATCCCATCCCGTCAACATTGCCCGACAAAAAGCAGGCAAGAAGCCTGGAAACATGATTTGGCCTTGGGGAGGAGGCAGGAAACCGTCCTTGCCTTCATTCAAGAAGAAATACGGTTTGGATGCAGCAGTAATATCAGCTGTTGATTTGGTGAAAGGAATCGGAATCTATGCTGGAATGAAGATAATTAGTGTTCCTGGAGCCACAGGCTTGTATGACACGAATTATGAAGGCAAAGCAGACGCCGCACTCAAAGCTCTTGAGGAAAATGACTTGGTCTTCGTGCATGTTGAAGCTCCCGATGAAGCGGGACATGAGAAAGACGTCAACTTAAAAATTAAGGCAATAGAAGACTTCGACAAGAAGGTAGTAGGCAGAATTCTAAGTGGTTTGAAAGAACCATATGCAATTGCGGTGCTACCAGATCACGCCACTCCGATAAGGATTGGAACGCATACCAGAGACCCAGTGCCGTTTGCCATCCGTTCTCCCTTTTTGGACTCGGATGGTGTTCGCAAGTTTGACGAGTTCTCTGCGAAGAAAGGCGCATTTGGCCTAGTAGAAAATGAATACCTCATGGCACTCCTCGTTTCTGCTGGAAAAGGCAACGATAATTGAAAGGTTAGAGTTTTGTTAATTCGAAGTCTTTGCTGCCGACACCTATCTCCGAAGCGTAGTCAATGTACTTTAAACATTTTTGTTTCATTTCCTTAAAGGCTGGTTCGACCCTCTCAAGCAATTGAAGACCATAACAGTCTAAGCTCACGGGGTCAGTTCCACCAAGCATAACTCCTAAATCAGTTGGACATCCACCGTGTCGACATTCTTGGGCTTTCACCATAGTTTCCACTGCATCTACGATGTAGATACTCGTTGGAACAGCTTTATTCAACTCTGCAATGCCTTTATCGATATTCTTGATTCGGCTGTGCATCAAGATTCTATCTGTCCGACTTAGGTAGCCAAACTGATTCTTCAATGCTCCGCTCAAACCGCACATAAAATGAACTTTTAAGACAGGAAGAGAAATAACGAGATCGCAAGCTAAAGGTAAGGCGGACATTCTAAGTCGGTAACCCCTCTCGCTTTCTATACTTGTCATCTTCTCTGAGTATAGGTTTACAAAACTAACCCCATGCGATAAGCAGATTTCTCTAAGTGGAGATTTCTCCATGATTTTCTTAGACCTACCTGCGTCTACTGCCGGAGCATCACCAACAACTATGTTGCGATTTCCTAAGCCCCCCAGAACAGCGTCAAGAATTTCGGGATGAGTGGTTGTTGGATAAGTCTCGTAGGACACGATATTCGGCTTAACGAAAACTTTCTCAGCCTTTTCCAGGGGCTTTTTGAAAACCTCTAGAATTCTTAAGGCAAAGGCTCTTCGTCCCAGTTTCTCGGAATAATAGACTTTAGTCATGAACCTTCCCTTGACCTAGCAGCTTGAAAACATTTGAATTATTGTATCTTTTACATCTTTTCATTTTTCTTTTGGTCAACAACGATTCGATAGCAAACACTCGTACATCCATTTATTGAAATGCATGTATGGAAAATTATTTTTGCCATTGCTAGCACAAAATCTGTGCTCAAGGTCTTTTCCGAATTAGTCCAGGTATAGTTTTATAGAGAATGGTAGATTTGTAGTGAAATACTGCGAAGCCTATATCTTTGGGTGCGGCATGTTTGAAGCGTAAAGGTATGATGTAATCGTTGAGCGATGCAGCAATACAGAATGAAGAGAAACAGAGTGCAATTGAATTCAGTTTTCCCATTTTGACGCTCAGAACACAGAAGCTTACAGGGTTTTTTAACAGATTTGGCGCGTTACGAATTTCAGGAGCACTGTCTTGGCTATCGCCGATAATTGTCCCAATCGTAGCTGGAATAGGCCTTTTCATGCTCTTTAGTAGCCTGGTTACAGTTTTGGGAGCACCCGCAGTCAGAGAAATAAGTCGCACACTCGGTCCAGGAGCCTATCTTCTACTACCAGGCATAAATCCTGTTCTTCCAGTATTCTACGGTTGGCTCGCAATTATCTGTGCAATGACGATTCACGAAATAGCACATGGCGTTATCGCAAGGAATTTAGGTTTAAGAGTAAAATCAAGCGGTCTCCTTTTTCTAATCTTCATTCCCATAGGCGCTTTTGTTGACGTTGATGAAACGCAGATCGCCAGAGCTAGACCGAGGAACTCCTTGAGAGTAATGGCTGCAGGGGTAGGTGCAAACATTGTCGTAGCCGTGGTATGCATTCTTGGTGTCCTCCTAATTGTAAACGGTTTAACCCCAGTCGTCGACGGGGTTTACGTTTACGATGTTATTGATGGTATGCCCGCTGATCAAGCAGGGATATTGGCGAAAGACGTTTTTGTCTCTGCTGACGGTGTCCAGATTTCCAATTATGAACAGCTGAAGGCTTTGCTTGATAGCAAGATTCCTGGAGACGAAATAAACTTGACAGTGGTCAGAGGAGAAAAGTGGGACAACCTGTTTTCCACCTCTGTAGAACTGGTTGAATCCGATGGTCGCGCAATCATGGGAGTCAACTTGAGCGAGTTGATGACCAGAGAGCGATTAAGTTACTATCAGAATTTCTCCCTCTCATCCCTCTCCCTTTACTTGGTTCCACCAGCACTTGCTCCAGGTCTAGTGCCTTTCTCGGATTCAGCGGCACCACTCTATTCTCATTGGTTAGGTGAGCCATGGCATGTTTATGCAAACATCTTATTTTGGTTGTGGTTTGTCAACGTTAACGTCGCAGTATTCAATGCACTGCCCATATACCCTATGGACGGAGGTAGAATGTTCAATATTATGCTCGAGTACGTATTGGGTCGGAGGGTAGGGGAAAAAACCGTCCACAGAATAACCATTGCAGTCACAGTTACGCTCATTACGGTTGTACTACTGATTGCTGTAATTCCATTCATTCTGTAAGCCACCGTTTCGCCAGCAACGACAAGTGCCTGTGCCTGCCATAATGCGCCTACAAACTCTCCCTAAAGAACAAACGTTCAAAACTGGATTGAGCAAAAACCACTCACTACTTGTATTGAGTGTACACAATAACTGCATTAATGAGGATAAGCACACAAAAAGGAAAAAAGAAAGGACTCGGTAGGAGGTGAGCCGAACCGAATCCTTCTTTTTTCCTTCTCTTAGAATATCAAGAGTTCAATAAAAACAATTCCCCGAATAGCCGCTTTTTCAAATTACCATGGAACGCAATTCGCGCTGCTGTCAATCTATTTTTGGGATAATGAATTCAAGAGTTTGTCGATGTTTGAATAGAGTGTTTTCAAGGAACCGTCATTGGGGAGGGTGAAATCAGCCATTGCTATTGGTCCACCTTTTTCAAGGTTCTCGATTTCTGCAAAATCGCGGGCTTCTGCTTCTTCGTAGGAAAGTGGACGGACTTCTCTGTGTAGTAGCCTCTCATAGCGAATGTGTTTTGACGTAAAGACTGCGATAACACATAATTTTTTGGACAACTCGTTTCTGATGAACTTGTACTCTGACCAAGAGTACAAACCGTCAATTACAGTGGGGCCTTTTGCGAGACCATTTCTTACATCATCAATTGAAAGTTTGGCAAAAGCTGCCATCCCGTAGGTTCTTCTTAGCTCTTCCCTAACTGCCCGTTCGTTTGATTCGTTAACGGCAAGACTGCGCTTTTCCAGTTCCCGCATAGTAATGCCCCCAAAGTGCACGACGGTCCAGCCCTTGCTGTGAAGATGCTCTACGACCACTGATTTTCCTGCACCAGGCATGCCAACAATCACCAGCAACTGACCACAATTGTGAATTTCACCTGAAGTCCCTGAAGAAACTAGTGATTCCCTTTTAGGATGGAGTTCTGCAGGTACGAGCTTGACGGAGTAGGGTTTGGAACTGGACTTACCTTTGCCAGAATCACTTGGTTTACCTCTTATTTTGCTTGCGGACATTTCTTCACGGCCTAAATGATTAAGGTATAGAAGCATCAAACTATTAAGTTGTCCACTGAGGCGAACAATCCACTATCCAGATGTTGAATGTTAATAGCAGTTGGCTTGGTGCATACTTCATGCGCTTTTGAGGAAATGTAACGATAGAAAAGAGAAGATAGCGAAGAAAACTCCGCAGAAGACAAAGACTGGCAGATACCCGGCAAATTGAGCTATAGCTCCAGCATACAGGACAGAAGCGAACTCTGCAAACCGCCTCGGCAAGTGTAGTAGTCCTATATCGAATGACACGCTTGATCCCTTCTTGGTTGCTTTTGCAATTATGGATTCGTAAAAACCTGTTCCAAGCCCTTCTGTAAAAGCTAACGCGAAAAAGAGCAGCAGGAAATAGCCGTTTGAGATAGCCATAAACACCGAGGCAAGGAGAGCAATAAGGCTTTGCAGTATTGCTCGTTTAGCGCTGAGTGAAAATCTCAAAGTGATAACAACTACGATTGATGCTATGACATTGTAGAGCATGAAGGCTAGTCCTATCGTAGTGTAGCTTAAGCCCAATTGCTGAGACATGAAAACTGGCAGGAGCAGAGTAATCAGCGGGTATCTAGCCAAGCTGTAAAAGAGCATTATCAGTGAAACAAACCAGAACATTCTGCCTCGGCCTCTTAAATTGATTAGAGTCTTCACTCTGGAAGAAGTAACCTGATTCTGTTTTGGAATCTTCCACAGCATCGCAGCAGGAACCCCAATCAAGGCGGAAACCACGACAAAAATGGTTAGCGTATGCGGAGATCCAATATATGACAGCCCGAGGCCTGCCACTGCGCTGCCTATAGCTGTTGAAAGCAGTAAAACAGCAGTGTTTCTTGTAGCTTCTTTTTCCTCTCGTCCCGGAGATAAGGAAAAAATGGCTGTCCGATTTACAGCCCAGTAGGACGATTCTCTGATTGCTTCAACCACTTTTCCCAAGAGAAAGACGGGAACGGATGTTGCAACGAAATAAATCAACGTCGATATTATGCTTGCAGGCCAGTTTAGCAAGAGGTAAAATCGACTCCAACCCTTGAGATCCGCTGCTAAAGCTAGAACTAAGCGGATTACTAGGAAAAACAAAGGCAAAACAGATATCACGATGCTGATGTTTATCAAGTCGACGTTTTGTTCTAGAAGCAATAATGGAATCGCTAATGTTAGTCCTCCCGAAACGAAGAAATTCAGAAAGGTTACTAGCAGTATTCTCTTCATGGGCAAATCAGCCGGGAATAAGCCTCACTATCTCGACCACTCTTAAATTAGCTTTTTCAGAGCTCTCTTGAAACCTCTCCTGCCGTGCTTGTGCTCGAAGAAAACCGCAGGTAGCTTTGGATGTCCTGATTAATAGAAAAGTTAATGACAATCCACAAAGAAGTATTTGTGGGCAGATTTGTGTGGCAGAATTTAGTTTTTCCAAATCGTTCTGCTCCTACAAGACAGGCAAAATGAGTTTTGCACTTCCAATTTTCTTCACGATTCTTATAGCTATAGTTTTTTCGCAGTTAGTGCTGGTTTCGCAACCCTACAATAAAGACTCTTTGCTCTCACTTTTCAACTTTGAAGTTTTCTCGCCAGTCAACCTATTCATAATGGCAGTTTCGACAGTTGTTATCTTGTACCTTTTTCTTCGCGCGGTCAAAACAGGCAAAGAGATTGCCGTGAGAGTATTGGCGTCTTTTTACATTCTGGCAGGATGTTACTCCATACTGCTTGTGTCGAGGCTTGTGTTCATCATGACGGGATCAGATTCTCAGCTTCTGCTACTGGTTCCGGCGGCAGCGACTTTCGTCGGCATGTTTGGCGCATTTCTTGTTTTCATTGGCAATCTCCCGGTGAGAGAGAGAAATAGACTATTTGTAATTTCCAGCGGAGCTTTTGGAGCACTCATAGGAGTCATAATGCCGACTTCACTAGTTTTGGGAGTTCTAATTGCGTTTTCAATTGCCGACACGATTCTAGTCTTAAACAAATCAATTCAGAAATCATTCGGCGAATTGAAATATGAGGAAATACTTCAGCAATTGACCTTCTCAACCACAGAGTGGGGTATCGGAATAGGAGACCTAATTTGCTACTCAATTATTACTGCAAACACCTCAATATACTTCGGAATCTACCCAGGAATCCTATCGCTCGTGCTTGTTCTGATAGGCTCTTACATCACGATGAAAGTAGCTGCAAAACAGTCTCGCTTTCCAGGACTTCCTATTCCCACAGCACTAAGTTTGTTGCCATCACTAGGTCTTCTTCTCTTTTCTTAACGCGAAATTCCAGCTTTTGGAAAAATCTGCCGAGAAGAGTTCCGACACAGGGGCAACAACGCTAATCTTAGAGCAGTAAATCCAGCAGACTTAAGACGAAGATGCGGGCACTACGAAACTGTAGCAAGCGCTGGTTAGCCTGATTGGCGATCTCATAGTACGGTAGGGCGGAAGTCGGAGTCTTTTCTCGGATCTATAGCGGTGGAGGTGGTTGAGGGAATGGTTTTCGATCTTTGCCGCGTCTGAAACATAGATAAAAAGATAAAACGTACATAGTCAGTAGTTGTCTTGGCACGTGTAACTATGCTTAAGGATGACAGTTCTGCCTTCGATTTACTTGCAAAGCCCGTCCGCAAGGTGTTGGCTGAACTTGGGTTTTCGAAGCCCACACTGCCTCAAAGCATGGCTTTTCCCTCCATTTTAAAGGGCAAGAACGTGCTGCTTATCGCACCAACTGGTACTGGGAAGACCGAAGCTGTTCTTCTTCCAATTTTTTCAGAGCTATGCGAACATCCAGAAAAAACAAAAAATGGCATACAGGTCATCTATATCACGCCGCTAAGAGCATTAAACCGGGACATGCTCAAACGCTTAAAGTTCTGGTCAGAGCAACTAGAAATAAAAGTTGAAGTCAGGCATGGGGACACCGAAACAAAAACACGTAGAAAACAAGCTCGCCAACCACCACAAATTCTTGTTACAACGCCAGAAACGCTGCAAGCGGTTCTTCCAGGATCACAGTTTCGCAAACATCTGGCCAACGTCCGATACGTTATTATCGATGAGGTGCACGAGCTTGCTGAGAGCAAGCGCGGCATCCAATTAACCATAGCGCTTGAACGCTTAAAGGAAGTCACGCAGCACGAGTTTCAGAGAATTGGCTTGTCCGCTACAGTTGGCAACCCGGAAGAAGTAGCTAAATTTATCTGTGGAACAAAAAGAGCTGTAGACATCATCCAATCTGTTCTATCCAAGAAATATGAGTACCGTATAGAGAGCCCTGCACCCACAGAAGCTGATTATGAAACAGCAGGAAAACTGGAAACCAGTCCAGAAGCTGCCGCCCGAATAAGACGATTAACTGAGCTCATAGACAGCCACAATTCAACTCTTGTATTTGTTAACAGCCGCACCCTCGCTGAAATGCTTGGACACAAGTTCAGTCAGCTAAACCGTCAAGACATAGCAGTTCATCACGGTTCCCTCTCGAAGGAAGAACGGGTGAGTATCGAAGACCAGTTCAAGGCTGGATTGCTAAAAGCAATCATCTGCACAAGCACTTTAGAGCTCGGCATAGACATCGGCAATGTGGACTTGGTTATCCAGTACATGTCGCCCAGACAAGTCAACAGCTTAATCCAAAGAGTAGGAAGAAGCGGTCACAGTCTGGAAAGACTTTCCGAAGGCGTGATAGTCACGGTTTACTCTGATGACACTTTGGAGTCTATTGCCGCTGTGAACAATGCAGTTGAAAATCGGATTGAGCCAGTATTGTTTCACGAGAACGCATTGGATGTTTTAGCTCATCAGATCGCGGGAATCCTGCTCGACAATCAAAGCATAACGCTGAAAGAGCTGACTGCAATTGTACGTAGGGCTTATCCTTACCGAAGGTTTCCCAGCAGGAAGCTGCACAACGTAATAGACTTTCTAGAAAATCTAAACAAATTGCGTTTGGATCCAGAAGGCAAAGTTTTGAGGAGAACAGGGAGAACACGGGAGTACTACTATGGAAATTTGAGCATGATTCCCGACGAGAGGCGCTATCCAGTCATAAACGTGTTATCGGATAGAAAAATCGGCTCTTTGGGCGATGAATTCATGGCGCTCGACGCGCGCATAGGTCTCCACTTCATTATGCGAGGAAAAGTCTGGCGAATAATACAAATCGAAGAAGAAACAGGAACCGTTCACGTTCTTCCCGCTGAAGATCCTTTCGCTGCAATTCCAGGTTGGGACGGAGAAATACTGCCAGTACCATTCGAGTTGGCACAGCAAACTGGCTCTTCCCGCGATAGAATAGGCAAAATGCTAGGGAAGAACAAGAGCTCGGAGCAAGTTGCCGAAGAAATTTCTGAAGAACTAAAAACTGACAAAGCAACACTCATGGAAACCGTGAAAGAAATCGAAGAACACTTGAAGGAAGGCGTACCTTTGCCCACGGACGGTCGGATACTTGTTGAAGCATTCGATAAATACTTGATTGTTCACGCATGTTTCGGTGAGATAGTCAACAAGACTCTGGGAGGAATCATCGACTCAGTCCTCTCAGAGAGAGAAGTTATTACGGGCTGGTGGGCAGATGGCTACCGCATCCTTGTAGAGACTCCCAGAAAAATATCAAAGTATGAAATTGGGAACATGGTTGGATGGCTTTTCAATCTTACGGATGAAGAAGCAGATGCTGCCTTCGGAAAATACTGTGAAAGCCAAGTTTCCTTTCGCGTACAAGATGAAGTTTGTGGCTGAAAGGTTCGGCGCGCTGCCACGAGGGAAAACCATGAGTTACGAACGACTGGCAACGTTGAAAGCTGCGTTTGAGGGTACTCCGATTTACGATGAAACGTTACGCGAAGCGATGCTTGAGAAGGCTGACTTGCCAAAAGTTAAACAGATATTGCATAACGTGAAGGAGGGAAAGATTGTTGTCAACACTGTGGTCAGGTCCGAGAAGCCAACTCCGCTGGCGTACCATATTCTATCCCAATACGCGGATATTTCCGAGTTGATGGCGCCCGAACGTGTGATTCTGAGCAATATTGACAAAATGAGAAACTCCATCGAAGCACGAATGGTTACGTTGTTATGCATGAACTGCGCTGAGTGGACAAGCCAGTTTAGAGTCAAAGACCTGCCTGAAAAGCCAGCTTGTGGAAAGTGCGGTTCAAATCTCTTAACAGTGACATATCACGGCCAAGACGAAAACCGTCTGAAAGAATTCCTGCTCAGGAGACGTGAAAACAAACAGCTGAACCCCGAAGAGCTTAAAGAACTCACGCAGGCAAGACGCAAAGCGGATTTGCTGCTGAGTTACGGGAAACAGGCCTTGAGAGCCTTACAGGTCAAAGGTGTCGGACCCGAGACGGCCTCAAGAATTCTAGGTAAGATGCACCCAAACCAAGATGATTTTTATCTTGACTTAATCAAAGCCAAAATTCAATATTTGCGCACAAAAGAATTTTGGGAAGACAAGGAGAAACAGAAATAATACTCTGCATTTCCTTTTCTTGATTCTTCTGCTATATCAAGCTATACATTCCGTTTTCAATTTGGTTTTAACGGGAAGTTGGGCTAGGCATACGTATTTGTTATTAAGCCATTTCGCACATTATAGCAAGAGGAGTGAAGGCATGGCAAACGACGAATTGCTATCATTATTATTGAAATTTGTAAACATGAATTCCAACGTCGTTGACGTCCAATGGGACCGCCGAATGAGCCCAAAGCTACTCCTAAACCCATACTCCAATGACTACGAAGAAAGGAAGAAAGCAGCACACTATTTCCTGCTCGCAGCGTCAATGCTTGACGACAACACCATAGGATTCTCTGAAAATGCAAGAAGAATCCTAGTACATCTTCACCAGAAATATGATAATCGACTCCTCGAGATTCGCAAACCTCACATGTTTCAAGAAGAAATTATTAAATGCGAGTTTTACCGTGATTTGGGGCGCTTAAGGGAAAAAATACCTGAAATCTTGACTTCTGTCAACGAGTATGTTAGAAACACAACAGAAAAAGACCTAATAAAACAATCCCACAAATTCACGAAACCCAAAGAATTTGTCGAAGACATCGCCCGCAACATTGAGAAAATGAGCGGGCCATACAAAGAGAAAGCGTGGATCTACATGAGGTGGATGGTGCGTCCTGAACCTGACCTGGGAATTTTCAATCACTTTTCGCCTCAGGACCTCTACGTTCCGCTTACAAGAGAGAACGCGAGTGTGGCGACCAGTTTAGGCCTGATAAACTCAGCTTCGCCATTTCTCTGGAGAGACGAGTACAGCGCGATGAAGGCTTGTGAGACTATCACGAGCTTTGCTAAACAACTCTTTCCTCAAGACCCTGCGAAGGTTGATTACCCGTTTTTTCTGCTAGGAAGATGGCTAAAACAAAAAAACCTGAACAGAAATACTTTGAAGGATGCACTGAAATTCTTCGACCATATGCACGAAGTAACTGGACAGCCACATGCCTATTACCAGAAATTAAGCCGTTACAAGAGCGGATGGGAGAAAAAAACAGCGATTACGCTTTCAAAAATGAGAATCCCTTACGGTTACGAAACAATCAGTTTTCCATTACCCGGCGACATATACACTCCTGATTTCATCCTTGACAAGTCTATACAGGGTAGAAAGATCATTTTGGAACCTCACTATGAGATGTCCAGAAAACAATCTTCCAAATACTCTCTTTTCAAACGAACTTATGGGCAGGAGTTCCTCCTGATATTGCTGCTTAAGAATGATCTGATTCCATTCTATCATCAGCGCAACATACTGACAGACGACGTGTGCGATGATGTTTGGCCTATAGAATATGTGGAACTGCTTGTTGAAAAAATCAAGACAGGCGTATATGGCCAATAGAAAAGACAAAACGCTACACAGCCCCAACACTCTGTGACGATTTTCTTTAGGAGAAAACTCGAGCACCTGCAGTGAGAGTCCACATGGCTTGACGACTTCGAATCTTTTTGGTTTTCCCAAAAAGTATAAAAACCAAGTGTGTTGCATACTGCAACGATGCAGAATGACTAAGAAAATGGCAATTGTGGTCTTGCTCTTGGCACTCCTATGCTTCGTGATGGGTGAAGCAACACTAGCTCAAATTGCGCAGCCTGGAGTACGCGTTGGGAACACATTTACATACGAGGTAAAAGGATTTTGGAGTTCTAGCAATGCGACCGCAGTTATTTCGGACAGCATTCTTGATTTGAATTCAACTGAGTACGTGCAAGTGAATATTACCAAGGTCCTTGATGCAGACGTTTCTATGCATATTGTTTGGCGTTTCACAAATGGAACTGTATCTGAAACTGACAGTGAAATCGATGTAGGCACAGGAATGTACACGTACTGGTTCTGGGCGGTCTTCCCTACAAACCTAAACGTTGGAGACAAAATTCACCCCTACGGCCCGGACATGATAAAGGTTAATGCTTCCTCTACGAGAGATTTTGGAGATAACAAAAGAGAAACGAATCGATACTTGGTTACCGGGGAATTCGCAAGCACCGACAACACCAATAGAACTTACAGTGATTACATGACCGTTCATTTTGACAAGCAAACGGGAATGCTGGTCGAACTCTATGACTACAAAACGTACACTAATCCAGAATACTCAGAGACGATTACCTGGAAAATAATAGACTCAAACGCCTGGGATGTTCCGGAATTCCCGATAGTTGCACTTGTCATACCGATATTAATTGTTGCAGCGTTGTTAGCATTGATTGTTTACAAGAAGCGCTCTGCAATACGGAAAAGGCGACATTAGCATGGGCAGGACATTCTGCCCGCTTATCTAAACGATCTCTCGTCGATAAGGTGTCAATTTAAGATAGTTTCCGATTTTTATTTATATTTAGATTTCTGCTTTTGATAAGAGTTTCCTTGCCTTTCTGAGAGAAACGCGATAGAAAAACGCTGTCAGAACAACGGAGATAACCCCGCTTATGATAGCTGCTAAGGTAGGATCCAAGACAGCACCGAAGTTTAGGCTAGGCATGAAGGCTGAAATTGTGGAGGATATTATGTACGGAATGAAGGGTGCCAATACGGCAACGCCAGCTAAGAGACATTCGACTAGGTTAAGTAAGCTGGTTGACTGACGAATCAGCTTAGGTCTGGGTGTTTCCGTAAAATCAGCGCCGCTTATGCCGTTCGACAGAGAAATTGCTCCCAGAGTGAAGACTAAGAAAACAGCTTCGGAAAACGCTATTGCAGTAGCCCTAAATGACGGATTGTAGAATACTATTCCGAAGATTCCGGTGATCAGGAGCACGATGAGCGCGAAGAAAATGGTGAGGAAATACTTGCTCTTCACCAAGCCCCGTGCTGATAATGGCGAGGAATATATTCGCCAAACGGCTTGTCCTTCCTCGCCTATCATGAATGTGCCTAAGCTCATAGCCATAACAGATGCGGGCATAAGGATTGTCATAGCGGTTAGGAAAATAGAAACCTGTTGAGGCATAGGTTCTGAGGTTTGACCCATCGTCTGCATTATGGGTACGAGTATGAGTACAATTGGAATAATGAAAATGGTCATTAACTCTCGACGCCGCGTGAAAGCTTTCAAATCTTTCCGGACAATTGCTGCTTCTGTCAAGGAGAAGCCCAGCTTGCCCAACAAGCCGGTTTTGGGAGCATAGACTCCGCGGGAAACCGTTATTGCAGGTTGCTCATAAAGCCCGAATTTGCGGTTTAAATAAAACGCAAGGAGAAACAAGGCTAAGATAAATACCAGAGACAGAACCAGAAAAACGAGTCCTTGAAGAAGCATCCCGATTGCGAAGGAATAGAGTGTCAGTCCCAGCCATACAAAAGGCACAAACCAGATTGCATTCTGGGTTGAAGCCACAGTTTGAATGAATGTAATTGCTCCAGACCCAGAAACTACGTAGAAATAGAGAACATAGAAAACAACAAAAAAAAGTAATGAGCCAACAAACCGAACCCACACTGCCGCACGCCCTGTGGACTTGTAGACTGCGCCGATAAATCGCACCTGCAGTATTCTAAGAATTTCGGTAATAGCACTGGCTATGAAAGCCGATGCACATACTGCCAATGAAGCTGCAAGCGCAGGGATTAATAACCCAATGAAGAAGGAGAAGACTATGATTGCTGATGCAATGAATACAACCGAGGCAAGTGGAAAACCTAAGAGACTAGCTAAGATGGAAGCTAGAGTGTGTTCTTGCCATGTTACAGGTAGCCAGTACGGCACCTGAGAAGAGACCTTGACCCCGCTTTTTTGAATTTGCTGCAACAACGTGAAAACTAGACTGTAAACCAGCACCAAGGTTGGCAAAGAAAAGAAAAAACTCTGTGCATACTGGTGAAACTCGTTTGCAACACTCAGGTCAGACGCGGCGACAGAGTTGTAAACGACACCGACCAGCAAGCCGACAGCAAGCCCCACACCTAGAGCAACCCAGTAAGGCCAGTATGCAAAAAAGAAGTTCTCGCGGTATCGTGTCAGCTTCTGCCCTCTAATGAGTCTGCCAGATTTTCTGTCAACTCGAATTAGGCTAAGCACGTTCTTCCAATTCATTTCAGGAGTTCCTCGACGATAGCTCGGGTATCTCCCGTCCCCGTTAGCTTCAAGAAAATATCTTCAAGACCCGAATCTGGAAGCTTTGACATCTCCCTTAACTCCTTCATATTACCTAGTGCTAAGAGTCTTCCTTGGTACATAATCCCTATTCGGTCGCATATAGCTTGAGCTATCTCAAGCACATGTGTTGACATAACGGTGGTTACGCCTTGCGCCTTTAGTTCCTGCAAGAAATCCTTTACTATCCTTGCGGATCGTGGGTCTAAGGCACTCAATGGTTCGTCTAGAATTAAGAGTTTGGGCTTGTGCAGAAACGCTGAGATTAAGGCAATCTTCTGTTTCATCCCATCAGAGTAACTGGTAATCATATCGCCTTCTCGACCTTCAAGTTGGAGAGCTCTAAGGTATTCAGTAATTCGATTCTTCTTCTCCTCGACCTGCATCCCATAGATGTCTCCGATAAAATCCAAATATTCTATTCCAGTCAAGAATTCATATAATCGTGGAGATTCGGGAACGTAGCCGACTTGTTGCTTCACGGCGACGGCGTCTTTTTGCACGTCAATCCCAAGAACATTGATTGACCCCGAGTCGGGCGTTACTAGACCTAGAATCATTTTCAGAGTTGTTGACTTGCCTGAACCGTTCGGTCCAAGAAGGCCAAAGATTTCGCCTGCTTGAATACTCAAATCAAGTTGATTCACAGCCAAAATCTCGTGGTATCGTTTCACCACACCTCTAAGCTCAACAGCCTCGTTACCGTCTCTTGCCAAAGGCACCACGGATTCACTAAGGAACTTGAACTATATTTAAGCCTAGTGTGCATTCGTTGAATGATATGGCTTTAGTTAAGATTCATATTCACTGTTTCAATTTCAGAGTCAACAAGTACCACCTATGAACATGAATCACGACTCTGAAATCTGCTATTCTGTTGAAACAAACCCATAGTCAACGTGATCGGAACCATCAAATGGACAAAATTATGCGACAAGTCGCTGCAGCCGACAAACGCGCGCACTATAGATGAACTGTCGAGGCAAGTATGGCGTAATATCTAAGAGTGCCAATTGATAATTGTGTAGCGGTGACCTTCATGAACGATGACTCATGCATTTTTTGCAGAATAGTCCAAAAACAATCACCTGGAAACATTGTCTACGAAGACGAGACTGCTATGGCATTTCTTGACATAAACCCACTCAACGAAGGTCATACACTTGTTATCCCCAAGGAGCACCATAAAGACATCTTTGAAATCCCGGCGGAACTTCTCGCTTATCTACACAGCATTTCTAAGCGAATCGCTATCGCCGTCAAAGAAACTACGAAAGCAGATGGAATCAGCATATTCCAGCAAAATGGAAAGGCAGCTGATCAGGAAATTCTTCATTTTCATATTCACGTAGTTCCAAGATATGAGGGTCAGAGGATGGGACGATTTTCGGAGAGACCCAACGTAAACAGGGAAAAGCTTCAGCAGGTCGCAATGAACATAAGAAGGCACATGTAACTGCAGAACTATCTGGATGGTAACCAGTCAGGGCTCTAAACCTTGGTTTTGTATAGGATCCAAAGTAGTGTTGTGCCCAAATAACAATTGAAAACAGATTTTGGTTCTACAAAGAAAAAAGGAAGAATATTACTTTCTAGGTTTAGGCTGAGTTTTCAGCGTTTTCTGTGCTTGTTTCTTCGGTTGCGGTCGTTTCTTCTGCCCTGTTTTCCTCGTCCGTTCCAAGTTCTACGATTGCTTCTGGTTGCGCCTCCTTGGGCGCTACCTGAGGGTGGGCCTCTTCACCCGCCTCTACAGCTGTAACTATTTCATCTGTTTCTGTTATCTCCACCACTGGCGACAGATCTTCTGTGTAGCTCGCTTCCACGATTTGGGGTGATATCTCAAGATCTTGAACCTGGTCATCAACAGTTTCCTGTGCGTCTTCCAAAGGTGATGCTACTTCTGATTCCACAGTTGTCTCTTCGGTTGAGGGCATTTCAGCCTCCATATCTGGCGAAAACTCTTCTACTGGCACTTCTACTGGCACTTCTACTGGCACTTCTACTGGCACTTCTACTGGCACTTCTACTGGCACTTCTACTGGCACTTCTACTGGCACTTCTACTGGCACTTCTACTGGCACTTCTACTGGCACTTCTACTGGCACTTCTACTGGCACTTCTACTGGCACTTCTACTGGCACTTCTACTGGCACTTCTGGAACAGTTTCCTCAGATAGTGCAATTGGGGGTACTATTACTTCTTGTTCTGCAATTATCGGTACGGGCGATACTGCTTCTTCAGCTATCACTGGTTCAGGAGGACAAAGCTCAACTGCAGCAGGTTCGGGTGTGACGATGACATCGGTTGGAGCATCTGAAACGATTTCCTGGGCTGCTTCAGCAATGTTTTCAGCTTTTACTTCCACTGGGTTTTCCGCTATCACAGGTTCGATTTCTTGAACTGCAACAGGAGGAGAAGCTATTACAGGGGTTTCCACAGGGGAGCACAGCTGTTTTGTAGCATCTTTTATGTTTTCCAGTTCATGTTTTGCAGTGTCAAGTCCATTAGTGAGAAGGCTTATTTCACGCTGGTAGACTTCCTCTTCAATCTCGCCAACCACATGCTGTATTTCGTAATTGGCAAGAAGAGTCTCCAACGTTTTAACTTGATTCTCAAGCTCATGAACTTTACCTTGCATTTTAACAACGAGATCTTTTTGTTGTTTTTCAATTTCAGCAATGGCACTAGTCAGGTCACTATCAAATGAGTCACGCGTAGTCTGTGAAATCCTGCCTGTTTCGAATAAGCTGTCCAAGGCTCGCTTCTTTTTCTTTGCTATTTCATATTCTTCGTTTAAACGTTTAAAGGAGTATTTCCACGAAATCAATTATGGCACCGTGGCTTTTTTTAATCATAAAAGAAGAAATAACGTTTGTTAACATGCACATATATCGCTGAATAGTAGAAACAGCTGCAGACACCATGAAAATCGAAACAATGCGTTTAAAATCCTATCCATCTCGAATTAATTATATAACTAAATGTTGAAATTTTTCCAAACATATTCCTCCGAAAATCGATTCAGGCAAAAACAATATGTGGCTTGTTTTGCAATAGTTTTCTGTGAAACACAAGCACAAGAAACCCGAGGGCAACAATGTAGTTTCATTCTCTCGAAAGGCGAGGGAGTTGCCCCCTTAACTCTTCTATTCTAGGTTATCGAATAGAAACGCTAAAAAACCCCTTCCTTGCTTTTCTTATAAGCACAAAACGCATACAAGGGCCCGTAGCTCAGTCAGGCTAGAGCACCGGACTTTTAATCCGGGGGTCGCGGGTTCAATTCCCGTCGGGCCCGCTATAGAATTTGCACTGGGAAAGCAATACATATGGACAGCTTGCAATTTTTTTGCGGCGGCATTTCTAAGCGCACGCTTTATCTGAGAGCGAAGCATAAGGGAAACAAAAATAAACGAGAATAATCATAGCCACATCAATGTTGATTCTACTAAAGAAGGGGACAGCGTCATGAATGGTCTGCGAGAAACGCTTGAACGCGAAAGCGTCGGTCCCATAATCCGCAGGTTCTTCATTAACACGCTGTTTGACTCAACCTTCATTCTGCTGGGCATAATCGTAGGCTCAGCATTCGCCGCCGACGCAGGATTGACCGTTATCACAGTTACCATGTTAACAACCAGCTTTGCCCTGGGCATCTCGACAGGGGTAAGCGTTTACGAGGCCGAAAGCCTTGAGCAGGAACGAAAAATCTCAGACCTTGAAAAAGCGCTCTTCACAGATCTAGATGACACTAACATCCAAAAAACCGCAAGAAAAACGGTGCTGCTCGCCACACTGATAAACTTCGCAACTCCCCTATTTTCGTGCGCCATAACAATCACACCCTTTCTCGTCGCCGCCACAGGCCTACTACGCATTGACACTGCCGCATGGATCTCTGTTGCTCTAGCACTTAAGCACATTATTCGCCGCAGGAGTCTATATGGGACGAATCGGGAAAACAAACCCCTACAAAAAAGGAGTAAGAATGGTGGCCTTCGGAGTGTTGGCCTTTGCCGTCGGCTTTCTCTTAGACCTGCTCATCTAGCAAGCAGTCAAGGCGGCGTCCGTTGCAAAGGCTGCTTCACCTTTGACACGTTGACCTCGTCTATGCCTTTAACTGAAACACCATTCTCCTGCAGCACCCTCAGAATCCCGCTGTATTCAATATCAGCGCCCCTAACGGTGAGCTTTACAGTTTCAGTTTTAGCGTCAACATCGGTGACTACAATATCGCACTCTTCAACCCCGACTACAGAACAAATTGCCTGAGACAAATCAACCAAAGAAGTATCGCGAGCCTTCAAAGCCTCAATTAAAACACGTCGAATATGAATAGCCATTTTTCATCTCTATATACAAAGAAAGATTAAGACTTAAAACCCTTTTTGCAGACAAAAGTGATTTTGTTCACAACTTAGTCCTAAGAGCACGCGGTCGAGCCAAATAGAGCAATATGCTGAATATTCTGTTACCGGTAAAGAATTGTGGGCGTAGGTATTATCTCTCTTTTCTTGATCGGATTCTTTTTTGGAATCGGATTCTTTTTGACTTTTCTTTTCTTCGCACTCTCGGGGTACAGTTGGCTTATTTCCCTCTGACGTGGTATCGTTGACTCAATCATCATGTTGATTAGATTGAAAAGTGTCATTGCGGTTTCGATGTCGTCGCTGGGGCTGATTTTCCCAGGTGGCACAGTCATAGGTCCTATGACTCTTGCATCCAACATAGTGGATATGAAATTGTGAGGCAAGCCCTTTCTTGTCAAGTTGGCTATGTCAAGTTCGATATTCTTGCCTTTCTCACCTAAGTAAATCATTAGTTTTTGCAGGCACAACCTTAGCAGGGCACAGGCTGCTTTGGGGGAAGTTCCTACAACAGTTCTGGCTTCAATAAAGTCTTCCTTTATGTTTAGGGGCATTCTCTCTGAAGGCCAGGGGGCAATGGACACTCGAGGATGTATCATTTTGTCGTCTAAGCCACAACGAGTATCTATTACATTGCGGGCAGACGCTTAGATGTAATTCTGGGATGAAACCTTCGTAGTAGTCCAATCCTTTTTTGGACATTACTCCTTTTGCAACATTGTACCATTGTTGTTTTGAATAACTTCTGCAATAAGGACACTGGAGAGTGTGCGCTCCAGAATTTGGAGAGTTGAACATACCTCTTCTAGCTACTAATAAAGTGAATCTTGTATAATAAGATTCCGTATAACGGTTAAGACGGCACAAACTGACCCAGCAAAAGAAGCGCAAGTTTTTAGAGAAACCAAAAATAATATCAATACAAGATACATAAACACCGAGGAAGACCATAAAAAATGACCGAGAAAATGGACAAAGAACACGTTCAAGAACTAAAAGAAATGGTATTAGAGAAAAAACCCAGGGAACCGGTTGAAAAAGTTCTAGCCAAATTCTGCTCGAGACACGGAGTCTCTTTAGAAACATGCCGAATACACTACAACAACCTTGTGGAGAAAGGAGAAATTAAAGAAAGAGACCCCTCAGCAAAGTCAATGCTCAAAGCTAAAAAAAGAAAACCGAAAAAACAATAAAGTCTCACCCTTTCCCAATCATAGGGCATACCCTAAAGCGTTAAGGAAACGATGTTCGGATTTACCCGTACCTGGAATCATGAGAAATTAGAATAATGGCGTCTAGTTACCTGTAGCCTGATAATGGGTCCGACAGTCTACTCAAAATTCAAAAGAGGCTCTTGCCTCTTAAGAAAAAAGGTTAGATTCTTCTTGGAACTTTTGACTATTCCTCTTCGTACAATTTCCTTTCTTTCACTTTGAGCGTGTTTTCCTCTTCGTCGCTTATGATGCGGAAGCTTTCTTTAAGTTCCCTTTTGTGAAGAAACTTTTTCAATAGCACACGCAGGTATTTCTTGTTAACAGTTTCTCCTACACCCTTCACTGTCAATTTTTTTCCTTCCGTTTTCACGTCAGCACTAGTTTTTTCCTTTAGGAAAGTTGCAAGAGCTTGAAGTACTTCGCTTCCTTCTCCTTTCAATTCGGAAGCATCAATCATTATCTCAGACATATCATTCACCTCGCTATACAGTCGCTCTGGAAATGGCGTCTCCATGTGCTCTTCACAACTACTTTACTGATTAAGTTTTCCGTGGCTACTCGCGTCAACTCATCCGAAAAATCTTGATTTTCCCGCCAACCAGTCATGTTCTGGGCGCTCGCAAAGTAACGGGCTGATTGCCAGCTAAAGGTCCCAAAGAGAAAGCCCAGTTACCGCATCATTTTTTCGAACAAGCTTGTTTTCCGCAAACTCCATTATGTGAACTTCGGCAGCAAAAACCTTTCCTTCAAGCAGATGCCCAGCTTTCACGTCGCCCTTCTGGTCAGCTAGTACGGCGTGAGCATGAACAAAAGGGACCCCTTTCTTAATGGAGATGTTCCCGATGCAGCTGGCTATTTCTTGAGGGGCTGAAAGTCGAGTCTCCAGATATTCGTGTTTCTCCTGATCATAAAATCCAATCTTTGCATGTTTCAAAGCGCCAATTGCGGTAAAGGTCGCGGCCTTTAAGCCATTGTTTTTTGCAAGCGAAGTAATGAATGTGATCAAGTCTGAATCGTGTTCAACGCGCACAATTAGATGTTTTACAGTATCGAACCGGCTTAAACCCATTCTTGATTCTTCTCAGTTCAAGTTGTGCTGGTTTCCACCTAAAAAACGTTGAGACCAGAGTTGCCATGTCGGTCAGGTTGTGTTGAAAGCACTGCTACCCCAAAGTGTCCTTCTTGTTGCTTAAGCAGAAAAAGTCTACACATTAACTTGTTTCAACAAATGACCACGGCGTTGTGCTACTGCACAGGTACAGTTGTTATCCTGAACGCTTCTTCTTCATTACTTCCTTTTCAGCGTCACTGGCTGTGACAGTGCATTGAGTTTCAGGTGTCAGTTCGCCCGTCGAGTCATTATCACAGCCTTAGGGCTCACGACTCTAGAGCTCATCATCCAAGAGTGAAAATGCATGATAAGCTTAAGACTTTTGCTCTCGCGCGCTTCCTGGAAATTGTGAGTAAGGAATGTTTAAAAGAGACGTAACCATTTGCATGAGACTCTATCAAGGCTTCAGGCACTTGTGCCACTTAGCATAATTAGCCAACTGACACAATGGTGCTGTTGCCTTGAAGGAAAAACAGAGGGAGGCGACTGAAACTGTTATCAAGAGATTGTGATGGATGCTCTCAGATGAAAGCATGCGGCATACGCTACAACATCGTTGAGAAAGGCACTGTAATTTACTGTCCGGATGGAACTGCCCACTTAGTAGATGGAAAGTGAGAACCGAGATTCAACAGTCTATTTAGAGTCGCCAAGGATTGTCTTCGAACCGATTTCAAGTTGGCTTTGAATACTTCTATCACTGTTAGTCCAGCGGAACTAGGATGTTGCTTTTCCAGTATAGTTCGATACAGGAAAAAAACCTAATGAGCCCATTTAGCTACAAGCTACATAGAATCCAAGCTATTATTGAGCCTTTAATTTTCGCTGACTCTGAGAACTTTGATGTCGGCGTCGTTTGGGGCTGAAACTGTAATAAACTTGTCAAGCTGCTCTTTTCCATAGTTTATTGTGACCTCAATATCTTTTGAGTCAGAATAGTATGCTGTCAATGCGGCTGCTGTCTTGATGGCTTTCCTGCTCTTTGTTCCTTGAAGAATACTTGTTGGACCCGGAACAGTTGCGACTTCAAAATAGTAATCATTTGAAGCTTTCTTGTTGGTTAAGGTTTGATTCTCTTCTTTGTTTCTTCCCACAATTATCTTGTTGGGACCAAGTCTGAAGTGCCTGCCCACCCTTAGCAGGTCAACATCTCTCATTGAGACACGTTTCTTGTGCTTGAAAAGATCCCGAAGCTTGTGAGCGTAATCCTCGCAGGTAAGCAAACAGCCACCTGCAGGGCTAGGATAGTAGTCAATTCCGTATTCCTTGGCTAACTCTATCTGTGGTTTCCTCGATCTTCCGCGTATTCCCGCCAGTTTCTCTGTGTCAACCAAGCCTTTTTTCTCTGCCATGGTTTTAGGTAGAAGTTTGGCGGAGAGGGGTCTCAACAGTTTTCCTTCTAGGCCAGATTCTTTTTCGACGATTTTTAGGGCGTTGAAGCGCTGGGATAGCGGTCTTTCGTCGAGGACTTCGCCAGTGAAAATGAAGGCGGCGCCGATTTTTCGGGCATATTGCTTGGCTTTCTTTAGCATGAAAATTCTGCAGTCGATGCAAGGGTTAATGTTCTTTCCATAGCCGTGCTTGGGATTCCGTATTAGCTGCACATAATCGCTTTCAAGATTGATGAGTTGGAGCCGAACGCCCAGTTGATTGGCGGCTTCAGCCACTTTGTTTTTGCCTTTTTCAATTGGATTGAATTGGCTCGTGAAGTTCAATGCTACAACTTCAATGTCTTGGTCGAGAATCAGTCTGGTGGCGAGTATGCTATCCAAACCGCCAGAAAACAGACTTAAGGCTTTTACGCGAGTCATGATGACATTAGCCTTGTCCTCGTCTGAATATGAATCTATCTGATAGACGGATTGGGACAAAAAACCAGGGTTTTAGGAGGCATAAAGGGTGCTTTCTTCAGAAAAATTGATAAACCCATACGACAAATGTTGGAGTTGGAGAAGCTAAAGGCTAAGATGGTTGACTTTGACAGACATCAGTATCTTCATTCCAGTCTTCAGAGAGTCAGAGCAACTGCCCGCAATGCTAGATAAGCTAAGCAGTCAAGACGTTGACAAACAAATTGTCGTTACCGTCGATGAGCCCGAAGAAAGCTTTCTGGAAGAAATGAAGCAGTTCAGCGACGTAAGAGTCATTGTTAATCGGGAACGGGTTGGAAAGGCAAATGCTCTGAACGACTCCGTCAAGTCTTCAACAGGGAAAGTTCTGCTTTTCTTGGATGCTGACATACAGTTACCGGATGATCCCGACTTCTTGAAAAAGGTAGTAATGGAGATGCAGCATACTGACGTTCTTGACATAAAAAAGAAAGTAACGGGCAAGAATTCGTTTCTATCAAAGATGGCGTATTACGAGTATTTCACTTTCAACGTGAGCGCCTGGCTTGCTTCCAAGTACTTAAAGAAGTGTCCTGCTGTCAATGGCGCCGCGTTTGCCATCAAGCGGGAAACATTTGATTCAATCGGAGGCTTTAGGAAGGTCGTGGCTGAAGACATTGACATCGCGACAAGGGCTTTCCTGCAAAACCATAGCTTTGCGTACTCAAAAAACGTTGAAGTAGGAAACGTTGTTTACTCGAGTTGGCGAAGCTGGTTCACACAGAGGAAAAGATGGGGCATCGGCCAAGCCTTGTGGTTGAAGGATTGGTACAAGGATTTGGCGAAGAAATGTTTGAAGAAACCACAGGTTTTTCTCCCCGGCTTGTTCTTTCTTTATCCATCTATTGCCGTTTTCTTCCTTAGCGCGCTAGTTCCGAGTATGTGGATGTACGATTCAATTCTGGTGTTTTCTCTGTTTCTTTCCGTGAAGCTTAACCTCGCCCTGCCAATTTTTCTTGTGTCACTTTTCACTGCCGACCTGCTAAAGACGCTTCTCATCATGCTTGGCAGTTTCGTCATTACAGCAACAACCTTCTATGTTTTTTCGAGAAAGCTAGATTTTGAAATTAAGCTGCATGAACTTTTCGTTTACTACTTCTTCTACTCAGTCCTGTGGGTGGCAATCATAATAGTCGGCTACATTCAAGTCTTAGCATTTAGAAGAAAAGAAGCGCCAAACTGGAGAACATAGGCTCCGAAGAGTATTAATTTTGATGTTAAGCGGGTTGAGCTGTCGCTATTTTCTTGTCGTAGAACCTAGCTGCGATACATAACCCTGCAGCGGCTATGGCCAGCAAGAATGGCCATTGGAAGCTAGCGACCATGAGAACACTGACTGTGGCGCCCTGAGTCATTTCCGAGGGCAAGGTGGTTTGTGCTGAACCCATCAGGGGAACATTCAAATCCCAAACGGATTTGACTACTAATGTTATCGCTACTAAGCATACTACGAACAGAATCAGCGAGTACAGTGGCTTTTTGTAGCCGAAGCTGAGCAACCGCCTGGAATAGGACGCTAGTGGTTTGAATGAATAGATGAGTAAAGCTATGCCGCCTACAGTCATGAGAATTACGCTGCTAATGTTGAGGGCTAACAACAAAGGAATAGTGAATGAGTTACCTATGAAGTCAAAGTTTGTGTAAATTGGTGAAACGTTGGCCTTCACCAAGTTTTCGCCCACTACTAGCTGCCACCAAGGAAAGTAAGCAGAGAGGCAAATCAGCAATAATACTGCAATGCCGCCTGCAATACCAAACCAGTTTATCTTTGCCTGCAATGTTTCACCTTCACTGCGGTAGAGGAACGTTAACGCTAACACTTTCTGGCGTTTCAATAGTTATTCCGCTAACATCTACCCCGAGGTTTACGAGTTCTATATCAATGCTTGTTGCTCCCGAGTGCGCGGTTAGAAAGTGATCTTCGGCAGCTTGAGTCCATTTGAAAACCACCGGAATCAGGGCTGTGTCGCCTGCGTCTATAGGCACTGGATCGACGAGTTCTGCGTTTCCAAGGTTGAAAGCATGAATTGCGCATTTAACGTCTGCGGATAGAGAGTTGACTCTTAGGTCCAATTCGAATGGATTGGCGAAACTGAAAGTCGCGGTCAAGGTTTGAGTTGAGGGGTCAAAAGAGGAACTTACGTATTGCGGAAGTTCGAATGGTTCATCTGCACCAAAGGAACCAGCAATCAAATCTTCAATTTCCGAGGGAACAATCATTTCAACTGGATTGTTTTGGTAAATTAGTACCACTCCAGCCACCGGCCCAGCGACGGCACCGATGCTGATGAGAGCTAAAATCAATCCGAGAATTTGCATACATTTTAACCTCTTTCTTAAGTGCATTGTATGACACATACGGGCTTTTTATGAATTATGGAGCAGTGTTCTATCAAAGGAGGAAGAAGAATCTATCAATACTTTGCTTGTTTATCTATCGAGAAAAGGGACGAAAATAGCGTCAGTTTTCGACCATGGGAATCCCATTCAGGTTTTTCTTCCAGCCCCACAATTGTTACAGAACAAAGCAGTTTGAGGCATCAGTGAACCGCAATAAATGCAAGGCACCATTACTATCTCTTTGATAGTCTCTTTTTCTATGATTTTTTCAGTTTGATTAGAAGCATGGTTTTTTGCTCGTGCTAGAAAAACTGAAGCTACTAAAACAATAGGAATTATGATAGCGCAGAAAACAAAAAAGATAATGAAAAAGTTTAAAACACTAAATTCTTCAAGCATGCATCTTCAAAAAAGTATGGTCTGTCAACTTTATTTAAGGCTTGTTAATGGAAATTAACTATTTCTGATAAGTTAATTTACCTTTGAAGTGATTGGTGTTCACGGGTCGTCAGGAGTAGAGGACCGAACAACACTCTACATGAACCTTTCCGACGCGCAAGCCTTAACAGACAACACTGGATACATAACAACCCTTCACGTGTTCGCCGAAGACAGCGAAGCAGTAACTGATGTAGCAAGCTCCATAAGTGCCTTGCACCCCGAACTCTCCGTCAGCACAGCCCAAGAACGATTAGAAGAGCTTCAAGCGCTACAGTCAAGCTACACTACTGCGCTCGAAAATGCGGAAGCTTCTGTAAGTCAAATGCAAACAACCGCTTTTGGGGAAATCGTCGTCGCCGTCGCTGCAACTAGCCTAATCGTTTTGTTCGTAATGTTATACACCGTGCGTGAGAGGACCAAAGAAATCGGCACGCTCAAAGCCATTGGATTCAGCAACTGGACCGTCATGCGTCAGTTCATGCTAGAAGGTGTGCTGCTAAGTCTAATCGCAGGAGTTGTGGGAATTACAATAGGCAGCGTGGCTGCCCCAGCGCTTTCAGGACTGCTGCTCCCAACAGTAACGCAATTTGGAGGGACAAGCGTTTTCGGGTCACTCAACACGACGTCGACCGCAACCATAATCGTAACTCCAGAGCTCATGCTGACTGCGCTTGGAGCATCCGTACTGCTGGGGACTCTGGGAAGTCTGTATCCTGCTTGGCGAGCATCCAGAACAAGACCAGCTGAGGCGATGCGATATGAGTGAAGCAGTACTAAGAATAGAGAATCTGTCAAAAGAATACATGCTTGGCAAACGCAAAGTCCATGCACTCTCAAACCTAGACCTCCAAGTCAACGCAGGCGAGTTTGTATCAATCATGGGACCTTCAGGCTCCGGAAAAACAACTCTTCTAAATGTTCTAGGATGTATAGACAAGCCCACAAGCGGACAAGTGTTCTTGGACGGGGTTGATGTAGCAAACCTGCCGGAAGGAGAGCTTTACAAGATACGACGAGACAAAATTGGCTTTGTATTCCAAACCTTCAATCTACTTCCTTACTTAAACGCCAGAGAAAACGTGGAACTGCCTATGGAAAACACGAAAAAATCCAAAATCGAAAGAAGACAAAGAGCAAGTGAACTCCTAAACATGGTTGGCCTCTCGGGAAGAGAAGAGCACAGACCTCAACGCCTCAGCGCTGGGGAACAACAGAGAGTAGCTATTGCACGGGCTTTAGCTAACGATCCAGCCATAATCTTGGCAGACGAGCCAACAGGAAACTTGGATGGCAAAAACAAACGCGAAATTGTTGAGTTACTCGCAAACCTCAATCTTAACCGAGGAACCACAATAGTCATGGTCACACACGACGCACACGTAGCATCTCACACAGAAAGACTCCTTCTCCTACGTGATGGAAAGATAGCCAAGGAAAAACCTGGCCGACACCTGATAAGAAAGAAGCGAATATGCCCCTACTGTAACAGCCCAGTTCAAGCAAAAGACGCAACGTGCCCATCATGCAACAAGAAACTTGACGGATAGGATATGAGGAGAATGGAGACCGGCCAAACTCCCAGCGCACACGCTTCATATGCCAATTTAAGTGCGCTTCTTGGTTTATCTCAGTCTTTTCAGTTTGTTGTTCTATTCATTTCCTGAGTGAATTTTGACAGAAACGTCAAAAGGAAAAATTGCCCTGGATCGCGCGTTATTGAGCCGTAACGTCTTCAAGGAAATAAATGTAGCAAATCAAAAATCCCGTGTTTGCCATACGCAGGATTTCGCAGTGAATATTAGTTCAAGAGGGAGTTCTGCCTTCCAAATAATGCTTCGGAGGCTAGCCTTTGTCATTTAGTCATAAACACTTCACGGCGCATTTTTCTGGGTAACCAGCAAATTCGGCATTGATTTGAGCAAAAACCTAAAAAACAAAAATAATCTTTAAAAGACAGAAGAAAATAGAAAACTGAACCCAAAACAAGAGGCGAGATGAATGAAACAAGCGAATGTACACAGACTGGATTTAACCAAGATAGATGGAGATGGAGATTTCCCATGCCCCAGATGCGGAATCGTGATCTCTCCTGAAGACTCCACAGAAAAGAAGTACTCGCTCTTAGAACCAAAAATCAATAGCGGCGGCTTGGAAGAAGTTGTTATTCTCTGCAACAGTTGCGGAAGCCACATTCACTTAACCGGGTTTTCTCTCCTTCAAGAGATAGCTTAGTATTTCGGTTCATTATAGAAAACTGGTTCGGTTCCTTTTCCCTTTAGACATTCCAAGAAGCGTACGATAGCTGTTTTGTTTTGTCACTAGCGAAGACAAGCGGCTTCAAAACAAATGACGCGCGCGGTATTTTGACTGGCCGTTTCTTACGTTTTAGTTATTCAGGTTTCTCAATTACAGATTTTTCGGAAGGAGTTCCTGTTGGGCTTTCCATAGTGATGAATATTACCTATCTGACAAGAAGAAAGAAATAACACGCCAAGCACACTCCTACTGTGATTATTTTCTCTATTGCTCTTCTAGTTTTTTCCCTAACAAACGTTCAAAATAGCAAGTATTGTTTTTATCTGATAGTCGGTTAGTTATTTAGGAGAATTATTTCAAACATTAACTGGGTGGTGAATGCATGAAAGATATTGCTCTTGTGGCACATGACAACAAGAAGAAAGATTTGATTGAATGGTGCGACTTCAACAAAGGAACGTTATCTCATTATACACTGTATGCAACTGGTGGCACAGGAAAGAAGATCATTGAAAAAACATCTTTGCAGATCAAGCTGCTAAAAGATGGTGCACATGGAGGAGACATGGAGATTGGAGCCATGATTGCCAACAAGAAACTGGATTATTTGATATTCTTCTGGGATCCCCTAGGATCTCTACCTCATGATGTCGATGTTAAAGCTCTTCTCAGAATGGCAGTACTATACAATATACCAACAGCCTGTAACAGGGCAACAGCAGACTTGGTGATTTCCAGCCCAATGTTCAGCAATCAACCATAACCGCTTCTCGAGATAGAACCCTCATTCCTTTCGCTTCAAACATACTAATTAATGGCTTGAAGCCTGGCTGTATCCGCAGTACGCAATTCTTATATATTTTCATAGCCTAATATTATTTGAGGGAAAGAGCCAAAGCCTATCCCGGAAAACTCAAAGCTTCAACAACACGAAGATTCTTGAAAACGAAGCTAAAGAAACAGAGATTAAACTTACGCAAATAGCATTGAGTACTTTGCTATCAAACACACCAGTAAAGAGGGAACCAACAACTTCAAAATAGACTCTTTCCCTCTCCCTCTTTTTCTCACAAGAAATGTTCTATCAGAACTCTTTTCTTCTCTTTCCGCCTTCACTCTGCACAATCTAAAAAGGATTAGTATTCTCTGTCTCTTTTCCAGATGTTCAAAGAGCATTGACCCCAACAGTAACTGCCGCCTTTGTAGATGCAGCCCCCACACTCTGTTGCATCAAAAAACCTGCGTTTGCTCAAAAAACCTTCTCCACAGATAATATATGCAGAGCCGGATATCTGTCTTTCCATATTCTTTCAACATAGTATTCGTTCTTTCTTCTTTCGACTGCAAATGCTGAAAGGACTTAACGGAAAAACCTTAGAGCCGAACTAGGCAATCGGGGCTAGTTCCATAAACACGCGCGGTGTTGGAACAAGATTCCAATCCCCAAAACCCAGTACCTAATAAAATACAGGAAGCACAACTCAATACAACCTTCTCCTATTTTCTCTTTTCCATTTATCTAAAAACTTGCTGTAGTAATCTACACCTTGAAAGACTGGAGCATACGTCAAATGTTCATCTATCCCACAAACGCAAACAGCATGTACTTCATTTTTCTTGGTCGATATCACAATCTGCAATAGAGTCTTGCCACATTTAGGGCAGTCATAGGGACCATTAATCAGCTGCTTAGCTTCTCTTTGAAAAATTTTGATTTTTTGACTGGAAGGAAGAACTCTGAAAGCTTCTTTCTTTGGAGACATTCTCTGCCAACCCTAGACCATTAACTCGTTCTTAAACTAAAAATACATCAGCGCTATAAGTTTTCCCTGATATTTCTCTGATACTTAGTGCAGACATAGATGATTCCTGCTAGTGTCTTGACTAAGATAATCTGTGTACCTTCATTTTAAATCATAGGAACCTAATTAAGACTCAAAACTCAGGTTACACTAACAGAATGGTTTGGTTGGGTCGAAGTCGAAAAAACATCATGAACAGACATTGAGCGGCAAGACCTTGGGTGATAGTCTGCAAAGTTGCAGCTGCACAAAGTTTTTCCCTCAACTCAGTAAAATATAATTTTGCCAACTAGAAGAAAGACCGTTTGGGAGACTATGAAATGCATTATCGTGACCTTGAGATCACTCACAAAGCCTATTATGAAATTGAACCAATGGGAGAACTTTACGACGACTACATGAGGCAAAAAGATGTTAAGCAATGGACAGAAACTGTCAACAATGGCGAAGCGAAAAAACTATTGAGATTTATCAGGTCATGGGACCCTTTCTTTGTTGGAAAACCTGAGACTTTTCAGCGTCTCTATAGTGAAATAGCGCCTCATATCCAGCTCTTAAAGAATGAAAGTATAGATAACATCAACCTTGACAACAAGCAAGTTGAGAAATCTATCATCCACATATTTGATAAGACTGCCAAAAACTTGAGCGACAAGCACCAATCAACAGACGCTTCAAAAGCACTTCATACAATTTTGCCTAAATTAATGGTTATGTGGGATAGAAAAATTAGAGCAGGGATATTGAAAAACGTTAACAAAGATTATGGAACAGCTTATGTTTGGGAATTTCTGCCAAAAATGCAAAAAGAAGCGAAAGAGGCAATAGCAAGCTGCATGGAAGAAAAGAACCTCTCTTATGCTGAAGCAAAAAAACAAATTGAACAATCATGCAGAGGGCACACTTTAGCTAAACTCTTGGATCAACATAACTATGTAATCTTCACTAGACCATCAAAATTCAGAAATTTTACAGAATGGGAACTTAGGAGTGGAAAGATAACTGAAATAGAACAGAAAAGACTCCTTCGTAAATTGCACTATTAACATTAGAAACGGTCCAATCTATTTTTGCTTCACAAACAGTTAAGAAGCTAATTATTTAAGAAAAAAGATCGGGAATTTTGGCCACTAAGATTTACATGCCTTGAATAATGGCAAACTGATTTCCATCTGGGTCCAGCGCCATAGCCCACCAACCCACACCAGGAACCTCCATTTTGGGAACCAATACTTTGCCGCCTAATTCCTCAATCTTCTTGACGTATTCATCCACGGATTCAACAGCAATGTAATTCACTGGTTTGTGCTCAGGGTTTTGCCGCTTCATAATCCCACCATTGACGCCATTTCTGAGAAGCATTCCTTTTTCGTCAACAGGAACAGTCTGGATTCCCCAGTACTCAGTTTCACCAGGCATCCTAACTATCTTCCAACCAAACAGCTTCGAATAGAATTTGCTCAGCTTTTCCACATCATCTGCAGGAATTTCAAAATGCACAATCGTGTGGTCAACCATTTGGCTCACTAAACCACTAAGTAAAGACATGCTCTAATAAACATTAAAAGCCTGAGCAATTACGGTCGTCTTTTTCACTTCAAACATTTCAAGGGCTTCCATAAACAATCAAAAGATTTTAGTTTTTTTGCAAACCTGATGTTAGTTTAGCATATTTATTTAGATAAGCAAGCACTATTATCAAAATGGGTGATTTACAGTGAATCCTACTGTTTTAGAGGGTAAGAAAGTAGTCGGGTCTGAAGGTTACATACTGGGAGAAGTGGATGGCGTAAACATCAATTCAAACACTTGGCAAGCCAACACTTTCAATGTCAACTTGAGTGATGAGGCTACCGCAGAACTCGGATTCAAAAAACCATTCCTAAGCAAAATAACAGTATGTTTACCAACCCAGCTTGTAAAAACTGTTGGCGACATAATAACCCTTAGAGAGCCAATTAGAAATCTTGAAGATATTGCAGAAAGAGAAACTTTGGTTAGCTCCGTTGAACTCAAAGGCAAGAAAGTAGTTGGTGCCAAAGGCAAGGCTATTGGGGAAATTGAAGGATTTGACGTAGAACTCAGCAACTGGCAAGTTACAGGCTTAGAGGTCGGTTTGACGGATAATGCTGCGACAGAACTTGGATTCAAGAGACCTTTCTTAAGCAAGGTAGTAATAATTATTCCCACAAAAATAGTCAGCCTAGTTGGCAATTTCGTCACCTTAAATGAAGACGTAGAAAACCTCGAATCTCTTGTAGAATGCATAAAGTCCTGTCAAAAGCAAAACTGAAACTACTTAGACACCAGATTTCTGTTTTTTCACTTCAAACATTTCAAGAATTCAGGACTGATATCCCTTGAAGCCATTCATGGGAAATTGGCTCAGCATTCTATTCAGCTCAAATCTTCTTGCCAATGCCCTAGCACACTCTTTGCGGATCAACGGTAACAACGGTATTTTATCCATAGAGCTTCACCATGGTATAGTAGTTCATCTACACAGGCGGAAAGGCTGATGAAGGACTAAGCTCCAGGTCAATGTTGATTTAGCTCAATTTCCATGGATCAATGTTAGATTATTCTGTTTTAGCATGGATAGATTCACACTTGCATGAGCATCTTAGACAGTTTTTCCTCCATACAAGAAAATCATAAGTCCAAGAAGAAAGTGTATTGAACCAGGCATTCTGTGGCTCTTATAGAGTGTTTTCAGGCCAGTTTTTGATGAAATAAGATGTTTTAAAGCATCTTTGTTTCATGTGCGTTTCTCAATCCCAAGTTATTGGGTCTGTTCTATTATCCAAAACAGTATTACCTTGAAGCAGTGTGCTGACACATTCTGCTCCTTCTGGTCTGAAAGCTCACATAAGAATAAACATATTCTGAAATCTTTAGGCTTTCTCCAGCATGAAGCACATCAATATTTTTAGAGAAACCTTCTGAATGTATAACTTCATTTCCATCATACACTACTTTAACCGTTAAAGTTAATCCACTAACATTCTTTGAACCACTGTTTTGGATTGTTATGTTAACCATGTTTCTAAGAATTATACCCTCCCAACCAGGGGCAGAGTCAACGCCACTTCTCCAACTAAACTCTGAGATTTCTACCCTTATAGTTGAGTCTGGAGATTCTTGAGTGAATTGACTGTAAACAGCCCAACCAGCAATGGAAAAAGCAATAATGGCGATTAGAAGAATTGCTATTGTTTTCTCTTTCACCTGTGATCCTAGCTAATAATGATTCTTATTGAATGTAAAAGCATTATCGCTAAATCCAAATCAAAAAAAATATTTGGGAGTTGTGTCCACGCACCAAAAAGAATAAACGCATTTTAGGTTGGGTTATGTTTTGTCTCTTTGCTTCTTCCAAGCATGATTATGAAATATAGATTGACTATTGTTGAGACCCAAAAGAAGTAGAAAGCAAAGTTAGGAAATGCAGCACCAATGTCTCCTAAAGCATAAATGTTGTAAAACGTTAACTATAGAGGACTCCATAGAGCACGATGGTCACCAGTAGCAAGAGAGCTACACAAAAAATTGAGAGCAACGAAAAACACACCCAACAAGATGTTAACCAAAACCATTAATTTAAACTTGTTAGACATGACTATCACTTTGTAGAGTCTTTTGTTACATTTGGTCTACCTTTGATTTTAGATTTTTCTCTACGCTCACAAACCAAATGATTCCTACTGCACTGGAAAACCTGGAAAGAATATTGCCACCAAAACATAGATAATTCCAAAAGCTATGAGTGCCAATCCAACCATCAATCCAGTTGGAAAATTGCGTTCTTCCCTTATCTTCTTCCAGTTCCAAATATACTCTGTGAATTGTGCCTTTCTAACATCTGTTGGAACCCAAGCATTATACAGAGTGACTCCGCCAACAAGAGCTCCAAAAACAAGAAGCACAGCTCCCTCTGCGAATAGAATATCCCTCAAAAGAACATCTGGCGTAACATACCTATAATATGCAAAGGCTCTCTGGGCGAAAAGAAGAATATCAACTATAAAGACAAAGTTAATCACAATAGGCACAAGCAGTAGAACAATGAAGAGAACCCAATACAATAGCCTCTTCAAATGTATTCCCTACTAGTTATTATAGTATTTTTAGATTAAAGAGTTTAGGTTTGTTCTGCAAAGTTTTCTCTACGCACCAAGAAAGAGAGTATTACAGAGTTGGTCATGCTATTGGAGTGCCGTAAGAATAGAACAGAGCCAAAAAGGCCATGCAAATAGCATAGGCAATAACGCTAACGATTAAGGTCTGAGTTTCTTTCTTCTCAGCATGTTCTGCTTTTTTTGCTATTGACCAAAGTATTGCATTAGCTCCAACTAGTGCTAACAGTCCAAGTAGAGTAAACACCATGAAGTCCATTGGACTCATTTTGTCACTATTCTGATTATTGAGATTCTTCCTTTATGAATACGCAGCAAAGTTTTCTCTATGCTCCAAATTGAAATATGTTTTATTGCATGTGCTTCCGTTATTTCTTCTTACTCAAGTTTTCCTTAACTCTAAACCTCAACATTTCCTTTATCAAGTCAAATGGAATCGGCTCATTCATGGGAAACCTAACTGTGCCCTTGCTTATTTCATAAGGAGACAATTTCTCTTTGAACTCCTCAATGGCTGAAGAAGTAGGGAAAAAACTAATATGATTCTTAAAAGCTGCAAAATACACCAAGATGCCATTCAATCTGAAAGCAGGCATCTGATAGCTAATTGCCTCTTCAGCTTCAGGTGCAGTCTCTCTTATGACTTGCCTCAGTTCCTGCAAAATATTTTGCACATTCTTTGGAAAACTTAAGATGTATTCATCTATAGTTTTGAACGACTTCTTGGGTTCCATTTTACGTCCCCACAGATTCTGAAGTTATCCATCTCATTCTAGACTGCTCCCTGATTTAGTTTTAATGGTCCTTATAAGCAGAACTGACCACTCCAAGGAACCACAAGCGCGCGCTGTTAGTCCAATACCATACTTTGCCTTCTTTTGTTAAATTACCAAGTGTGATGTTGGCTTTTCCATCCAGACTGTAACGGATGACAGTGATGTCGGGTTCACTTGGCAAAACGTTGAAACGAACTTAGAGCAGGACAGAGACATTTGAATACACCACAGGTGGAGGGAATAGAGAAAAAACTTCGAAGGATGGCGGGGGATAATAGTCTGCTTCTGCCACATCAAAAGGTTACATTCCAGCCATTATTGAATGGCTAACAGCAACGATGCAAATGCTAGTGCTAATGCTGTTTTCTTCATGGAATCTCATTCCTACGTTGTTTCTTGAAGTAAACCAGCAAGCCCGCGCCTGTGACAACTACTAGGGCTATGGTGCTTATTGCAACCAGTATCACGATGGCTATGACTAATCCTGTTGAGATGGGTTCTGGCGTTGGTGTTGGCATAGGCGTTGGCAATGGAGTCTGTGAAGGCAAAGGCAAGAACGCTTCTGTCTTAATCAAGTAGACTCTGCCCGTGCGAGGATTATCAAACAAACTGTATCCAACACCCAATGCAGCAAATGCTCCATCAGATGTTTCAATAACCGAAGATAACTTAAGAGGAGCAGTACCGTCGGCACCCGTATAGGTGAGAATTTTTACCCATTGCGTGTTATTTTCAGAATCGGTTTTGGTAATGCTTCCATCTTTCCAATAAGCAAACCCGCCATCACTGGTTTTAATCTCGGTTGAGGAAATGCCCAAGTCTGGTATGCTCGAATAATTTGCAGCCCATTGTATGTTTCCTTGAGGGTCAGTTTTGATGAGTGTAGGGGTATACTCGTAGGTTGTGCCATACGTAGTCCAGTGTCCTGTTACTTCGTATCCCTCATCGTTCGTTTGGATAATTTTTGACGCTGCTAAGAAATCAATGGTCTTGGTCCATTGTAGACTTCCCGAAGAATCAACCCTATAAATTGTTGAAGGAACAAAAGTAAACTGGTAACCCCAACCCAAATCCATAAAGGCATACCCGCCATCACTTGTCTGAATCAGATTGGATGCTGATTGAACATTGGTATCATCATATGGACCAGGATGTCCGTAGTCTTCTTGCCATTCAATGGCAGGAGCCGAAACAGATGTGGTGAGTGTTGTTTGAGCTAAAGCTTCTCCCATAGTCCCAGAGATTAGAAACAGTAAGATTAGTGCTAATGCTGTTCTTTTCATGGACTCTTATGCCCACCACTTTTCTTGAAGTATAGCCAGAACCCAAATCCAACTGCAATCACAACCAGCAGCATAATTATCAAATAAACAAACTCAGGATGAAGATCAAAGTAGGGTGGTGGCTGTGTTGGACCCATATTTGGCATTGTTGGAGTTGGCTCAGGCAAAGCATCATACACAAATCCATCTCCATGCCTTTCAAGCACTATTTCATCAAACAGTTCTCCACTTGACAAGTTATCATCAACAGATTCGTCCTCAACAATGATTAAACCAAGCCTTTCAACTCTTATCAAAACAGTTCCGGAAAGGTCCTGAGAATTAAGTGAATGTGAAAGTTGAAGTGAATCTGTCTTTAATTTTGACCCGTTATAGTTTATGCTTGAAATTCCAGAACTGGCATATGGAATATGGCTTGTCAAAGCAAATAGAGTCTCAGAATCAAAATTGTCGCCAACAAAGAATCCTTGACCTTTACTGCCTAATAGGTTTCCGTTTGAAAAAAGCTCTATGGAATAAACTTCAATTACCGTCTTATTAGAGCTAGATTTTCCTAAAGAATTTGTTATGTTATATGTGAGGCTGCAAGAGTTTCCATATAGGTGAGCTTGCATCATTTTAAGGTCAAATTGCGGTTCAGGTTCAAGCGTGCTTGTTTCAATGTTAAAGAAGATTGTTACATGCTCTGTTGAAACAAAAGGTGTTCCAGGACCCCACGTATTAAACTCTTTATAAATAGTTAAGGTATGTTGTCCATCACCTAAATTGCTCAATTGAGCGCTGTACTCAAAGACTTTTCGGGAAACATTACCCATTCCAGAGAGTGCTTCTGAAACCAAAGGTGCTTCGATGAATATTCTATCATCCGCATAAGGCATTTCGTATGTGCTGCCATTGTAATAATCTGGACCGTCTAAGATGTACTCTAAGTCTATGTGATGGTAGTATTCATTCCATACATCATTGGTTGTGCAAGTAAAATTAAAATTTAGGCTGTTAGTGTTGTAGGTTGTTTGGTTTTTGGGAGAGAAGAATCTCCATGTTGTATGATCTGCTCCCTGGTAAGGATTAGCTTTGACTACTCTAGCAACATCCTCTTCAATCAGTAGACTAAATAGCAGCGCAAAGGTGATTGCTATTGCTATTGCTGTTTTCTTCACAGCAACCCCAACCATTAATGGGTTGCTACATGCTAAAAGGGGTTTTTGTAAAGGTTTCTTGACTAAACTTGCCTGCTGATTAGTCAAAGTTTTTTGAATAAGGATTTGAATACAAGCTATAGACTTTACTTGTCTACGGAGCAGTCATCCCACACGGGTGTAATAGTGTAATTGCCTATCCAGTCAGAAGTAGCCACTATCTTGCTCACTTGTGCTACCTGCCATCTTCCTAGATCTCCTAACGGCAATGACATGTTAAAAGCTGAAAGCCCATTCTTGTAATAAGCGCTTATGTCCAGTCTGGCATTGTATGCAATTCTGTTCCCAACATTGAAAACTACGCCTTCTACTGTAAAGTGAGGATGAGGATACGTAACATTTCTAGGCTCTATTGAAACACCAAGAGAAGTAACCAAGTATGGTTTCTGCTGATTTACCAATTGATTTTGAAGTTCAATATTTAAATCTAGTTAGCTCATTTATTTTTGAGTCTTTTTGAACCAATTCCTGATTAAGACTTATTGAATAGACAGCGCAGAGAATAATTGTTGTTAGAAGAAGCAAAACAGCAACCAAGAGTTATCTGACTTCCTTTGTTCATCCTAATCATCTGACTATGTTCTCTTCTGCAAGAATAGAGCTAACTGCCTTAATACTCTCCCGAAGGAACAGATTGTTCCTCTTCAAGAACAACAAGCAATAAAGGTTTCTTGACTAATCATTTCTGCTTACGATGGCGTTTCTTGAGGTAAACTGGAATTCCAATGGCAACTGCAGCCGCCACCGCTGAAGAAGCTATTACTAGAGTCGTTGGAAAAGGTTCTGGGGAAGACTGTTCAATGAAAAAGTCGATGGTTTCGGAAATGCCCACTTCTTCAAATTCGTCCTTTGCATAAACTGTTACTTTATGAGGTCCCTTAGAAAGGTTGAGCAGGGTTGTATTCCCAGCCAGGGATATCTGCGGCTGGTTATCTAGGCTGTAGCCTAACCATCTTGCCGGTTTGTTTAAGGTGAAGGTTAAAGAAACATTGTTTGTAGTGTACGTTCTGTTTTCAGGTGATGAAATTGAGATCTTGGGAGGTAGGGGACTGTAAGAATCCCAATAGACAAGTTGATCGTATCCATAGGTGTTGCCAGGCTGCAAACCGTCATCATACATGATGTCCAACTTTTCTCCATAGTTGTTTAGCAGGCTTTTAACGTTCTTGCTCATGTTAAGGGAGAGCGCGTCTGCTTCCCATAAGCCCCAGATGTGGTCTGTTGGTCCGCGGAAACCGTAACCGTAAGCGTTAGGAAGCACAAATGCTGTCCTTTCGCTGACTGGATAGCTCTTTCGCGGATTATTGTGAACATAGATCCAGAACTGCCGTAGAGCGTCCAAATGCTCTTGCTCCAAGATTCCTCCAGTCCAGCCTTCATTTCCATCGAAGACCATAATGTATTTTGCTCCATTATCATACGCTAAAACAAGGTCATTGTAGAGTTCCGCTCCCGATTCGATGTAGGGAGGTTCAGTGTAGGTCCAGGTTATCATTACTCCCCAGTCCTTGTTTTGCAGTTCGGCTGCTCCCCTGCAAAGTGCAACGTTCAGTTGTCGGCTATAATTCCACCCGAACTCTGCAAATATTGTATCGTATCCTGCTTTGTAATCGAACCAGTACAAGCCATAGTCTGATGTGAACAATGGGTACTTGGAAGAGTTGAGGACACTTGTTCTAGTCCACTCTAAGCTATTGCCGAGATTGGTCGTGTAAAGGCTGGCGGCTTCGGCGTAGCTATCTATTGTTGCTGAGCCGTTCCAAGTCCAACCTTGAGCACGATCTAGTTGACGCCCTCCCGGCTCATCCAAATAGTAAAAACCTAGCAAGCGGTCTCCCCAGTTTTCTTCGGCGTACTGAAACCATTCGCTTCTGCTCGGAGATTCTCCGACAGGTATCTCAGTAAGGGCAGGGGTTAAACTAATGAAAGACAAGCCTCTGTTGAATGCATACTGAAATGTCTCAGTGAGTTTATTCGGGTACCAGGTTATCTTGGTGGTGCCTATGACGATGAGGTTGGTGAAGCCACTGACCTGATCAATCAATGATTTTGCTTCTGCCACATCTCCGTAGGATATGTCGACTCCAACGTAGACACCTTGGCTTGTTTCAGCGTACGTATATTTGATGAAGGCGAGGCTAGCACAGGAATGGAGAAACAACAGGACAACCATTAAGACAGTTAGTTGCGTATTTTTCATAATAACTTCCCGACCCGTGGGCTAATATTCTTTTCCAGAATCTGAGATTGAAGAGTCCTCTCTTTTTGACCAGCAGACACTCCTAGAACAACTCTGCTAGGAAGAAAAATTCATTAGTTCTCCCCCGCGGTCTCCTCTTCGCGCATGCTCCACAATCATTGCAGCAACCACTACAGAAACGATGACAGCAACTACCAAATAAATTACCCAGTCTCCGAAAAGATTCCTGCCAGCATCAGTAGCGCCCAGACTGACAATAACACTGTGGGTACTATGAGCATAAGTGAGATGCAGCAGCCAGGCGTCCTCCCCGGAGATTGTGGTACAGTCTAAGGAAGCTCCGTCTATTTGAACCCTGATTTCTGAGGGATCCTGAACCAGAGTCTTGGCGATGCAAACGTCCGCGAACCCTGATGTGCCTGAAAGCCCAGTAACGATGAAACTCAGTTCCCTATCTTCCGAATTAAAAGCCAAACTTGAAACCGTCGAGTTTGACGTGACTGAAAAAACGTCTTCGTGGGCATATTGTTGAGTCACTGCCAGGTTTACGATAACGCTTGTCCAAGAATAAACATCGGTTCCTCCATAGGTTGCCTTAACCAAGTAGTTTCCAGTGGCTGAAGGCATCCACGTGACCGAGAAACTCCCATCCGATGCTGTGTTCGCGTAGGATAGTTCGTTCCACGAGGCCCCGCCAGTGATGCTGTAGGATAGGACTATGCCTGCTCCACTGATTCCGTTTCCATTATGAGTTAACTTTCCGTCTATGTCGACTTTGAATGCAGAATATGAGGTCGCGCTCTTGCAGGTGACTGTTAGTTCAGGTGTTGGCAAGCTAGCGTTGGAAGTCGGTGTGGGGGTCGGCACAGGGGTTGGACTGAGAGTGGGAGTTGGAGTTGGATCGGGAGTTGGAGCTGACGAGCGCACGTAAATATCCAGACCGCCATTTCTCCAGTCTTGCCATACTATGATGTCCCCGCTAACACGTGGGACTTCTTGATCTGCGGTGTTTGTTGTTATTGGAAATTCCGTTCTGGTTGCCAAGTCATACGCGTAAACGTCCTCATTGCCGTTCCTGTGGTCTTCCCATACTATGGTGTTGCCGCTGATCTCAGGGTACAACTGGTCCATTGCGTTTGTTGTTATTTGCCTTTCAGTTTTAGTAGACAAGTCATAGGCGTAGATGTCAGCATTGCCATTCCTATAGTCTTCCCATAATATGACGTTGCCGCTAACGGCAGGATGCCACTGTTGTGCAGGGTTTGTGCTCACCTCGATTTCAGTTTTAGTGGATAAGTCATAAGCGTAGATGTCAGCATTATTGCCATCCCCAGTTCTATAGTCGTACCACACTATGACGTTGCCACTGACATCAGCAATGAACTGGCTATCGGGGTTTGTTGTTATTCGAGTCTCCGTCTTAGTGGATAAGTCATATGCGTAGATTTCCCAATTGCCATTCCTATTGTCTTCCCATACTATGATGCTGCCACTAACAGCACAATAAAACTGGTCCCAGGTATCTGTTGTTATCTGTGTTTCTGTTCCAGTGGACAAATCGTAAGCGTAAATGTCCCAGTTGCCATTCCTATTATCGTGCCATACTAAGTTGTTGCCACTAACTACTGGACGAAGCTGGTCATGGATATCTGTTGTTATTCGAGTCTCGGTTTTGTTTGACAAGTCGTATGCGTAGATGTCCCCATTGCCGTTCCTGTAGTCTTCCCATACTATGATGTTGCCACTAATAGCGGGATACCAGGGTATTGCGATGCTTGTTATTCTAGTCTCAGAGTAAACTGGTGTTTGAGCTGCAGCTTGAAGCGATAGTGCGCCTAGAAAGCTGACACACAACGCAAACGCCAATAGTAATCCGCTTCTTCTCCTGCTCATTTTTTCACTCACTCTAAAGCTCTCCTTTAGTGGATTGAGGATCACTCAAAGACGGAAGAACTGCTGTTAAGGGTAAGTCTGCGCACAGAATTACTGCAGTTTTGTTCATGCCTTTTCGCGATAATATCAGATTGTAATGCGTGATAAAGGGGTTTTTGTAAAGGTTTCTTGACTAAACACGCCCCTTATCCAGTCAAGATTCCTTGACTAAGCAAATCTGCCAAAATCTAGCTTTTTTCGCCAAGTCTACTCCAGTATTTGTGCTCGTTTGAGGGCATACCACCCGATGAACAGGAACACGAAAATGTACGTCAACGCAACGCCAAGACTTCTCAAAGCCACCACTGAAATGGGTTCCCTGTAAGCCAGAATCTGGGTTATCACAGGCTGCTGCCCCGCACCTCGCAGTTCTATGTTTGTCTTGGTGAAATTCACGTTCGCTGAAGGATAAAGAACGTAGTTGATCAGGTTCGCGCCGAGGTTGTCCGGTCCACCGCCAATTGTTACCGTCCCCTGTGGGGTGCTAAATGCTCCGCTTGCGCCGTTTCCAGGAACACAGTTCAGGGCAACTGAAGGACCGGCAAAAGTTGAAACAATGGGTACGGCTATGAGTAAAGCCAAGAACAAGCCGAAGGCTGCGAGGGCAGAGATTAGCGTGTTCTTCGACAGTGATCCCACAGACAGGATTATTGCTATCCAGATGAAAGTTGTTATGATGTTTCCCAGTAGTCCAAGCGGTACCAGTTGAAGACTGTTCTGAGTGCCGTAGACAACAGTGCCTCCGATGACAACGTACACAAAAAACACCGTGTAGGTTATCAGAATTATGATGAAGGCTGCAAATAGTTTGCCCAGGAAAACCATGGTTCTCGAAATTGGCTTCGTCAGCAAAGGCACTATTGTACCGCTTTCAAACTCGCTTGATATGCTGTTCATGGCTGTTGCAAGGGCGAAAAGAAAGAGGCTGAAAGCAGGAATGCTGTATGTGATCACATAGTCAGGGTTTGAGGTTAACGCTTGCCCGGTCACGCTGCTGAGGATTGGCGGCAAGAACAAGGATAGGGAGGCGAGCACGAATCCGAGGATAACGATGCCTATGAACTTCTTCTTTCGAATGTTCCAGAGCATTTCGTATCTTACAACTGCCCAGAAACGGCTGAACCAGCTGGGACGCACCTTTGGAATATTCTGCGTATCTGAGGTCACTGTGCTTTGCCTCCTTGGTCCTTGCTGACTAATTGCATGAACACGTCTTCAAGGTTTGACCCTTTCACGCTCATTCCCACGATGACTCCTCCAGTCTTCGTTATCGTCTCAGACACTTGAATCCGCACGTCCTCATGAGTTGCCACCTGGATGCTCAATGCGTTGCCCGTTTGCCACACGTTTGTCACGAAAGGCAAGTTCTTCAACGCTTGGAAAACCGCGTCTGACATCCTAGCGACTTCGGCGTGAATCAACGCTGGTCCCGTAAGCATGCCTGAGACGTTCTGAAGCGTATCGGAGACAAGCATTGTGCCACGGTCAATTATGGTTACATGGGTGCAGATTTGTTCCACCTCATACAGCAAGTGTGAAGAAACGAAAACTGTCATACCCTCTTTGGAGATTGTTTTCACGAGTTCGCGGACTTCCACCATGCCCATAGGGTCCAAGCCGAGGCTCGGTTCGTCCAAAATGACGAGTTCAGGGTTGTTCAGCAACGCCTGCGCTATTCCGATGCGTTGCTGCATGCCTTTGCTGTACTTGCCGATTAGGTCATTCTCTCTGCCCTTAAGTCCCACCGTCTCGATCAACTTGGGTATCTGCTCCGTGCGTTGCTGCTCAGTCATGCCGTACATTCGACCATAAATGTCCAAGAGTTCAGCACCCTTCAAATGCTTCGGAAACTTGGGCAGTTCAGGCATGTACCCAATGCTTAGCCGCGTGTCTGCTTGGTCTCCGTGGACTTCCTTCCCGAGAACGGACACAGCGCCTTCGTCCGGTTTGAGCAAGCCCACTAAGATTTTTATGGTGGTGGTTTTCCCCGCGCCGTTAGGACCTAGAAAACCATGGATTGACCCTCGTGTAACTTTCAGGTTGAGTTTGTTCACTGCGGCGAGTGAACCGTATTTCTTGGTTAAGCTGCTGGTTTCTATTGCGAATTCCATCTGTGGGGCTTCCATTGCTGTTTATCGTTGTGGTGAGCATTTAAGTTTTGACGGGTTTGGGTTTGGGGATAAGAATTTAGTGCTGCTTCTGACGGTGGGTACCTTTTGTGCATTAAATTTCAATCTCTTCCTTCAATTCCTTGTAGATTTCTAAGAATCCACACGTTTTGCAGTAGGTCGGAATGACCCTATCAAAGCTCCGTCTACCCTCTTTTGGAAAAACAACAACTTTCGGAAGGTTTTTCAGAAACTCACCTTGAACGACTTCTCCATTGCACTTTGGGCACTTCTTAACTTCCCTCATTATTTTTTCCCTTCTTTCGGCTATGTTTTGAGACGTATTCTTCTTTTGACAAGAGTCCAGTAACTGTAGAATACAATCCAAGCCAACGTAATGGGCAACACCACCGCGTACCACAACACGTAGTTTTCAGTCTCAAACACAACCCAAAGCGTACCAATGTTAACCAGTACAACAACAGCTAAACCAAGGAAGAAGGATCTCTTTTGGGCTGAACGCAACCTGTAGTATCCAGCTGCACCCTCGATAGTTGTTAATGCCGCAAACCCTTTTTCAGTTAGGGAGTATCGCCCTTCCTTGTTTATGGTTATTAACTCGTCCAGCTTCTTCAAATGGAAATCCAGCAAGCCGCTACTGCTAATCTTCAGTTCTCTTTTGAGATCAGCAAAACCTAAAGGCTTCTCTGCTAACCTCTGCACAATATCGATTCTGAGTGGATGAGAGACTGCTTCGAACATTTCGTCCGAACTCATACCAATTCACACAATAAATAGGGTAGGTAGCTCGATATAATTCTATCAACCTTGACCAATAGGTCAACAATCGTTGACAACAGAAAAACATCATTCCTGAGAATCATTGAACTGCTTTTGTCATACGGCTTTGGTTGGCCGGATTTTCTCTATCAAGGAGTTCGTTTTGATTTTAGTCGCGCGCGCGCAGACAAAAGTCTACCTATTATGGAAAGATCAAGAGCGACGCCTTCAACCGATGATTCTGTCCAGGTAAGGTATCTTCTTCAGCGGGATGATCAGCCCTAAGCATATGAATAGCGTGATTACTGTGACTAAAGGGATTTCAAGCAGTGGGTTCATAGTTGTGATGCTTACCTTGAATCCCAAGTACCCATTGTGCAACGTCTCCAACACCAACATGTGAAGCAAGTATATCGGCAGAGTGTTCTGGCTAATCAGACATATCAAGCGGTTGCCGCGGGGAAAACGATTCTTGACGTTCTGGGACGACAAAGACGATAGGAGCAGAAACAACGCGACAGACACGATTATCACGTTGAAACTGAAAGAATCGTAGAAATAACGGGAAAAACGTTCACCCATAGTGCCAACCAAAAGGTAAGTGCCGAGAATCGTCCACAAATAACCCAAGACCAACATAATACACAGAACCAACCGACGCAGCCTCACCCTCAACAAACCCGTTCCCATGACGAAGTAACCTAACCACCCCGTGAGAAAGAAAACATTAGCATTCAAAACTAATGGCTCAAACAAAGTAAGAATATACGTGATTATTGTACCCACAAGCCAAAGCAGCATCAAATACTTCAAAGTTTTCCAGTTAGAATGCGCCACAAACACTCGCAAAACAGGCGTGACCAGGAATAGCCCAGTTAAAAGATAAACAAACCAGAAATGCACGTAAGGTCCCCCCAAGATACCTTGCAGGATAGAACCCGCAGTAACTGCTTCCCCATTGACTAAGAAGCGCCAAGCAAAATAGATTATACCCCAAAAAATACAGGGCAAACCTATTCGCTGCCACCGTTTCTTGAAAAAAACTCCGAGCGGTTCATCGAGTCTGCTGGGTCGAAGCAGCAAAACGCCAGCCAACATCACAAACAGCGCTATGCAGGGTGAAGCCAAGGACTCGTAGAAGTTCGAGACCCACCATCGCGTCATCTCTTCTGGTGCCATAATGTCAATGACCACGTGCGGCTCGCCTGCTGCGTGGAGCAGTATTACCATGACCATAGCTACGGCGCGGATGAGATCGATAGGAATAAGGACGCCTTCGCTCTTCTGGTCTGACATCTGCTCACCTCACCCCATATTCTCAGTCGGAGGAAGCACACTAATAAGACTTGTATGTTGGCCTGATTTGGATTCCCCCGAAAATCGCAAACGGATATTCTTGACTATTGGAAGTTTCAAAAGCCTTTCTCTAATTAATGCAGTAATCTTGAACATTCCAACTATTCGATCTATACTCCGACAAAGATAACGAATTAGAAGCGGAATTCTCTTCACCATTTGAAATAGTAAACTGCTTAGAGCAATAGCGAAAGCTGGAAAAGCGGGCAGGATGTACCAGAAGAGTTTTGTCTGAGCAAAAGTGAACACCGCAAGCACGATTGTCATCCACGCAAGAATCAACGTGTCTCCCTTCGACCGCCTTACAAACGCGTTGAATGCACAGAGCCCTGCCGCAAGAGGCAACATTAGGACCCAGAACAGATTTTCATAGTCAACCAAGTAACTGATATAGTAAAGGTAGCCTTCAACGTGTCCTTCGATAGGGCTGATGGTCCGGGTAACGCCTGAAAACAGAAAATGAGACTGCCAGAAGTCCGGTCCGAAACGAAGTGTCATGTAAATTAGCCAAGGAGAAACAACCAGAAGACCAACTCGCCAGAAAAGAGCAAAGCGTCCAGAGAAGAAAAACCTGATACCTTTCCGTGTCGCAAAGAAATAGGAAATGATGATCAGCGGAATCAATAACGCCTGAAGCTGCTTTGTCATAAACGCCAACCCAAAAAACAAGCCGCTTAAAACTACATACCGCCTAGAGCCCTCCGTTTCTTCGCTTAGAAGCAAAAAGTAGACGCCTGCCAAAACGAAGAAGACGAAAGTGACATCGGTCATGGCGTGCCTAGCAAACACATAGAAGGTCGCAAATGTGCCCAAAACCACCGCCGAGAGGAAACCGACATACGAATTATAGAGTTTTTTGCCTACATAGAATACGAGAATCAGGGACAAGGCGCCGAATACAGGGCTCCAAAACCTTGAAGCGAAGTTGTCTGCGCCGAAAACCTGGTAGGCAAGAGACATCAACCACATGAAGAGCGGTGGCTTGCCAAGCCCTATCTCCAGTTGCCCAAAAGCCCAAGGAGTCAGGTAATCTCCAGTCTTGAACATGTGAAATGCCCATTCAGAGTATGTCTGCTCGTCCGCAACCCAGAGCGGCCCACTTCCCAGATTAACGAAGAATATCGATGAAAAAGCCAGAATTGCCAAAACAAAGAGAGCGTCAGTGTGTTCCGCGAGCCATAGGGATTCTCTGCAAGATTTATTCAAACCTTCACCGTCTCTTCTTCCTGGTTTAGTGGAGCGCACGTAGCGCATAACTGCTAAAACTGTTGCAGCTGCTACAGTGAATGCAATTACGTCAAAAGCAATCGTTGCCAACGGTAAAGAGTTGGCAGATTGAGAAAACGGTGATTCAGCTGTAGAATCGCCCAAGGCGAAAGCGTAGACGCTAAAGTCACCGCTACCAACGTAAAGGCTGCCATTTGCTATTGCTGGAGAAGAATCAACAGAGCTTCCAGCCTCATAACTCCAGTCCTTTACTCCTGTAAAAGCGTCAAAACAGTAGATGCTGAAGTCTTTAGAGCCCACGTACACTTTGGCATCCGCCACGGCAGGGGACGACCGGACCCAGTATCCAGTCTGACTCATCCATACTTTCTTGCCATCCGAGGCATTTAGGCAATACACGTTGTTGTCATCAGAGCCTATGTAAACGCATCCGTAAGCGGCAGCAGGAGAAGAGGACACTGAACCTTCCGTTTGAAACTGCCAAATCTTAGTGCCTGTGGAAGCGTTGAGAGCGCAAACGTAACCGTCGGTTGATCCTATGAACACTGATCCATCGTGCACACATGGCGAGGAGATAACGCTTCCCGTGTGAGAGCGCCACATTTCGTTACCTGTGGACGCATTAATCGCGTAAACATGAAAGTCGTCGGTGGCAACGTAGACTACTCCGTCTGAGATGGCAGGCGAGGAATGCACGCGGTTTGAAGTTGGGTATCTCCATATTGTGGTTCCGTCTGAAGTGTTGAGGCAGAACACGTCGTGGTCTCCGGAACCTATGTAGACGCAACCGCTGGCAATTGCAGGAGAAGACTTCACTGACCCTCCGACCGGGGACTTCCAAAGAAGCGTTCCTGTGGGAATATCTATGCGGTAAATGTAGCCGTCGTCTGAGCCAACGTAGACGGAGCCGTCGTAGATGGCTGGGGACGAATTCACTTCATTCCCAGTAGAGTAGTTCCATATTTGTTCTCCGTTGGAGATGTTGAGACAGTAGACACGCCAGTCTCTGGAGCCGACTAGGAGGTAGCCATGAGTCACTGCTGGGGAAGACATCACTCCTTTCCAGGTTTTGAAAGTCCACAAGACCCTAATAGAATCTGCTAATCGGGCATCGGTCGTGTAGGCACTGTGGCTTGGGTCATGACGGAACATGGGCCATTCATCGGTGACTGAACTTGTGTTGACAGTTGAAGCTGTCGAAATGCAGGTAAATTGGAGCAAAACGAACGCAATGGAAACAATCAGCAGCCGCTGGTGCTTTCCCATTACCATCAATATAGATAATTACCTGTTGAATGAGTATATTAAACCGTTGAAGCGCGCGTAGTAATGGTTAATCCTCCAGTTGAGGAACACTTTGAAACGAGCGTTTCAAATTTGGAACGTACCCGAACCCAATACTAATTATCACAATGTATGAATTGCACCCTTGGAATTTGAGAAAACCATCAAGACTACCTTTACCGCGCGCTCGAAACATTAGTAATGTTGCTTAATGTTGCCTTCACGTGAACAGACACGTCTTGTCATGTAGTACCCAATGCCTAAGGCTACAATTACAGAAGTCAAGATTAGCGATTGAAGTGTCAGGAAAAACAGCAGAACTAAACACGAAACGACACCCATAATCGATATGACGGTCATTCTGTGGCTAATTTTTAGTTTTGTGGCGCTTGCATTTGACAAAGCATAGTAGAGCAGAGAGCTCACGTTGCTAACATTCACGACGAGCGCAAGGTCATTCGAAGCTGCCAACAGTGTCATTAAGACTCCCGAGACTATGATGGCGTAGTAGGGGACGCCTCTTTTCGGGTGGATTTTTCCAAGAAATGAGGGTAAATCTCCGTTCTTTGCCATTGCATACATCACTCTTGAGACACCTAGAACTGAAGTCAACAATACGCCCGAGGTGGCGACGAGCGCCCCAATCGTTATGATGAAGACTGCAACGGGTAATCCAGTCACCGCAATAGCGTCTGCTAACGGAGATCCAGAGCTCCCAATAGCGGGTGCCCCGACAAGACCAATCGCGACAAACACCACGAGCAGATAGATAATTGCTGAAACCACCAAGGACAAGAAGGTTGCACGAGGAACTGTTTTTTCAGGGTCCACTACCTCCTCGGAAACCGTGGTGATTCTGGCAAACCCGGTGAACGCAAAAAAAATGAGCGACGTACCGCCAAGCACGCCGATGGCTCCGTTGGGAGCAAACGGTAAGAAATTGTCCATTCGGAAAAAGAAAATTCCGAGAACCACGAAGAAGAAGAGTATTCCAAGCTTGAGAACGTTGATAGCGTTACCCATGAGGGCTGATGCTTTCGCGCTGTAGTAATTTACGATGGTGAACAATATCGACACTATTACCGCGTAGATTCGCGGGTCAAACGCTGGGATTAGAAATGAAAGGTACTGTGCGAAACTTATCGCGACTGCAGCGCCGGCTATCGTGTTTGAGAATACCCATAACCAGCCTGAAATAAACCCTATGGGAGCTGGCATCAGTTCATGTGTGAAAGCGTACGCGCCGCCTTCTCTGGGAATCTTCTTGCTGAGTTGGATGAAGCTCGTGGCGGTGAGAGCCGAAATGAAGAACCCGATTGCTACTGATACTATGAGGGCTGGTCCAGCAGCTCCAGCTGCTATTCCTATAACGACGAATATGCCCGCGCCGACTATTGCATTTATGCCGATGGAAAAGGCATCAAACAATCCAAGCGACCGGCGCAGCTTCGTTTGAGTATCCGTTTCTGTTTCCCCTGACAACTAAGTCTTCACGCTGCAATTTACTTCAGCTCTACAAAATAAAAGGATTTAATGCGAATTAACGATGCCGATTTTCTTTCTCGAATTTTACGCAATCATTATACCACGCGAATCGAAAGCCAATAACCAAATTCCCCAACAAGCGACACTGAAAAATACCAGAACGTACATAGTTATAATTTCGAGGAGATTTTTTTGCCAACGGCCTTCGTTTTCATAAACACTGAACCAGCAGCGATGCCAGAGGTTCTTAAAAAAGTAAAAGCAATAGAGGGCGTGGAAGAAGCTGGAATGGTGTACGGAGTTTATGATATTGTTGCAAAGGTGAAAACAGAAACAATGGATAGACTCAAACACATCATTACTTACAAAATAAGAACAATCACAAACATACGTGCAACTCAAACCGTGCTGGTTGTACCCTAAGAAGCACACACAACCAAATGCAGAAACCGCGCGCGCTTTAGCATCCAATGGATAGTGCTTTACTCCAAAAATAAAAAAACAAGCTAAAGATGAGCAATAAAACTAAAACAACATGAAACCAAAACAACCTTTTAGACATGTTTTTGAAGAAATATTGCTTTCCAATTCCAAATATTCCAAGAGCTAGAAAAAGTATTCCGCCAAAGAAGAACAAGAATGTGCGAATACCACTAGAAACATCCTCAAGAAGCTGTTTGGAGTGCACAAATGCCAATAGGTCAAACCAATCAGCAAGACTCCAAGGCAGAGCAACAAAGATTAGAAAAACAATTCCCAAGACTGCCATGAATCCATTTCTCTTTTTCCTGATTTTTGCAATGGTTAGACCACCCACCATATTGCCATGAAATAAGCAAAGATGCAAAATGGAATTATGAGAACAGTACATGTAAATAGTCCTCGATTATCTTTGAGACTGCCTCCTAATTCCCAATACCTCAAACAGACACTAAATGTTTAACGATTTTCCTGCGAGGCTTAAGCAGTCAATTGGCTAAAGTTGTGAATATTTGATTTTTATGAATACACAGTAAAGTTTTCTCTACGCACCAAAACTTCATTTGTGTTTCTGAAAGCTAGCTCTGTGTTGAAAGCTTGAGCCACTCACTTTTTTGAACAGTCCATGCAAACTGCTAAAATTTTTAAATCATGTATAGGCTGCTGCAAGCCCATCAGACCTTTAACTAACACAGTAATGTAGCCCACAGGTCTTCCACATTTTTGGCATCTTACTGGTTTAGAATCGCTCATTTCCAATCACACTCTAGGTTATGTTTTGTTTTGCCTCTTTGTTTCTTCCAAGCTTAACCATGAAGTACATGTTTGTTACAAACATTGCCAAGAACAGTAGAAAAGGAATATTCAGATGTGGCACTGGAGTAGGTGCTAAAATGTAAGGTCTTGGCTCAATTGGTGGCTGGTAAGTAGGTGTTATGAATAGAGGAGACCAACTTGGCACTGCACCATTGTAACTCCAGCTCTCCCAACGAATAAAACTCCATAAAAAATAGTCAGAAATAACAAAAAGCAAACCCAACACAACATTAACCAAAATAACAAGTTTCAGCTGTTTAAACACGGACCCACCCTGATACAATAGAAGAGCATTTGGGATTTAATTTTTCTGAAAAGTTATCTCTACACACCAAATTTCTTAAGCAAAACTATCATAATAAGAAGACACATAGAAAACAAACACTAAGAGCAGTTGCAATTAGCATGTCATTTTCACCTGTCCCAATTCCTCCAATGTGGGATTATGTACAGTATTATACATGGCTAATGGGAGCATTCATCATAGCAGGAATAGTTGCCTTGCTAGGATACCCAGCACACTATCGAAAAGTAGCCTTGTTCTGGGGCATCACTGGACTTTCCCAAATAGTTGTTTCTGGATTTATTTATTATCCAGACTTTATCCTTGTTGTCTTTCCGTACGCAATACTAGGACTTTTTGCTCTAACATGCGGAATAGTAATGCTGACATACGGTTCAATAACATCACAGCAACCCAGCAACGCGATGGGCGTAGGATTTCAGGTATTAGGCTGCATTTTGCTTCTTCCCACTATCAATCTCTTAATAATGTACTTTGTTCTAGTTCAAATAGAATTTCTAGCATCTGGACTTGTCACCATAGCTTGTGGAATCTTGATTTTATACAAAGCAAAGTTTCCTCTACGCACCAAAAAAGAATAACGCATTATCCCATATTGATTTTTCAACAATTGAATATGGTGTATGGATTTCCTTTTAGAGGAGATATACTCTGGAAAGAGGGAGTACCAGCGACATATATAACAAGATTATGGTCAATGATGATTGAATCAAAAGGACAGCAGGCACAAACTTCTGATTATCTTTGAAATATCGCCTTCCAACTCCAAGTATTCCAGCTGTGCCAATTATTCCATTAATGACAAAACATACCAACAGTGAGCTAAAAACCCAAAGTTCAAACATCCCAAAAGGAACTCCAAACAGAGTTCTTAGAATGAGAAAGAATATTGTTAGAAGAACAATTCCCAAAACTGCAACAAAACCATTAACAAGCTTGGGATGTTTCATCGTTTAGCTCCATAGTGATTTTAGAATCCAACTGTTAGGCTGCCCATCCAAAAATACAGAAACAGGACAGATACAATTGACAGAATTAGAATTGCAGCAAGCACCGTATATGAGTCTGCGGACCTGCGTGTAAATGGGTTTTGACTGTTCCTAAGGTATTGCCTTCCAACTCCGCAAGTTCCAACTGTAAAGAAAATTGTTCCACCTATTAACGAAAACCAGATAAAATCAAGAGGTAGTATTACATTCTCTCCTGAACCATAATTGATTGAATTCCGAAAAGCCACAGAAAAAAGTGTAATCAGAAGGAACAATCCCAAAACTGCAACGATTCCATAAACAAGTTTAGGATGTTTCAACGCTAGACTTCCTGCAGGGCTTAAGCATTCAACTGTTAAATTTGTGGATATTTGGTTTTTATGAATACACAGTAAAGTTTTCTCTACGCACCAAAAGCTTGAATTATGATGTTTCTCTATTTCGCTGTTCTATTCTCCATTCTTTTTAGCAATCTGCTCAATCCTGTCTCCATTCTTCTTAGCAATCTGCTCAATCCTGTTTCATGAAAACTCGTGCACACGCTATGAAACCCAAGTTACCCACCGCGTAAACCCAGAAAACAATGAAAGGAATAATTAGGAACTCCTATTGGAAGAGGTCCAAGGTTAACAAGAGTCCCATTCTCAAACCAAAACTCATGACCCACAGTCACATGAAGACCAGAATCCAAAATGAACGGTATCACAAAATTACCTTCCCCTTTGTTACCTCCTACTTCATTAATTTGCTTATTCAGGTAGTCCCACAACATATTGTTTGCAAAACAAAACCTACTCCCGCTAACACATTGAAAACTAACACTATTGCAACAAACACATGCCACTTAGACATGTACTCACCCAGAGTAATAGAAGATGTTTTGAGATTTAGTTTTTGTGCAAAGTTTTCTCTACCAGTGAACTGTACACTCTATGTTGTGTTTTGTTTTGCCTCTCTGATTTAGTCCATAGCCCAACAACAGAAAACCAACAAAACTCAATGCTGCACACCATACCAGAACAGCCATCAATGCAACATCATTTCCAAAAAACTAGATAACATGATATTTAGTGCAATGTTAAGGAAGACTCCACCAACGCAAAACTCAGTAAGCCCTTATAGCCCATGTTTAGATTATTTCTACTTTTTGCAGATTTAAGATTTTCAGTAAAGTTTTCTTTACGCAACAAAAAAGAATAAGGAACTCTATGCGCTTTGTTTTGCACTCTCTGCCTCTTCCCAGCTTGATGATGAAGTACAGGTTTGCCAAAGTTGATAATACGAATAGCCAAGTAAAGTAGTTCCGAATGCGTGGTCCAAAAGGCTGGGTCAGCTCCATGTGCATCCAAGCAAAAAGCCTCCATCGCTACATAGCTAGATTGTGTAGAAAGGTAAACATGGAAAAACACATAGAGCAGACATATCAACGCATTAAACAAAACCATCAACATCAATTGCTTTGACATGGCTACAACTTTAAGGCTATTGGCTTTTAAGATTTTCCGTAAAGTTTTCTCTACGCACCAAAAAGAGTATGGCATGAGTTATATGCTTTAGTTGATGAGAAAATGCCTGAAGTACATGGTTTGACAATCCGTGGCTTTGGCTTGACAAACTTGTCAAGCGATTAAAAGAGTTCTTCAAACAGACAGAAGAACCCAAGAGTCCGATTTGGTTAGAAGGCAACCCTTGGGGTTGGTTGGAGAATGCAATAAAGAAGCTTCACAAGTTCTCTTAACGTAACCATAGATTCGCACATTTTTCCCAACCAGTCAAACTGTTTTAGATCGCACTAAAAAATGATGCACTCTATGTTGTGTTTTGTTTTGCCTCTTTGTTTCTTCCAAGCAAGATGATAAAGCCCAAGTTTACTGCTAACATAATCCAGAAAATCCAAAATGGTGTATTGAATGCCAAGAAGAGTGTTGTAGCTATTGAAAGGTCGCCGTTACTATAATAATAATGTGGAGCAGTAATTAGGAATGGACTCCAATGGCTAGCAATCAGAAGTGGGTACTCAGCATTTACAAAACTCCAGAGTGAAAAGTTACCATAAACAAATGCCAAAGCCAATATGATGTTAACTGTTATTGCATACTGGACCATCTTGTGCATAATTTCCTATTCATTGGAAGCATCTAATTAGGTTTAGCTTCAGCTCATTTAGGCTCCAAAATTGTTCTTTAATGGTCCTTATAAGCAGAATTGACCACTCCAGGGAACCAAATATTTGGAGTTGTAAAGATTGAAAATCAAATGTTACAGGTTTGAATGCTCAGAATGTGGAGAACCCAGTTCAATCCAAGTTTTCTACCGTAAAGATGGAAGCGTAGGCTACGCTAGAGCCAGACACAAGAACAAACAAGGATTCCACTACCACAAACAATCAATTGAATATGTCAAGGAGAAACTTGGGGAATTAAGCAAGCTTGACCAAGGTCAATCATCTACAAGCAAAGTTATTGACCCAGAAACTCCCCAATTCAAGTCAGAATTTGAGATTTGAAGCGGGTCCGATGGGATTTGAACCCATGACTTTCAGCTTAGAAGGCTGACGCGCTATCCGTACTGCGCCACGGACCCTCAACAGAGACTTGAATAGTAAATACATTAAGATATAATTTTAACGCTGTGCTTCTGCTTTTGTCCCATGAGGAGGCATATTTTACAGGCTATTGCGTTGTTTATTCCAGTATGATTCGCGCGTCTACAGCTTTCGCGCCTTTCTCGTAAACCATGACCGGGTTCAAGTCTAGTTCCTTGATTTCCGGGTTCTCCATAACAAGTCTCGAAGTGCTAAGCAGAATCGCCTTTATGGCATCAACATCAACTGGTAACGTGTTCCGGTAGCCTTTCAGAATGGGGTAGGCTTTCACTCCAGTTATCATTTCCACGGCTTCAGCCTCCGTTATGGGAGCTATTTTTAGGGTGACATCTTTCAAGAGTTCAACGAAGATTCCTCCCAGCCCAAACATCAGGGTTTGTCCAAACTGAGAGTCTTTTATTGCGCCCACTATTACCTCGGTCGACTTGGGAGCCATCTCTTGCACCAAAACACCGGTGACTTGGACTGCAGGATTGTATTTCTTGGCGTTTTCTAAGATCTTGGCGTAAGCACTCCTGACTTCAGCAATGCTTCTCAGATTAACGATAACGCCACCAACGTCTGACTTGTGAAGTATGTCAGGAGATACAATCTTCAAAACCACGGGATAACCCAACTGTTCCGCTGATTTGACTGCTTCGTCTTCGTTTTTGGCGAGCTTAAATGCGGCAACGGGAATACCGTATTCCATGCAGATGTTGTTAGCTTCTGGTTCCAGCAAGGCTTTCCGACCTTCAAGTCTAGCCTGACAAATTGTCTGCGAAGTTCTACTCAATGCAATCACGCCGATTGGAGTGCTGAGAATGACAAGCAGTCAGGGCTTAAAATCGTTACGCTACCAAACATGCTAGCTCAAAGCCAGCAACGCAAACACCTTAGCATCATTCACAATATTGCCCACTTTGGAATACTCGTTGGATTGATGAGCTACCTCATCTACGGTGCTCCAAACCACGGCGGGAAAGCCCGCTTTTCTGAAGAAAGCAGCGCAAGTTCCTCCACCAAGACCACCGACTCGTGCTTCTATTCCTCTCGACGCCTTAACCGCTTTCTTTAGGAGAACCGCGATCTCTGAGGTGTCATCTCTCGTTTTTGGCGAGACTTGTTTTTGCAGAATGTCAAGAGTGATTTTTGCGCCCGTCTCTTTCTCGTAAGCAGCCACTACTCTTTTGATTTCTGCGAGAACTCTGTCGACATCATAGATGGGTAGAATCCGGCAGTCAAAGTACACGGTGTCCTCGCCGGGGATTACGTTTACTGCGTCAACGTTGTTTTCTTTCTTGGTGATTTCAAAAGTGCTTTCTGGCACGTCGAACCGCTCATCCTTGATAGGGTACTTCTCATGCAGCATCGTGTCCAACGCTAGGGCAACCCGCATGCCGACTCGGTGCGCGTTTAAGCCTTTATTGGGAAGGCTAGCATGAGTCTGTTTTCCCAACGTGTGAAGCCTGAACCATAGAATGCTCTTCTCAGCCACTTCTATGAAGCCCCCATCTGGGCTACCGCCGTCAGGAACCACGATCAAATCGTCTTTTCTGAAAAGCCCTTTCTTTATCAGATGCTGAATGCCTAACTTGTTTCCTTGTTCTTCATCCGAAACAAAAGCCAGAGCAACAGTCCTTTTCGGTTTCAATCCTAACCGCTTCATAGCTTTTAGGGCAAACAACGAAGCAATAAGCGATTGCCCGTTGTCCTCGGCGCCTCTGCCGTAAACACGATTCTCCTTCAAAACTGGCTCAAAAGGTTTTGTAACCGTCCAAAGCGTTTCATCTCCCGCTGGAACAACGTCTATGTGGGTAACTATCCAAAGCCTTGCGGCGTCGTTGTCTCCATAAGAATAGGCAACCAGATTGGGCCGTTTTCCAGAAGAAACCCGAGAATCCTCCGCATCGAAATGGTCGATCTTGTCAAAACCAGCGGCACTTAATATTTTCTCGAGTTTTTCAGCCTTCCTGGATTCTCCGTCGCCCCCGTTTTCAGGCCCTATTGCCGGAATCCGGACCAGCTCCATCAGCGTTTCAACCATCTGCGCCTCCAACTTTTCAATTTCGTGAAAAAGCTTCTGATTAAGCACTGCAGCATCCTCCGATGAATACTCAGATAGCAGGCTTAGAGGCTTTAAGTTTTCCCCAAACCACATGATTCCTAAAAAAATTGCCGTCGGAAAGGCTATTGCAGCTGTTGCAATGCTCGCAGGCGTTTGATTATGTTTGGGTGAGTCGAAAATGCCTCAGCAAAATTGTCCGCAAAAGTCGGTTCCTTAGAAATTATGGCTTGAACCAAATCTCTGCTATTCTGAGATTGCATTCCGGCAATGGCTTCTGAATCCAAGTTTGCCTTGTCAGGGTCGGAGATGAACAATGCTTTGAAAGCATTCAGATTTGTTCCACTCTTCTGAGGAGTGCTCGTTTTTCGGGTCGCACTGACTATCTTTGCCAGTCCCATGGAGAGTTTCTGCGCTCCTCCGTCAACTACAGAAACGCTGTGCCTATCAGCAAAGTATTCACGCAGCCTGCTCAGGTATAGAATGAACAAGTTAAGCACAAAGGAGAAAGCCATGAAAGCTATACCCACAAGAGAGCTGTACCCATCGTTTCTACGCTGACCCTGACCCGCGAACGAGAGCATAAGTGAATAACCAATGTAATAGAACAACGCTGGCAGGAAAGAAACTACCATCATAACCTGCACGTCCCTGTGCTTCAAGTGGCCCAATTCGTGCCCCACCACAGCCTCAACTTCACCCGAATCTAAAGTATTCAAGAGACCTTCCGTGACAGCGATTCTATTGCCACTGAGCGGGGAACCATACGCAAACGCGTTCGGAAGCGGAATCCGCGCCAGCATCAACTTCGGCATAGATATGTTGCTTTTCACGCTGAGATCCTTAACGGTCTGATACAACTCTGGTTTCTCAGTTTCTCCGAGCTCACGCACTTTGTATAGAGCACCAACCACGTAAGGTGCTATAAGCCATTGTACAACGTTAATAACTACGACTAAAACACCAAGTGTCACTATGTTAAAAACGCCTGCCAAGCTCATAACAACTGCAAAAACAAGAGTAGACAAACCAAAGATCACGGCCAGAGTCGCAACCATTGACAAACGAAGTTTCCAAAGACCCACTTCAGTTCACTCGTTTTTCATTAACGAGGCAACTTATATTTCTTATGCGAAAAACAGCCAAGTCTTCCTTGGACTACATAGACCTGCTACCCCAAAATTCTCACCCAAACAAACAAATAGCAAGGAACATTATCGGCAGAAGTCTCTTGTGAATGCGATTCGAGTCGCTTAAATAGCAACCTTGACATCTACTTGTTGTCGCAACTGGAGAACTATGCATTTGACTGAAAGGAACGAGTGGAGGCACCTTCAAACACTTCTTCAGCTGGCAGAAATGGGGGCTCATAAGCGAACAGCCAAAATCTCAACAGAATACCTAGCTGAGAGAATGGGGACATCACAGCAGACGGCATCACGCTACCTCATCGAGCTTGAGCGCATTGGATGGATTAAGAGAAACATCAGTCCGGAAGGAAGCCTAATAAAAATTGAAGATGCAGGTGCGGCGCAACTGCAGAAGCTGTATTCAAACCTGCGAATCCTGATCGAAGGAGCTTATCCACGCTCTGTGACGCTTGAAGGAACGGTTTTCACAGGTTTAGGCGAAGGAGCCTACTACATTTCAAAAGACTACTACCTTAAGCAGTTTATTGAAAGGTTGGGTTTTGACCCTTACCCTGGCACCCTTAACCTCAAACTCACAACAGACTACGACCTCAAGACTAGATCAGAGCTTGAAGCGTACCCTGCTGTCGAGATCCAGGGCTTCAAGAATGAGGATCGAACTTTCGGATTGGTCAAATGCTATCCTGCCATAATTGAAAATAAGGTTAAAGGCGCTTTGATTACAGCATTACGAAGTCACTATGACGTCTCCGTCGTTGAGATAATTGCTCCCGTATGCCTCAGAAAACACCTCAACCTCAAAGACGGCAACAAAGTGAAGGTGGAAGTCTTCACTACTCCCTGAAACTTATGGAAATGCCGAATAAGAGTATTGGAACGAATACCTATTCTCTGGTTTTCGCCTTGTCGCCAACAAATATCCGATTATCAAGCCGCAAACTAAGCCACCTAAATGGGCAAAAACGTTCACGCCTTGTCCCGAACTAATGAAAAGCAAAAAGAAACCGTATATCAACGCCCCGATTATGGACTGGTTAACGCTACGCCTTGCAAAAACCGTAACTGCGCCGAACATGCCAAAAATGGCTCCGGAAGCACCAACCGAAAAGGAGGAAGGCAGAAGCCACAGCGAAACCAGGTTCCCAGCTAATCCTCCCAGAAAATACACCAGCAAGTACTCGGGTAGCGAAAACATTTCTTCTGCCCTTAATCCGAAAACAAGGAGAAAAAGCATGTTGCCTGCAAGATGCGCGATGCTAGCATGCACAAACATCGACGAAATAAGCCTGTAGTATTCGCCACGAAAAACTAGGAACGTATTCTGACCGTATTGCCCAATCATGCTGTTACTAGTTTCCACGAAATCTCCACCAACAACTGAAGTGTAAACGTAGAATGCAATGTTAACCGCGATCAAAATGTACGTTATCCTGAATTTTTCGCTGTTACCCATGGCAAATCACCTTTCGAAGTCTGCAACAATTTTCTGCCGTATTTTTGACGAACTATGCAGGGCGTCTTCTTCGAATTTCCTAATGCCAAGAACTCTTATGTCCAGGTTGTGTGTGTTAACGTATTCTCGCACCTGCTGCTCCATGCTTGTCTGATCATACCCCAAAGCTATCACATCCGGCTTAATCTTTTCGATTACATCACCGATGTCGAAATCCTCGAAGCCAAGCACAGCTTCATCGACAACCTTCAAGGATTCCACAAGAGCACGACGTTGATCCTCAGACATTACAGGTTTTCTGCCCTTCATCTTCTCGACTGTATTATCTCTTGCAATAACCACCAGAAGTTCAGCATCTTTTCCACCTTGACGTTTAGCTTCCTCCAAAAACCTCACGTGTCCCAAATGGAGCAGGTCGAAAACGCCTGAAGCTAATACTATCTTTTTGCTTCTGCATTTGTGGGCCATTCGAATTTCACCGCGCCTATTAGTCTCAACGCATCCAAGAGACCTTCGCAGTAAGCGATTGAAACTAGACTTGTCTCAAACTTTTTCTGAGCCTTATAATACTTTGCGTCTTCCAAATATGCTTTGGCATAACTTATGAGATCGGTTGCACATTTTTCGTCCACAGTAACTGAGGCGTTGGACTGTCGCATGTCCTCTAGAACTTTCTCCGCCGAAACAATATACTTGGATGTTAACTCCTCAGCATTCATCTGACAGCACTCCGCAGGGCTACCGGCGCCTTCGCAAACGCTATCAACGCTTCCGCTTCCATAAAATGTAGTTTACCAGGAAGAATCAGACTCTGAGGAGGGCCTCCAAAATCAAAGGCCATAACCTGTTTTATCGAACCTGCCCTGAGAAGTGGCGTATCGCTTCCAGCCCGTGCAATTCCTACGGCAAGTGACTCTAGAGTGGCAATCCCAAGTTTATTCTTCTTCTCAACCTCTAAGAGCATACTCAGAGCTTCATTGATACAAAGAAACCTTTCCTGGTCGGCCGCTATGTCCAGAAGACAGAGCGTATGAAGCCCAAGCGTCATGTTTTGAGCGATGACTCTGTAGGGCGTTTCCGAAAAGTTTTCCGCGAAAGGAATAGTAACGGTTTTTCCAAACTTGTAATTATGCAAACCCGATAAGCCCATAACGGCAGAAATAATGCTCGAACCGTGAACAATGCGAGTTTTGATTCCACGCTTTTCAGCTTCAATACGCAAAGCCACATGCGTAGTGGCAATAAATGGATCACCGGGAACGAGGAAAACTGCTTTGCCATTGTCTGCAGCATCCAGAACGAGCTTTCCATTTTCTTCTTCAAGGTCATGCCTCGTTAGGATACAAACTTGCCTGCCTGTGATTTCAGCGAAGTTTTTTGTTGAAAAGCCAGACATCAAATTTGTGTAGAGCTCCATGAAAACTTGATCCGCCGTCTTGGTTTCCTCTATACCCTTAAGACTTATTCCTTTCTCATCATGCAAACCCAAACCGACGAAAACAAGTTCCTTCAACACTCTCGTCCCTCGTAAGCTAAGTTTAGATATCCCAACTTAAACTGTTCGTTCTGCAACTGACACACCAAAGCTAATTGAAAATGAAGGCAAAAACCATACTCTGGTCGGCTATTATACACTAAAGCTGCATTGCTTTTGAGTTTCTTTGGGATAGGAAAAACAAGAAGGAAAAAAGACTAAGGTAGACGATCTGGTCGTCTATTTCTTTCTCTTCAGCATGTTGTCGATTATCGGTCGAAGCTTTGCGTTTTCCGCTTTGATTTTTTCCTTGCCCAGCGCGCGCATGTCGGCATCTATTTCCTTGATAACTTCCGCGTAGCGTATGCCTTCAGCAGCTGAAACGTATTCGACTCTGAACCTTTGCGGACTCATCCCGAGTTTCTCCAGCATACCTTTCAACGCATCCGTGCGGGCTTTCATCTTGTAGTTTCCGCTTATGTAATGGCAATCGTAAGGCAAGTGACAAGCGCCTATAAGCACCATTCCAGCTCCGAGTCTCAAGGCTTCAAGTATGAAATCACGATCCACTCTTCCTGAGCACATTACCCGTATCGCGCGGACGCTGGCGGGATATTCAAATCGGCTAGTGCCGGCCAAGTCGGCGCCTGCGTAGCTACACCAGTTGCAGAGGATAGCCAAGATTTTGTCTTCAGGATCCTTTTCCAGGGCGGCGCGTATCTGAGCCAGTATCTGTGCATCGGTGAAGTGCATCTGTGTAAGTGCGTCTTGCGGACATTCAGCCACGCATGTTCCGCATCCGTGGCAGCTGGCTGTGATTATCTGTGCGGCCTTGTTGGGTTCGATTTTTATTGCGCCGTAGGGACACTTGTCTTCGCATATCCCGCACTTGGCGGTTACGTTTCTGCACCGCGTTTCGTCCACTACCGAGATTATTGGCTCGATCTTCCATTTCGGCTTCGAGATTACCGTTGCCGCTCGTGCAGCTGCTCCACTGCCTTGGGAAACGCTGAACGGGATATCTTTAAGGCCTTGGCAGGCTCCAGCATAGAAAACGCCGTCCGTGGGTGCATCCATCGGCTTGAGTTTGGGATGACTCTCCATGAAAAAGCCGTCGGCGCCACGGGAAAGGTTTAGGATGCGTGCAATCTCGTCTGAACCCTTCTTGGGTATCGACGCAGTCGCTAGCACGACCATTTCAGCCTCAATCTCTATGGGCTGACCTAAGGTTTGGTCTTCTGAGTGAATTATCAGATTATGAGTCTTAGGGTCTTCGTCGATGCGACTAACGCGGCCGTGGATGAAGTTTGCGCCTTTCTCGCGTGCACGGTCATAAAATTCTTCGTAACCTTTGCCCGGACTGCGAATATCCATGTAGAAAACGTAGACTTCAACATCTTCCTTGTACTTCTCTTTCAGCTGAACAACATGTTTGAGCGTGTACATACAGCAGAAGTTGCTGCAGTATGGATACTTGTTTTTATCACGGGAACCGACACATTGTATGAAAGCTACTGTGTGCGGCTTTTTGCCGTCCGATTGTCTGATCACTTTGCCTCCTGTCGGACCCGCCGCGAGAATTAGACGCTCAAACTCCATACTGGTAATAACGTTGGGATACTTGCCATAACCCAATAGTGGCATGTCATAGGGCATGTAAACGTCGAAGCCCGTGGAAACAATTATTGCACCGACTTCTATGTCGACTTCTTCGGGTTTCTGGTCAAAATCTATCGCTTTTCTAGCACCGCACACGTCTACACACTTGAAGCATTCAATGCAGTAATCTTTGTTAAGCGTATAAATCAGGGGTACCGCCTGATCAAACGGCACCGATATAGCTTTCCTCGTGCCCAGGTTCATGTCCCACTCGTTCGGGAACTCGATTGGGCAAGCATCTTTGCATTCGCCGCAGCCGGTGCAATTTTCAGCCTTCACGTATCTCGGGTTCTTGCGTATCTTCACCTTAAAGTTGCCGATGTAACCGTCTACTTTGACGAGTTCAGAATTTGCGAATATCTGAATGTTTGGGTGTCGTCCACAGTCAACCATTTTTGGTCCTTCGATGCAGATGCTGCAGTCGAGTGTTGGGAAAGTCTTGTCCAACGCGGCCATGTGTCCGCCTATGCTTTCGGTGTTTTCAAGCATGTAGACTTTGAAACCCATTTCAGCGAGATCCAAGGCAGCGTTCATTCCAGCTATTCCGCCGCCTATCTACCAGGGCTTTGTTGGTAACTGGAACCTCTATAGTCTGCAGAGGCATCATCAATCGCGCCTTAGCCACGGCCATGCGTACCGCATCTTTCGCTCGCTCAGTCGCCTCCTGCGGAGCGTTAGGGTGACACCATGAACTGAATTCTCGGATGTTAGCCATCTCATAGAGGAACGGGTTCAACCCAGCCTCGGAAACCGTCCTGCGGAACGTGGGCTCGTGCATCCTAGGTGAGCATGCCGCTACAATAACACGATTTAGTTTGTTTTCTTTGATGCCTTTTCGGATTTCCTCTTGCCCAGGATCAGCACAAGTGTAACGGTTTTCTTTAACGTACACAACATCAGGTATTGTCTTGGCGTACTCGACAACTTGCTTAATATCTACTGTTCCAGCTATGTTTAGACCACAGTGACAAACGAAAACGCCTATGCGCAACTCTTCTCTTTCAGGCTTCTTAACTTCTTCTGGCTTACTCATTCTATAACCTCCTCGAAAACAAACCGCTTTCGCACTGTCTGTCTCAGTTTATTGGTGCCCTTCGCCTTCAACTCTTTAACCGCGTCTGCAGGTGACGTCAGGCGTTCTAGTGCCTTGTTCCATGTGCCGGAATGAATAGGAGTGTGGAGAACCGCCGTTCGCTTAAGCGTCAGCGCATCATCGACCGGGCAAACGACTTTGCAGGCGCCACAATAGTCGCAGAACAACTCATTTACATTAACCTTTTTTCCATCGTCAAGGTGAAGCGCGCCTGTTATCGGGCAGACATCCAGGCAATCTGTGCATCCTTCAGGACACTTCGCCTGGTCAATAGCGATTTTGCCTTCAATGAACTTGCGCACTTTGATAACACCAGGCGCGCATTTGAACTCGCAGACTCTGCATGTTGGACAATTCTCTTTCTTTATTGATAGGCTGATTTGGACGCGCTCCTTCTGACTCTGGGTTAAGGATTCGAAGTTTTCAACTGGTTTTCCGTCAAAACCTACCTTTGTGACTGAAATCAAGCCTAGAGGACAAACGTCTTTGCATGTGTCGCATTCCTTGGGGCAGTGGCGAGTGTCAACTTTTATGTCGCGGACCAGTTGAGGATAGCTTTCTTTGGAAAGCACTGCGAGGTCGTGGCTGCCGTTTAGCGTGAGGGTAATGGCGCCGTATGGACATGTTACGTCACATATTCCGCAGAAATTGCATTTCGCAAGGTCAATATCGACCTTGGCTTTCTTTGCCTTTTCACCCTTAACTTTAGGCTGTTTTTCAACTTTAATTGCTTCTTTAGGACAGGCTAAACTGCATATTTGGCAACCTGCACACTTTTTTTTGTCAAGAGACAACTTGTAGTTCTTTACGTGTAGAATCCACTCAAGAGTTAACGCATCTGCCGTGTCTTTCTTCACGGTTTTTAACGGCATTTCATCCCACCACCAAGAGATTGTTTACGCGTCGACACAGAATGTCCAACGCTCAATAGGCTTATAGAATGTTTCAATACAACGCTTTCGATATAAATATTGCTTGGAAAAACCATGGCATCGATCCATAGATTCAGCCTAAAACAAGTTCAGCAGTTTTGCTTAACAATAGCTACGTAACATTTCAAAGCATCATCAGTTATAATGGAAACCATGTTGAAACCAGCGTTCTTCAACAAATTGGCAAAAGCTTCCATTGAAAAGTGCTTCTTCAAACCCGTTACAATAATCGTTGCCTCCTCCTTCGCTGTCTTTCCAAACGCTTTCAGCGTGTCCAATGGTCTCGGCATGTTCTGGAGCATTGTGAAGGCAAAAACCAAGTCGAAACAGCTATTTCTAAACGGCAGACAGTCAGCATCGGCCTTTACCAAGTGTACATTGCCGAGTTTACTGGTCTTTTCCTTCGCTCTCAGTAGCAGTTCATGAGAAAGATCCATTCCTACGACTGTTTTGGCAATAGGGGCAATTCGACTGAAAAGGAGACCTGTACCGCATCCAGCATCTAAAACAATGCTACCCGAGGGTATTACCGCATTTTCCAGAGCCATGTTGTATTTTGCGTACTGCTCCTCGCTGTATTGCGAGTCATACGATCTGGAAGTAACATCGTAGCGTCGCATCACCCTTCGCTTCTGGTCCCACTTGTTCACCGGTTGAACCTTCAGAAATCTTATCTACAATGGAACCATCTAAAATACTTGGCTGAAAACGAAAATGCAAAACCAAAACAAGCTAACAGTTGCCCTTCACCCGAAACTCGCAGAAGCAGCAGTCATTATAGAGAAAGCCTTCGTGCAAAGAAGAACACTAATCGTGGCAGGCGAGTGCAACGTACACTACAAAGGAAGAGCCCAATCGACACTAGAGACGGGTGAACGGTTACTAATCATAAAAGGAGATGGTTCGGTGCTTGTGCATCGACCTGTCGGCTATGAACCCGTCAACTGGCAACCAGCAGGAAGCGTATTTCACGTTCAAACAAAACCTGACTCTTTGGAGATACATGCCATCAGACAGAAACCCCGCGAGAGCGTAAGAATTGTCTTCAGCAACATTTTGATGCTTTCCTCTTTAAGCCTCACAGACTCAGGAGAGTTTCTGCTTCACGCCACCGAAGTAGATATGCACAAGGCTATTCTGCTAAAACCTTCACTGTTGGAAGAGGGATTCAAACCCATCAGCTACGAGAAAAAAGTCGAGCCGGGGTTTGTAGATGTCTATGGAGTTGACAGGAACGGAAAGCTTGTGGTAGTTGAGGTTAAACGTAAAACCGCTGGAAAAGAAGCTGTCCTCCAACTTTCCAGGTACATAGAATCTATCAAGACTAAAGCAAACCGGGAACTCCGAGGTGTGCTTGCAGCGCCAAGCCTCTCCAAAGACGTACAAAGACTGCTGGTTACAATGGGCCTCGAGTTCAAAGCGTTGGACCCAGCGAAGTGTGCAGAAGTGTTAAAGAAAGCGGAAACAACAAAACTTGAAACATTCTTCAACAGCACGCAATAAAAAATGCTACAGTCAGACAACTTTTCCAATACAGCGCATTAAGTAAAGGGAGCCTTTCAGCTGGCTTGTCCTAACTGATCTAAACGCTCCTTTGCTTTTTTCCGAACCTCTGACGAAAGCAATTTAGCTTTTGCCGGATTGTTTATCCTCAACAGCAGAGCAAGCTTAACATATCTTTCGTTCAAGTTTAGGACACGCACTTCAGGCTTAGAGTCAGACGCCAATTCCTCAAGTAGATCATTGCCTATCGAAATCAATGCCTCTTCAACCTTTGAAAGGTTCAGGTCAGCTTTCACAGTGAGAGGCACCGATATGCGGATTCCTCCAAGAGTGGTTCGGTTAATTACAGTGCTTTGACTGATCTTGCGGTTTGGCACATAGACCGATTCGTTGTCGGGTGTCAACAGAACGGTGTCCATGTAGGTTATGTCGACAACTCTTCCGAAAGACTTGCCAATTTGAATCCAATCCCCAATCTTGAACGGTTTGTAAATGGAAATAGTCTCATACGACGCCCAATTTGACAGTATATCTCTAACCGCAAACAACAGCAGCACTCCGCCTACTGCAACTATGACGAGTAGAACAGTCAAATCCAGACCAAGTTGACCCAAACCCACCAAGATGCCAATTAACCAGATAAGCAAAATTGTGAACCGTCGAGCTTGACGAGCAAGGATCGGACTGGCTTTCCCAGAAGCCTTAGAAACGAGAATTCCAGATACCCTGGCAACAACGAAGGTAACAAGCACTATTAGACCGAAAAAAACAAGCTTCAGCAGAAAATCTGTCAAGACAGTAATATCAATCAATGCAAAGCTTAACTGTAAAAGGGTTTTCGCCAGAAAAGTCAATCTGCCAACCTCCTAGGTTATTTCAACGCCTGTTAGTTTTTCCGTGGCTTTCTCGACATCTTTGACTGTTCCCAGAACGAGCACACGATCTCCACCCTTAAGGACAAAAGACCGGGTTGGAAATTCAAAGCCGCCATTACGGAAAACTGTAGCGACTCGGCATTTCTCAGAAAGATCAATTCTCTCAACTGTTTTCCCAATAACGCTACCGTTAGGAGGCACAGTCACGATGACCATCCGGTAGTCCGCCTCGTCTTTTTCATATAGAGTCTCTATCGATCGGCTTTCCAAAGGGTTAAGAAACAGGCGTCTTGTTTCCAACGAAGGACAAATTACCTCATCAGCCCCAGTTTCCTTGATTTTTTCGATGTTCTCAGGCTGATGCGCTCTTGCTATTACAAATGGAATGCCAAACTGTTTTTTCCCAATATCACAAGCTCTGATGTTTGCAGTATCATTGTTAGTCAATACAAAAAGCACATCAGTTTTGTCGGCTTCGATGCTGTTCCAGATATTCAAATCGGTGCCGCTACCATTAAAAATTGCAGCGTCAGCGTGGTCAGAGATATGCTTGCACTTCATTTCGTCCTCTTCAATAACTGTAAGTATATTGCCCCTTTGAGATAGGCAATGAATAACAGACATGCCGATGTCGCCAGCACCTATCACAATTATGCGCACAGTAAATCTCCGCAGTGGGTAAGCTTAGCTATCATGCCTTAAAAGTTTTGTTCAAGTCTAAGTGCTTTGAACAGATTCATTTTTCCGATTTCTCCGCCTTGGAAAACATGAATAATCCCAATCCAACAAGACCTAACGCCAAACCGAGAACCATAGAGCCTAAACTCAGCGTCAAGAAGCAGAAAGCATAGAAAACCGATCGCTATGATGGGCGTTAGAGGATATAGATGGAACCTTGAATGGACGATAAAGGTGAGGCTCAGTCTTTCGCAAGCGTATTAGTGACAAAGCCACAATTATTGCAGAAACCGTGTAACCCAATGTTATGGCGTAGACAATGAAATCGACAGAACGCGTCCAAATGAAGAAGACCGCAATCATGGATGTAAGGGCTAGAGCAGTGTAAGGGGAACGATATTTGGGGTGAACCTTGTCGAAAACCGATGGAAGCAATTCTGCTACGACCCAGAGCAAAAGCTATGCGTGTGCCGCCCGCCATGCTTCCGTTTATGGTCGACAAAGTCGCAACTATGCTGCTTATCGAAACAACAATTCCTCCAACAGGTCCAAGGAAATAGGCAGCTGCATCCTGCAGAGGTGTAGTCGAATTTGCGTATACTTCAGTCGGGGCCCCCCCGACCAGAGCCAGAGCTGAGCCCGTAAAAAGTATCGTTATGAGAGCCAACGTGAGAAAGAGAGCCCTTGGAATCGTCTTCCCAGCCGTCTTTCACTTCCTCTGAAAGCTGAGTAATAGTTTCATAACCAGCATAAGTTGGGAATATATAGCTCACCATAAACAAGGTCGTCAGAAAACCGTTCGGGAACATGGGATCGAACCTCGAGATTTCGAACGTTGTCAAAGAACCAGTCATAAATAACAACAGCGTTACCACCAGAATAGCAGTTACTACAAACTGGATAGCACTCATTGCCTTGGTGCCTCGGAAATTTACGCAAAGCAAAAAACACCAATGTTAAAGTTGCCAAGAGTAAAAGGTTCAACCCAATCGAAGAAGTACTGAACTGAAAAGGCGAAAACTAACGAGCCAATGGCGCAGTCGGTTATGCTTCCAATCCAGCTAAACCAGCCCGCACGTGAAAGCGAGTGAACCGTCTCCAAAAGCTCGCCTGGCAAAACTCACAGCTCCGCCTGATCCTGCAGGCACCGATGCCCCGAGCTCAGCATAGCAGACACCCATGAAAAAAGCGAAGACAGCTCCAATTAAAAAAGTTATGACAACGCTTGGCCCAGCTGCATTCGCAGCTGTGCCCATGACAGCGAACAATACACCTCCAATTGCCGTGCCAACGCCTAGAAAAACAGTCTGAACTAAGCCCAAAGCACGTGCAAGCGGAATCTCCTGGTCTGAACTGTCATCAGTTCTCTTCTTCCTCTTGAGAAAATCACGACGTCTTTAGCATCGAACAGCCTCGAGCCTATCCTGCTTCTAGCCTCTGCGAAATGACTACTATAAACAAACGATGGCTTTTTAACTATTACACCAAATGGAATTTTAATCAAACCAAACTCGCAAGTCCACATTTTTCCTGAATTCTCCATTAAGAAATACCTTGCACCATCCAATCTTATTTTGGAAAACGCCTGGAGTCTTCTCGAGTTGAAAAAGAGTCTTAGACGCGACAACTGCTCTCAGAAAGCTTAAATCAGCGAGTTGCATTTTGCCTTTCGAAGGTGCAAATAGGCCATGAATTTTTGGAAGGACATCCCATCAGGAGAAAAACCTCCGGAACTGCTCAACATGGTCATAGAGGTCATGAGCAACTCCAGAGACAAGTACGAATACAACATTGAATGGGAAGTCTCTGGTTTTGGATAGAGTAATTCCGTCATCTGTGGTGTTCCCAGTTGAGTATGGGTTTGTCCCGCAAACTTGGTTTGACGACGGAGACCCATTGGACATCATGGCTTTAAGCTTTGAACCACTTGAAGTCGGCGCCGTGGCAAAAGTCAGGGTTATAGGAGCTTTGATAATTGAGGATGAGGAAGGATATGACGCAAAAATCCTCTCTGTCCTCGCGAACGACGCAAGATTCGAAGGCTACAACGACATAACCGATGTGCACGAACACCAGCTGAGAGAAATCCAAGAGTTCTTTGAAACATACAAAAGACTTGAACCACACAAGTGGGCCAAAACGAAAGGGTGGAAAAACGCGGCTGAAGCTAAGGAAATCGTGAACTACGCCATAGAATTGTATAGAGAAAAAACAAAACAAGCGGACCAGGGCATTCTGTAGTTCAGAATGGTTCAGACGATTTTCTGGTTCAAGTCTTCAAATTCTTTCTCTGTCAACCATCCTTCATTCCGAAGAGAGACCAAACCCTTCCGGATTTCCTCCCGTACCGAACTTGCGCGTAACAGATTAAACTTCTGACCTTTATCACCTATCTCTGCCTCAAAGGGCGGGTTCTGTTGAATCAACACCTGGATATTGTCCATCAGAGAATCGAGTGTTTTGAAGCGCGGAACAAGTAGACCTTTGATTCTTGTCCCTCCCAGTGCTCCCTTGAGTTTTGTGGAAAACCTGACCGAATTGGCCAAAGAGGGAGGGAGAATCAAGTATCGCTTTTTCAGTTCGACATGGTAACAGGTGATATACAAGGGTACGTAGTAAAGACCGATTTCTCCTGAACTGAGCTCTCTTTTGAGGCTGAGTTGCTTGTATTTCGCAACGGTTGCTGCTCTCTGTTTGCCAATTCCACCCAAAAGGTCGCTTATCAGCTTGGTTTGGCTTTCAAGTTTCTCGATTCTCTGTTTGTGAATCAGGGTTTGCGCGTCGCGTGAAGCTTCAAGTTCCAGCAGAGGCTGCCTGGCTTCTTTGACGCTGGCTTCTAGGTCTGAATGCAGCTTTTTGAGCACGAGGGCTTTCTGTTCTTCCAAACCACTAAGAGCTTTTCCAATTCTTTTCAATTGATCTTCAATAGTGGAAAGTTCCTTTCTAGCATCACTACATTTTTCTTTCCATTGCCTCTCTCCAATCGAGTCGTCCACTTCTGCGCGTGACTTTGCCTCACCCTTGGTTTTTTCGATTGTAGACAACGCTTGTTGTTTAGATTTTTCGAGTTTTATGATATCTCTTTGCACGGGAAGAATCTGCTGCTCATAGTTCTTCGTCGAACTGATAATTTGACTATCATAGTCTTCTCTAATTTTTGCTACCTGCGGGGCGACAATCTCCTCTTGCTCCTTGATTCTGGCTTCAAATTCCTCTCTGCCAGCGAGAGCATTCACGCGCACCTCCCTAATGTAGTGACGAGTAATCTTGTTTGTGAGACGCATACCCCTCTTGAGTCCTGCAGCTTCCTCCCTAAGAGACAATTGCAGTTTTTCAATGTCAAGCACGGCAGACGAAATTGCTGACTCATCTAAGACTGAACTAAGCAGTGCCATGTTCGCAGGTTGTTCTGCCAATTCTAATGCTTCGCCTCTGAACGACCTGAACACCTTCAGGAAGTCCGGAGTCCCTATCAATCCTTTCACTATCGAACTCTTCTCAGTCATGGATGCTTGAAAGTAGTTGACATAATCTGAGAGAAAAGCTTCGTAAGTTTCGAGGGTTTTAGAACTCCTTCTCAGCTCCTCAAGAAAACTCTTCACGTCTGGAAGGGCTGAATACTGCATTGTATAACTAGCTCTGTTCAACCCGTCAAAGACCAGAGCTCTTTCACCGCTTGGAAACAACCAAATAGGGTAACCTACTTTCACGATGAAAAGTGTCTTTTCTTCAGGCTGCTTCAGAAGACGCCCACCACCTTTTGTCCTCCGATACTCTGAGAGAGCAAAGATAGATGCATTCTCCAGATCGGAGGTAAAGAGGGATTTCCGGTTTTCCGATGGAACCGAGAAAGGCAAAATGAACTCCCTGGTTTCTGGGCTCGTACTATTTGACATACAAGTCACTAGGTATAAGGGATAGCCGTAATGTTTTAAGATTTGCCGTTTACGGGCGGCGAAGTTTGGAAGAAATCCGTTATTCTCTTTTGGAAAAGCGCACGTTTCAGAAGCTCGCTTTGTCGAATCCAGCGCTGTAGCGGAATTTCCAGTCTTCCGCTAACGTGTTTTAGGGAGTCAGCCAGCGTCTTGAATAGAAAGGGCTTCTGTCGCATTGCGTTCCTCACGTTTTCGCGCACTTGCCAAACTCCTATCGGCATGATATAGCCAGGTCGGGCTTCCCTCAACACAACTACAGTAGCTTGGCGACGTTCTCTGATGAGTTGTTCGCAGACAGCTAATCGGGCAGAGTAGTAGCAACCTCCTATCTGCGCATAGGTTGTACGTCCATCATTGCCTTCCCAGTCGGAAAATATTGCTGTGTTCCTGCCGTTGGGATTCCAGACTGTGCCTGGATACCAAGCCTCCATCGACTCATAGCTCCATGCAGCCGGCATCATTAAAACCTCAAAGACATTGTCCAGATAGACTGACTCATAAACACGAAACTCGTTGATTTCAGCAAAACCCTTCACAGACTCAACAAGGTGCTTCGAGATTATGTCGTCAACCGCCGTTATGCTCCACCGTGTCGGAACAAGTCGCCTATTTTTTTCTAAACCGAAGGCGCCCACACTAAATGCCTTCTGAATCTTGGTGACCGCGACGCCTCGAGAGTAAAGCTCCCGAACTGCTCCTGTGGCAAACAAGTCAGTATCATAGTACGCTTTCTCTATCCTATGGTCATATCGAGCATTGCCAACATGCAAATCCCTTATCAGCGCCGAAGGACCAAACGGCTGCACGTCATCGTCCAGCGTTATCGAGCCGCGAGGTTTCTTAGCAAGGTTCAGCTCTGTTTCAACGCTGGTCTCTGCTAGTGCTAGGTCTCGGGTTTGATCAAGGATTTTTCCAGCTTCCTTGAATTTATGGACATGAACACGGTGCTTGCCGCGTATCAGGAGGGAACGAAAGCCAACGATTTCATCGATTGATTTTCCAAACCACTGTTCAGGCAGATCATAGAGTGTTGTATCCTCATGAACAGGCGGCACAAGCGGTCCCGCATAAACGTAAGGATAGCCGATCCTTCCGATGAAAACGCTCGGGGGTGAAACTCCAGCTATGTCTTCGCTTGACATCAAAGGAACGCTTTTCAGATAGTAGTTGACTTTAAGCATTATTGGGCAGCGGGTTTTTCCGCAGAGAAAACGTGAGCCCTTACATATCACGCACAAGCTGTTTCGAGAAGTGCGCGCTGTAATCTGGTTCTCTTCGACGGCGGAGTGATTGCTGCTTTTTAGGATATCAAGTAGCCAATTGCTCTGAGAATTTGAGAGCGCAGGTTTAGACGTTAGGGTCATGGATAACTCAAACAATGCTGCGAGACTTCATATGCTTTCCGCAACGGAAATGCTGAAAAAAAGAAGCAAGAACTTGTGACTACTGAAGCAGTTGTAAACAAAAAACTGCTGAAAAACGGGTTTCAACAATAGCTTAGGTTAGGTGAAGTGGCGCCCAGGCCGGGATTCGGACCCGGGTCTAGCGGGCGACAGCCGCTTATACTGGACCGGACTATACTACCTGGGCACAAGATTTCGCGCAGTGAATAAAATCGTCTTTGACTAATTAAGTTTTCTTGAAAGGCTACGAATACTATTCGCTTATTGAGCTGGTTTTTGGTGCTGTTTGCCAGTCATGTATTCAATATCTATTCTACCCATGATGGTCGTTGAAAGTTTCTCCGGTTTTATTTTGGCAAGCTTCACCTCGGGATTGGCGGAAAGTTGCCGTACCATAACTTCCATAGCGTGCTGCTTCTCGGCTAAACTGGCGATAAGCGATATTTTTCCGGAGAAGTGTACGCTGGTGTAAGCATAGTCGCATTCTTCGGTGACACCGTAGTCTTGTACTGCTTGTCCCCACGTATTGTTGTTTGCGCTAATGTAAATGAGTTTCTTGCCTTCGTTGGCACAATGAAAGTAGATGCAATTTTTTGCAGTGTCGTAGCCATGACTTAACGATACCAGGTAGGGCTTCATATCCATACATAGTGCAATGGTCACATATTTTGTGCTTTCAAGAATTTTCCTCAAGATTTGGTTGTCAGTTATTTCCCGGTCTTTTCTTCGAACGTGAAACGACATAACAACTTCCGAAGCCAAGGTGCGATATTAACTTTTGGAGTACCATAGTATCTACATTTTAGGGACAAATGAACCTAATCCTCAACTGTCGCTTCCAGATAACCGTCGACAAACCTGCAAAAATCCCATTTTAACATAATTCACAATATCAGGAGTAAAGATCGACAATGAAGCCAGAAGGAAATTAAGAGGGTAGACCATGGGATACTCGAATATGTTACTCCCATACGGACCTATGATGTTTTGCAGATTTCCCCAAAACTGAAATGCCGACCAAACAGCTGTCTGTGCTAATGCCCCCGCAAGACGGGCAAAGTATTTCCGTTTTCCCCTGAGTGCATGGTCGTCAAGGTTTGAAAAAAGGATTTCTCCAGCGATTCCTCCAGCTCCTCCCGGAAAAAAGGCATTAACCAAGATTTTTTCTACCAAGTTGGCAGGAACGTAATGGTCAATCCAAGGAGTCGCCAAGAGACTCAAAATGGGGAGTAAGACATTACCAGTTGCAAAACGAATTGCAGCAGGTATGCCATAGATTATCAAACCTACTATTTGCCATATCCAGAACCTCTTGTTTTTGAGCGTACTCGCAATCGCAGCGGGCAATTTCATGAATTCACAAGAAATTCAAGGACTTAAAAGTCTTGCTTAGACCATTTGCCTCACGAAGCTGATATGCAATTGAGCGAGGAGACTCTGCCTGCTGAGGTGTTTTTCAGAAGCACTAGCAGTATTAGCCTTACTGTTCGACAAAGAAGGCAAAGATGGTGCTCCAAGAGAACTGTGTCTGAATAAGACTGAGTTTTTTAAAGAAAACGTTTCAGCGGGATTCTCAGCCTTTTGGGTGATTGTTTAACGTTTTTTCTTTCTGAGGGCTAATGCAGCGACCGCAACTCCTACTACCGGCACCACAACAAAGATAGATGAGGGAACCCCGATTGGTTTTTCTTCTGTAATCGGTGATGGCGATGCTGGTAACGGTGATTCGGGAAAGTTGCCTGGGCTTGGAGTCGGTGAAGGCGGAGGACTCGATGGAAAAGGCGAATTTGGAACGGAGGGGCTGGGTATGGATGGTGCAACTACGTTTGGAATCGGAGGAAAAGGACGAGGCACAGCTAAGGTAGTCATGTTTGCTACGTCTGAATATCCTTGGCTTTCCCATTTACCCTTGAAGTCGAAATCAACAAGCACAATGTCCGAAAGTAAACCTAGCCATTTGTAACCCCACTTGTAAGGTACAACTAGACGTAACACTTCGGAGAGTGGCAAACCGTCCTTCTCGTAAGCCAGTATTATATCTGCACGCTTTGCTGTTTCAATGTCTAGGTCAGTTGAGTAGCCATCTTCTGCATAGAAAGCGATTTTAATGGCTTCTGGAGAGACTCCTGCCTGGTCCAGCAAGATGGAGAGGCTGACTCCGGTCCAGTTGCCTTGTTGCACCAAATAGCCTGGTCTATCAACGCAATAGATTGCTGCGCTTACAGATGTTTTGGGGAGAGCTTGTATGTCCGTCAAGGAAAGATTCAATGGATGACTTGTCAAGCCTGAAACAGTTAATCGCCAATTTTCTCTTGTAAGGTCTGCTTGAACAATTGGCTTTCGAAACGAAACAAAACTGGCTCCAGCTAATATTATGGTTATCGTTAAGACCGATAAAAATTGGCGGGTGTTTTTCATGTATAATGTCCACTCTCTATGAACAACACATAAAATATGACGCGTGGCATATTTAAGAGTTGTTAGCCGAAAACCAAAAACACTGTTCCGCAATTTCTAACTCCTATTTCAGCACAAAACAGACTGCCAAACATGTGGGAGCAAAGTGTTTGCGAAAGGCAAAACTTTATTATTCGACTGTGAAAATTTACATCCGGTTGAAACAAAAAGATGCCTCACGGTCTTTTAACCTTAGGCTTAGGCGAGTCAGATGACGAAATTGACTGATTTGGGCTTCTCAAAGGACATAGTTGTTGAGACCATTCTTTCAACCTACAACCCAGACGGCCAGCCAAATGCAGCACCCATGGGCATACTCATGAAGAATGAGCAATGCGTAACAATCAAGCTGTACAAATCATCATCAACTTATCAAAACCTCCTGTCAAGAAGATGCGGCGTCATAAACATAACTTCTGACCCCGAATTGTTTTTTCTGTCAGCTTTCAAGGAAGCTAACCCTAACGCAAGAATCCCGCGTGAGTGGTTCGAAAAAGCGGAGATTCTTGATGCGCCGAAACTGCACATGGCAGATGCAACCGTCGAGATATCAATTGCGAAAATAACGTCGATTAACGCCGAAAAAACTGAAGCAGTGTGCGACGTCAAACTCGTTAAGGCAACAAAAGCATTACCCAAAGTCTACTGCCGAGCATTATTCGCTACAATTGAAGCAATAATTCACGCAACCCGTATCAAGGTTTTTTTGTCGGGTAATAAGCGACAAAGAGAACAAGTTTCGATGTTAATGGAGAATATTGCGTATTGCAGAGAAACAGTAAACCGTGTAGCACCAAACTCTAGGTACGCCGAAATAATGTCAGATTTAGCAAAAAGGATTACAGCATGGAGGGTTGAAAGTGAAAGTCTACATTAAGACCCCTGCAAGACTTCAGATGGGACTAATCGACTTAAACGGAGACCTCGGTCGAATGTTCGGAGGCTTAGGAGTAGGCGATAGATCACCCAAACGTTATCCTTGAGGCAACACAATCAAAGGAATTATCAGTGATAGGCGAAAAACCTGACCTTGTAAAAGCATTAGCCAAACAATTTCTCGAAACCTACCATGTCCAATACGAACGTGAGTCTGCAAGTTTATCAAACCATTCCAGAACACGTTGGGTTGGGCTCTGGGACACAGTTAGCCTTGGCTGTAGCCGTGGCTCTTGCAAGACTGTTTAATGTGAAAGCAACGACACAAGAACTTGCCACGTAATGGGAAGGGGACAAAGAACCAGCGTGGGCACAACAATTTTTGACAAGGGTGGATTCGTGCTTGACGGAGGAAAAATGCTGAAGAACAAAGCAGCAATATCTATTTTTCCTCCACTAATCTTTCACAAATCGCTTCCTGAAAATTGGTGTTTCATAATTGCTATTCCAAACGGTGACAAGGGACTATATAGTGATTCTGAGAAAGCAGCGTTCAAGCAGTTACCGCCGATGCCGGTTGAAGACGTCGGAAAAGTATGCCGCCTAACAATGATGAAGCTTCTTCCATCTTTGATGGAGCAAGATATAGAAAACTTCGGAGAAGCCCTAACCAGCATCCAGGTCATCATAGGCGATTATTTCGCTAAGGTTCAAGGAGGAAGATACTCCAGTTCTGCTGTTGCCAACTGCATAATGTATATGCAACAAATCGGCGCATTTGGAGTCGGACAGAGTTCATGGGGACCAACATGCTACGGACTGTTTAAAGAAGCAGACGCCAAAGGAGCCAGAGACAAGGTACAATCTTTCCTAAGAGAAAGCTCTGGGGGACAGGCTTTCACTGCATATGCAAACAACAAAGGAGCCTACATTAAGCTCACTTGACAGTAAAGGGATTAGGCTTGAAAGCTCTAGTCATAACAGGAATTCTCGCAGAAGAAACTGTAAAACACTACGTTCAAGAAAGCAGCGTCAAATGTGAAGTACGTGCACTAAATGTTCCCGTTGCTGCGTTTTTGACTCCCGAAGGCATCGCCTCAACCCTCCGAAGCGCTAAGCTCGAGAACATTGACGTGATTTTAGTGCCAGGACTGATTCGAGGCGACACAAAGGCTATTTCGAACGCCGTTGGCGTTCCCGCTTTCAAGGGTCCAAGGTATGCTGCAGACCTACCAATAGTTTTAGACTCGATTGGCGAAGTTGAACTCTCATCGACCGTGCCAGCGTGCGATTTGCTCAAAGAGAAGCTTCGGCGAAAAGCCCTATTCGAGCTGGAGAATGCCGAAAGCAACCGAGATAGCTTCTTGAAAAAACCCGGCAACATTTTGATAAAGGACCTAGCAGTGGGCAGAGATTTCCCCATGCGAATTATGGCAGAGATTGTTGATGCGCCTCTGATGCAGAAGAAAGAAATCCAGCGATTAGCCAAAGAATACGCAAAATTAGGGGCGGACATTATTGACGTGGGTATGGTTGCGGGTGAAATCAGACCAGAAGAGGCGAAAAACCTTGTTGAAGCAGTCAAGCAAGCAGTCAATGTTCCCGTAAGCATTGACACACTTAATCCCGACGAAATTCGTGAAGCAGTCGCAGCCGGAGCAGACCTAGTCCTGAGTGGCGATGCTGGGAACCTTGAAGAAATCGCCCCTTTCGTTAAGAATGTTGCAGTTGTGATTATTCCGACGAATCAGAGCACAGGTTACCTGCCAAATACTGTTGCGAAACGTGTGCATTTCCTTGAAGAGCTCATTGCCAAAGCAAAACAACTGGGAATCTCCAAGGTAATCGGAGACTTAATTCTGGAACCAGCCAACGTTCTAGATTCCCTCATAGCCTTCCACGACTTCGCGCGCAGAAATCCGGACGTACCTCTTTTCGTTGGTGTTTCCAATGTTACTGAACTTATAGACGCAGACTCTGTTGGAGTCAATGCCTTGCTTGCACGAATTTCCTCCGAATTGGGTGCGAGCATTTTGTTAGCTACGGAGAAAAGTGACAAAGCAAAAGGCACTGTTCGCGAGCAAGTTATCGCGGCGAAGATGATGTTTCTGGCTAAGAAGAGAGATTCAGTTCCGAAGGATCTTGGAATAGATGTACTTGTCTTGAAAGATAAGCGAAACCGAGAAGAACCATACAGCAAGGAACTGGAAAAAACTGCACAGGTCATTCCCGCGTTCGATGAGAACGGGCAACCTACGCTGGATTCCAAGGGTTCATTCAGAATCACCTTGGACAGAATTGAAGGAAATATTGTGGCTATGCATTATGCTTCGCCAGACAGGGACAAACCAACCATCGTAATTAAGGGAAAAACTGCTGAAAACATTTATGCGAAAATCGCGGAACTGGCTCTGGTTTCAAGAGTTGACCATGCAGCTTACCTGGGAAGCGAGCTAGAAAAAGCCGAGATTGCATTGAAAACAGGCAAGGAATACATTCAGGATAAAACAATGTTCTGAAATAATTCTCCTCGACCTAGTTCAGTGTAACAAAACTAAGTCTTGGCTCAAAGAGTCGGATTTGAAGGTTTTGAGTCCTTTAGGAGTGATTTCTTGAGCACCCGCACCAATGGCGTCCCAACTATTGTTGCAAGTATAACTAGAGCAAGGCGCTCTAAGGGGTAGAGGAAGAAAATTGCACTCCAAATTGCAGGGTACGCGGTTGTTTGGATATAGCCAATGGGCTGTGCGAGTATGGTCTCGAAAAGTATGTTTCCCATGAGATGCTGCATCATGGTTCCGATGAATGATAGTATTGCTATTCCAGCAGCTAGCCTAGTCGGTTGCAAAGATTCTACCCATTGACCCGCTCTTCGACCTAAAGGTGAAAGAAGCACTATGAAAGCTGTAATATGCAGCCAAACGAAGGGAACTGAGACGCCACCAACATTGATTAGCAGACTTGTAAGAGGGTACAAGGAGAATACTAAAAGCAAAGCTACGTTAAGTATGATTACTGGCAACCATTTGCGTTTGATGAGGAACCCCAGTGCGACTACGTTTATGAATGCAGGTAGAAAATCCAAACCCAAGAAAACTACTGGCTTTCCCATGAGCATTCCCAAAAAGGTACCTATTATTACGGCCGCGCCTCCAACGTATGGACCCAACAGAATTCCATAGAGTGGGGCGAGAACATCTGATAATGAAAAGCTTGCTCCAGCAGCCCCTATCATAGGCACTGTCGGTAGTATCCTGAGAACTGAATAGAGAGCTGAAAACACAGCTATCGTAGCAATCATTTTTGTTCTTATGCTAAAGTTTGATAACCTGCTCGTTCTGAGTCACCATTGGAACTTTTTTTCACTGCTATGTAGATTTTTACATTAGATATAAAAGATTTGCGCCGGAAATGATGCAAGATTGAAGATGAAGAGCAAGTAATTCAAAGGAAACATCCTTCGCTCGATTGAGTCATCACAGATATTCAAAAGGCTGATTTCGCGTCTTTTTTGCTCAATTAGGGCAAAAAAAGCTTGTTTCGTTATTAACAACCGTTTTCGAAAGACTCTGTTGTGAGGCGTCACGAAGCTTAGGCTTTAGCAAATTTTAAATATAAATTGGACATAATATTAGTTTCGAGGTCAGTATCGTGGCTAAAGCTGCCAAAGGAAAGAAGAAAAAGGCTGCAAAGAAGAAGTAAAGCGCCGGTAGAGCCTTACTCATCTCCCATTTTTCTTATCTTCTAAAGTATATACTACCCTAATGTTGAGAGCATAAGTGAACTTTGAATGGAATTTTTGATCAACTATCGGGGGGCAACCATGAAAACTGGATTTGGGAAAGCTTAATTCGCGGGCAATTCAAGTATGATAGTAACAGAGGCGAATATGATGCCTAAAGAAGAAAACGAGTTGCCTCGTTGCGACAAATGCGGCAACCTCATTGATGATTGCCAGTGTTTGTGTCCTTACTGTGGTAAGGGCTCTGACTGTGACTGCTGCACCGGCTATGGCAAAGCAACGGGCGGATAGAACAAGCATCCCTAGTTCACACTTAGGTAGTTGAAAGAATGATAGGTAAGAGTCTAAACTGGATGGCGGGAGGACCGCAAGGAAGCGGAATCGACACTGCAGCTAACATTTTCGGAAAAGCATGCGGTTACGGCGGACTACATGTTTTCGGGAGAAGAGAATATCACTCCAACATCAAAGGCTTGCACAGCTATTTCCATCTGCGCGTGTCACAAGAAGAACTTCTGGCAAACATAAACGATGTAAACTTGCTCGCGGCTTTCGACGCTGAAACAACAGTAAGGCATATTGACGAGGTCGTACCCGAAGGCGGCGTGATTATAGACACTAAAGACACAGACACGAAGATTCTCAGCATACCAACGCTTCCGCCAGAATACAAACAGGAATTAGAATTGCACTTGAAGGAAAAAAATCTGGGAGAAACTTTAAACGATCTGCTTGAAAATGCAAAACAACGCAACGTCCACGTTTTCCCTGTTCCCTACATGAACCTTCTCAGTCAGATTGGAGAAAAACTCGGAATCCCCCAATTGAGCAAAATCACTCGAATGATAAACGTCCTGACAATAGGCGTCTCATTCGGACTGTTGAAATACGACAGACAACTCGCAGAAAAGGCTGTGAGAGCAACATTCGCTGAAAAAGGAAAAATCGCCGACATGAATGTGCTTGCACTTAACCACGCTTATGATTATGCGCAGGAAAATTTCAAGGATTCCTTCATACATAGTCTCGAAAAAACCAACACTAATGAAGAGCGCCTCTTCCTCACAGGAAATCAAGCAGTTGCGATGGGCAAGGTTCTAGGGGGCTGCAGAGTACAAACATATTACCCCATCACACCAGCGGCCGATGAAAGTGAATACCTAGAAGCTCATCAGATTATGAGAACGAGAAACGGAGAAGATGAAGCCATAGTCGTCATTCAGACAGAAGATGAGATTGCAGCCGTAAACTCCGCCTCAGGTGCTGCATTGACAGGCGCGAGATCTGCAACCTCAACATCCGGACCGGGTTTCTCTCTCATGGTGGAGGGATTGAGCTGGGCAGGAAACAATGAAGTGCCACTTGTGATAACCTATTATCAGCGAGGAGCGCCAGCCACAGGTTTGCCTACACGACATGGTCAAAGTGACCTGAGATTCGCAGTACACGCGGGGCATGGAGAATTTCCGAGGATAATTCTTGCGTCTGGTGACATACAAGAATGCTTCTTTGATGCTGCAAAAGTGTTCAACCTGGCCGAAAAATACCAGATGCCGGTTATCCATTTGTTAGACAAAGCCATGGCAAACTGCTCACAAACGTATCCCGTATTCGATTATGGCAAATTTAAAATCGAACGCGGCGAGCTGCTCACGGAAAAAGACCTCGAAGGCAAAGAGTACAAGCGCTTCCTCTTCACAAAAAACGGCGTCTCACCAAGAGTGGTGCTAGGCACAAAAAACGGTGTGCACTGGCACACGGGAGATGAGCATAACGAAATTGGCCACATAAGTGAGGAGCGTCTCAACCGAAGGTTAATGGTTGAAAAACGAATGAAAAAGCTAGAGCTAGTCGCGAAAGAAATCCCTATTGAAGACAAACTGAAGGTCTACGGCGACGCAAATTCAGAAAACCTCGTCGTAAGCTGGGGCTCACCTAAGGGCGCAATCATTGAAGCTATAGAAATGCTAAAACAAGAAGGCTTTAGCCTGGGCTTCCTGCAAGTGCGGCTGATACACCCGTTTCCAACCGAAGAAGTGAAAAGAGCCATAGAAGGGAAAAAACGAGTAATCAACGTAGAAAATAATTTTTCAGGGCAATTGGGCGGGATAATAAAGGAGCAAACAGGCATCGCTCCGAACTATCAAATATTGAAGTATACGGGACGCCCCATGACAACAACAGAAGTGTACGAAGCGCTTAAGGCAGTATTAACCGGCAAAGCTCATGAAAGGGAGGTGTTAATGTTTGGAGCTTAAACCCTCTGACTTCAGAGTCCCAGAGGTTTACGCGGACTGGTGCCCAGGTTGTGGGGACTTTGGCATAATGAATGGCTTACAAATGGCTTTCGCGGAGTTGGGATTGGAGCCTCACGAGATCGTAATGGTTTCAGGCATAGGTTGCTCAGGGAAAGAACCTCACAACGTGAGATGCTATGGAGTGCACACATTGCATGGAAGAACTCTGCCCTTTGCGATGGGTATCAAAGTTGCTAACCCCAAACTTGAAGTTTTGGCTATAGGAGGAGATGGTGATGGCTTAGGCATAGGCGTAGGACATTTCGTAAACGCGGGAAGAAGAAATATTGACATGACGTACATAATTCACAACAATGGCGTCTATGGCCTGACGAAAGGACAGGCGGCGCCAACCCTGCAATTGGGTTTGCAGACAAAAGCGCTTCCGAAACCTAACATCAACGAGGCCGTAAACAGTATAGGATTAGCCATTATTTCAGGCTTCACATTCGTCGCAAGATCATACGCCTACGACGTCAGGCACCTTAAAGATATTATAAAACAGGCTGTTCAACACAGAGGCTTAGCATTCATAGACTGTTTGCAGCCATGCCCTACATACAACAACATAACCACAAAAAGCTGGTACTCCGGAGAAGACCGAAAAGACGATAGCGGAAAACCCCAACCTAGGCTTTACAAGCTAGAGGAAACTGGTTTCGACCCTATAGTACATTTCCCGGAGGAGGATTTTGACAAGAAAGTTTCGGCGATGAAGAAAGCGCAAGAATGGGGCGACAAAATACCTATCGGAGTGTTCTATAAGACAGAGCTGGAACCAACTTTTGAAGACCGATTAAGAAATAGGATACCGTTTTACTTAGAAAGGCCACCTGCAGAACAGAAACTAACAGATGAAGAGGAGCTTAGCACAGTAGACCTTTCTGAATTCATGAGTGAACTCAAGACGAGCTAAAAAACTACTCCGTCTCTTCTCTTCCAGGTGCAGGTAAACAAAAACCAAATTAGACTGACAAATCAACCAGTTTAACAAACGCCTATACTTTAGATGAGCTAAAAGCCCCGTTTAGAAAGGCCTTACTCAATGGTCATTTTGCCGAATTTTCCAACGTTAAGCTGAATTTCGCCCCTGAAGCTTGTCACGTAACCGTTCTCAATTTTGATGATGTTGTCAACATTGACTTGATCTATCTGCTCGTTCCACAATGTCAGCTTTATGCTTCCAGTTTCATCTGCCACCATTGCATCGGCTATCCTATAAGTTTCATCTTTGTATTTTGACCTGACTTCACGGGTATTACCTTTTTCAACAACTCTTCCTTCGACGCTGACACGCTTCATACCATCTCGCAATTCTTTAATTTCCAAATTCATATCTCCCTTCGGTTAAGTTCCTCCATAAACCCACGTGCTTTTTGCACATGTTATGGGGAACTTTTCACTTGGAGAAGTGCCCTTCGTTCATATAAATCTTGGTATTTCATGGTAAACTTGCGCTTTACCCGCCCTTTTTTACTATTTTTCTGGGCGTTCAGTCCAAGTTTCCCCCAAGATTCCATGATCTGAGGTCTTCCGCCGCACATTATGTTCTGGATAAGGCATTTAATGTTTTCGATAGTACGCACTAACCATCAGGCTTCTCATCCCAAAGCGCGCGCGCCAAAGCTGGAAACCAGCGAGCAATAGACTTTCTGAAGTTGAAAGACGCCTGCTGGCTGCAGAGTGCTATTGGGGAGACGCGCACGCATTAATCTTGCTAATGGCCAAATCCAGAATCTTGTGACAGTTGAGGCATCTCGTCTCAATCAGATCAAAACCGTTCAGAATGTCAAACTGCTTCTGAGTATAACGCCTCTGTTTCGAATGGTCGCACAACGCTTGGTTGACACTCGTCAACTCTTCTTGTTCCGTTCTCCCTTCTCAACGATAAACTCACTTGGAAGGACCTTAAAAGGCGTCTTCCAGTAACGCAAGCGCGCGCTTAACTGTTGGGTTGACTGTGAGCTCCTAAAAGAAAAGAGAGGAAAATAAAGACGCAGATGCTTTGTTACATTTTCTCTTTTGCTTTATTGGCTGCTTTTTTAGCTTCTTCAGCGGTTTTTTCGGCTGCTTTCTTAGCTTTATCAGCGGTTTCTTCGGCTGCTTTCTTAGCTTTATCAGCGGTTTCTTCGGCTGCTTTCTTAGCTTCTTCAGCGGTCTTCTTGGCTGCTTCTTCAGCCTTCTTCTTTGGATCATCATTCTTCCAAAAAGGCATACAAAAGTCTCCAAACAGTACATAGTCACCGCGCCTAAAAGATTTTGCTCTGCTAAAGGTAGATGTCTTGCAGCTACTTGAGAACGTCACGTTTACGATCTCGGCTTAATCTTCCGAGAACTCCTCACCGATCTCCTCAACATAATTATCCATTTTCAGGGCCTTCGAAAGTGATTTGTTACCGTCCATTCTTAGACGAGTAGCGCGCACGGGCTACAAATTTTGAAGGTAATTGATAAGCCGTTGAAATTCTCCGGTTTTTTTCATCTGCCCCTTTTGAAGCATTTCCACTATGCTGGACTTGATATAGAGTCCCCCAGGAGGATACAGCTGACGGGCAACTAAGGTAAAGACTTTGCAGTTTTCTTTTCCTATCACTTCTTCTTTAAATCGCCATTTGTAAGGAGTTCTGGGTGGAAGTAGCGTATCAGAAAGAACGATAGATAACAGTACCGTAAGGCAGTTATCAATTAGCCCTATTAGGTGGAAACATGCATTGATTTGTCTCGAGAAGTTGAAGTATTCTTTGCGCCCTGAACTTAAACACAGTATTTTTCTCGGTATCAACCCAATTTTGGAACACATTTTTGCACTCATTCACCTTGCCCTTACACAACTCTTTAAGGTAGTAATCCATACTTCGGGCATCATCAAATCCACTGGTTTTCTCAACAATTTTTTCACTACTTCTAGACTATCTTCCAAGGCGCGCGCAGGCGGATTAAATAATTCAAAGTTATATTAGGAGAGCCTGACCTCGCTATTTTGATGAGAAATGGAGAGATCAGGTTCTCCAACCCTTCTATTCGAAAACTTGAATTTAAAACCTCTCCACTCCATCCTCTGGAAAGGCCTACACTTCGAGGGCGCAGGGCGACCAGTCGAGTATGATCCGGCGTGTGACCTGCGAGCGCTTATGCTACGTCAACTGGAACAGATACCCTACATCAAAGACCTAGTCAAACGCCTCAGAAGAAACAAAGAAATGCGTTCCGCCTGCGGATACAACAACAAAGTACCAACCGAAGCCCACTTCTCCCAGATGAAGAAACGCATAGGCCCAGAAGGCTTCCGCGCCATAGAGAAGTGGCTGCGACACGAAGCCCTAAGACTCAGAGAAAGCCAACCTCTATCTGCCGTCGGCTTAGTTCAAGCGGCATGTGTGGACGGCACCGACCTTCCAGCCTGAAGCAGCCGAGACCCACACGACACGAGCCGAGGCCTCGGCGACCCTGACGCCAGGCTTGGAAGAGGAAAGAAAGGCTTCGTTCTGGGCTACCAGTCTCTGTTTCTCGTGGACATCGAGGGCTTCCCGCTTGGCCACGTGGAAGCTCCAGCCAACGTCAACGAGAAGCTGCTTGTGGAGCCTTTGCTGGACAGGTTGCTTGGAGAAGACATTGAAGTGGAGCTGGTCGCTGGTGACAGCCAGTTCGAATCCGGTCAAGTGTTTGATGCGCTTCAAGCCAGGAAGATAGACGATGTCATTGCGTGGAGGCGTTTGAGGGGCCGGGTGAACCCTTCGGACGTGCTTTCTGTGAAGGATCGCATTGACGTTGAGGGCCCTGAGCACCTTCGCGTTGTCTACAAGATGTTGAGGGCGAAATCTGAAAGCTTGAACGGTAGGGTGAAATCTCGTCTGGCGTATGGTAGATTGACTTGGCAGGGACTCTGGAACGCCTGCATACACACGTGTCTTGCGTTCTGCTTGGTCTACGCCGTCGCTATTGCGGCTGCCTTCATTGGGAGACCGGAGCTTCGGTACAGCATAGCGTATTTTGCTTGAAAGCTGGGGATTAAACTGGAGGGTAAAATAGCGTGAGCCACGATTCTGAAGGGGTCACGAGTGTTTTCAAGAAGCTAATCTTCAGTCGTCGAGTGGTCTTTGGGAGAGATTCAAAGCGAATGTCTCTCAAGAACCCTTGGGAAATGACATGTTAGAAGCACTGCTGCGAGAAGCAAAACAATTATTTAACTTGCCTGCGCGTCCTAAACTGAGTTTTTGAATAACCACGCGCTATTTTTGAGAAGACCCGTGAGGCACTACTGTTTGTCATTTGGAAGTGGCTTGTTTTGTATCAGTTCTTCAGATTCTTTCCATGAATTCTCAAAATATCCTTTTAGCACGCCGATAAGGTTGTTGTCAGTCGTCCATAATACTGGGGCTTCTGTTAAGCCACTTTTTCTATCGGTTGTAATCAACGCTTCTTTGCTATCAAAAACCATGAAGCGGTTCAGAAGTTGACGGTGAAACCTGACAAGAGTGGATTTGTTGTTTATTAGAGATTGCACCTGTTTTCTTAGTAGATCATCTGGCCTGCAATCTTCGAAAATCATCCGAACAATCACATCTCTGCGGATCGCACCCACGTACTCCTTAGAAGAATTGTATAAACTACGCAGGATTTCTCCTTGATTTTCAATCCAGAAAATTTCCTTTTTTGAGTTAACAATTAAGTCGGAGGTTTTAGCCAGAATTGCTTTGCCCTCCGGTATCAGTGCATAGAGACTTTCTTCTTTACCCAAACTAACGGGTTGTGTCCATTTCACTTTGACCAATTTTCGGAATTTCTCTTTCATCGTGGCTATTCTTTCATCCGATTTAACTTTTTCATCAACTATCAATGAAGTCAAAGCGCCAGCGACAGGGAGCATTGCTCCGAATCGTAAGCTGCTTGCCTAGCAGTTTTTCTGTTAATCCCATCCTTTCAAGTGCTGGCAAAATCCTGTACACATCTTCCCTGCGCACTGCAGAAGATTTCGCTATCATCCCTGACGGTAGCGGAACCTAATTTAAGTATGGTTTGGTAGACTTTTGCTTGATTAGGACTCAAGCCCAAACCCAGCAGGAGGTCCGTGTTTTCATCGTTTAACATTCTCTACTCACCAATATATAACGCGCGCGCTAATATGTTCATTCAATTGGCATATCACTCTGCTTGATTAGGTAGATATCAGATCCAACTAGTCTCATACTGATAGTTTCTTTCTTAAATCTAGTGTACTCTGGAAGTGTAGCCATCTTAACTCCCTTAATGATGATTTCATTTCCTGCTCTGTTCTTTTTCAATTCTTTCTTAGATAGATCATAGCCATGTGCACGAGCAAACTCCTTTAGGTATCGATCAAGTATTGCGATAGACCCTTCTAACCAGTGCGCTCTTCTCTTTCGGACCTAGCTTACTATAGTTCTCTAATTGGAACACTTTCTCCAAGTTAAGTCTATAGGCATTCCTTGACATCTTAGCTTACTAGCTTGATAGCCTCAGCCACCATAGAGTACTTGGGTTCTCTTCTTTTCCTCCTAGTCTTAATTGATTCCACTGATTCCACTGATACAATATCGGCGAATAGCTCTTTCTTAAGTTTCTCTAGCTCTTTATCTATAGCCTTAGACTCTACCTTTATGTTTTTTCTCTTGTTTATTTCTGACATTCTATATCCATAAGATATCTTTCTGCACTGAATATTTAAGCATGTGGATGTGTCAATATTGATTAGATCACAGATTGATATTCTAAAATAATAGAGAATAGAAAGAAACTCGGGTTATTTTACTGAACTGCCTGATCTGTTGTTGTACTGTCTAGCTCCTTTGATGCTATGTAGGTCTTATCTCTAAGCTGTTTAACTTAGGACTCCAATATTGACGTATGAATATGTCGCTAGGTATTCGACCTTGGAGCATATCGATCCCTTGCTTCATAACTAGTTCTCTTATAGATTCGTTACCTAATAGGTATCTCTTTTTCACTTATGGTTTTTGCGATCTATTTTTTAGGTTAAACAAGTGAAATCGATAAAAGACATAATATAACACGCTTGCATCTTCACCGTAACTACGTTAGCGCGATGGTATGGGAAGTGTTTTACGCAAGAGGCGCTCACGCCATGTTATGAGCGCCTTCGTTTGCGGGTTGGACGTGCATAAGGACAGCACTTATGCGACAATTTTGAACCCTGAAGGAAAGATAGTTAACCAAACAAGAATGGAAAATGAAAGAGTACTGCCGTATCTGTCGCACTTCAAAGTCTCCAAGGTCGGAATGGAATCTTCCAACCAGATCGCACCGCTGTTCAGGCAGCTGACTCAGTAAGGGATATGACGTTGTGGTTTCTCATCCGAAGAAGACCCGCTACATCGCTGAGGCTAAAATTAAAAGCGACCGAGTAGACTCTAAAGCCATAGCTGAACTCGTCAGGCTGGACGCTTTGCCGTTGGCTTACTTTCCGACTGGAGAAATCGCTAACCTCCGAGAGAAGGTTAGGCGTAGAGCTTTCCTAGTGAGGGACACGCGTTAAGCTCAGAGTGAAAATCAAAAGCGTCTTGACGCATGAGGGTTTGAAGTGGCCTTCCGATCAGTGGCTTGTTCACGAAGAAAGGCGTTGAGTGGCTGCGTGGTTTGAACATTGATTCGATCGAGTGTTACTTGCGAATTCTCGAACCGTTGGACGAGGAAATTAAGCTTCTTTCTAATGAGCTTGTTGGGATAGCTGAGGGTGATGAGGATGTTAAGTTGTTGATGACTATTCCGGGAATCGGCTATTACTCGGCGGTTCTAGTGAAGAGTGAGATTGGAGATGTTAACCGGTTTCCTTTTCCCGAGAGGCTTTGCAGTTACGCTGGGCTTGTTGCCTTCCACGCATGCTTCTGGAAGAACCGTTTGGCATGGCAACATTACGAAGGAGGGTAGTCGTTGGCTGCGTTGGGTGATGGTTGAGGCTGCTCAGACTCATGTTCACAAGTACGACACGTCGATTACTCGAGCGTATAGTCGGATTGCTGAGAGGAAGGGGAAGAAGGTTGCGGTGGTGGCTGCTGCCAGGAAGCTGTTGTTGTGCAGTTTTTCTGTGTTGAAGAATAAGCGTCCGTATTACGATCAGGCCTGAACTCTTCCTCGTTTTAGCGCTGTCTCTTGGGTGTGGACGTTAGCGCGATTGAGGAGGGTCTGGATGCGTAGCCATAGTGCTGCTTTGTCAGCGAATAGGCGCGTGCCCATCCTTTAGGACGAGGAAGAATGAAAAGAGAAATGGGGAATAGAATGAAAAGAAGAAAGGTTAATTAACCGACTTCACATAGGCGCGCTAATGAAATTTGAGTTTCAAGTGATTAGTGCCTAAAGAAAATGTTTGTGTGAAGCCCGTCAGCCCGCGTTTACGGTTGGGGGTTCTCAATAGTATAGTACACAATTACTGCCCGGATGCTTGATGTTTTAGAATCCATACTGCTATCAGTTCTTGGATGGCTTCGTCGTATGTGGTTTCTGTGCCGGTTCTTTGCGTGACGGCGCCTTTGATTCGGGTTAGTTCTTGGTGGGTTTGTTCAGTTATTTTTAGTGTTTTCATGGATTAGTATTTGGGTACGCGGTTTAATACATGTTACTATATTTTACTATGAATTACTATGTGTTACTATTTGGCGCGCGCTTATTATGACTTCCCCCCTTTGCTAATTCATGCGTTACTGTTGCCTATTTTCCGAAAAAAGGCTGCAACTTTATCCTTTCAATGCTTAAATTACGCCATGAGACTGATACTGCTGAAGTGGTTTCTATGGTTAAGGTTGTGGAAGATGTTTTTTCAAAAGGCTTTTTAGAAGTTCATGAGAACGATACACTTTCTTCTTGTCTATCACTTTTTCAAGAAAGAGACGCCGCCTGTTTTAGCGGTATTGGATAATGAAGGCAGGTACAAAGGGGTCATTTCTCGCAAATCGATAATACGGTCTAGTCTTGATGCTTCAGGAACCAAAGTCAAGACTTTGATGCGCCCAGCCCCTGCTGTTACCCTGCAGGATTCTCTCAGCAAGGTCGCTAAGTTGATGATTGAGAGCGAAACTAGGCAACTCCCAGTCTACAGCGGAGAGAAACTCTTGGGGTTCATTACCGATGAGGACGTTATCCATGGAGCCGTAAATGAGCAATGGGGCAATACCCGTGTTGAAGAGATAATGACCAAGAAGCCGTTCATCATCGAAGAAGACGAATCGCTAGGGGCGGTGCTAAGCCTTTTCAGACGCGAGGGAATCTCTCACCTGCCGATAGTCAGAGAAGGAAAACTCGTGGGAATCGTAAGTATTTCCGATATTATTGAGATTGTCTTTCAGCCTAGACAGGTGCAAAGGGTTGGCGAAAGAGTAGGCGAGAAAGTTCCTGTTCTGAGTATTCCGGCGAAGGGTATAATGGTGAAACCCGTGGTCACTGTCTTGCCTGAAACCAAATTGCGAGATGCTGAAGAGCAAATGCACAAATTCAACATTTCCTCTTTGGTAATCGTCAGCAAAGGAAGACCTGTCGGCATCATAACTAAACGGGATTTTCTTGAACCTTTAGCTCAGATGGAGCAGCCAGTGCAAAGGCTTACTGTGCAGTTTTCTGTTAAAGACGTGGAGATTGATGAATCCCAACGAGGCTTCATTATGGGTGACTTCGAATCTTTCACCCACAGATACGGAGAAAAATTGGAATCGGGCACGCTATTTGTCTACTTCAAGACGCATGGCACCCCCTTCAAGGGTGATCAGTTGATTCACTGTCGACTGCAATTCAGAACGAGGAAGGGCTCGTTTTTCAGTTCAGGTGAGGGATTCGGTGTGGAACAGACGTTTAGGGTAGCTTTGGATAGGCTTGAGGGCCAAATTGTGAAAAGCAAAGAATTATCACATGACCGCGAATTCGCAAAGGACTATTTAAGGCGAAGATTTCCGTTGACGTAATTATAGCTTAGGTCTCATTACGTAAATAATAAGCGCGCGCTGCCCTGTCCCGAAATTGGTTAAAAATGGTGATAAGTCAGATTTTGGTATTTAGAGCTTGAAATGGGCTTCTCTGAAAGATGCATATTAGCCGCGTTTAAAGAGGGCAAACCCGAGCGCGCGCTAAAATAACTCGGAAGAATGTGTGAAAGAAAAACGGTTGTGTGTTTCGGAAAAAAATGGGTGTTGTTGTTCTTCTCCTGCGCTCGCTCATCCCATGGAGAGGTATCAGACTCACTCTAAAGCGAATTTAGGAACACACACGCGTGCCACTCGAGTCTTGAAACAAAGGTGACTTTGTCATTGTCTCGCTACAGTCACATATATTTAAGAAAGCTTGAACCAGCTAGTAGAGTGTTTAGGTGTAAGTTATGAGTGACAAGAAACCTCATCAGCCTCACACGTTGGGGGCGCCGTCGTCTCAAGAGATACCAGTGAGGGGAGTAGAACCAAGCCAGATTCCTTGTCCAGTCTGCGGCAAAACCTTCAAAACCAACTCGGAGATGGAGAGACACCGAGATACAATGCACCATGAAACAAGAGGACACGAGTAGTAACCTACTGGTTCAAACCCAACAGAATCTGCTGTGTCTACCAACGCGCGCTAATTTGATAACGTGCTATTCACTTGTCAAATAATAGAACAACAGCAACAAGCACCAGATTTTTTAGTGGCGAACAATTATTAATAAACAAAGGCGTTTTCAAGCAGAAATTCAACCGATTTCTTGTACTAACGCCAAATCCAGCCAAGGTAATGTGAGAAATTGTTCGCAAAACCCGGAATTCCAGAATCAAACAAAAAATACATTGCCTTTATTCTAGGGACATACGTTCCAAGAGAGTGCGGAATAGCCACTTTCACCAAAGACCTAGTCGACTCTGTGGATCTCCTCGATGAATTCGCACCAGCCCGAGTCATAGCCGTGAATGAAATAGACACGATCTACGATTACGACAGCAGGGTCAAACAACAGATAAGACAGGATTTCGAAGAAGATTACATTCAAGCTGCCACTTACATCAACTCATCACGAATCAACGCAGTTAATCTTCAACACGAATTTGGAATATACGGAGGCGAATCGGGAAAGTACGTCCTCTCCTTCCTGCAAAACGTGCAAAAACCGGTCATCACTACACTCCACACGGTGCAACCCGACTTCGAATCAAAGGCCAAACGTACTCTGAAGAAATCCTCGCTCGAAGCCAGACGCGATCGTAGTCATGGCAAAAGCGGCGGGAACAGGCTCAAGCCGAATGCGACGGCTCAAACGACAAGATCAACGTAGTCCAACACGGCTGCCCAGACATTCCGTTTGTGACCAGTGACAGCGTAAAGCCCTCGCTGGGTTCCTGAAAGGAAGAATCGTCTTGTCTACGTTTGGCCTGATGAACGCGGGCAAGGCATCAGGACGTTCTCCACGCGCTCCCGCCGATGGTAGAGAAGTACCCAAACATACTCTACCTCGTGATCAGCGAAACACACCCTGAGGTCAGAAAAATCGAAGGCGAAACCTACCGCGTCAACCTCGTCAAACTGGTCGACCAACTGGGGCTAAAGAACCACGTAAGATTTCACAACCGCTTCCTCGCAAAAAGGGAATTGATAAAATATCTCCAAGCTACCGACGTCTACCTCACGCCCCTACCTCGGCGCAAACCAAATCAGCAGCGGCACTCTGGTCTACGCTTTCAGGGCTGGCAGAGCGGTCGTGTCAACTCCTTACCTTCACGCTAAAGAGGTGCTGTCTCACGGGCGAGGCTTGCTCTGCGAGTTCAGGAACCCGGACTCAATCACCATAGAAGTGAGGAAGACTCTTGGAAAACAAAGAACTGAGAAGAGACATGGAGAAGAAAGTTACAGGTACCGGGGATCGAAGCTTCACGTGGCCAAAAGTCGCAAAAAAATACACAACATATTCAAGCAAGCTATCCACGCTTAAGAGGGCCCCTATATCATGAAACTCCCACCTATCAAGCTAGACTTCCTCGAAGCAATCACAGATGACACCGGTGTCTTTCAGCACACAAAATTCGGAACGCCAAACCGGCTTGAAGGATACACAACCGACGACAACGCGCGCGCCCTCATAGCTGTCGCCAAGCACAGCCAAATCAGAGCAACTCATCAATCTGACACGTTGATAGACACGTACCTAAGCTTCCTCTTGCACATGCAGAGAGCAGACGGCAAGATGCACAACTTCCTAAGCTACGACCGAAACTTCCTTGACGAGGAAGCCTCCGAAGACTGTGCAGCTCGCACCCTTTTGGGCTTGTGGATACGTCATAAACAGCGGACTGCCCGAGCTGAAAAGAAACGACTTGGCAAAAGAAATCTTCGACAAAGCCTTTCGCTGGGCATGTTTCTTCAAATCTCCGACGAGCGCGAGCCTTTCGCAATACTTTGGCCTCAGGCATTACCGCAGGGCCTACACCGAGACCGCAACCTGACTGAGAACATAAAAGCACTTTCAGACAGACTTGCTCAAATACTGCCGGGACGTCGCGTTCCCGCGGCTGGCGCTGGTTTGAGCCTTACCTCACGTACGAGAACGGCAGGCTTCCGCAAGCTCTCTTTGAGGCTTACCGAGAAACAAAACAGACAAAATGCATTCACGCCGCGGAGGAAACGCTGCAGTTCCTCCTTACAAGTCCAGATTGCTGAGACGAGTCATTCGTGCCTATCGGAAACGAGAGCTGGTACTGCTAAAAGGAGAACCACGGTCGATGTACGATCAGCAATCGGCGGAAGCAGCTTTCTATGACGGAAGCTAGCGCTGTCAGCTTGCCGCGCAAACAACAACCTTCACTACAAAACAATCGCGCAGGACCATCTTCAACTGGTTTCTGGGGATAAACACACCAAAAGCGCCTCCGTTTACAACGCGACAACAGGCGGCTGCTACGATGGAATAACCGAGGAAGGGACTCAACCTCAACCATGGGAGCCGAAGCAACTGTCTGCTACCTCTCTGCACGTCAATCAAACTGCCAATTGCCACTCGCACGCCACAGCAATCGAACCGTTCTTGATTCGTAGCTCGGAAGTCTCTCTGCTCTAGTGCCTATTGTGAATCTTTAAACAGTCGTTCGCCTTATAAATCCAAGAAAAACAAGACTAAACATCAGAGGCGAAACAGACGTGCTAATGGTAAAGCACATAATAATGAGAAGAGTGGTGGTAACATCAAAGCCCAACATCACGGTCGCAGAGACGCCATCAAAATACTGCAAGAAAAACACGTGCGCTCAACTGTATCAGTAACGGACAGAGCACCAAGAAGTGTGTGGTGGATCTTCACCGAGCGAGATGCCATAAGAATAGTTAGCCAACGACGTCTCCGCTGGACACGCCTAATTGACCAGGTGATGACCAAAAACGTCGCCACGATTGGAGAAGCGGCGTCGCTTCGACGAAGCGAGGCGGAATCATCGTCTCGCATCGGGACTAAGACACCTGCCTGTAGGGTGAATGGCAAAAAGGGGACTGGTCGGAATTGCTTGCTCGTCAGAAGACTCGATGATCAACTCTTTCGGGCTCGCCACTCGACTAACTCCTAGGACACGGAAAAATAAGACGGTTCCAAGACAACCCAATCCTTCAGCCGATGATCCACTAAACCCGTGGGAGTCGACAGAAGAGTCTTGCGACCTGCCGCTGTCAGGTGGGCAAAACAGTTTCACCTGCTGTACCGAGCGATGGAAAACAGCGGAATATCCCGACTTCGGGCATGCTACAACTCGTCGACATAGGTACCGTTATTGATGAGCGGTCTGCCGAACTCCTGTTTTCAAACTCAACAATAAAGCACGATTTTAGGAAGACTATCGGATGCGAGGACCCTAGCTGACTCGTTTTCGACAGCCAAGTGATGGTGGCATACACGAGCGCTGACCGAGATTGACCACGACCAGCTCTACCAGATCTCGCTGACATCTAGTTCGGTGAATTCATCTGCAAACCTAAGATTATATAACGTGTTGACAAATATTGCGCCTTTCTCTTTGAACTCGAGGAGATGTTCTTTTTTCAGATACTTATAGACTAACATTACTTTCAACTAGGCGGTCTGTTAATCTAGTGCGCTAACTCAAGATTGAACACGCAGTTTTTTAGCGAACTCTTCAGCTTGTTCGAGGTCCGCAGCGCAGGTCTACCCTTCTTTATACCCCCCACTAGAATTTCATCAAGCCAAAAGTATCGAACCCTGCGCAACTGAATTCATCTACAACTTTGTAACCTTTCGATTCCAGTTTTCTCCTAAGGCGGGTGTGCGACCTAATGCCTCTTCCGTCTCCGCTGGTCGAGAAGATAAATGCTTTCCTGTTGTCGACTTTGGAAATTCTGTCGGCAAATTTGAGTAGGTCTTTGTGGTGTTTTCCAAAGTATATGCCTGAGCCAAAGCCTAAGAGTTCACGCTGTTGAAGTTCGTCAGCAGTTGTTTCTGTTGGAGTTTTTATCTTTGCATCCAGAACTCTTGCGAAGACTTCGGCGATTTTCTCGGTGTTATTGTGATGGTAAGAAACCATTACCAGCAAGGAACTCATTGAAAAGTCAACCTTAACAATTTCTTTCAAATATCCTCGTTGAACTAGAATTTAGGCTTTTTCCAGCGCATGCCCATTATTTTCTTTGTAGTTGCGTTGCATGTACCGGTAAGTCCTCAGTTGTTGTGAAGGTTGGCTCTCGGTTGGCACACGTTGAATTCGAACCATTTGAAAATTGAGATGTCTCCCGCACAATCCCCTTTTTTTGGGTGCGCTCTGTCTCCTCAATCAAACTGCAAGTGCGTTTACAATACTGAGAATTTCTTTTCTCAAGTCTTCAGCGGATAATCCCTGGTTCTATCCTGTTCATTTGTACGGCAAGTTCTGTATCTCCAAAGATGTCTTTTATCCATCGTTGGAAGTCTTTCCGTTGAAAATGGAATCTTACTGATTCTATTGGAATGATTTGTACCTTCCAACCGTGGGCATTGCCATAAAACCACCAACACTAACACAGTCAATTAGCTACTTAAAAACACTTATTGCAACACAAATAAACCCAAAAAACCATTCAGATTCCGAAAAACATCTACCAAATGAATGGAGCTTCTAAAACGCGCTGATTAGCAATTCAAAAAGCCTAAGGTTGAACAAACGATAAAGACTTACTACAAATGTCTAAACCCGATTTTAAGGACATGTTCAAGAAACTTCTCGACATCGAGTACTATTTGAGTCGTCTCAGAAGAAAAGAGAAATTCCGAAATTGAAGAACCCTAAAGCCAAAAACCCGTTCTCCAAAGTTTCAGACTACAAGGGCATTCTGGCAATCACGGAAGGGCACGATTGGAAACCTGTGACTAGAAAGGGCAGATTCTTCAACGCAAATTACCCTCCGAAGAGCATGTCGCAGAAGGAACTGGAAAGGTTCTGGGGGGAACCAACTCAAGAAGACACGAGATGGGCGGAATCGCTGAGGAGCCCGAGTCGTAAAAGAAAGACATGAACCAAGCGTCCTGTGATTATGTGAACTGGAACAAATGGAGATGTCTCCCACAATTCCCTTTTTTCCTTTCCTAACCAACAGAACCAGTGATTCCACGCCTGGTTAAGTGCCGCTGCCGAAAGGAACCGCTCAATAGGTATGCGACAATGTACTGTTTTATTTCCCCTTTTTGATTTAAATCCGAGGTCGAAAGGGACTAGACCCAAATGGGTCAGAACCATCAGACTGAAAGAGAGGGTTGCCGCCGGAGATCCGGAACGCATGCACTTACCGTTAATGCGACGCGTACAGGATGGACGCTAGAGGTTCCTCCTTGCTTCCTCCTTACGCTCGCTAAGGAGCAAAATAAAGGAGGACAATGTGAAACGACGGTAATTACCATAGGAAGAAGCGGAGAGCTTCATTTTGCGGTAGCATCCCATCCCGTCCTTATCTCATCCTTCGCATCCTCATCCCATCCTCTCCCATCCTTCGTATACCTGTGCATCCTTGCGGGAAAAGACGGGCCGAAACTTATGGAAAACACCATTTAACCATGGGAAAAAACGTGTGTGAAAAAGGATAGCCCACCACGCTGAAGCGTACGCGAAATCAGTGTCTCTCAGTTCGCTGCGCGAAGTTTCATTGGTTCTTTGCTTCGTTGCTCCCCGGGAATTTCTTTCTGTTCCCTGTGAAGCTTTTTAAGCTGAAGCCTAACCAGCAAATCAGAAGGAACAACGTCTCGAATTATGGCCAAGGCGGTCTGCAGCTCCGCAAGCTGCTTCTTCGATGTAGCCCAAGATCCTCAATGATTTGCGCGTTCTTTTCCGTAAAGGCCTGCGTTATGGTAGCGCGGGTGCTTTCCAAGTCTGACAATTTGTTCTCGGTTGTTGACACGCGATTCTGCAAATCATCTTTTTCGCTTTCCATCTTTGTTATTCGCTCTTTCAACTCTCTGTTCTCAGCTTCAAGACCGTTAGTTCTCTGTCTGAGGGCAAGTTCTTCTTTGTCGAAAATTGACACGTTGCCCATGCCTTCTTTGTATGCCTTCGCTATTTCACCGTCTTGCTCAAGACGCAGGTAAGCCTCATCCAAATACTCAGTGTGTCCCATTAGGGCGTGTGTTACGTCAATGTCTAAGCCAATGTTGCTTCTGAAGAATTTGCGTAGGCTGTGCAAGTGCAGGAACTAGGCGGTTTGTTCCGGTGTCTCGGCTTTCCAGCTTTGCCTTCCTAACCGCGTTGTTAAACATGAAACGGGCTGTTCCAAAATCCTCAGGGAAAAACTCTGTCGCTTTTGTAAGTTCCTGTTCCGTCGTGTTTGGTTGTCGTGTCTCTCACTTTCAGCCATTCTTTGATCTCGTCTCGGGCTTCGTAGCTGAAATAAGCGATTCTGCCGCCCACCCCACCTTTAGTGTACTCTCTGCGAATATTCACCTCCGGCGGGTCAGCGTCAAGCTTGAGGTCTTCATCCTTCAACTGCAAAGCTCTCCCGATTCTTCCGCCGCTGCTGATAAGAACAGAACCATAGCTCGACATTTGATGTCTGCGTGTTTCAGAATATTCCTTAACTCTTGGGGTGTCGGGACTTCTGTCTTTTGTCTCCGCCCGTATGCGTTTAGGCATGAAACCGCGTCGCCTCATTTTGCGCCAGTCGGCGCGTTCAATTTTGAGGTTGTGGTCTTCAAAAAACATCTTTATGGCTCCTGAGTATGTGGCGACGGTTTTGCTTGGCTTGCCGTTATATGCTGTGAGGAACCGTTTAAAGTCGGCTGTTGCGTCGGGGTTGCTTTTGAGGTATTCGCCTAGATCGGCTATTCCCAGTATTTTCTTGAAGTTGTTGAGGGCGTTTAGGTAGGTTCTTTTGGTTGTGTCTTTGGGGAAGTCGGATAACCATTTTTCAGCGGTTTTGTCGCCTTTCAACATTTTCTGGCTCAGCATTGGGGAGTTCACGGCTGGATAGATAGTAAATTCAGGCTTATAAAGTGATAGTTTAATAGCGTATAAATCTTGCTAACCCTAAGCCAAGACCATATCTGACGCTGTAGAAGGTTTCCGAAGGTCTATACTCCAAGCAAGAAACCCACGATTATGAGCGTCAAAAGCACACTCGTTCCTGAAACAGCTATGCACTTGAGCCATCCGAAGGAAGGTACCTCAGTATCCATGCCTGTCACCTCGCGAGTTATGAAAGTGCATAGACCACCAAGCCAAAGCCACACTCCAACCTGAATTATGCTGCCTGTCAGATTTGCAGAAGCTATAGCTTCCAAAGTTTCAGCGGGCGCCATTGCCTGTTCGCCGGGCACGCTCGCCAAGACTTCAAGCGGATAGAAAAGATTAGGCAACGCAGAATAAACAACGAGAAGCAAGATTGCTTGAACAACAAGGACTACGAGTGCAAAACCAACAGCCACCATCAGAAGTTTCCACGTGGCATACCCCTTCAATCCTTTGATAACCAAGTATAGCATTGCTGTAAGGATAATCCATTCAAAAACGAAGGGCGCAATACTGTTTAGCGCGGCCTGAGCTAGGTACCCGACCTGCCCGTAGAGTTCAAGAGGAGTCATGTACTCCCCCCTGAAGAACAAGCCGTCTATTAGCAGGTCAACATTTACAGCGTTTTCCCATGTGAACTCCATTTTGAAGCCCGTAATGTTTTCCCATGAAGCTTCGTTTCCGAGCACAGACCATGCGGTAGAACCGAGGGGAAGCGTGATGTTGTTCCAGACATTAACCGCACTCGCGGGAAATTGTGCCGTTAAGTCGTTGTAGAAGCTTGAAGCGCCCAAGGAGGTTAAGTACAAAGAGACATTAGCGGGTTTTGCTTGGGGAGATAATATTTTCAATCTGAAACTGATGTTTTTAAAACCTTCAGCTACAGAATTCACTTGTTCATCCGTGTTTATGCTAGTCAGTTCCATCCTAACGACGCTGGTGTTGGAAGCGGTGAATTCAACGCTGGAACTGCCGAAGTAGGTGGGACTTCCAAGGTACAGTGTTGTGCTGTTAATGTGGTCAAGCGTGTTGTTTCTGGTGGTCACGCCTGGATTAGTTTGCCACAAGGTAGCGTTTTCAGTCCACAAGTCTCCTTCAGATCCTGATGGCATTGTCTGTTCAATATAGGATTTTGATGCAATCACGTAAGAAGAACTAACTTGCACGACTGCAAAAATGATGAGCAGGATTATTGCGCCTATGTACCGGGGTTTTTGCAGAATTTTTTTAAATGCTTTGTGCGGCGCATATATGACCTTTAGAATATCGCTAGCAACAGACAATGGATTTTGACCTCGTTCAACACTTCAAATCATATGCTTTCAGAATACAGATTAATATAGTGTTTGTCACATTCCGAGCTTTAGTCGCCTGTAAGTTGTGTAGTCAACATATTCCAAGTATGGGTTTTCGGCTTGATGTTTGACGTTCATTTTTTGTCGGCGTCGTTTGTCGACAAGCTGAGTTGTGGTTCGAAGCAGATAGGCATCGCTTCCAGCGCCTGAGCCATAGCTAGTCATCAGGATGCGGGCTTCGGGTTTGGCAACGTCTAGTACCGCTGCTAAGCCTATTAATGAGCAAGCGGAGTAAGTGTTGCCGAATTTTCTTATTTGAAGAGAAACAGAATATTGTTCCTCCTTGAAGCCGAGTTCTTTTGCGATTCGCACTGGAAATTGTGGGTTTGGCTGATGAGTTACAAAGTAGTCTACGTCACCTGTTTTCAGGTTTAGATGTTCCATAAGCTTTGCAGTCGCTTTCCGGACATGCTTGAAGTAGGCAGGGTCGCCTGTGAATCTTCCACCATGCATGGGGAAATGCTCTCCGTCTCTGCGCCAGAAATCTGGCGTGTCCGAAGTGCATGAGTACCAACCCTCAATCTCGGCTATAACGTCGCTTTTTCCAAATATGTAGGCGGAACCACCGTATCCGACGAATGCGTCGAGTTCTCCACCTGGACAGCCTCTGGGTGCTGCTTGAGAATTGTCAGCGCCGATTGCCATGGCGTACTTAATACCCGATTTCGAATAGTTAACGAGGGAGCAGGCGTCTTTGAACATGCTCGACGCAGCTTTGCAGGCGAACTCGGTGTCAACAGCATCAACGCCTTGAATATCCCCGTCCTCTTCGCCGAGTTTAAGAACCTGGGCAACTTTCGACGCAATTGGTTTAACCGCATAGGGGTTTGATTCTGAGCCGACGTAGACTTTGCCGACAAGCGAGCTGTCAACTCCAGAATGAATCAGCGCGAGCTTTCCGGCCTCAACTGCAGCAGTTACTGCGTCCTCATCGATGTATGGAACAGACCGCACGAGTGCATCTTCTTTTATTCTAAAACGTGAGGTGTAAACGCTATAGCCTACTACGCCAGGGGTTTCGTATTCTTTGCTGGGTTGAACCACAGTGTATTCTTGATGCGGATAATATTCATTAGCAGGAGTGAATGCTAGAGAGATTGTCGGGATGACTTCGCTTGGCCCCACTGAGTATCGTCTTCTGAATCTAGGAACTACCTCTTTGCCTTCGAGGTTGGAAAAATCAATTCTTTCTCCATCCTTCAGGATAAGGTCGGTTATTCTTCCTGCAACGCGGATTTTCCCGTTGTGAAAAGACACGATGCCGTAAACATAGTTCCCAAGCTTCAGAAACTTGTTTGTAGGCTCGTCGACCAAAGTGCAAAGCTCAAGTTTCCCCTTTTCATAGAAGAGATCTGCGCTTACCATTTTTCCGATGCTTTTTCTTCCGCAGTTTCCGCAGTAGTCTCTGACCTCGAAGTATTCTTTTCCGCAAATTTGGCATCGGGTAGCCTTTAGTCTATCTCCAAGATAAGAAACTCGTCTCTCTATGGGTTCGCTGCTCAGTGTTGTTCCCTCCCAAGAACGCTGAGATACGCCTTAGTGCCAAAACCCTCAAATTCTAAGGCGCAACCAAACCCGGAAAGATTTTGTCCAATATCTACTTGTCTTTCGCCCGCTTCGCCCCTTAGTTGTCTGAATATTTCGAAGATTTGAGCGCCGCCAGTAGCGCCGTATGGGTGGCCATCAGCCTTCAAGCCACCGTTCATGTTGACATAGAGCTTCTTGCCGTTTATGTCGTAGTACCCTTTGTAGTCTTCGCAGCTTCCACGTACGCTTTTCCAAGCTGTTCCAGGCTCACAGAAACCCAAGTCTTCAAGAGAAATCATCTCCATAAGGGTGGACTGATCGTATAATTCCGCAACTTGAATATCCAGCGGGCTTACCTTGGCCATTTCGAATGCGTTTTTCGCCGCAATTCTCGCGGCAACAAAATGCGTCAAGTCTTTTCTTGTTGGAAAATTAAGGTAGTCTGTTGCTGAAGAGCAACCTAATACGTAAACAGGAGCATTAGTCTTTCTCTTCGCCAGCTCCGCGTTTGTAAGTATTAAGGCTGATGCACCATCGGATATTGGTGCAAAATCGTAGAGTCCCAGAGGTTTGCGCGCCGCTTCCCTGGCACTAATTACCTGTTCGACGGTTATTTTTCTATGAAACTGGGCATATTCGTTTTTGGTTGCGTGATCATGGTTTTTTACAGCTATCTGGGCAAGAGCGAGGTTGAGTTTTTCAAGATTTTCGCCCATTATCCCGTATTTTTTTACGTAGGCTCTGAGCATAAGCTCATGGTTTGCCTCCGGAGTACCACCTGCATAATAGCTCCATGGGTCTTCAAGGAGCATAAGGTCGTCGCGTATTTTGTCCCAGCGATCAGTCATTTTCTCTATCCCGCCAACCAACACCGTATTGTACGTACCAGCCTGGATAGCGTTGCAAGCTGTTAGCAAAGCGGCACTGACTGAACGGGTCACTTCCATAGGGATATGAAGTTCAGTGAGTTCTGACAGAAAACCTTCTTCCAGGCCCAGCTTATTCGTGATCGGAAGAAAACAGTCTGAGAGGTAGCAAGCCTCCAAGTCTCGTCTTTCTATGCTGCATTCTCGTGAAGCTCTAAGCCACGCTTCTTCAATAAGCTTTTCAGGCTCTTTTCCGTAGTGCTCTCCAAACTTTGTTCTGCCAACAGCGACTATAGCTGGGCGATTTTGCATGGCGTCTTTTCCTTCTAGATATCAAATATCGTTTTCTAGAGGACTTTTAAGTTTTTGCCAAGTCTGGACCATATTGGCGACTCCAGTCTCTGGCTTGGCTAAACCTTGGCTGAAGTCATTCTCGGGTTTTTCGCAACCGCTGCTTCAGATTCCTAGTTGAGATCTTGAGGTTTCGACTTATTTCTACAGGATACTCAGGGGCATTGGTCAAAGCTTTGAATTTTTCCGGAAGTTTCGCCAAATGTTCCGAAGCTTTTTGCCGAACCTCTTCAAGAGACGGCAAATCAAAAAGCATGTCCCCGTTTTCCATAACCTTTACCAACAATGGATCGCCCGCAACCTCTTCATCTGCCAAAGCAATCACATCCTTCTTGAAATTTCCTCTCCGATCTCTGAATCGGAAGACTTGTTTTCTTCCCGGCAGAGTAAATTTGCCTTCGCTCAATTTCATTATCGGCGAGAAACGACCTTTTGCATTCATGGTTTCGCAGAGTTTGTAAATCACATCAAGGTAAGGCTTGTCTGCCGAAGTGCCCATTTTGGTGCCAACACCGAACGCATCAATCTTTGAGTCAGCCTGCATCAACTCTGCTATCCGGAACTCATCCAGGTCACCGCTTGCAAAGATTTGCACATAACTCAAGCCCCTATCGTCCAGTATTTTCCTGACTTTTTTGCTCAAATTCGCCAAATCTCCGCTGTCGAGCCTGACTCCCCCGAGTCTGCAGCCTTTTGTTTCAAGCTCCTTAGCGATTTTCGCAGCTTTTTTTGCCCCTGCTATGTTGTTGTATGTGTCGATCAAGAGGGTGGTTTTGTTGGGGAAGGTTTTGGCGAAGGCTCGGAAAGCGTCCATTTCCCTTTCGTATGACATTATGAAGGAGTGAGCCATAGTACCGAATACTGGAATCCCGTAAGCTAAACCAGCTAAAACATTTGAAGTACCTCGGCATCCTGCTATGTAGCTTGCGCGTGCCACTTTCATTCCAGCATCTATGCCGTGTTCTCGTCTCAAGCCAAATTCGATTACCGTTTTGCCCTTCGCTGCATGCACAACCCGTGAGGCTTTTGTTGCAATCATCGTCTGCAGGTTCACAGTGTTTAGCAGAAAAGTCTCTATGAGCTGTGCCTCGATTATTGGCGCGGTTACCCTAATCAGAGGCTCACATGGAAATGCAACAGTGCCCTCGGGAACAGCCCAAACGTCTCCAGTGAACTTGAAGCCACGAAGGTAATCCAAGAAATTCCCGTTAAAACCCTGTTTTTTCAGGTAGGCAAGGTGTTCTTCAGTGAATCGCACGCTCTTGAGATATTGAAGTACCTGCTCCAACCCAGCAAACAGCAGATAAGAACGATTCGCAGGCAACCGTCGAGTAAACAAGTCAAATGTCGCTGGCTCAAATTTCTTATTATCGAAATAGCTTGAGCACATAGTCAACTCGTAAAGGTCAGTGAAAAGGCTCATATTCTGTTCGTTCTGATAATCCAGAAAAGGATGTCATGATTAGAAGTAGAAGCCAAATAAAATTTAATACTTTCTTAGTCCCGCATACATGCGGTAAGCTCTGTTTGCATTCTGCCCCATTTTAGCATCGAGACACACAACGACAGTAACAGGAAAGAAAAGGGTCAGGTACAGGTTGTTGCTCGATGTTTCTTTGTAACTTTTATATATCTCAGTTACATTGCTATGACTGAGCGTCATGGCTGAAGTTTGTTCGACTTGCGGACTCCCAAAGGATTTGTGCGTTTGTGGAGAAATAGAAAAAGAGCAACAGCGTATTCGTATTAGGCTTGAAACAAGAAAATTCGGCAGACCGAGCACAATTATTGACGGCATTGATGAAAAGAGTGCCAGTCTTTCTGGCTTAGCGCAGAAGCTCAAAGGATATTGTGCTTGTGGGGGAACCTCCAAAAACGGGTTGATAATGTTGCAGGGCGACCATCGCGAAAGAGTGCGTGAATACCTCATTAAGATAGGTTATCCGGAAGAAAACATAGAACTCCAATAATCTACAGATATAGCTAAGGTGCATAAAGTCCAGATGAGACTGCTAGGAAACGTTCGTGATGTATTCAAAACCATGAAACACCGGAAACCCTCTGCGATTTACTGTCCCAAATGCGCTAGTCCCAAAATTGGTTTGTACAGTAGCCTTGACCTCTGGCTGACACCCAGAAAGTACCTGTGCCAAGAATGTGGCTATGTTGGCCCTATAGTTATGGAACTGGAAAAAGAAGAAGAAAGTGAAAGTTCAAGCGCTTAGTCTGGTAACTCGAGGTTTAGTTGTTTTTTAAGGGTTTTGTAGCGGTTTCTAACCGTGACTTCGGTAACACCGGCTGCTTCTGCAATATCCTTCTGGGTTTTCTTCTCGTTGTTCTGCAAACATGCAATGTAGAGCGCAGCAGCTGCTAAACCCATTGGGTCTTTGCCGGCAGCCGCACGTCGTCGCCTTGCATCTCTGAGTATCTGTATTGCTGCACCTTGAGTCTTTCCCGATATTCCAGTTCGTTCTGCAATCTTCGACACATAGGTCAACGGATCAGCAATAGGCATATGAACTTCAAGCTCACGAAGCAGAAGCCTGTAGCAACGTGCCACGTCCTTCTTGTCAACTAGACTTGCCTCAGCAATTTCCCTCAGAGTTCTAGGAGTTCCGCTTCCGCGGCAAGCAGCGTACAAAGCTGCTGCAGCAATAGCTGCAATTGACCTTCCGCGAACAAGACCCTTGTCCAACGCTTTACGGTAGATAACAGCAGCTTTTTCCTTGATAGGTGCCGGAATGTAAACTTTGTCAGACAGACGGTCTAGTTCAGCCATTGCCTGCGCAAGATTTCGATCTATTGAAGAATGAACTCTCGAGCGTATCTGCCATTTTCTCAAACGCCACATCTGCAGCCTTGTTGAAAGTGGCAATTTCCTGCCAAAAGCGTCTCGATCCACTTGGCTAATTGCCGTAGACAACCCTTTGTCGTGAACTGAATAGCTGGTTGGAACGCCTACGCGACTCCTCGAAGTTTTCTCTTCCTGTGTGAAGGCGCGCCATTCTGGTCCTTTATCCATCATTTGTTCATAAACAACAAGACCGCAGGCGCCGCAAACGGTCTCGCCTGTATCGTAATCGTGAACTAGGTTATCACTACCGCACTCGGGACACTTGTCAACCAAGCGCTGTTGTGCTCTAGGCTCTTTTTTGCTCAATCTCTTCCACTCCATTTTTATATTTGCGTAGAACCGTCACCATATGCCTTGTGGGCTGAAGAAATAGTACATTCGGCCCGCGCAGTCTAAGGTGATGAACAGTGCACATATATAAAACTTGTGGTTTTGTTAACGACATTTCACACATAATTTTACAATACTTAGCCATAATACTATAATTCGGAAGCGACGCGGAGACTTTAGAGAAGAATAAAAGTGTCATGAAGCACTTGCCAAGGCAGATGTTTTACGGTCAGCACGAACCAGGAATTTGTTCAGCAGGGACAAAATCGACTTTGCTTTGTCGGAAGCCGGGCTACGGTCTCACGCATTCAGCTTTAGGGCGGTAGGGTCGTTTTGCAGTTCGTCTTCGTTTGTGATGTTCACATTCTTTAGTTCTTGTTAGCATCCAGCCTAAGTCTTGGTAAACACACCCGCAAGGCAGTGTTACTGTCTTTTCCTCTTTGACTTCTTTTTTCTCCGGCATTAGGTTTTCGACCAGTTTTCAGTAACCTTGAGAGATTCTGGTTCTTAATAGATTTTCTGACTCTAAAGCGATTCTCTGAGAAAACGACGTGGCGTTCTCTATGTCATAAACAACCTGTTTTAGTGAGGAAAACAATGAGAAACAGATTTCGCAGAGGCTTAAGATAGCGAAAACCTTAAGTGTTGCTGGGATTCTACTCTCTGTCACTAATAAAATAGGTGTGTTGAATTAGATTGGCTGTTGAAGGTTTTTTCGAAAACAAAAGGCAACCTGTAGAAGCTAAAGTCGGCGAGTTAACCCCGCAATCAAGAGCGGTTAACGTCACGGCAAAAGTTGTCAGCAAAAGCGAAATCCGAGAAATTCCTCTGGGGAGAGATGGATCTCCACACAAGGTGTGCGATGCACTTGTAGGCGACGAAACAGGCGCTGTATATTTGACCCTGTGGGACGACAACATTGAAAAAATCAATGAAAATGACACTGTGCGAATTGAAAACGGTTATGTGACACTCTTCAAAGGCAACATGCGACTAAACATTGGCAAGTACGGCAAAATGGAAATGGCAAAAGAACCTTTGGAAGGCGAAGTTAACACTGAAAACAACGTGTCAAGCAAAGCATACGAACAAGAACGCAGACCATTCAGACGTAGTGGCGGTTACGGCGGCGGAAGAGGCGGCGGTGGTTACGGTGGCGGTGGCTACGGTGGCGGACGTGGTGGCGGCGGCTATGGCGGTGGAAGAGACCGACGTGGCAGTGGCGGCTACAGAGACAGGCAAAGGTCATACTAGCTCTAAAACTATTACAAGAACCTTTTTTCTTCGCTTTTTTATTATTTCCATTTTTAAATTAGTCTATTTTTTCCTTCTCATCATTATTGGCAACTGCCCTTTTTCCGCAACATTTGTTTGCTGCCTGCATGATTTGGATGTTTCTTGTCGGGCTTGACTAATGTTAAAAAACGTTGCCTATTCAGTTTTATCTAAATACAGAACCACGTGTTTTTGAATGCAAAAAGTTAAAACATCTCACGATATTTCCTTAACGAACAAGGAGCTTAGTTGTCTTGACCGCTAAGAAGAGAGAAACAAAAACCACTGTAGAAGAGCTAATTGCCAAAGCAAAAAAACCCGCATTACTATCACCTCCTATGCACAGGTTCTACGAAGGAAAAGTACAAGTTATGCCTAAATGCGCCATTACCAGCACCGACGACTTTGCTGTCTGGTACACTCCTGGAGTGGCAGCGCCATGCAAGATAATCCAAGCCGATCCAGAAAAATCCTTTGAGCTTACAAACCGATGGAACTATGTCGCCGTAGTCACGGACGGCACCCGCGTTCTGGGTTTAGGCGATATCGGACCAGAGGCAGCGATGCCTGTGATGGAGGGAAAAGCACTTCTGTTCAAGTATCTGGGCGGCGTGGATGCCTTTCCAATATGCCTAAATACAAAAAACCCAGAAGAAATAGTTCGTACATGCGAGCTTCTTGAACCGACATTTGGTGGAATAAATCTAGAGGATATAGAGAAGCCCAAGTGCTTCACTGTTCTTGAAAAGACAAGAGAAAAACTGCGCATTCCTGTTTGGCATGATGACCAACAAGGAACTGCGACAGTGATTCTTGCAGGTCTAATTAACGCTCTGAAAATCGCAGGCAAGAAACCCCGCGAGAGTATGATAACACTGATCGGTACAGGTGCAGCTAACATACGCACAGCATACGTGCTGATGAAATGGGGAATAAAGCCGGGCAACATAATCATGGCAGACACCAAAGGAGTACTGCATGCAGGTAGAAAAGACATAAACAGGGAAGAAGACCCGTGGAAATACGATTTAGCCCACAAAACCAATGGTGAAGACAGAACAGGTGAAATTTCAGCAGCTTTCGAGGGGGCAGACGCAGTTGTCGCCGCATCGAAACCAGGTCCAGACACAATAAAAAAAGATTGGATTAAGAAAATGGCAGATAGAGCCATACTCTTCGCCTGCGCAAACCCCATACCGGAAATATGGCCTTGGGAAGCGGAAGAAGCAGGAGCACTTGTCGTGGCAACTGGCAGAAGTGATTTTCCAAATCAGGTTAACAACAGTCTGGGGTTCCCGGGCATATTCCGGGGAGTACTAGATGTTAAGGCAAAAACAGTCACGGACGACATGTGCATCGCCGCTGCGCAAGAGCTGGCAAGATTCGCTGAGGAACGAGGTATTAACGAAAAAGACATCTTGCCAAGAATGGAAGAGTGGGAGGTGTTTCCGAGAGAAGCGGTGGCTTGCGCCTTAAAGTCGATTGAGCAAGGAGTAGCAAGAGTGAAGCCTAGCCGACAAGAACTTTTCCAGCGAGCCTCAGACATAATCCAAAACGCAAGAAAGTCAACAGAGCTTCTAATGAAACACAATCTAATAAAACAGCCTCCCAAAGAACAACAGCTCTTAAGATGAACCACCGAAAACCCAAAAGAAGCCAGAAAAATCTCAAAAGTAGATTAGACTATTGTGAAGAGATAGTCAGATTGAAACTGGAGATTTGCCGAATTAACGAAATCCAGACTTACAATGGAAGAATGAATAGTTTCACTATATTCCTTTTCTCTAGTCGTTTGATAGCATCAAGGCACTCGTCTTTTCTCTGTCCTTTGAGATCCAAGTTTTGAATGATGTCTCCAACTGAGACGTCTGTCTTTCCTAAATTCGTAGTACGCTTATAGAGGTGCTTAACAATAGATTTTTCAAGTTTGCCGCATCGCCATGTCGTATTGCGTATCAGAACGACGATGGTTCGAACGAGGGTTTGTTCGCTTGCTCTTCTGCCTCGTGAGACTCCCATTTCTCCCCACAAGATAGGCTAGTCGCAATATCGTTTTTAAACATTTATGTCGAAAAGGACAAAGAATGCCTCCTGGCTGGGGTGCTATTTCTCTATTACGCACAAATTGTCTACCGTTTTGTTGAGGGATTTTCAGTCTTAATTTCCATGCTTCGGCGTTAAACGAGGAGGCGAAAAAAACCATTTCAGTTTTGTTGGACTATCAGTCTCTATTTGTCAATACTAAGGTTTGAACTGCTATTACGCTAAATCAGCGTGAATTCTATCTCAGAACCATCTTGACGAACTTTTCAGGTTCGAATAGTTCCAAATCGCTGTAGGTTTGCCCGACACCGATGAACAGAATGGGTTTCTGAGTCACGTAAGTGACGCTCAGCGCTGACCCACCTTTAATGTCTGCGTCGACCTTTGTTAGTATGGTTGCGTCTATGCCTATGCTATTATTGAATTCTTCTGCTTGTGTTACCGCGTCATTGCCGATAAGCGAATCCACAGTGAATACTGTAATATCAGGATGCACAACTCGCTTGATTTTTTGCAGCTCGTTCATCAAATTCTGGTTAGTTTGCATACGTCCAGCAGTGTCTACCAAAACTATATTTGTGCCATGTGATTTTGCGTGGCTGACTGCGTCATAGGCTACTGCGGCAGGGTCTCCGCCATAGACTCCCTTTATGATTCGCAAACCCAAGCGTTTTGCATGTTCATCCAACTGTTCAATAGAGCCTGCGCGGTACGTGTCGCTAGCTGCAAGTACAACCGAGTATTTTTTGTCTTTGAAGAATTGGGCGACCTTGGCTATGGTGGTTGTTTTTCCTGTGCCATTTATTCCCACGAATAGCAGTACAAGAGGCTCCTTCTTAGCCCGTTTTTCTGCTGCGCGGTCCAACAAATCAATTCCCTTTTCAGTAAGCATGACTTCTAGAAGAACTTGACGCAAGTTATCTTCAACTATTTTCTTGCGGTCTTCCAAACGCTTTACTTGCACTCCAGTCAAGCGCTTCTCGAGTTCATCACATATCCTGTCGGCAACTGGAAACGCCACATCGTTCTCAGCAAGAGTCAATTTAAAATCTGCTAAGATGGGACGTAAGTTGTCCGCCTTCAGTTCGGTTGTAGTTACCTTGTTTACGAGTCCTTTCAGTCCTGACTTGAGCCTGTCAAACATTGCTCGGAGCTTTCCCCTCTCTCACCGAAGCAAGCAACTTTTCAAGCCTATTCCTGCCAGTGTTAATTCTTTCGGCAACCTGCCCGAATTGCTGTTGTGCCGAAACCATGGTCTTCTCCAATTCTTCCAAGCGTTCTTTAACTATGCTCTTTGCCTCGGGCATCGTTTTGTCAACGGATACGCCTGAGCCAATGCCGATAATCACCTTATCTGACTCGGAAAGCTTCACTTTGATGTACGAGCCACCTCCTATCGGAACAAGTAGCTCGGCATTCTCTTTCTCTTTTTCTATACCTGAGAGGGTCATGTTGGCGTAAGTTAAGTCAGCAATTGCTGCGTTCAGCATGTTTATTCGCTGTTGAAGTGCCTCAGCGGTCTGCTCAAGATAACGCATTTCTATGCTGAGTTTGCGAAGTTCTTCTTCCTCTTTTCCCATAGCAGCCAAGATTTATTCCCCAACAACGATTTTCTTCAAGATCGGGTTCTCGATTTGCTCAGGTGAGACTTCTGCTATGTTTAGTATTTTGATGTGGTGCCTTTTCACGCGGTGTTTGCTACCTATTTCAGCATAAACCTTCTCTGCTGCATGTTCTGATTTTTCAACTAAGACTTCTTTTGAGAAGGGCGTCCTCAGATTTGGTTTGCTGATTTCGCCGGTTACTTTGAAAACCTTCAATCTAAATCATCATCCTGCACAACATCCAATGCGTTCCCAATTATAAACATCTCGGGTCCAGTTGTCATAGAACCAGCCACTGCAGCATGTGAATTTGCAATTAGACCTGTTCCAACATAAGGGATACCACAGTTGATTGTGCCTACGTCGACTGGAACCTTTAAGACGTCTTCAATAATCTTTCGTTCAGTATCCTTCAGCAAGGGATGAGCCAACACGCCCTTGTTCGTTGCGACTGCCAGTGAACCCACGTACGGCAAACCCGCAATCTCGCCCGGAACAGCATTAACATTCAGTGTCTCTGCGATTTGGTTTATTTCATGCTTCTTAAAGCGCGGGTCAACGAGTGCACCGCGATCGTTTGCCAAAACTAGATTTCCATATGCATTTTTCTTAGTTTCCATTACCATGATGTTGCCTTCGAAGCAGGATTCAATCGCTGATAGTTCTTCTCCGCGGATGGAGTTGGGAAGCAAGATGCCATTGGAGTTCGCACAGACAAATGCGCCAGTCAGCACGGAACCGCTGATGCTTGTGTGGATTAGTCTCGCTTTTAGCCATTCAGCTGCTAGTTCGGCCTTTTCCTGCGGAACCATCTTCGGAATCATCACAAACTTGTCAGTAGCAAGGGAGTAAACACCTATGCTTACGCTTCCTACAATGCTATATAAGAAGACGGCCAAGGATTAATCTCCTTTAGCCAAACTGGCTTCTATTGGCGAAATCTCCCGATGCCTTATTTTGTTCATGCAGTCCGCAACAATGTTGGGCAAGCGACTTTCTGCCTCAGTATATTTAAGCTGTATCAACTGCTTGGTTCCATGAATTTAAAGTTCTCGGAAGCGAGGAATGAATTCTTCTTCGCCGACAGCCAACCATACAACTCACATTTTAGAGAAGGCACAACTGTCATTCACATTCTCAAGCCTGCCGCTTTGCACAGTGACATCTAGATTGACAAAGTGGAAGGCAATGTCACACAGAGAAATAGTTGCTGAGCTAGACTCGCTTTTGGCCTATGTGAGAGGTTTGTTAAGTAGCAAATCATGAGAGAAATAGCGAACGCTAAGAATTATTGCCCTATTAGCTATATGGAATCGCCTTGTTTTATCAAGGAACCTTTGGATTTGGGATTAAATAGCTAAAACATTTAATTTTGAAAGACAGCAAATAAATTAGGGTGAACTGTAGTGTCGCCATTCAAGAAACTGCATTTGTTTTTGTTTCTCGCGCTCATTTTCTCTGTATCATTTCTTACATTGTTTCTTGCGATTTTCTTCTCACAGTCTGCGTACTCAACGCCTCCTATTTACACTCTAGAAGTTAACGGTATGGGAGTCAAGGTGGGTCCGCCACCCAATTCAACTGGCATTTCCCTAGACACCACAATAATCATCGATGCGTTAACTTCCGTGTCGCTAACAGACTTCCAGATAACACCCCATGTGTCCATCGCGCGTTTAGATAGCGAAAATTCAGGACCTCTCACGTACCTGAACAAGTTTTATCCTGCTCAACCACTAGAACCTGCCACTTTCTACACCGTATCAGTGTCAATCATGAACGTGCCGGTATCCTGGAGTTTCACAACCTCTGATGTCTTTAGCCCAGGAATAGGCTTTCAGCTAGCGACCAATGCGTTATGGATTGCTCTCGGCATATCTGCCTTAGCAACCTTGATTGCAGCCTTCACGATTCGGCTACGGAGCAAAGTGAAATCAAACTTACAGTGTGAGCTTACTGATTCTTTAGACGTTTTCTAAGGCGCAAAAAACATTCAAAACCCCTTCTGTTTGTATGAGCCCGCATGTTTGTTCAGCTAGTACTTTCCTGTAGGGCGTTGGCTACTCTCCCATGGGTTGGGGTCCTTACCACAGTAACATCCGGCAACATCTATGAACGTGCGCTCCACGAAGTTTAAATCTCGCGTATTGTTATTCTTCGGAGCTATAGCGTGTATATTAAGTTACAAGAAACGATGTGGACTCAGAATGTCAACAAAATGCAAAAATTGTGGAAAACTAATTGAACCTCAGTTTGAAATGGACGCCGATCTTGATATTCATATTTGTCCCGAGTGCGGTTGTTCAATAGATGCAAACACCAGCGGTATTCACGTTCTCGGAAGAGATATGTAACTATACAAGAAGCAGAAACACAATGAGATAGACTTCTCCTTTTTTCCTGCGTGTGCCAAGGCTAGAAAAATATTGCTTGAGCGATTTCCATTATTGCAGCGTTAGAGGTTAGAAGGTTCGGCAGAAGTCAGACTCTGAGCACTATGTTTTCTGTGTATTTCTTCATTGTTTCGGCGAATTCTTTGATTGTTTCCGGCGCATATGGTTGCATATTTTCAAAGCGTTTGTCAAGTGTATCATGGGGCACGAATTGCTGGAAGGCAAGGATCTTTGCGCCTTTAGCTATCTCCCCGATACATACAACGTCCTCTGCTGTCACGAATTCCGGAACTACAGTCGTTCTGAACTCATATTCCACTTTTCCCGTCTTGAGCATCTCAACAGCGCGCTGGAATCCAGCAGTGTTTTCTGCCCCAAGGAGGCTGTATTTTTCCAGAGAGGTTTTCACGTCCAAAGCCACATAGTCCACGTAGGGCAAGCACTCTTCAAGTACTTCGGGATAAAATCCGTTTGTGTCCAACTTTACCTGAAAACCCTTCTCCTTCAGCTTTGCCAGGAACTTCGGTAATTCCTTATGCATCGTCGGTTCTCCGCCCGAGACTACCACGGCGTCAACGTATTTCTTTCTGGCGCCAAGAATCTCCAGAGCAACAGCTTCCTGTAGAAAAGGAGGTTTTGGATCAACAGCGATTCGCCAGTTGTGACAAAATGGACAACGCAGGTTGCAACCTGGTGTGTAAAGCACCGAGGCTACTTTATTCGGATAGTCAACTAGGCTTATTTTTTGTAAGCCGCTAAACTTCATGTCTTCACCGCTCATGGAGTCATCGGCGCGGCAGTCATCACCACGGATTTGTCAAATGTTTTGCGTACAGCGAATTCTGCCTGTTTGCCATCGTTCCACTGATCCACAGGACGCAAATAGCCGACTACCCGAGAGTAGACTTCACATTGGGAACCGCAGATGGGGCATTGCTTGTGCTCACCGCTCGTGTATCCGTGACTAGAGCAAATGCTGAACGTTGGTGTTAATGTGAAATATGGGAGCCTAGAGTTCGATGACACTTTGCGGATAAGCTCAGCTGCAGACTGCCACGAATGCAACCGTTCACCGAGGAATATGTGGAACACGGTTCCGCCAGTGTAAAGAGTCTGAAGGCTTTCCTGATGCTCCAAAGCTTCAAACAAGTCGCCGTCAAAGTCTACGGGCAATTGAGAGCTATTAGTATAGAAAGGTTCAGCATGCTGCGTCTGTACTAGTCGCTCGTTAGCTACAACGATTTGAGGATGTTTGCGCTTATCGATTCGCGCCAGCCTATAACCGGTACCTTCAGCAGGGGTTGCCTCAAGATTGTAGATGTCGCCTGTTTCTTCCTGGAACTCGACGAGTTTCTTGCGCATAAAACCAATAGTTTTTACTGCGAATTCTTTTCCATCTCGAGAGGCGATGTTCACGCCTAAGAGGTTAAGGACTGCCTCGTTGATGCCGACTAAGCCTATTGTTGAGAAATGGTTCTTCCAGTATTTGTCGTAGCCTTCTTTTATGTGCCTCAGGTAACGTCGACTGTACGGGTACAAGCCGCTCTCGGTGAATGCCTCGAGCACTTTGCGCTTGATTTCCAGACTGCTTTTGGCGGTTTCCATGAGTCGCTCTAGACGCTGGAAGAAGTCATCCTCATCTTTGGACAAGTAGCCTACCCGAGGCATGTTCAAAGTCACCACGCCGATTGAGCCGGTTAAGGGGTTAGCACCGAAGAAGCCGCCGCCTCGTTTGCGAAGCTCACGATTGTCTATGCGAAGGCGACAACACATACTCCGTACGTCCTCAGGATGCATATCGCTGTTCACGAAGTTCGAGAAGTAGGGCACGCCGTACTTGGCTGTGACTTCGAATATGGCTTTTGTTACGTCTGAGTCCCAGCTGAAGTCTTTTGTAACGTTGTACGTAGGTATTGGGAAGGTGAAAACCCGGCCTTTGGAGTCGCCTTGGCTCATGACCTCTGCGAAAGCCATGTTAAACATTCTCATTTCTTCTGTCATGTCACCGTAGGTGTCTTGGGTGATTTTGCCGTTGAATAGCACGCCTTCGTTTTTCATAAAGTCCGGCACTGTTAAATCTAAAGTCAGGTTGGTGAACGGTGTCTGGAAGCCAACTCGTGTCGGCACATTCATGTTGAAGAAAAACTCTTGAAGCGCCTGCTCCACGTCTCTCTGAGTCAGGTGGTCATAGCGTATGAAAGGTGCTAGGTAGGTATCGAAGTTGCTGAATGCTTGGGCACCTGCCGCTTCCCCCTGCAACGTATAGAAGAAGTTAACGATTTGTCCTAGTGCAGTCCGGAAATGCTTGGCGGGTTTGCTCTCTATCTTGCCCGATACGCCGCCGAAACCTGTAAGCAGCAGGTCGCTTATGTCCCAGCCTACGCAGTAGGGACCTAATACGCCTAAATCGTGAATGTGCAGCTCGCCTGAAAAGTGCGACTCCGCAATTTTTGACGGATAAATCCTTGAAATCCAGTATTTGGCAATTACAGTGGAAGATAGATAGTTGTTCAAACCCTGCAGCGAGTAGCTCATGTTGCTGTTTTCTCTGACACGCCAATCTTCAATCTCCAAGTATTGGTCTACCAAATCCGCAGAGCTCAAAAGCGCGGCTAACTCACGCATGTCCTGATGCTGCTTGCGGTAAAGGATATACGCCTTGGCGGTTTGAGCGCGACCGTTCTCGATGAGCATTTTTTCGACAGAATCTTGAATTTCCTCAACCGTGGGGCAACCGTCAACGCCGAATCGCTGCTCAAGTTCAGCCACGACTTGGTCGCTGATAATCCTGGCTTGCTCACGATCTTTTCCGCCGACAGCCTTTGCAGCCTTCCAAACAGCTGCAGTTATGCGTTCCTGATCGAAGGCTTCTAGCCTACCATCACGTTTTCTAACAAACTTCATTTTTTCACCTCAAGAAGTAATCGCTTAAAGTCCTCAGGTTCCTCAAACTGTTTATACACAGAAGCGAATCGAATATACGCTATACGGTCCAAGTTTTTTAGGTATTTCATGACTAAGTCACCTATTTCGTGAGATGTAATCTCTTCTTTGCCTTTCAGCATCAAGTCTTGTCTAACGCTATCAGCTAACTCGTGGATTTGATCCATGGTTACGGGTCTTTTCTCGCAGGCTTTCTGTAGTCCTCTAATCAACTTGTTAACGTCGAAGCGCTCCAGCTTACCGTCTTTCTTCCTGACCATCAGCTCAACTGTTTCCACATACTCGTAAGTGGTGAAACGTTTTCCGCATTTGACGCATTCTTTACGTCTTCGCGTAGTGTTCTCTAAGGAATCGCGTGTTTCCAAAGTTTTGAATTCCTCAGACCCGCAATACGGACACTTCACTTTCTCCACCGATCGTCTTCCCGTTTTGCTGTAGTGTTTACAAAGATAATGTAGGCACTATGCATAGCGCATATATAAATGGTTTGAACATCAACTTTGAAATAGTGAACTAGACATTCGAGAAGAACACATTAAATTATACATAATCGCAGTAACAGAAACCAACAATTCAAGCTCCTTTTCCGAAAACGGGTCCATTTTTGCAGAAAGAAAGTAAGCTTAACACTTGCTATCTGGAAATCAGGCAAACCTCATGGCCGTCATTCTAAACTGTCATTCTGAACTATGGATACAGAGATTCTGGACCATTAACAGTTTGCATATAAACTGACAAGTTCAAGGCATTTCATTGAACTTAAAGGCGACCGAAGCCAAATTAAGTGAATTCGGCTTCAAGTTTGCACAATCTCAGGAATACTGTTTTTATACGTCTATAACCATTGAACTCGAAAAGGATGCGCGTGCGTTGACAATTATCGTAGATGACGCGGGCAGCGGTGACTTGCTTTTCGGAGTTGTAGTAGGTGCCTACCGCCAAGAGACCAGTGAATTCAAGTACGATCTTATCGATGTGCGGTTTTATCAGCCTGAACTTTTTAGTGAGAAGGAGTATCTGCAGGAATCCAAGAGAGTAGTTTCCAACCTCGTTGCCAAATTTGCTGTAAGCCCTGAAGAGGAGATACACATTTGTCAGGGCTGCATATTTGACGTAGCTGTGGAGAAACTGAGAGAGACTTACGGCGAAGACAAAGTAAAGCGCATCAAAGTCGTCGGCGAAACCCAGAGACTCGTGGAGATAGCTTATTTGGATGAAATACGCAACTTAGGTTACGAGCCACTGGAAGAGCGCGAAACAAAAAGAGGAAAAAGCTTCTTTCACATGATGCGCTGGCTGAAAGCAAACCCGGGAATGCTCAAATATGCAAAAACCGGCTGGCCAAGACTTAAACGGTACAGCCTCTTCAAATCAATCCAAAATGAGGGTAACGGAAAACACGCCACGGTTTGCAGCAAGTGTGGCAGTCCTTGCAAGGTACCTTTCAAACCAGCACCCGACAGGCCTGTATACTGCAAGAGCTGTTGGGCATCGAGAAGAAGTCGGAGAAACGACCATAGAGCTTAGATATTTCGCGGGAGATACAATCAAAGGACGTTAAGAGAAAACGATGGAGATAGCAAGAAAAGGCAAGCTATATTTTAGCTTGGCGCTATTTCTCGGTTATCTATTGGACTGCTTCTACTTTTTGTATTTCAGGGATTTTGGCTTTGATAATGCGCTCGACGCCTTGTTTGAGGGTTAAGGCCGACATTGGGCATCCTGCGCATGCGCCTTTCAATCGAACTTTGGCAGTGCCGTTTTCAACAGACACGAGTTCAATATCTCCGCCATCGGCTTGAATTTGCGGCTTTATCTCTTCAAGAACGTCCTGCACTTTCTTTACGATTGATTCATTCATTCATTTCACCACGCTTTTTTGAGGTATAGAATTCAGTAATGCAAGGTCATAAAAGCATTACCTCTAGTATTCAATCTAACAACCATTTAAACAAAAATATTTTTGGTCAGATGCAGAGTATTGAAGAAGCATCAGTGCTATTCCGAAGATTGCAGTCTCTTGAAAGGAAAAGTAGCGGTGGATCACAGTGGTTTGACGCCTAGACTCCGCCAAGCACCTTCCAACCCTACGCTCTTACCCGCATCCCCTTGAGCGCTAAACGTCCAGACTTAGGTTGCTCTCTCCCGAGCCTAGCCGGGTTCGCCTGGCAAACAATGAAATCGGTTCCCCTACGGAAACCGCTCACAGACCGCCAGCCCCAAAGGACGGATAGTCAATGTTTCGGAAAGGAAGACCCAGACGGCCTTTGACGCCTCATCCACAGATGTCAGCCCGTCATATAGAGGGTTTACGGTACAATGGACCCCTACCCCACCGCCTAAGACCCACCGCCAAGAGCTAAGAGCAAAATCAAAACTATAAAACTTTGCTATAGGTATACTTTTTTGAGAGGTGCTTTCTTAGGCGATTCTGAGTACGCCGTTCTTGCCAACTCGCAGCTGTCTTTCATTTTTGAACGCCGAGATGCTTGCGTTTTCTATCTGCACAGTGTCGCCAACGGCGATGGAGCTTATCTGATCGTTCCACAGGCACAATTTTATTTTGCCTGTGTCGTCTGAAACCATGGCGTTAGCCACGCTGGCACAGTTCCCAAACCGTGTGACTACATACCTCGGCTTTGAGACTTCCACCACCTTGGCTTCAAGCTTCACTTTCTTCATCCCAACTCGCAAATCCTTTATCTGAAAAGACTGAGCTATCTTTAGTTTCTTGCTTGTGTACTTCTCTGTCATGTAAGCAGCCTTTACTCCTTTGAGCGGATTCTTCGGTTTCGAAAAGAATTCCTCAGGAATTTTGAATTGGGCAATAACCTTTGAATCTTGCGTTATGAGAAGGGTTACTTTGTGACTCTGTTTACTGCGACATTCTACTAATAGATTTCCACATTCAGCTTTTCCGTCTTTCCAAGCTGAAACCAAAGCGTTGAAAAACATGTCGGAGTCAACATCATACTTCATCGTGAGGAGAGCTAGATACTCACTCGGATACAGTTTGTTACGCATTGTCTTTTGTTCACAGTCCTTTCCGGGAAATTTTTGTCTATTCTGTTCCACAGGATGATTCTAACTTGCTCGTGACCGACTTCATAAACCTCTTCTTGCAGAAAAGACTGCAAAAAAAGATTGATCAATAATGAAGGCGATGTCAGAGCCGGCTTTATTCTCTAAGAATAGCCGCAGGTGCAATTCTACACTGTGTGCTGTATTACTAACCTCACTGAAAATGATGTTAGTTCAAGCTATTATGGCTAGTGGTTAAGCTGAGACTTTTGTGGGTTTCGGAGTCGTATTTTGAATTCATATTTCTTAAATATCTAATCCAACTGCAAACGAACAGAGTATCAATAACGAAGGAACCACTATATGAAAAACAAAAACTTGATTACAATCTTGCTTATTGGAATAGCCTTCATTGGCATGTTGACTCCGCTTGCCAGAGCCGATTCACTCGTAAAAACCGACTTCGAAAAAGAAAGTTTCGCCAAAACAGTTGACTACTTCGACTATGTTCGCGCTTACGCCACGCTAAACGGCATACAAACCCCACAGGACTTCGAAAAGTGGCATGCCAACATGTACATGACCTACGTAAACAATAGCGGCGTAAAACTGCTCTATGCAGGCCTCGAAGACATAACCACCGACGAATCAGCATACCTACGAATACCAATGCAATCGTTCATCATGCACTACAAGACCAACGAAAACAACCGTGACGTAATATTGTCCTCCACATTCCTAATGTTAATGGCTTTCAACGAAACCGCAAACTCGCTTTATCCCGACTCGCCAGACAAGAACGACGTGCTCTTCGCCTCGTTCAGCTTGGGATTTGACCTCACTGCTCTATCTGCAACGTTACCAGTCCTCAGCAGCAAAACAGAAACCATTCCGCTATCAAGTTCGCCTGACAAGCTTGTATGGGAATGGGGTATGAAGTACACCAACTTGACCGCCCTCTGGTGGAGGACATGGATAGACCCGGGTAACCCACGCTACCAGAACAGCTGGCCCCTCGGCTTAACAGTTTACGATGAATTAACATTCACTTACAAGCTCGTTATAGACCCAAGTGCAGGTACAGCAACGCTCCAGGAGAATCACGTAATTGGAAGAATGAAGCACCTTTTCATCGGCATAATTCCGTTACTCTGGGTTTACTACAACAGCACAGGTTCATACGGTATGCTTGGCGGAAAAATTAGCGACGAAACCATACACGACTATATCCAAAACAACGGCCTTGAAATGAGCATTATAAACTTTCAAACTAGTGTTATGGCTGATCATGAGACCTACAGTGAAACAGAATCTGGACAAAGCGTCACCGACGCAGAAGCACTGGTTACAGACACGGCAATAGACACTTACGCTGATGACGGCGAAAAAATCTTCAGCGCTGATTTTGGAGCCAAGAAATCCTACGAACTTTTCAACTACACGGCATGATCCAACCGAAACAGAATCTGAAACTTATGATTCAACAGCTAGAACTACCAAGATAGGGGGCTTCGCAGGCAACGGAGGCTTGTTCGCTTGCCACATAGGTCTTAATGAAGTTCTTGCCAGCCGTCGTCGTGCACATGTACCCTGCATTGTTCGCCAAAGCTGTATCAACAATTGCCAACATGAGTAGAGCAAACTACTTCTACGCAGTAGCTTACCCACAATACAGTGGCTACAGGGTTGAACATGATCCCACCTTCACAGCCTACATTGCCGCCAGTCAGTCGAGCACCCCCAGCATCCCAGCGGGCGCTGCAGGATTAGTCATTTTAGCAGTAGTAATCATCGCGGTCGTCATTGTAGCTGCAGTCCTAGTGACTAGAAGGCAGCCCATCAGACAATCAAGTTAAGAAAACTAATACAGCATATCTCCTTTTCTCTGTTTTTCTTACGAGTTTTCAAATTGGAGAGTTTCTCCCGAGCTTGTATAGAATCGATTTTTCTGAAAATATTTAGTCGCCGAGTTAGAAAATCACACTACGCATTAACATCGGTCGGTAGTTCCATGCTACTTCAGGCAGCTATCCATCCACTCAAAGTAGGCTTTTGAGCCGTCAACCAAAGGAAGGGCCAAGATTTCAGGCACTTCATAGCTGTGCAGTTCCTTTACAGTTTTTGTTATTTCTTCAAACAGTTCCCTGCGTGATTTCATAAGTACCAGATATTCTTCGGTTTTCTCAATTTTCCCAGACCAGTGAAAAATCGACGAAACAGAATCGATGATGTTGGCGCAGGCGATGAGCTTCGCCTTAAGCAGTTGTTGCACTATTTTTTCAGCTTCCTGCTTGTTCGACGCTGTAACCAGGATGATAATGTATGTTTTCTCCAATATCTTCACCTGATACCCAAGAGTGGTTAGAAGGGAATCTCGGCTAAAAAAACTTCTCCATCTTTGGCTTCTCTGCATTAACACATTTAAGGTTCAATGCCATAGTAATGGCTGAATGTGTGGTATACTTAATGAAAGAAGAATCGTTGAAAGTTCTTAAGGTAATGAACGAAGTCACGACAAAGACTGATTTGAATGGATTTGCGCGAATGGTGGGTTTGTCTCCTACAGAAACAATAGAGCAGATGCAGGAACTCTTGAAGAGTGGGTTAGTGAGAAAAGCAGGCAGCGGGTATGGAATAACTGAAAAAGGAAGAAATGCTCTTAGAGCCTTCGTTCCAGTGGAAAAGGGAAAAGAATTTCACTTTTACAACGATATTGATCAACCAAATGGTTTCCACGCGGAAAGCATCCTCAGTTTCTATGAAATACTGAAAATAGCACCCGTCGCCTCGTTAGAGTTTCATCTCTACAGGGAAGATTTTGAAAATTGGATACGTGGAGAATTCGAAGATTTAGTCTTAGTCAATGAATTGGCAAAAATTAAGAGTGATGAGCTGAAGGGAGAAGAGCTCAGAAAGGAAATTCTGCTGGCGCTTGGAAGAAGATACTACATAAGTGAGACATAGCTGAGCACCCCTAAGCTTAGGCACGATGTTTAACGTGTTTTGTTTTCGTTTAGTTTAGTCCACCACTCGGGCATTCTAGCTTCTTTGGCCATATCCCAAGAATCGAAGGGCTTCAAATCTAATACAGGTGTACCATCGAACGCATCCAGGCCGCGAACAGTGAGAATATTGTTTTCCACTCTGATGAGTTCAACCAGTGTTAGCCCGATGGGGTTCGGTCGGAGGTTTGTTCGCGTGGCAAAGACGCCCAGCAACGGCATATCTTCTCTGCCTCGAGGATGTACCTTCAGTGTTTTTCTTTTCTGTTTGGAAATCTGATTCAGCCAAAAAAGGACAAAGATGTGCGAAAAACCCTCTATGCCTTGGGTCGCCTCAGCCAGTTCAGCATCGATGATTATTTGCGAGACTCGTGTTTTATCCTTGACTTCCGAACCTACAGCATTGGTACTAACGTGACCTATTGGCTTTATCTCAATTTTTTGTGACGCCATCTTTATGTTCACTCAATCTTGAGTGACCCAAGTGCCTAATAAGGGTTGGATCCGCGCGCGCTTCGGAGAGAACTCGAATTATCCATTACCGTGAAAGGGGCAAGGGAGAACAACAGAACACCAATTACTGCCGCAAAACTACCGATTTGCGCAAGTTTCTATCGCGCTAGACTGCTTCTTCAAGGCTAAAAAAGGTTTTTGAACCAGGTGAATTTTCCCATAACTTCGTTCACTAGCAAGACAAGCACTAAAATGAAATGGCAACGCTTTCCTTCATATGGCTCAAAATCCTAGTTGGATTTTCCCCACTTGATGCTGTTCCACAGCCTTTCATGGAAATAGTACAGAATCATAGTTATTATGTTGTAGACGCTTCCGATTGCAACGGCAATATCCCATCTTGAAGTCAAAAGGTATGAAACAGCGATGCTTACTAGGATGCAGATTATTCTCCACACAACAGATTTGGCTACTGATCTTTTTCTGGTTTCTCCCATGTTTTCTGTTCATGATTCGCCGATATTAAAATCTTGTTGAGAGATGATTTTCGAGAGAAATCGGATGTTGAAACACAGACTGAAACCTTTGAATATGTCCACACGGTACTATCCCGAATTATAGCCTGTTGTTTGGCCAAGAGCTGGTGTGGTAGATAGATTGAATCACGCTGCAGAATTGATTGTTTCATGCGTTGTATATTCTATTGTTGTTCTTGGAATCGATTTTCTGCTGGTTCTTTTTTTCATGCAAGAGTCGAGTCAGATTACTGCAATGGTTTCCTTGATTTTGGTACTCGAGGGTGGTTTAGGATTGACTTTTGGGGGAGTGGTTGCTATGTATTCTCCTGTTGTCAGTAAGGTTGGAGAAATTTTGTTCCGTTCTGAGCCTTGGAACCAGGAACGCCGAAAAACATCAGAGAAACAAGGACAAGTGTTGATTGTAGTAGGGTTGTTCTTGTTGTTAATTGGATTAGTTATTTCTGCTATTTAAGCGGAAAAAACAAAAAGAAAAAAAAGAAAGTAAGGATGTTTTTTAGCGCTTCTTAACGAAGTATACTGCTGCTACTGCGACTACTGCGACGATTGCAGCGATTGCAATGTATAGGCCGTATTGTCCGATGAAGTCTCCTCCGGGCGGTGCAACTCCAGTGTCGTAACCAGCGGCTGCTAGCAGTGACTTTGCCAACGTCAAGATCGTATGAGTAGGGTGCTATTGATGAGTCATATCCGGCAGTGACTTTGGTGATGGATGTTGTGAGACCAGGAGAACCGTAGCCTGCAACGATTGTGTCTATTATGCCTTGCCTGTTTATGCAGTGGCTAATGGCCTGTCTAACGTATTTGGCGGCTTCTGCTGCTCTTGACGGGTCGCTCTTGCCGAGCGGTGTGTCAACGCCTGTTCCAAAGACTGGGTGATTCATGTTGAAGCCGAATTCTTGGACTCCGAAGGCATCGTAGCTGCGGTAGTCACTCCATGCAGGTTCAAGACTGTCCAGTTTCGTGTTTAGCTGGTATTGAGAGTCAAGAACGTCGACTTGGCCTGCTTTGAGTGCGGCTATGGCTGGATCAGAGTCTTCTATTTGTTGAACATAGAATGTCTCTATCCCATATTCTCCTTTAGCCTCTAATGCAGCTTTGTTCCAGTAGTTCGGGTTTTTCGTCATTACGTTTGAAAGTGTTGTTGGATCGTATGCCGCGTATATGTATGGTCCAGTGCCTATTGGGCCAAAGGCCGTGTATGATCCTACTGTGTAGCTTCCTGATGCAGTGTTGAATGGATGTGTCTTCCATTGTGCAGCTGGAACGCTTTCCAAGACGTGCTTTGGAATAATGGAGCCTGCTAAGATGTCTTCAACGAAATAGGCGTAGACTTTGGGCAGGTGGAATACAACTGTGTTTGCGTCGACAACTTCAACGTTTTCTTTGGCGCCTATGATTCCTTCAATGAAGGATCCAATTGGCGAGCCGATGTCCGCGTTCAAGTACGAGTCGAAAGTGAACTTGACGTCGTCGGCAGTGAATGCAACTCCGTCGTGCCACGTTACGCCATCACGCAACTCCACTGTCCATGTTTTTCCATCAGAAGCAACTGACCAGCTTGTCGCAAGATTAGGAACCATCGCAAATGTTTGCAGGTTCTCTCTTTCTGCGAGGCCGTCGAAGCAATTGTCGTATGCTGTTAGGTCATAGTATGATGTGGTCAGCAACGGGTTAAAGCCTTCTGAGGGTGCTGGACCTGTCTGTGCAAGAACGATTGTTGTCGTGGTTGCTGTGTCAGTCAGTTTCCAGTTTTTCACTCTGGGCCAAGCTGGATAGTGCATAATGGTGAATGGGTCACCTTGGAGAACAGTTGGGTCAAATGCAACTACTTCCTTGGTATAAAGGATTGTTGCAGATGGCTCCTGCTCGTGGTATAGTTTTTGCCATTCTTTGACGTATCCGAGGCGTGTAGCTTCATCAGTTGTTTCTTGAATTAGTCGACAGAGTCTGTCGCTTTCGGTGTTGTTCCAGAAGTAATAGTTTTGTCCATCCGGTGCAAACTGGCTGCTGTCAAACAGACCCGTACGGATCAGGGTCTACTCCCATTGCGTATCCGACGAACAATGTGTCGAAGCCTCCATCTGCGTAGGTCTTTCCTGCAACAGACGGATCAGGGGTGAGTGCGCGTGCGTAAACTGTGTCCCAATCTAGCTCCACCCTATCCGCATCTATTCCGACTTCGTCTAGAGCATTTTCAATAACTTCAGCCCAGGCTTTGCGGGAAGGATTTGGACCGGGAACAATCAAGGTCATCTGGAACAAACTCTCCTCTTGTGCTTGGACAAGCATAACTGCTGGCAGTGCGAACGTGCTTAGTATCAATAGTGAGCAAAAGAACAGCGCTTTGTTTTTATTGGTCAACTCTTTTTTAACCTCCAATAACTCTGATTCTTAGTTATACCTAATAAGATTTGCCGTAAAACCACTACCTTGTGGCTTATTTTAGATGAAACGCGCTAAAAGGTGGGAAAACATGCATTCTCAAAGAATCTTTATATATTTATCATGAACAGAAATTACTTCATAACAGTGACTAACATTGCCAAACGATAGTGTGGACTCGAGTTCCATCCGAAATCGTCTTTTTGTTGCCTTACGGAGCCCGTTGACAAGATATATTCTCAGAAGACTCTTGTATTTGATTCCGCTTTTCTTCGGAATCTTGATCTTAGTGTTTGTTGCCTCACGCTTGGCAGGCGATCCCGTCAAGCTTATGACAGGATTGAATCCACGAATTACGGCGGAAGCAAGGGCGCAGTTGACCGCGTATTATGGTCTCGATCAACCTTTGTACGTTCAATTCCTCAAGTACATATGGGAACTATTCCAAGGAAATTTGGGCAACTCTTATGCCCTCAGAGGCGGGACTGCCGTGACTACGTTGATTGGCGATTACACTTGGGAAACCTTCAAGCTCCAATTGGCCTCCCTTTTCCTATCGCTCTTAATTGCTATACCTATAGGAATCACGTCCGCTCGAAAACAGTATTCCAAGCTGGATGTCTCCGTGACAACAATTTCTATTCTTGGAACATGCATCCCTGTTTTCTATATAGGCATAGTTGGCATACTAGTCTTTTCATACTATTTGGGCTGGTTTCCACCATTTGGAGCTCACACCCTATTGGTAGAACATTACTTCTTGGGTAATTATTTCTTGGACGAGCTATGGCACCTCATTGTGCCCACTGCCATTTTAACCTTCGCAACTCTTGCCCCTATCGTTCTTCTGGTGCGGTCGAGTATGCTTGAAATACTCAGACAGGATTACATTCTGGCTGCTAGAGCAGGCGGTTTAAGTGAAAGAACGGTAGTCTACAAGCATGCATTGAGAAACGCTTTGATTCCGGTTGTTACTTACATCGGACTATATTTTGGAGGCATGCTAGCCGGAGCCCCTATCACTGAAACCGTTTTCAATTGGCCAGGAGTAGGTCGTCTGTATGTTCAGGCTGTTGGAAAACTGGATTTTCCGCTCATTATGGGAATAACAGTCTTCATAACGCTGATGACTTTATTTGCCAACCTTATTACTGACATAACGTACGCGTACATAGATCCTAGAATCAGAATTGAATAAAAGATACATAATAGGTCTGAAAGAAATGGAAAACAGCAATCCAATGGAAGCAACGGTTATAGAACCGACTGAAAAGAAGGTTCGCAAGGGCGTAAGCCAGTGGAACATTGCATGGCGCAGATTTAAAAAGAACAGAGCGGCGTTGGCTGGCCTCATAATAATAGGTGTAGTAGTGTTTATGGCATTGTTTGGCCCGATAATCGCGCGTTACCCCCCAAACTACCTGGCAAGCTTGCGTGAAGAAGGAAGAATCAGAATGCCACCTTCTACAAAATACCTATTCGGAACCGACTACGTTGGTCATGACGTTTTCAGTCAAGTTGTGTACGGAGCCTCAGCAGCGCTTTACGTGGGCTTCGGATCAGCGGCAATAGCTATGTCTCTAGCTATTGTCATAGGACTTGTTTCGGGGTACTATGGTGGTCTTTTGGACAATTTGTTGATGAGAATAACCGAAGTCTTTCTCGTTATTCCATTTCTTCTGATTTTATTGGTCTTCCTGAAAGTAGTGACAACTTTGGCACCATCTGGAGTGGGAGGCCTTTCAATGGTAACCTTGATAATAGGCTTGTTCTCTTGGGCTTCCAATGCTAGAATTATCCGGGGAGAAGTGCTCCGGGTTAAGCAGTACGAGTACATTGAAGCCGCAAAATCACTCGGGGCAAGCAAATGGCGAATAATACTTCGACATCTACTCCCGAATGTCTTGCACATTGTAATCGTTCTAATAACTCTTCAGATCGCCGGGGCAATACTGGTTGAGGCGGGAATAAGCTTTCTAGGGTTCGGCGATCCAAACAGCATTACTTGGGGACAGCAACTCCAAGGAGCAAGCGAGGCGGTCAAAGAGGCTTGGTGGGAAGGAATCTTTCCGGGATTCTTCATCACAATACTAGTGCTGGGTTTCAGCCTTTTGGGAAACGGGTTACGAGACGCTTTCGACCCACGTCTCAGAGAATAAACAAGGGAGGACACGAAATGGCGAATGAACTGCTGGAAATTGACAATCTCAAAACATATTTCTACACGTGGGCAGGAGTAGTCAAAGCAGTCGACGGCGTCTCTCTCAAAGTCAAGGAGGGCGAAACACTGGGTTTGGTAGGTGAATCAGGCTCAGGAAAATCCGTAACAGCGCTGTCAACCCTGAGGATAGTTCCCCGACCAGGCAAGATTGTAGGGGGACGCATCTTATACAGAGGAGAAAACATCCTCGAAAGGAAAGAAGATGAAATGCAGAAGTTTCGAGGAAAGGAAGTAGCCTACATTTTCCAAGACCCTGCAACTTCTTTGAATCCTGTCTTTTCAGTTGCTGATCAACTAGTAGAAGTCATAAGGCAACACCAAAACGTGACGAAAGAGGAAGCTCTAAAGAAAGCCATTGAGCTTTTTAGACTTGTGGAAATTCCTGACCCAGATGTTAAGATTTGGAGTTATCCCCATCAACTAAGCGGCGGCATGAAACAACGTATCGCAGTGGCAAGAGCCTTATCCTGCGAACCTAGTCTCCTTCTGGCTGATGAACCAACCACGGCTCTTGACGTGACAGTTCAAGCGCAAATCCTTGATTTGCTGAAGAACCTGAAGCAGAAGCTTGGTATGGCGATGATATTGATTACCCACGACATGGGTGTTGTAGCTGACGTGGCCGACCGCATAACCGTTCTGTACGCTGGACGTGTCTGCGAATCCGCAAGCACAAAAACGATATTTTACAATCCGAAGCATCCGTACACCCGAGCACTCCTCGAAGCTGTTCCAAGCTTGGCTTTGAAAAGAGAAAAACTCAAAGTCATCCCAGGCGCTATTCCCAACCTAATTGAAGTTCCTCCAGGTTGCAGATTCCATCCACGCTGCGAATTCGCAAAGCAGGGAGTTTGCACCGCTGAGCTTCCAGAATTGATGGAGATAGAAAAAGATCACTATGTGGCATGTGTTCGCGCGAGAGAGATTGAGGCTACATCGCCTTTCAGGGGCTTGAACAAATGAGCGAAGTCGTATTGGACGTTAGGAATCTGGTGAAGCATTTTCCAATTACCAGCAAGGGAGTCTTGATGAAGAAACAGGTCGGTGTTGTGCACGCTGTCGACGGAGTGAGCTTTTCGGTAAACCGAGGGGAAACTTTTGGGTTGGTTGGTGAAAGCGGTTGCGGAAAAACAACAACTGCGCGAGCAATTCTATCCCTTGATCCACCCACGAGCGGCGAGATATACTTTGCGGGAGAAGAAGTAAGCCGTATTTTCCAGTCAAAGGACAAAGCAGCAATATTGAGACTGAGACGCAAGATGCAGTATGTTTTTCAAAATCCTTATGCATCGCTTGACCCCAGAATGACCGTGTCCGACATAATCACGGAGCCGATGGCTATTCACGGACACATTCCAAAGGATAAGTGGCAGGACAGACTCTACGAACTGTTGAAGCTCGTTGGATTAGAGGAGTATCATGCTGAACGGTATCCGCACGAGTTCAGCGGGGGACAAAGGCAGAGAGTATGCATCGCAAGGGCTTTAGCCGTCGAACCAGAATTATTGATTGCAGATGAACCTGTGGCCTCGTTGGACGTTTCAGTCAGGGCACAGATACTGAACCTTCTACAAGAACTTCAGAACAAGTTCAAAATAACATACCTGTACATTAGTCACGACCTGAGCACGGTCAGGCATATTTGTCACAGAATCGCCGTCATGTACCTTGGAAAGTTCGTGGAGATTGCAGACACGGATGAGCTTTTTGAGCATCCATTGCACCCGTATACGCAGGCTTTGCTTTCGGCAATTCCAATTCCTGACCCAGATGCAAAAAAGCGCAGGATCATTTTGCCAGGAGAAGTCCCAAGTCCAATAAACCCGCCGACGGGATGCAGGTTCCAACCCAGATGTATCTACAAGAAAGATCATGGCTGCGCGGAAGAAACGCTTGGACTAGTCGATGTTGGCAAAGGTCACTTTGTAGCTTGCCCAAGTTACTACCTGAATACGAAGAATCGGGCACCTTCTTAAGCAGAAGCTGCAAGATCGCGGTACAATCATAATTATGGGAAAACGTGCTTGTTTATCTCATCTGCTGTTAGGGTAACCGCGTTTATTGCCGCCTCAACATGTGCTCTTTCGATTCCCAAATGAGTCACCATTCGAAGCGTATGCTTTCCCATCATTGAGACGAGTACACCTCTTTCCTTAAGCTTCGATAGGACAATTGTGTCATCTACTTTTAGGCCGCTTGTGTTCAGAAGCACCATGTTGGTCTGGACACGCTTCAAATCGACTTGTATTCCCTTGATTTTGGCTATAGCTTCAGCTAGGCGTTTGGCGTTTTCATGATCGTCCTGCAACCGGCTAACCATTTTCTCTAGCGCAACAATTCCTGCCGCGGCGATTATGCCTGCTTGACGCATTCCGCCTCCCAGAACTTTCCTGACTTTCCTAGCCTTCTCAACAAACTCGTAAGAACCAACAACCACCGAACCAACCGGACAGCATAGACCCTTCGACAAGCAGAACATCAGGTTGTCCACGTGCCTCGTGAGCTCTTTAACATCAACTTTCAGCGCTATTGCAGAATTGAAAATTCTTGCGCCGTCCATGTATAGTTTCAGACCGTGCCTTTCTGCAGCCTCATGCATAGCCTGCAATTGAACAGGGGTCACCACGGTGCCTCCATGTCGGTTGTGGGAGTTTTCGACACAAACCAGAGCTGGTTCTGGAAAGTGGATATCCTTTGGCCTTACCGCGGCATCAATCTGTTCTGGTTCAAGCACGCCGTATTGGCTTTTCACTGGCCAAGGCAGTAAACCCGCGATCGTGGATATGCCCCCTACTTCGTACCAGTGCATGTGACTCTCAGATTCGAGAATAACCAGTTGCCCCCGTTGTGTGTTGCTCATCAGCGACACTAAATTTGCTTGCGTTCCGCTTGTAACCAGAAGTGCGGCTTCTTTGCCCATCTTCGCAGCCGCCATCTCCTCAAACTTGTTGACAGTTGGATCTTCCCTGTAAACATCGTCTCCAAGCTTCGCGTGACGAATAGCTTCCAACATCTCGTCAGTTGGCAATGTGACGGTGTCGCTCCTCAAATCAATATACTTTTCAATCTGCATGGACTATCGCGCTTCCTTGAACGATTCTAAATCGAAACATCTAAATTAACTTTTAACTCGATACCGATTACTGCAACCAGCAAAATAAGAAAATTTACAAGAATTGCGTATGCCATTAGCGATTGTGTTTTGGTGGTTTTTCATGTGGAAAAGGCGGTTTATGAAGAGGGATTTTGTTCTTCAGGCATTCTTGTGTTTCTGAAGTAGAACCAGAATAGCGTTATGGATATGACGTATAGCAGGGTTGCAATGAAGAAGGGTTCAGAGAGTAAGCCGATGCCCATTAGCGATGCGCCTATCCAAGTGCTTAACGCGTTAGGCAATCTCCATAGTGCTCCGCTTATGCCTGAAGCGGCTCCGCGTTCGTCCTCAGCAACTAGCCCCATTATCATAGATTGTGAGAGGGGGCTTGCCATGTTCATGAGTAGGGCTCTCATGCTGTACACAAGTCCAGCTAGAGCATAGTTTGGAGAAAGAGGCATGAGGAACATGAAAACAGTTGATGCTCCCTGTGTTATTACTACAGCTTTTACGAGGCCGAATCTTCTGGCTGCCATTGGCGCTAGGAGCGTCGCTGCTCCAATGAGTATGCTTGAGACTGCCAGGATTGGTGAGCTTATCGTGTCAGAAATACCGTACTGTAGATTGAACCAGAGAGTCATGATTGGCACTACCATTCCTGCTCCGAAAGCGACTATGGCGCCGGTTATGACGTATTTTAGCAGGACGTCTCTCGATTTTCTTGGGAAGAAATCCTTTATGCTCGCTCTTGCTTTTTTCGGTCTTTTAGATTCTTCCACTTTAAGCATGATTAATGTCGAGAACAAGCTCAGAATGGCTAGCAATACGTAGAGTATTACGTGGCTTTCCTTGTTTGTGAAACCTGCTAGTTCAAAAATAATTATTGCAGGTACTGAGAGGCTGCCTATCCCCCAAGCGATGCTTTGTGCAAAAGCGTAGAGCGAGAAGACACTGGTTCTCTTTTCATTTCCCGCTTTCTCTGCGAGAAGCGCGCTGCTTGATGCTATGGCTGCGCCTTCAGAGATTCCTTCAAGTATTGCTGCTATCAGCAGTATAGCAGGGTCTGTTGTTAAGGCGAAGACAGCGAGTATCAAGCTTGCCAGCACGTTTCCTGCGATAAGCATTTTTTTTCTGCCGTAGATGTCTGCGACAACTCCGAGAAGAATGCTGGCGACAAACGTTGAGACCCCCATGACTGTAATTACAAAGCCCATAAAATCGGCTGAAACGCCTTGGACGGTTGTGAGAAAATAGGATATGTCAGTGTAGAACATACCGTAAGCAATTGACGGTAAAAGTGCTGCAATGGTCAAGTATTTTGCCTGTTTGGACATACCGCGGTAGCTGTTGAACATGTCTGTCACGAGCCTGCTCTTTCAAAGAAATCCGTTTATCCGTATAACTGTTTTCCACAAATCACAGTGTTTCCCAATTCGAAGCATGACCGTACTATTGTGCTATCCGCGGCTTGTCCATGGTGAGCTTGTGACGTGCTAGTAGCAGCTCTCCCAAGTTGGAATAGCAGTAGTGGGTGGACAAAGGATATCGCGTGCTTTAATAGTCTTGGTAGGCTTAGATTATGGATGGTTCCCCCAAGAGACTTCATCATACTGGATTGATTATTGATTTGGCCTCGGAAAGAATGCTGGAAAAAGCTAGAAAGCTTGTCGAAAGCAATAGGGTTGAGCATTTAGCCGAAGGAACCTACAATGTTATTGGAGATCATGGGACATATACAGTGGTTCAGAATTACGCTGGAAAAGTGAGTTGCAGTTGCCCCGGGTTCCTGTCGAAGGGAAAATGCTCTCATGCCGCTGCCGTGGTGATTCTAACAAGTTTCAAACATAAGAAAAGGGGCAACCCCGTCTAAGGCATTGTTCGGGCTTATTGTTCATTTTGTTTCCTCAGTTTTCGAAGATAAACCTTAAGAGAATCAGGATACGGTGTTAAGGTGGAAGTTCGGTTCATGGTCTATGACGTGGATTATGTTGAAGGCGAAAAGAAAGGCTGTTCCTCCAGGCTCACGATTGAGAACCGCATATTCTACGTGAAGTTGCTTGAATCCCCTCAACAGTCGGCAAGGTATTATGCTGGTGACCAGAACGGAAGGCTGCTGAAGGAAATATCCAAAACCGAGTTTGCCTTATGGCTTAAGATTCTAGCAGGCAAAGAAGCAGATATCAAAGATGTAAAAGAACGAATCAACGAGGGAAAAAAATACCCAGCTGAAACTCGGGAAAAATCCAGATGAACAAGCTGATCTGGAGCAAAACTATTTTCTATTTCATATGAAACATGGTCTTCGGTTGTGAATGTTCGAAATGAAGTGTGCCAATCACGTTTTTGAGTTGATAGGCAAAACCCCCATGGTCAGGATAAATAGCATGTCCCCAAACTCCCGTGTGCAGATTTACGCGAAGTTGGAGGGCTTTAACCCTATGGGCTCCTTGAAGGACAGAATAGCTTTGCGAATGATTGCTAGCGCTGAGGAAGAGGGAAAGCTAGCAAAGGGTAAGATTATTTTGGAGGCAACTTCCGGAAACACGGGGATAAGCATAGCTTGGGTGGCAGCTCTCAAAGGCTACGGATGCGAAATCGTGTTACCGGAGTCTGTTTCTGAAGAGCGAAAGAAGATTTTGAGAGTGCTAGGTGCCAAGTTGATTTTCGTTTCAACAGAAGCAGAAGCTGTGAAGAAAGCTAGAGAAATGGCGAAGAGCTCGAGGTATTTCATGACGGACCAGTTTGCCAATGACATGAATTGGAAGGTTCACTATGAAACCACGGGAGAGGAGATTTGGGAGCAGACTGATGGGAAAATTACGCATTTTGTCGCTGGAATTGGGACGGCGGGAACGATAATGGGTGTAGGTAGAAAACTGAGAACCTTCAACAAGGATATCAAGATAATAGGCGTTGAACCTTCCAGTGCTGAAAGCAATCAACAAGGGCTTGTCAATCAGCATGAATTCTGCCCAGAGATCTGTAAGCATTACGAACTCGACGAAATGATTAAGGTTGAGGACAAAGATGCCTACGATACAGCCCGCAATCTTTTACTTATGGAAGGGCTTTTCGTTGGCATTTCTTCAGGGTCTGCCATGTGGGGCGCCATTCAGAAAGCAAGAACGATAGATGAAGGATTGATCGTGACTGTTTTCGGAGACCATGGCTTCAAATACCTAAGCACAGGCCTTTTCGGTTAAGCCAGTTTGGATTTTGTGGAACAGTTGAGTCGAGAATTGTGAATTGGAAACAAAAGCATTATGAATAGTAAAACCTTACACTATGATGTTCGCGAAATGGTACCGATGCTTGAGGCACGATTTAAAGAATGAAGGATAATATACGGCAAATAGCTAGGCAGCGCATACAAGTTTTATTCCAACAAGCAAGAGAAATCCATGGTTCCAATCCTAAGTTGTCAAGCCGATACATAGAAACCGCTAGAAAAATCGCTATGTCCGCGAGATTGCGCTTACCACGGGATTACAGACGTCAAATCTGCAAGAACTGCAATACTCTGCTCGTTCATGGTGAGAATTGCCGTGTGCGGATAAATCAGAGAAGAGAGCCTCATGTAGTGACGACCTGCCTGAACTGCGGCTGCCAAACGCGAATAGTATTGAGAAAGAAAAAGGAGAAACTTGGAATTGAGCAAAATAACTACCAGAATGAAACGCCACGTTAGACACGTGTTGAAAGACGAAAAGCCCACCGTGTGGGTTGGAAAAGAAGGTTTTACCCCTCAACTATCGGGTGAGATTGAGAATCAACTCTCAAAGACCAAAATGATTAAGATAAGAATCCTGCCGAGCGCACTGCAGACTGATACCGCCGAAAGCATCGCGAAGAAGGCGGCTGAGCAGACTCACGCGGCGCTGGTAGAGCTCAGAGGACACGTTTTCATTCTCTATCGACGACACAAAAAACCCCAACCGGAAACATCCTGAAAAGAGTGCCACTCCGGCACCATTGAATGATAGCCAGCATTACGTTTAGCCTTAACGTTTTCGTTTCGCGTTTGCGGGTGTACGGGCTTGTGAAGTGTCAGGACGCTCCAGAGAATATTTATATTAGGCTTATTGATTTTACTGCAAGGAAAACCAAAAGGAACAAGGCATCTTGACGAATCCTCATAATGTTCCAGCATCCAAATTCATCGATAGACTAGCCAAGTATCTGAAGGAAAACGTGGATGAGGTTCAGCCGCCTGCATGGGCGTCAGTGGCTAAGACAGGATCTCATGTGGAAAAACAGCCGCAGAACCCGTATTGGTGGTATACGCGCTCTGCGTCGATACTTCGCAAGGTTTACGTTCATGGTCCCATAGGGCTTGAGAAACTGCGGTCTGATTATGGCGGAAGAAAAGGGTTCTCAGTAACGCCTAACCATGCTTCGAAAGCGGGTGGAGGCAACATCCGGAAGTGTTTGCAGCAGCTTGAAGCAGCGGGCTTGGTCGCAAAAGCAGGTACTAAGGGAAGAATTATGGCTCCGAAAGGGCGGAAACTTTTGCAGGAAGTAGCTGATGACCTGCATAAAGAACTGGTCAAGACGACTCCTGAGCTCAAGAAGTATCAAGGCGAATAAGCGATGTCAGATGATGAGCTTGACGCTATCCGAAAAAGGAAGATGTCGTCCTATCAGCAAAGAGCGACTGACGAGCAGAGGCAGTCTCAGGAAGCGCAACAGGTTGAAGCTCAGAAACAGGCTTTGCTGAAACAGATACTTTCGCCTGAAGCTAGACAGAGACTGACAAACCTTAACATGGTTAAGCCGGAATTCACTGAGCAGATTGAACTTCAGCTAATACAGTTGGCGCAGGCGGGTAAACTGCCCATACCTCTTTCAGATGCTCAGCTGAAACAGATACTCCTCCAACTTCAATCTAGAAAAAGAGACATAACGATAAGAAGGATATAGAGATGGCAAGAGTTAAACCTCCAGCTAAAAAACGAAGATTATCTAAAGCTAACAAGGAGAAGAAGTCCGTTCCAACTTGGGTAATAGCGCGGACAGGTGGAAAAGTCAGGACAAACCCTAAGCGACAGAGAAACTGGAGACGGGGAAGCATAAAGCCATAGGAGAATTGGAACTGTGAAAGACAAACAAGTGCCTGAAGAAATCACTGACGAAAAAGAAGCAGGGTTGACCGAACAAGAAGATGTCGAGCAAGAAGTTGAAGAGCTCCTAGACGAAGAAACAACGGAAGAAGCTGCTGAAACAGAAGACGCCGAAGCCCCAGTGAAAGAAGAGGAAACGAAAAAGCCAGAGAAGAAAAAGAAAGGCGAGGAAGAAGACATTGTTGAAGAGCGAATCTACACAATCCCGTTGGCTAAAGCTTGGATTCGCCCTCCGAAGAAGAGAGCTCCCCGCGCCATGCACATGATTAGAGACTTCATAACTAAACACATGAAATTGGAAATGCGTGTGGAAGAAGAGGAAGAAGGAGAAATGCCCACGCTCGTTCTAAGCAAGGAAGTTAACGAGAAAGTCTGGAGCCACGGCATAGAGAAACCGCCAAGGAAAATTCGCGTACGCGCCGCAAAAGACAAGGACGGCAACGTCAAGGTCTACCTAGCCGAAGCAGACTAATCTTTCTCTGAGCAACAAAGTATTTCTTATCATTTGGTTGCTATAGTCGCCTTACTATCGTTTTTGAAACATGCGGATTTAGTTTTGCCAAGAGCTGAAGAGTTAGATGTTTTACCTAGCTCTGTTGCATGCGAAATAATCTCTTGATTGTTATGGCTAGATTTTTGTGTCTTTTTTCAGTGAAATAGGCAATTGAGAATGCTGCGAAATTCGTAATCAGCAGTAATAGCAGCGACATTAGAAGCCGATCTATTGGCAGATTCAAACCGTTGAGAAATATGATTATCGGATAATGTGTCAAGAATAGGGTGTATGAGAAGCCTGCTCCGACTGTGACCCATTTGACGATATGCTTATTCAATATGCATTTTGATACGCGTCCGATTCCTTTTCCATTTAGAAGTAATACGCCGAAGAAAACAAACGCCGATAACTCCAATCCTAAGAAAACATCGTAGTATTGGCTTGTCCAGGCAAACGCTGCGTAAGCGCCGAAAGTCGCGCCTACAATAGCCAGAACGAAAAGCAAAGCCGATACTCTTGTTGCTAGGCGACCTGAGAGTTTGGATCTGAGGGTCTCGCTGCTGATTGCCAGCGTCATCAATGCGCCGATAAACCAGACGATGATGGAACTTCCAAATTCCTGAGAAAATCCTGCAATTAATAGACTCAGAGCAGCCGCGACGATAAAGAATACGACTTTGTAGGCATTGCTTCTTTGGCGTTTGCCCAATAACGCCAGTGATCCGATGACGAACCATCCGAAAGCCATGTAGATCCACCATTCAACGGCTAGCGTCCACAAGATGCCGTTAAATCCGAAGGGTGTGACGCTGGGCAATGGAAACGATAGCCTAAGCGGCGAGAGGAGAGAATTGAAGAAGGCAACTGGAAACCGCTGCAACATGCCCAAGGTCATTAAGAAAGTCAACAGGGAAGGCGCAGACTGCATCGAGCACAGGTAAACGTAATACTCGTAGTTGGTGATGTAAATTAAGGCAGAAAAAAATGCTCCAATTAGCAGTGCTGGAACCAGTCCAGAATATATGCGGCTGAACCTGTCAACGAAGAAATTCCTGAACCGATACATCGGATTCCCCAGTTTGTTCAACAATGAGTAGCAGATCAGCAGTCCAGAAAGGATGAAAAACAATAGCACCGCTACTCCGCCCAGTGTGCTGCCCAGCCTGAATGATGCCTGGCCAATCGCGGGTTGATACTTCGTTAACAAGTGGCAGACAACAACCATTTCGCAGGCGACAAACCGGACCAAGTTTAGAAACACGGATGATTCCTGCGACAGGGAGTTGCTGATGTACTTCAATTGTTTCGCCCTACTGTTGACGCGCTTCAGTTATGGTTTCCAATATTTAACGGTTACAATGTTAGTGTTAGGCTTCTAGTTAGAACTCAAACCAAACTAGCAAAGCAACCATTAGCAATTGCCAAAACAAAGATTGATAGAACCACAAAATGATTAATCTTGACTAATTTTCACCGAGCCTGCAGAGTGTGAGGACAAAACTGTCTCTTTACTAATTGCTTAATTCCCAAGAAAAGGTGTGATGATAGTGGAAGCAGCAGGTTTCTGAGAATTGGGAAAAGTGGAGACGGGCGTTTTGTTTTTGGGAACCTCTTTAAGTTTGGTTGTGGGTACGTATGGTTAAGATTTGAGAGGACATGAAGATAAGGGGCGACCGTTTGGTTGGGTACAAATGACTTCTTTGAAGAGTTGTCGGATGAAGGAATGCGGTCTGACGGTTTGCCCGCATTATCTGCCTCGGGAATAGCGGAGTATATTCGCTTCAATTGTTGTCCGCGTTTTTTCAAGCTGAAGTATGAGGGTCATGAGGAAAGAAGACGCAGGTGGATTGAGGCGTTTAAGCCGATTAGCCCTCTGCTTTATGGCGCGGGAAAAATGCTTGAGGAAAAAAAGGTTAGTGAGCTGAAAGAGAAGGCTGCCAGTTATGTTGATTTCAGTGCCTATAATCCTCGAGTTGTGGGTTGGCAAAAAGCTTGGGAAGACTCTTTGCATGTTTTGCAGGAGACTATCAAGAATCAGATTTCTGCAGTAGAGAATGTTGATTGTAAGCCTGTTTTACTCTATCAGGTGCCTATGAAAGGGCATATCGGTGTTTGGGATATTGTCGGGATTGCCGACTTGATTGCCGTTTGGCCTTTCAAGGCGGGCAAAGTGAAGGTAAGGATCTTTGAATTAAAAGCCTCTTGGAAGGAGCAGACAGCGCATCGTATTCAGGTGGCAATTTACATGTTGCTTCTTTCTCAGGGGTTGGGAAGCCTTGCTACGAAGGTTGAGTTTGAAGGTGGAGTGATAAATAAGGAGACGGATTTGGAGAATCTTGATCCAAGCGTTCTTCCGCAGTTTAAGCTCAACCCCTTGGTTCAGGATGTTGAGCGGCTTCTCGGAAAAAACGGCGAGCTACAGCGTATCCATCAGAGCCCTTTATCCGAAGTAGAGTATCAGCTTTGCTGGCGTTGTGACAATTGCGGTTTCAATGAGTGCTGTATAGTTACCGCTATTGAGAGCGAAAGCATTTCGCTGCTTAATTTGAGCAGGGGAGAGCAGAATGCGCTTCGGAATCATGGAGTTGAACGTCTTGAGGATCTAGGAAGATTGAAGGTTGTTCCAGATGCGGGTAGCTTGCGGCCGTATGATTTCAAGGGTCTACCTGCTGTGGATTTTGACAGAGTCAGTCTGTTGGCTGCTGATCCTGTTGTGGGTTCCAAGCTTGATTGGTTGGTTGAGCGGGCTCAGTTCATGTTGGGAGGAATTCGGCCCAATAGTTCTTTTGCGATGAAGGGCAGGTGGATGCCGTGGCTAACTGGCACCGGGTTTGGCAGTCTTCCCGAGGATAGCCCGTCACCGGGGGAGAATTCAGCGCTTTCGTTTAGGCCTGACGGCATGATCCGAGTTTATCTTTATGTTGAATGGGACTACATGTTGGATATTATTTCCATGGTCAGCGCCAGAGTGAGTTGCACTCGTTACCATGGAGAGTCTTTGAGTGTTTCTCGAATAATCGGGAGTCTTCCAGATGAGCACGAAGAAGGATTGGAGGAAGAGAGGAAGCTGCTGGAAGCTTTTTTCCAAGAGGTTAATAATGCAGTGACAAAGATAGCCAATGAGGTGGGAAGCCCAGATGAGGCGCCGATTCATCTTTATTTCTTTACTCGGCGTGAACGGGACGTTCTGATGGATGCGGTTCGTCGGCAACCCTCTTTGATGAGTGCACATGCGGTGAGGGATCTTTTGGGTCTTAGGGAAGCGATTGATCAGCCGATGTTTTCGATTATTCAAGATGAAGTTGTGCATCGGAAGGCTCTTAGGTTTCACAGTTCGGGGCTTTTGCCTGTTCTGGAGCAATCCGGTCTTTTTGACCGTAATCAGTGGATTGTTAGGCGCCGAGACGGATCAACAGTGGATTTGCATTCGGTTTTTCGCGATGGTTTTTTTAGTTATTCTCTTCCTTACGTTCACAATCGCGACGGTTCAATGTCTTTTCTTCTTGGATATGATGAATCCAGACGCAGTGAGGGGTATTATCCTGCTCGGGCTCGATTTGGGGATCAAATTCCGATTGAGTACGTGTGGGGAGCTAAGGGTCGCCTAGAAAACCGTGACGAGAAGGGTTATGCTCGAATCTTCCTGGAGAAGCGCATGTGGTGTGATTATCCGCACAAGACTAGGCGAATCAGCGATGAAGAGCTCACGCTTATGGGTGCGAAACTTTGTTTGGTTCTTGAGCACATTGAGCGGTCGTTGTCGATTCGGAATAGGCGGTTGGGCAAGAAGCCGATTGCGGTTCCGAAGATAACGGAGTTTTCGTTGGGTCCTGTAACTTTAGAACGAAGTTGTAGAGAGTTTTTGGATCTGGAATATTTTGCAAAACGTCAAGAGTTGTATCAGCATTATGCTTTGTTACCGTATCAGCGTGTTGTTTCGGGGCGGTCTTTAATTTTCGAGTGCACTGATGTATTGGAAAGCGAGCGGGAGTTTGTGGTTCGCGGTAAACTAGTTTATGAGGGCATTGGTCTGCCTAAGGCGGATTGTGCGGCCAATGCTTGCAGGATTAAGGGGTCTGACGGTTCGAGTTCGGGTGATTGGATGGTTGCGACTGAGGTGCGGCGCAACGAGCAGGGACAGTTTGAGGAAGTTCAGAAGCGTTCGCCTTCTGAGATTGAGAAGTCAGCCCGCGTTATTGTTGACAAGATTGATGTGCGAAAGCTAGAGTTGACTGTGAAGGTGGTGAGTTGGCCAAGTGGCAAGGGTCGCAAGTATAGTGCTTGGCATAATCTTCCGACTTCTGATCCTGAGAAGGCTAAGAGCAGGTATCTCCAGCTTTTTGAGGCTGGGCGATGCTATATTTTGGATGAGTTGGCGGATGATATAATTTCGGATAGGGCTGCAAAATGTCTTGATTATGCAGACAGTAATGTGTTGTATTGTTTGTTGGAGAGTTTCTTGGCAGGCAGGTCAGACAAATCTGCGCATACCGTTTTGTCGAGGGATGCTGCCGATTCTTTTATGCGGTGGGTTGAGGGCAAACGTTTTCCTCCTAAGCCTGAGCAGAGTCGCTTCATCGAACGCGTTTTTGGACAGGCACAGGTTGTGATGCTTCAGGGGCCGCCTGGGACGGGGAAGACTGAGACTTTGCAGTTAGCGGTTTTAGCCCATGTTGCAGCCCACAGGGCTAGTTCTAGGTGTAGAGTGTTGATGGTTGCCCCCACTCACAAGGCGATTCACGAGTTTGTAAGCAAACTTTCTGATTCCTGGCGAGAATACTGCGCTAAGGGCGGCGAGGACCTTGCTAGTCTCAGGGTCTACCGGGTTCTGAGCAACGATAGTTCTTCGGTTAGACCTCTTGAGGGAGTTACCTATGTTAATTATAACGAAGATGAAGAGGCGGTTAAGGAACTAAAGGATAGTTTAATGAATCAGACGACGTTAACTTCGGATGTTTCGGGCAGTTTTCCTTTGGTGTTGTGTGTTACTCCTCCAGGGTTGTATGGTCTTATGAAGAAGATTGGGGGGACTGAACCTCCTTGGGGTGAGGGCTTTTTTGATTTGCTTGTGGTTGATGAGGCGAGCATGATGCGTTTGCCTGAGCTGATTCTCTCGGGTTCTTTTCTGTGTGCAAGCAGTCAGATTCTTGTGGCGGGAGATCATCGTCAGCTACCTCCGATTCAAGCGCATAATTGGGAGAAGGAAGATCGTCGGACGTTGGAAGAGATGGCGTCCTTCTTGTCTGCTATGGATTTTCTGCGTTTGCTACGCAAAGAAGATCTTGGGATTGAGAGGATCAAGTGTGTAGCTGGCGCGGATATTCCGGCGGAGCGTTTGTGTCAGAGTCACCGTTGCCACATGGTTGTTGCGGAGTTTTTGAAAGAGTGGGTTTATGAGATGGATAAGATTGATTTTCATTCCGATCAAAAGGCGACTTTGGCTGATTCGGATCCTAAGACAGAAGGTTTGAGGGTTGTTCTTGATCCGGAGAATGTTTTGGTTTTGGTTGTTCATGATGAAGCGGAGAGTTTTCAGTCGAATCTGGTTGAGGCTTCGATTGTTGATGCTTTGGTCCGCGATGTGAAATCAGACAGCGTGGGTGTGATTACGCCGCATAATGCGCAGAAGGGTGTCTTGAAGAATATGCTGTCTGATTATTCCGATAAGGTGAAGATTGACACGGTTGAGCGTTTTCAGGGCGGAGAAGCTGATTTGATTATTATTTCTTCCACGGTTAGTGATCCTGATTACGTGCGTACCGAGAGCGATTTCCTGCTTGATTTGAAGAGAATCAACGTGGCTATTTCGCGGATGAAAAAGAAGCTGGTTATTGTTGCGAGCCGGTCGATTTTCGAATTTATGCCTCAGGATGCTAAAGACTACGACAAAGCTTTGCTGTGGCGTGGAATTTCACAAACCGTTGGATTCACGGCTAATTCAAATCCTGTTTGGAAAGGTCATCTATCTGATTTTCTTGGTCACCCCGCAAAACAAGTGAATACTGAAGTATACGTTAAAGCTGAAAAAAGCTAGCTTCCGCACTTAGCACGCACTGCCTAGTGGTACCATGAGTTCTTGATTCTGCTTTTGTTCGAAAGTGTGCGCTCAGAAAAAGGAAAAGGGGTTGACCGAGTTCTCGGTTCTACAGGGATGGATTAGCGTGCGCTATCAAAATGTTAAGGGAAAAGTTTAAGGGCTAAAGCGTTGTTTAGGTTTTTCGCGTACTTGTTTATCAATGAGGTTTAAGGTTTGAGCAGTAAAGTTGAAACCATCGAAGAGCGAAAGGCAGAAGTCCTCATCAAGCTCAGAAAATACAAGCTTATCAATAAAGAAACTTTTGAAGGCGCAATCGGCTACACCATAAACATTCCAGAAGACAAAGAAAAAGCCCTGGTCTGGTGCATCCTTGGCTCAGCGACAGTAGGCATTGCAGCAATGAATACGCTCTACAAAGTCATGAAAGAAAAAGAGCTGGAACGCGCCATCGTCGTCACCGAAGGACGCTACACACACGCGGTTAAGCAAGGCGCCAAGAAAAAGAACGTGGAGCTCCTGCCCAAATCATTCCCGGTCTTCGACATTTTCGACCATGCTTTAGTGCCCAAACATGAAATCCTCACAAAGAAAGAAAGAGAAGAACTGCTTACGAAGTACAAAGTGCAGCCATACCAGATGCCGCAAATACAATCCACAGACCCCGCAGTCAAAGTCATCGGAGCAAAACCAGGCGACATCCTAAGAGTGAAAAGAAACAGCCAGACGGCAGGCGAATACTACATAACCTACCGCTACGTCATAGAATAAAAAAAGAAAGACTATTTGGCAATCATCACTTCTGTTGACTTCACGACAGCCACGACTTCATCACCTACTTTTATGCCCAAGTCCTCAACGGCTTCCTTAGTAATGACCGAAGTGATCACCGCGGGCACATTAATTTCAATTTTCACTTTCGCCATAATTCCATCTTTCTCGACTGAAACAACTTTTCCCTTCAACTGGTTTCTAGCGCTTGTTTTCAAACCTATCACCTCCCAATAATCAGGGTCAGAAAGAAACCTATCTAAACAGCCCTCAACTCTCTTGTACTCACTGAGCAAGTTTTGACCAAGCACTGTGAGCTTCGCGCCACCGCCTCCAGCTTTGCCGCCTTTGTACGTGTCGACTACGGGGTCGCCCAACGTCTTCTCTATTTTCTGGATGTAATTCCACAAGTAACGGTAAGACATATGCAGCGTTTTTGCAGCAGCAGACAACGAATTTTCCTTTGCGACGGCCTCCAAGATTTCTGCCCCTCCCTGTCCTATCAGCGGCTTTCCTTTGTGTTCTATCCAAATCTTTGCCGAGGGCTTATGTTTTTTGTAGGTGGACATTCTGTTTAGAGCATATTTACGGGAAAGTTTATAAATTTAGCGAGATGAATGACAAAACATAACGGTGTTTAAACATGCAAACTTGGCAAAAACTACTCATAGTCGCAGCACTCGCAACCATAATAGTAATCGCAGGCACACTAGTCTACTTCAACTACCTCTCAAAAAGAAGACTCATAATATCCACAACCACAAGCCTCTACGACACAGGACTACTAGACGAACTTGAAAAAGACTACGAAGCCAAAAACCCAAACGTAGACATCAACATAATATCCGCTGGAACAGGAATAGCCATACAGCACGCGAAAAACGGTGACGCAGACCTAATCCTCGTTCACGCCCCATCGCAAGAAAAAACTTTCCTCGAGGAAGGCTGGGGAGTCAACAGGAAAATAATAGCCTACAACTTCTTCACCATAGTAGGACCAGAGAATGACCCCGCAGACACCCAAGGAAAAACCACAAACCGAAGCCCTAAGAAACATTGCAAACTACGGAGGAAACCTAACTGACCAGTCAGGCACAACCAAAATCTGGATCTCCAGAGGAGACAACTCCGGCACTCACACCAAAGAACAAAGCCTCTGGAAATCAGCAGGCTACAACTACACACTGATCTCTGCTGAACCATGGTTCGGAATTACAGGCTCAGGCATGGGTGACACGCTCAACGTGGCAAACGAGAAATTAGCCTACACACTTATCCGACATTGGAACGTTCCTGAAGTACGAGAAAGACGGCATAACCTCCGAGGTTGCACTCATAGACGAAGCTGAATCGCTACTTAACGTTTACAGCGCCATGGCAGTCAACCAGACAGTAGCAGCTAACCAAACAATCCATGAGAAGATAAACTTCGAGGACGCAATGGACTTCATAGTCTACCTAGTTTCAACTGAAACGCAACAATTCATAGAAGACTACGGCAAAGACGACTATGGACAAAGCCTATTCTTCCCCGCCGTACAACCACTCGTAGACGATGCACCTCAACCTGTCGTCGGCTGGATAGAAAAAGCCGCCTTCATAGAAGGCTCAGAATGCCCCACGCAATACAGAAGTCGGCTACCCAGACCTCTATCACTAGAGGAAAACAGCATTGGTCGACGTACTCGGTGGCATAATAGAAGCTTTCCAGCTGATAGCCACAGGCGATCCCATGCTATATGGAATCGTCTCCCGCACCCTCTTTTTTTCAGGTATCGCAGTCATCCTAGCAACGCTCTGGGGAACCCCAACAGCCATGCTGCTCGGACTAAGAGACTTCCGAGGCAAAAGCATAGTTAAAGGATTGTTTAACACGTTGATAGGCATACCCACCGTGGTTTTGGGCCTATTTCTATTCCTAATATTCTCCAGAGGAGGCCCATTAGGATTTCTAGGACTACTCTACACGCCAGGCGCAATAATTCTAGGCGAAGCCATACTCGTGACTCCCATCCTCGTCAGCATTATGACAACAGCCATCGAAGCTGTTGACCCCGAAATAATGAAGCTGGCCAAAACCTTAGGCGCTTCAGAATCACAAGCCTCAATAGCAGTCTTAAAGGAAGCGATAAACGGAGTCCTCTTATCCAACATAGCCAGCTTCAACCGAGCTATAGCGGAATTGGGCGTGGCTCTGCTCGTCGGTGGCAACATTGCAGGCTTAACCGACGTTCTCACAACAGCCATATCCCGTTACACAGCACGAGGAGACCTAGACTTGGCAATTGCACTGGGCATACTTTTAATGCTAATAGTTTTTGCCATAAACATGATTATTATCGCAGCTCGGAAGGCAAAAATGCTGCTAACAATATGGAGATTACCTCAATAGTGAGGAAAAGCGATGACTGCAATAGCTGAATTGAAGAACGTAACGAAGAGTTACGGAGAAAAAACAGTATTAGATAACGTGAACCTACAAATTCAACAGGGTGAAATACTAGCACTTCTGGGACCTAACGGCTCAGGAAAAACAACAATCTTGAAAATCCTGGCATTTCTTGAAAACCCCTCAAGTGGTGAAGTCAAGCTAGAAGGCGAAACCATCACCTCAAAAAAAGAAGAGAAAACCCGCTTGAAAACCACACTGGTTTTTCAGAAAACAACCCTTTTCGACACATCAGTCTACAGCAATGTTGCCTATGGCCTAAAAATCAGAAAAGTCCCAAAAGAAGCTCAAGACGAAGCAGTAAGAAAAGTCCTCAAACTTGTGAGACTGGAAGGTTTCGAGAACCGACCCGCAAGAAAGCTTTCAGGCGGAGAACAACAGAGAGTAGCCATAGCCAGAGCCTTAGTCCTCGAGAGCAAACTTCTGCTCTTGGATGAACCAACTGCGAACTTGGATCCGAAAAACGCCGAAATTATCGAAGAAGTAATAGACGCAGCAAACCGCCAAAACAAACTCACCATCGTAATGGCAACACATAACATGTTCCAAGCCAAGACCCTACCCCACCGCATCGCACTAATCAACGAGGGAAAAATCACCGAAATCGGAGAACCAACGGAAATTTTCGGAAAACTATCCAAGAACATCGCAAGCTTCGCCGCACTCCGCAACACATTCAGAGGGACCGCCTCATTAACAGAAGAAGGATCAACAATCGTAGACATAGGAAACGGCGTGAAAATCGAGATAACCAGTCAAAGACAAGGCGAAACCAGCATTTTCATAAACCCACAAGACATAATCTTGTCTGAGAAACCAATCGAGTCCAGCGCTAGAAATGTTTTCAAAGGCATAATCACAGAAGTTACCGACACGGGTTCACTCGTGAAGCTCAGAGTTGACGCGGGCAAACCTTTCACGGTTCAAATAACCAAGAGGTCTTTCACCGAGATGGGCCTAAACTTAGGCCACGAGGTCTTCATAGTCTTCAAAGCTTCAAGCGTTCAAGTCCTCTAGCCCGAGCTCGTTTTTTCCGCTGCCAATTCATCTAAAATTACTATGGCTTCGCCCAGAGGCATATTCAGCCGGTGCGCCAATTCCACCGGAGCCACATCGGCCTTTCCAGGCAGAACAGTGTCCCGCGTGTAAGCTTTATGATTCGGATACATTACAGAAGCGTGGACTGCCTCCACAAGCAAATCCCACAACCTTTCTTTGGTGTACTCCTCAAGGTTCACAAAACATCGCCACCAATGTTACTTCGGACTTGTTATTCAATTTACCGCCAAAAACAAAAACCAGCAAGTCCAGAATCGCCCATAGATTCTAGATCGAACCGATACATTCTCGGATATCCTTTTCCACAGCATCCACGGGTTTGCCAGCGTCCAAAATAATCCATTTCCCAATCAGAGCCAAAGAGAGGGCTTTGCCGCGAACTTTTCTAAGCTCCGGCAGCGCCTCAAATCTTTCCTGATCTGAACGTGTCCGTATCCTGCGATAAGCCTCTTCAGGAGAAATATCAAGGAAAAACATCGCATCAGATTTCGGCACTACAAGAGCGAAGAAATGGTAAGCAACCTTGTGTAGGGGCGAAGGCAAGTAAGCCGTGCCCATCAAATAGCGAACAAAAATAACATAATTGTAGTCTCGCCTGGTAAAAAGAAGAATCGACCGTATAACATCAAGCATATAGAACAAAGCGGATGCGAAGTGCGCACTTTTGCCTTTGGAATACAGAAACAGCTTTGCCTTAACTCCGAAAAAATTGTCTGGGGAAGGGTGAAAACGCAGGCAAATCCTGTTACCTGCAGCGTTCAGATGGTTGAAGAGACGAACAGCCTGAGTATCCTTTCCAGAAGCGTCAAGCCCATCAATCACTATGAAAGGCACTCTATAGGCCTCCGCTTAGAAGCAGAAAAGTCAAAGCACCCAGAGCCGGCACCGTGATGTTGTCAATGCCTAAGGGGGAAAACGCCTCAGCCAAAGTCGCCACTAAGGCTACGCCAAATGCAGCAAGAAGATAGTTGAAAACTGAAAAACCGTATAAACTGGAATGAAACGCTAAAACTCCAAAGAAGGCCACAAAAGTAACCAAAAGCATGGTGAGGGATCCCTCAAGACTTTTCTTGGCGAAGACGCGATAGCGCCTCTTACCATATTTCTCTCCGATAAGAGCTGCAGAAGCATCACCATAAGCCATAGGCAAAATTCCAGCCGCGATAACGTATGGTTTCGCTGAGAAAAGCAACGCCAAAACCGTGTAGGATATGGCGTAGAAAACCAGACCGGTCTGATGTCCACCCTCGGTTATGTCCGACAAGCCCTTCAATCGCTCAGAAACACCCTTAAATGGCGAGTAGGGAGTCGCCAAAAACGTTACAAGAACAAACGGGGCGGCAACAAAGAAAGGAAAATTCAGCGGAAGAGAATTGAAAGTAAAGAAGGGAATAAAGAAAACCAGATTCCCAATCATCGAGTGCAAAACCTTGCGGGAAGACTTGCGCGAAACATGAAAAACGCTGATCATCTTCTCCGACAAGAAAATAATAAACAGAATATACCCGTAACACACTATCAGCAAACCTATGTTGAAGAGGGCTTCGGAGTTAAGCACATGCCTCACCTGACGACTCCAGCTAGGAACGCCAGCAAACCAACCAGGAACAATAGAAGAACCAGCTTCTTGATTCTCCTAGCGTTTTCCCTAGAATAGTCTTTCAGCAGAAGGACAGAACACACGATTAAGCCCACGTCCGTAATCAAGACAATGGGAATAAACCAGAAAGAAACCAAATCAAGAACCGGCGGAACCGGCGTCAAAGCCACAGCCGAAAGATAGAACAAACGAGGCTACAACTGCAGCGTTCTTCTCTCCGTAACGCACGGCCACGGTCTTAACGCCCTCTGCACTGTCACCCTTAACATCAACTATGCCCTTAGTCACTTCCCTTCCGATATTGCTAAGAAAAGCCATAGACGAAAAAAGCAAAACATTCAACTGCACCTGATCAGTAACCGCCACGCTCCCGTAAATAAAAGGAAGAGACACACACGCAGCAACCAAAAAGTTGCCAGCTAACCCAGCGCGCTTTCCAACCGTGACATAACCAACAAGAATTATCCAAGCAAAAACAGCAACACCCAAACAAACAAAACTGGCTAGATAAGCAAACACAAAACCCAACGCCGCCAAAACCACGACAACACCCAATGCTTCCCTCACACTGACGGCGCCACTCGGGATCGGCCTCGACGGCTCATTGATAGCGTCAATCGCACGATCGTAATAGTCATTAAGAGCCATAGAAGCCGCCGTCAAACAAAACCCCGTTAAAAAACCATAAACCACCCTAAACCACCAATCACCAACAAACTGCGGACTCGCCAAGACCGCACCAACGAAGACCGCGAAACCCATCATCACACAGTTTACAGGCCGCATCAACCGAACAAAGCTACGCACTCTATCCGTCACACATGAACCCCGCTTAGACAAACATTAGCCTCGACCAAGTTATAAAAATATACTCAAAAACAACAAAAAGCAACTTTTAGCAACAACAAACCCTTTTTAGGAACAAAAAAGAACCAAACCCACAAACAAAACACCAAAAACCCGCCACGGCAGAAAGGAGAAAAAGCATGAACGAAACAAACCCTTCACCAACTTTAGCATGCGACAAGAAGAAACCACGGACAATCACGAAGGCACTGTGGCTCACCGCAGGACTAATCTGCCTAGTCCTAGGCACCATCGGAATGGTACTACCCATTCTCCCAACCACCCCCTTCCTCCTAGCCTCAGCAGCATGCTTCTGCAAAAGCTCACCAAGAATGTACAACTGGCTACTAAACAACAAATACTTCGGAGAATACATCAAAAACTACAAAGAAGGCAAAGGACTCCCCCTGAAGAACAAAAATAACCGCCCTAACCGTCCTATGGACAACCATCATCATCTCAACCGTCTTCCTACTAAACCGCCTGCTACCACCGCAACTACTCTTGCCAATGCAAATTATCATGATTGCCATCGCAGCCGCAGTAAGCATACACATCCTCAGACTACCCACCTTCAAAAAACCAGGAAAATAACACAACACAAAACCCCAAAAGACAACAGCACCACAAGGCAAAGCGCAAGACCCTGAAACATTTTCTAATCAGGCAAAAACCAGGTTGAAAAGGTTAATACGCTCCGCACTTGATAAGTAGACTATAAGGTTTATGAGGAATCCGTTTTGAGCGACAACTACGCTCCCCTATTAGCTGACAAGTACACTCCAGAAAAAATCCGAGCAATAATCCCAGTAGGCGGAAGAGCAACACGCCTCCTGCCTCTCACAGCAGAAACAAGCAAAGCATGCCTCCGAATACTAAACAGACCACTAGTCGAATTCTCACTCTTCTCACTCGCCACCCAAGGCATAAAAAACTACATCTTCGGAGTCAAAGGCTACACAAACTACAGAGACCTCTACGACTACTTCCAAACAGGCATCGGCTTCTCCGTAAGATACAACATCAAACCCCGCATCCACATAAAATACCAACCAAACGTAGAAGACTACGGAAGCGCCGACAGCGCCAGAATAAACATGGAATACTACGACATAAAACAACCAGTCTTCGCAGTACAAGGCGACAACATCTTCGACATAGACGTAAAAGACCTCATAAACTTCCACACAGACAAAGCCGCAGCCATGACCATAGTACTCCGCGAAGTACAAAACGTCGAAGGCCTAGGCATCGCAGACATCGACAAAAACAACCGCATCCGCAGATTCGTCGAAAAACCCATGCCAAAAAACGCCCCATCCAACCTCGCAAACACCGGCCTCTACGTAATCTCACCCGAAGTAAGAAAAATCTTCAAAGAAAAACCAGTCAAACAAATGACCGAAGAAAAACACAGACTAGACTTCGGCTACGACTTCATCCCCTACATCATAGAAGCAGGATACCCAGTCTACGGCTACACCCTCAAAGGCAACTGGTTCGACGTAGGCACACCCAAAAACTACCTAGAAGCAATGCAAAATCTCCTACACGGCAGCTTCACAAAAATAACAGACTTCGGAGGACAACTAAACGAAAAAACACCAATATGGGTACAAGGCGAAAGCAACGAATCTGAACAAAGAAGAGACGAAATCATACAAAAAATAAAACAACACAAAATCCAAATCGAAGGAGCCGTCCTCATCGGAAGACACTGCCAAATAGACGACGGCGCAAGAATCGTCAACTCATGCATAGACAACTACACAAAAATCGGCAAAAACGCCGTAATAGAAAACTCCGCAATCATGGACAGAACAATAATAGGCGAAGAAGCAGAAGTACTTGACAGCATCATAGGAAGACACACCACCGTCCGCTCAACCCGAACTAAACCAACAAAAATAAACGCCATATCAGTCGTCGCAGACGACGTAACCATCGATCCAGGCAGCGTACTATCCACCACAAAAATCTATCCTCACCAGAACATACGAGGAGAATTCCAAAACCAAACCATCATGCCAAGCTAAGCCTTAAACCACTTAAAAATCAAGTACTGCGTTTTCTCAACAGCCAAATCCGGAACAGCAATTATAAAACGCTTCCTCACAGTCGTCGCCAACCTACCAGCCTTAACAATCTCAGTAGCCGAAATACTCGAACCCGACTTCTTAACCGAAACCATGTAAGGCGCATGCTCCACACCCGGACCATACTTGTAAACAGCGAAATCGCAACCAAACTTTATTCCCGGCGTAACAATCAACCCGCTATCCCGCAAATCACGGTACACCGCGTATTTCGGGTCAAAATCCTCATACAACAGCTTAGCCTTTTGCTTGAGCTTCTTGACACTAACCCTTTGCTTGTCTTCACCCTCATGAACGGCTATTTTCCCAGTCTCAGCCAAGTACACGCCCTCCATCAAATCCAAAAGAAGCGGCACAGTGAACTCAGGAATCTTGGGCTTCGCGATACCAAGCGGTTTTCCATAATACCCCGTCTTGTAGAGCTCCGAGCCTTTTGTGGAATCCCAAACAACCAGAAAATTCTCAATCAGCTCTACTTCAATCTTGACCATGGAATCGCGTCGCTCTCAATTACAAGATTAAGGAAATCATCCGCGCAGTATCAGCAGCATCTTCAGCTTTGTCCGCAGAGTTCTCAAGAAGCTGAAGAACATCCTTCAACAGCAGCAACACAGGAATATCCAACTTGCCTGTGAGAATCCTGATCAAAAGCGCTCTGTAAATGTCATCAACGATTCGTTCCGCAACCTCAACGTCCTTGGCCTTGTCCAAGGTCTTAGCCGGCCCATAGCTTAGAACCATCATCGTCTCCCTAAGCTTAAGCACCGAATCAAGAACCGCCTCCGAAAGCTTCAACAAATCCTTCTTTATGTCACTCGAAACATTCCAGTTATGCTCCATAATCTCCAAAATGTAATGAGCCGTTCCCTCTGAGAAATCAGCAATCTCACTCGACTGGTTCGTAAACCTCAAAAAATCTTCCCTGCTAAGCAAAATAGCCCCAATCTCAGCGAGTTCCTGCGAAACCATACGCCTCGACTTTATGACCTCTTCTTCACCCTGCTTGATTTCACTAAAAAGCTGCCTAGCAGAATCCTTATCGCCCTTAGCAAAATGCTCAACCATCTGAGGAATTTTCCTTGTTAAATCCACAACCTTACGTAAGTTATCCTGACAGGCGTTCAATGCTCTACGTTTCACACGTTCCTCTGTTTCCGCTGGAAGTACCAAAACCTTCTCCCACCCAAAGTAATCGACAATTATTCAACAAGTAGTTGTGCAAGTAGATTAAAAAAGCTAACTACTCGCCGGAACCAAAGTGCCCATATCCTCAAAGCTTATTTTTCCTTGAAAGTACCTCTCCAAGAGCTGCGGCAAATTCTTCAGAGAGCTACGCACTTGCCTCCACGAGTCCCGATCCCGAATCGTAACTGAACCATCACTCAACGTGTCATAGTCTACGGTCACACCCAACGGAACACCAGCCTCGTCGGCACGCGCGTACCTTCTGCCTATCGATCCTGCATCATCAAACTCGGCCATGAACCCCTCATTCACCAGCAACTTTTGCACTTCCCGAGCTTTCTCGAACAAGCCATCCTTGTTCATCAAAGGGTAAACACTAACCTGTGTCGGTGCAATGCTCCTTGGAAAACTCATGACTACTCTGTCTTCTTTCACGCCGTAAGCGTATTCCAACGCCACATAGAAAAGCCTGTCACAGCCAAAACTGGGTTCAACAACATGAGGAATGAAGCGACCTCCACGCACAACTGTCTTCTGATTGCTCACATCCACATGCTCAGGCAAAATCCTGTAGTCCCCGACCAAGTAGCTTCCATTCTTCTTCAGCGAAGCGATTACATCTTCCACCGGCGCCTTGGAAAGAAGCTCCGCAACCTTACTAGCCTCCTTCTTGAAGACAGGCCCAAGCTTTGCCATGATTGGCTTAACGATAAGCTCCTCTTTCTCAACCGGAGTCTTGTATTCCTTATAGACCTGCATATCCACCCCGCTGGCCTTCATGTGACTACTCAAATCGTAGTCTGTACGGTACGCGTGACCCGAAACTTCCACCCAACCCCAACGGTCAACGTACACCTCCTGGTCAAAACTTTGCTGCGAATAATGAGCCTTTTCCCATGCCAATTTTTCAATAAAACGCTGTTTCTCCTCGGGAACCCCGATTTCAATCAACAATTTCTTAGCCATCGCCATAAAGAACGCTTGCCACTCAGACAAAACGACCTTCCTGTCTAACGCCTCTCTAACAGTCAGAGTTATTGTCTCCTCTGAATTCGCAAGCCTATTCTTCCCCAAGAGAATGGGCAAGGTTTCATCCTCAACTTCCTTCAGGAAACCACAAGCCGGCTCTTCAGGATCAAAGAAAAACTCCAAATCCGCAATCGTGAACTCGCGAAGCCTAATCAAACCCTGCCTGGGCGAAATCTCGTTCCTCAAGGCATGACCAATCTGGATGACGCCAAAAGGCAGTTTCTCCCGCGCAACAGCATAAAGCCGATTAAACTCCACGAATATCCCCTGCGCCGCCTCCGGTCGCCCATACCCCGTAGAACCAGAATACGGCCCAATAGTTGTTTCAAACATAGTCAAGAAACGCTGCGGCGAATTGAAACAGCCACCACATTCGGGGCACTTAACACCATGACGCTCAAGCGCTACACTTATCTCGTCAAGAGACAGTTTTTCAGCTTCGCTTGAGCTTATCTTTGCATACTCCTCAAGCAGATGGTCGGCTCGGAAACGTTTATGACATTCCAAGCACTCCACCATCGGCTCCTTAAAGTGATCCACGTGCCCCGAGGCTTCAAAGACTTTCCCAGGAGTAATCACGGCAGACTCGATTTCAAGAATACCCAGCTTAGTAACAAACAACTCCCTGAGTTTAGCCTCGATATTCTGTTTCAATCTTGCACCCAAGGGACCATAAGTTACGAAGCCGCCTACTCCCCCGTAAATCTCGTAAGACTGCCAGAAAAAACCTCTCCGGCGAGCCAACTCGTTAACCGCAGTAAACTTGTCAAGCTTAGCATCATCAACCAATCTAATCCAACCCTTTTCAGGGTTAAGAGCTACATAGAAATTAAAAGGTTGCTTCTTGCCTCGACCCCAATTCACCTAACAAGATACCACGACTCTAATATTTCACAAACTGGCTCCCGCCCATCGAGTACTCATGCCCTTAGCATAATTCTAAGCCTTGGAGCAGCGTAGCCTTTTATAAGGTAATCGTCAATAAGAAAAGTTCATACAAGGTGTTCGAAAATGCCCAAAGCTAAAGTCGCGTTAATCGGAGTTGGCAATTGCGCTTCAGCCTTCGTCCAAGGCTTGCGCTATTATGGCAAGCTAAATCAAGAGAATTCTGTCGGGTTGCGAAACCCGCAATTAGGAGGTTTATCGCCCAACGACATAGAAGTTGTTGCAGCCTTCGATGTAGACGAGCGAAAAGTCGGAAAAGACCTATCAGAAGCAATTTTCGCGGAACCAAACAACACGCCGAAGGTCGTTGAAGTTCCTCCAACAGGAATAGTTGTTAACAAAGGACCACTCTTGGACGGCGTCGGCAAATCTACCGAAAGCATCCTCAAAATAAGCACTAAACCTGACGTGAACGTTGAGAACACTCTGAAAGCCTCCGGCGCCGAAATAGTTATCAACCTTCTTCCGAGTGGAGCAACGCAAGCTTCCAGATGGTACGCCGAGCAGTCTTTAGCCGCCAAATGTGCTTTCGTTAACGCCACACCAAACTTCATAGCCAGCGAAGCAGCTTGGGCTAAACGTTTTGAAGAGAGGGGAATCCCATTGGTCGGCGACGACTTGGTGGATCAGGCAGGGTCAACCGCTCTGCACAAAACACTGCTGAAACTGCTTTCGATGAATGGAGTAAAAATAACCGAGACTTACCAGCTGGACGTTGGTGGAGGAACGGAATCTCTGGAAACGCTTGACCGAACACGCGAAACCAAGCGAATAATCAAAACACAATCCGTAGAAAACTCGTTGCCCTATAAGGCAGAGGTTGTGGCAGGCTCAACAGACTACGTTGATTTCCTCCAAAACAAACGCGACAGCTACTTCTGGATAAGCGGAGTCTACTTCTGCAACACACCATTGCAGATAGACCTTAAATTCAGCACCGTCGACGCGCCAAACGCGGGAAGCGTACTCTTTGACGTCGTGAGAGCTGTAAAAATAGCGCTAAACAAAAAGCACAAAGGAGCAATACTGCCCGTGTGTGCATACGCATTCAAACGACCACCACAGATGATGCCAATCGAAACAGCTGAACAAACGTTCAAGACATTCGTAACCGAAAACTCTTGAGCTATTTCGAAGCTATTCTCTCCAGTTCACCGATTATCCTATCTTTCGTTTTGCTCTCCTTCATCGTCTCCTTCAACAGGCTAATCGTTTTAACAGGAGTTGGGTCGACCCCGCGTAGAATTGCCAGATAAACGCTTACAAAATCTCCAACCAGAATTGTCGAAAGCATTCTAGCTAAACTACTTTTACCTTGACTCCATACTTCAAACATCTTCATGGGCCGCATCAGCTTCATAGTAGTTTCAATCCTGGCGCGGATCTCATCCGGCTCATTCTTGTCTCGGATAAATATCGTAGAAAAGCACGGTCCCAACTTGCCGCTCTCCTCCCAACCCACAATCTCGTTATGATTGAGCTCCGAGAAATACTCCCACTTCGCAGGCATCTTGCTGTTCTCATTGAACTGCTGCTTAAACCGCTGCGCAACTCCACGATAAATTCCAAAACCGTAGACCACGGGCACGGTGCCATTTATGTCCAAAGCCAAAGTTTTTGCAGGATTATCCTCACTTGATCTCTCAGGAGAATTTCCCGCGCTAATTCTCTCGAGAAGTTTCACTGTCTCCGAGAGCTCCTCTGAAACACCAGAAACCATCTGCGATTTCTCCAGGCACACGAGCAGAGGCAAGAACATGTGAGGCAAGGCTGCACGGGGAGGCATGCCCGCCGCAACACGCAGGTGTGGCACTCCAAGCTTTTCAGCAAACTCTAACAAGCTACCTCCAGAGCTTACACAGTAAATCATACACTTTCTTCTAACTGCGTCGAGGAACGCGCCCAAAGACTCTTCAGTCTCACCTGAGTAACTCACGACGACGACAAGGGTATTCTTGTTTGCATACCCAGGCAGATTGTATTCCCTGTTAACCTCAATTGGCACCGGCGTTTTTTCCCGCGCCCAGTCTTTTAAGAGTTCTCCGCCGATTGCGGAGCCACCCAAACCGGCGATAATTATGTTCTTCGGTTTTGGATATTCAAGCGAGATTCTCTGGGCTGCTCTCGCGGACTCCACATAATGTCGTGAAGCATCCACGCAGTATGAAATCATATTGCTTCTGTCAACTTTCCCGACTTTTTCAACATTTTCCAAAAGGGACTTCGCCATTTCACACGTCACCTGCATTTTTATATTCTGTCCTAGTCTTTTAAGCTGAACGTAGATATCAGTAATTTCATGTGGAGAGAGCCATTTACTATGGATAAGAAGTTGACGATTGCAGTTCCCGCGTCGGTTATCTCAGACACGCCGCACCTGCGCGAGAAAACCTCAAAAATCGGCTTTATTGGAAGGGCAGCCGCTATTTTTCGAGTAAACGAAATTGTAGTATATGTTGACAACCCAAAAACCAGTCAAGGTGATGATCTTAAACTAATCAGCACTCTGCTTTCCTACATGGAAACTCCCCAATACTTGAGGAAGAGGCTTTTCAAACTCGAACCACAGCTACAATTTGCAGGTATACTTCCTCCTTTGCGCACGCCGCACCATCCTCTGAATAACAAGGCTGCAAACTTGAAAGTTGGTGAAAACCGCGAGGGCGTTGTTCTTTCAGGAACCAGAGATGGCGCGCTTGTAGATATTGGAGTGGAAAAGCCCGTTCTCTTGAGAGAAACCAGAGCTGCAGTTGGCGGGCGCCTGACGGTAAGGGTGGTAAAAGTAGGGGACCAGGCTAATGTTGAGAGCGTGGACCGGGACGAAATTCCCTCTTACTGGGGATACAGGGTTTCTACGCAGAAAGCTTCCTTCAGCGCATTCGTCAAAAATGGAGGATTCGACTTGACAATTGGAACTTCCAAATTCGGCTCCAGATTCACGGATGTCGCTGGAAAAATCGCTGCGCGGTGGGCAAGAGCCAAGAGCGTTCTCTTGGCTTTTGGCTCACCGGCACGGGGATTGTTCGAAATAGCAAGAGACGAAGGAATAAACCTCAACGACACAATGGATTTTGTGGTTAACACAATTATGTTTCAAGGAACTGAGACGGTAAGGACAGAAGAAGCGGTTCTTGCATCTTTGGCGATTCTCAACACTCAGTTTGAGCGCTGAATCACGCTCCAGTTTTGTCATGCTCGCTTGCAATTCTTTCCCGTTAATGCCGTTTCTAAGCTAAAGAATTAAATCTGCGTGTGCAGATTTGCTTTGCATGCAATTCGACATTCTCTTCCCAATGCTTCTTTTCACAGTAACACTTGTAAGCATGTTCTTGAGCAAAAAAGCGGAGGCCAAGCTTAAAACAATCGTTGAAGAAAAGGAATTCAGAACTCGAGATGTTGCCCTTCTTATTGCGTTGATTGGCGTGTCGGTTTCCATTATCGTTTTCATTCCTCAGATGGCGATTATGGCTGTTTTTCTTTTCTCCTACTCAACACTGCTGTTCACTGTTTCATACGCTTTCTCAGATATGTCTGAAAAGCGATTGACACTGTTCTGCTCGGCAACAATTATCGCAGCCACGGTTGCAGGCACTCTTGGTTTTTATGGTTTTTTCCCAAGCGAATTAAGAACTTATGGGACCATAGCTTTCGCCATTTTAACCGTAGCGGCTCTTCTCGCCTTGGTTTATGCCCGGCATAAGAAAGAATCTAAGCCAAGGTGGTATGCTGCAGTCCTGGCGCCAGCATTGTTCCTGCTCTTATTCATTTTTTTCAACGGGACGCAGATTTGGTTTCCATTTCTCCTAGACGCCTACGGTTTGATATTTGCCGTTCTAATCGTCCTATATTTGAGCAGCCTATTCACTTGGAAAACAGCTATTGTTTTCGGAATAGCTCTGACAGTATTGGACATAATACTAGTATGGGTAACAGGGGCAATGGTTGATACTGCAAACGCGGTTTCCAGTCTAGGCCTTCCCGTGTTAGTTGCTTTTCCCACGATTCCTTTAATATTCACTAATGGAGGAGCTATCGCATTCTTGAGGCTGGGTCTTGGCGATTTCTTTTTCGCAGGCATTCTTGGAACTCAAACAATGAAGAAATTCGACAAGAAAATCGCAGTGCTATCAGTAGCCACAATGAGCCTTTCCTTCGGATTCTTCGAGCTACTGCTGCTGAATCCGACCCAGTTCGGCGCTCTCCCAGCAACACTTCCAATCTTACTAGGATGGCTGCCCATTGTAGCCTGGAAATTAATAAATGAAAAAAGACAGAAAAAATCAACAACAATATAATTAGGGAAAAATTAACGCAGAAAAAGTTGGGGTATGTTTACCCGAATAAAGCGCCTAAACCTTCAAGTGCTGCTTCTTCTTTGGCTTTTTCTTCTTCAACTTTCTTCTTCTTGTCTTCTTCCTTCGGCTTTTGTTCTGCGACTGGCGCGGCAACTGCTTGTGCTGGAGCGGCTGCCATCATTGTCGGTGCGGCTTTGATTGCTTCGTCAATGTTGACCTCACTTAGAGACGCTACAAGGGCTTTCACTTTCACTGCATCAACAGTTAATCCTGCTGCTGTCAAAACGTTTGTAACGGCTTCCTCATTGATTTCTTTTCCAGCCTTGTGAAGGAGCATCGCGGCGTAAATGTTTTCCATACTTTTTCACCTCTTCATTCAACTATTTTAACTTTTTCTGCTGATATCAGCCCTTTTCCTTTTAAAGGATAAGGCTAGTACTTAAGCCTAGGCGTTTCCACCAGGCAACTCTATTTGCCGTCTAAAAGAACGGTCAATTACTTAAGAACCTTTCTACGCACTAATCACTCGTCTTCTCGTTGACTAAGGCTTATCCAATAAAGCAGAGCTCCAAAAAACACCACAGTAACAGCTGCCAAAACCATAAAGCAGTATTAGAAAATCACCTTGTTGTCTCTAAATACTTCTATTCTAATAAAAATTTGTTTGTAACCCGTTGTTAGGGCTTTGACGTTAATGTCGCTTCCTTGCTCCTCCAGAAGGCAATTGCTTTCTTAGGAGGTGATCCGGCCGCAGGTTCCCCTACGGCCACCTTGTTACGACTTTTCCCCCCTTACAAAACTAAGATTCGACGCAGCCAAGTTGACCACGCCTCACCCAAGAGTCGCTCGGGTGGAACGACGGGCGGTGTGTGCAAGGAGCAGGGACGTATTCACCGCGCGCTAGTGACACGCGATTACTAGGGATTCCATGTTCACGAGGATGGGTTACAACCCTCGATCCCAACTACGGCAGGCTTTCGAGATTGCCTTCCCCTTTCGAGGTCGGAACCCATTGTACCTGCCATTGCAGCTCGCGTGTGGCCCGGGAGATTCGGGGCATACTGACCTGCCGTGGCCCGCTCCTTCCTCCGCTTTATCAGCGGCGGTCTCCTCAGTGTGCCTGGCTCAAAACCAGTAGCAACAGAGGACGCGGGTCTCGATCGTTGCCTGACTTAACAGGACACCTCACGGCACGAACTGGCGACGGCCATGCACCTCCTCTCAGCTCGTCTGGCAAGACCTTTAATCTGGCCTTCACACTGCTGTCGCTCCCGGTGAGATTTCCGGCGTTGACTCCAATTAAACCGCAAGCTTCACCCCTTGTGGTGCTCCCCCGCCAATTCCTTTAAGTTTCAATCTTGCGATCGTACTCCCCAGGCGGCAGGCTTAACAGCTTCCCTGCGGCACTAGAGCGGCACGTGGCCGCCCAAACACCTAGCCTGCATCGTTTACGGCTGGGACTACCCGGGTATCTAATCCGGTTCGCTACCCCAGCTTTCATCCCTCACCGTCGGGCGCGTTCTAGCAGACAGCCTTCGCCACTGGTGGTCTTCCCGGGATTATAAGATTTCACCCTTACCCCGGAAATACCGTCTGCCTCTCCCGTCCCCTAGCCGAGCAGTATCCCCCGCAATCCAACGATTGATTCGGTGGATTTAACAGGGGACTAACTCAGCCAGCTACGGATGCTTTAGGCCCAATAAACATCCACACCACTCGGAGAGCTGGTATTACCGCGGCGGCTGACACCAGACTTGCCCTCTCCTTATTCCCCCAGCTTTCTAGACTGGGTAAAAGCCTTCCTCAGCGGATGGCACTCGGGATAGCCCTGTCAAGCTTTCGCTTATTGCAAAGTTTTCGCGACTGCTGCGCCCCGTAGGGCCTGGGCCCTTGTCTCAGTGCCCATCTCCGGGCTCCCGCTCCCACGGCCCGCACCGGTTAAAGGCTTGGTGAGCCATTGCCTCACCAACTACCTGATCGGTCGCAGCCCCATCCTTGGGCGACGCCCAGAAGCATGATCTAAACGTCTTTTGGGTAAAGACTCATTCCAGAGTTCTTCGCCTATCGAGAATTAGCCCCAGTTTCCCGGGGGTGTTCTCGTCCCGAGGGCAGGTTAGCTACGTGTTACTGAGCTGTGTGCCGCGCCTTCTTCGTGGCTGGAAGGCGCTCGACTAGCATGTCTTAGTCCTATCCCGATAGCAGTGGGGTCCGGCAGGATCAACCGGAGTTACGCACTTGCGCACTCCGTGATCGTGCAGGATGTTTATGGTAAATCGCATTCTTGTGCCTAACTGGATTTGGAGGGAATGTACCACATTAACGTCAAAGCCCAATTCAGACCTAATATTAATATCAGGTCCACATATGTGTCCCCGCAACTGGAGGCCAACACCCGCATCCCTGTAAGGCTAATCGCCGTTTCGGTTGGGGTTGAGCCGCCGCCATATTGTTAATTGCGGGGCTAGCTTGTAGCTGAAACTATTCAGAAGCAGTTTCAGCCCATATAAACATTTCTCGTCGGCACGAAATAAACGTTGCTATAGAGCTTAATGTCCTGGGTCTGCACAAACACAGCTCTATGGAAGAAACAACTGGGGCATCTTATCAATACCGACCATGGCTAGTAGTTACCAGAAGTTATTAATATGTTCTCATTCTTGCAGGTTTCTTCCAATTTGTCTCGGTTTGGAGACCAGCCTTAAATATTCGCTTGACCATTATCTAAGTGTAATAGATAGAATTCTCTTGACGAAAGTTCCATTGTTATCCGGTTTTTCTATTTTATTACAGATATTGAACTAAATGTGATGGAGGTTGGAGTATGGAAGTAGTCTCAGGGACTCTCTTCGCCGTTGAAGAGAGCATTAGAACAAAACTTGTAGCTGTTGGAGCGACTTCAAAGGAAAAAGCTGCTACAAGCCAAGAAGCAAACTTGGACATTCAGGAACAAAACTGGATACATTACATCGCTGGAGGTTTGTTCGCTAACGTGAAGAAGACAACAGATGGACGTTTTTACGTGGCAATCCCCAACTAAGGGCGATGAGGTGTACTCGCACGCGCTCCAAAACCGAATATTACCATTTTATTATGGGTAGTCAAAACATAATTATTCTGCCTTTGTTAGGCAAAGTTTAAGCGCCACTGGCAACTCGCCCAGACTCTTTATAGTCTCCGTTGGAGAGAACTGTTCTATCTCCTTCTGAAAACGGCGTTCTATGAAAACTGTTTTCATTCCCACTTTTGTTGGCCCCGCAACATCGGCGTCTACCGTGTCTCCCACGAACACTGTTTCCGATGCCTTTACGCCCATTAGTTCCAGCGCTTTAACATAAATTTCAGGGCTTGGCTTACGCTTGTTAACTGCTCCAGAAACCACTACTACATCGAAAAGGTCTGTTAAACCATGCCTTTCTAGAAGGCTATGTACACATTCAGGAATGGCAAAGTTAGACACGATCCCGAGTTTATATCTCCCATGCAGCTCATGCAGAACTATTTTTGCACAATCATCTATCCGAACATATTTCATAAACTCCTCGCAAAACGCAAGAGTTGCCGAAGCCACAACCGGACTGTCGACAGTGCATTTGTAGCCCAAGCTAAACAGCGTATCCGCAATCCGAACATTAAAATGCGGTTCATCCAACGTTGCTTCAGCTGCCGCATAAATAGCATCCCGAGCCTTAACGTACGCCTGCCGAAACTCCGAGAACCCCACGTCCACATCATGATTAACCAGAGACCTATGGGCGCTCCGCAATGAAGGATTATAGAACATATGATCCTTCTCAATCATCATCAGAGTGTCAAACATGTCAAAGAGCACAGCTTTTACCGTCATAGCCTTAATCTCAGCATGCATACGCATGTTAACCCTTAAAACCATTTTGTCAATCTATATGAGATTTTCGTCGTGGTCCACTGAAAAACGAGCAGCTTCGCATGCCACCTCAACTGCGCCTTTGCATCTCGTGTTCTAAAAGATAAGCTTTCCGGAATCATCTATCTTTTTTTAAGTCAGCTACGAAATTGAGTCTTGATGTTGCTGGCGCTCTTCCAAAGGAATATTCAAACGGCTTTCATGCGTTAAATGACAAGACTCATGGACTGTGGAAACTGAAGAATTCTCATTTGACATATGTACACAAGTCAGCAATTTCGACAAATACCAAGGCAATATAGGAAGTGAATTCGATTACAAAACTTAAATCGACGATTTGAAGCAGGAGCATAGAGAACTCATTTTGTGAATCGAACGAGACATATCCATAAACCTGGAACTCTAAGAAACATGGACTAACTCTGCACTAAAAAACCAGAGCCTGGAAACCGCACTAAAACTCTTGAAAGGTCCTTTTTTGATTATTGGTCAATATCGGATGCAGGCTATAAGGACAAGACCTAAACCTTTCTAAGCAAATTCTGAGGCGGAAATTTCGCACCGTTTTTGCCATTGGTCTCTTCAACAAGTAATCCAGTTAATTCCGAGTGTCGCTGCAAGAAGTCCATTCCCTTCTTCGTAGCTACATAAATGTCTTTTCCATTATCGATGAATTTGTTTAGCAATTGAATTTTCAACATAAACTTGAGATATTCATTGAGTTGTGCAAAGCTCAGGTTTGCCCTATACATTATCTGGGTCTTCAATGTTCCTTCCTTAGCAATTTCCAAGATTTCAGCCACAATGCTAAGTTTGTCCCTTCTTTTGGATGATTCTGCCGTCCACGAGTTCATTTCTATTTTCCTCTTTTAGAACTGTTTTCTATAACTGAGTTACGGAGAAGAGTATTTTAAGTCCTGTTTCGCAAGTCTGCATATTTCAATAACCGCAATATTATGCCGAACATATTTCAAAACAGTGTAAAATGAAAAGGTGTGTGGATGCAACACCAATTCTGGCTTACCAGTTGCCTGAGAAAGCCAAGATCGCGACATCCATCCAAAGAGTGTGAGTAGCAATCTTTATCACGAATTCATAAGATAATTATTAACTTAGCCCACATTCTGTACTAAAATTCAGACTTTAAATTAAGAAACGCTTAACTGTTTAGAGCTATTAAATAGCACAGCTATAGAAGAGAAAAATGCCTTTACTGGGCGTATTCCAAAAACCAAAGAAAGAAGAGGATGAAAAAACGGAAATGCAACCATCCGAAGACAAAGAAGGCCAAGAAAAAACCTATCTCAAGGCTATGCCGTTGCGGGACCTCTCAGATTTGGAAGGAATTAAGAACGAAGTAAAAAAAGGAAACATACTCATTCTGCGGATAACGCCTCTTGCCAACAAGAGCATCGAGGACGTGAAAAACGCCGTGAACCAGCTCTACGAATTCGCTGAATCCATAGGTGGAGACATCGCCCGTCTGGGTGAAGAGAGAGTGGTCATCTGCCCTCAAAACGTAAGAATATGGCGAGAAAAGACGCCAGTTTCAAATGAACCTTTACCTACAGCAGCCTAAAGGTTTCCAGTACAGCTGGAACAACAGTGTTTATGCCAGCTTTCTTATCGAGAAAGTTCGCAAGGTTCAACGTTTTCTGCTTTTCTCCATGGCAAACGAAGATTCTTTCGGGTTTAGGATTAAGATGGGTCAAATAGTTGACGAGTTGCCTCCTGTCAGAGTGACCTGAAAAACCCTCAATAGATTCAACCTGCATTCTCACCGCCAGAGCACCCATTTTGCCATCATTATCCATCATCGTAACTTCGCTTACGCCTTTCTGCACTCTTTTGCCCATTGTACCTTCAATCTGATAGCTGACAAAAATTATGGTGTTTTTCTCATCGTTCGCCCAGTTTTTGAAGTACTCGATAACGGGTCCACCTTCAAGCATCCCAGAGGTCGCTAGAACGATGCAGGGATCACCTTCCATTATACTCTGCCTCACACTCGGATGCTCCACTATTGTGAAGTAGTCCGACTGAAACGGATTCACCTCTTCATGAAGAATGCTGTGTCTGACTTCTCTACCTAGATATTCTGGATAAGCAGTGTGAATGGCCGTCGCCTCAGAGATCATTCCCTCGATGAAAACTGGTGCTTCCCGCATTAATCCACGTTTCATGTACCCATCAATGATGAGCATTATTTCTTGGGCTCTGCCCACCGCAGGCACAGGGATGAGAACCTTACCTTTCCGTTCCAAAGTCTCGTTCACAAGATGGGTTAGACGTTCTTCAGACTCAACTCTGGATGGAGTGAAGTCATCTGGTCCCCCGTAAGTGCTTTCTGTGATCACGGTCTCGATTCGCGGGAACTCTGTTGTCGCAGCTTCCAATAGCATTGTCCTTGCAAACTTGTAGTCACTTGTGTAGACTATGTTGTGCAATCCCTCGCCGATGTGCAAATGTGCCATGGCACCACCAAGTATATGACCCGAATTATGAAGCGTCAGCCGAATGTCCGGCGCGATATCGGTAACGACGCCGAACCGCAGTGGAATTGTGTGCAAGACGCACTCGCGAACATCCTTCTGGTCATAACGCGCTGTAATTCCTTGTTTGTTAGCCACATCCAGATAATCCAACTGCAACATCGTCATCAAGTTTGAAGTTGGCGCAGAACAGTATACTGGTCCATCGTAACCATACTTGTACAGAAAAGGTGTCAGACCGCAGTGATCCAAATGGGCGTGGGTTATAACTACAGCGTCCAAAGCATCAATTTGAAACTCTGGCGAGTCAAACCGTGGAAAACCTTCGAAAGGCCGCTGTGAACCTGGATGGATACCGCAGTCCAGGAGTACGCTGCTTTCACGTGTTTTCACTAGAAAAGCTGAGCGTCCTACTTCTTGGGCTCCTCCAAGTACGGTCAACCTGACATCGCCGACATCAAACATTTTAGGCCTGAAAATTCTTTCACCTACGGTGCGCAGAATCCTCTCGCGCTCTTTGCTTTCTGAATGAAGATAATGACGCATGTGAGTGATTATCTTAGATTTAATCGGAGGACTTCTCAGAACGTGTGGGCGCCATTTGGTTTTCTTGATAATCTCCTGCAAGACAGCCCCGTTTCTTCCAATCACCAAGCCAGGTTTCTTTGTTTCGATTATTATTTCGCCTAGGCTTGGGTCAAAGGTGATGTCTGTTATCTCTGCTTCAGCCGCTATCAATTCGCGTGTTATTCTTTCTGCTTCAGTTTCTGGCAGCCGCACTGAAGGGTCTGGGCGTATGACTATCCGTTTTCTTATTACTCCAACAATTTCTGCAACAATGCTGCCTTGTTCAACAAGGACCTCCGGCTTCTTTGTGTAGACAGCAAGCATTGGGCCTTCATATTCTATTCTGGTCACTTCTGCTTCTCTGGGAACATGTTCGAGAATGTAGTGGCTAATTTCTATCTTGTCTTTCTCTTTTTCTGAGCTTCTAGCCACGCCTTTTAACTTCCTCGATCTTCCAGCAGGTTGCGCTTCTCCTCTTCGGTTAGTTCCCGATACCCGTTTTTGTCTATTACTGTAATATTGTAACTGTTGCCGCTGCCAATGTCACGTTTCATCGCCGCGTTTACTGCTCTAACAATGGTAGGCAACAACTCGGCAATCGTCATGTTTTCTCTGTACTTGTCTTCCAATACGCCGTAGGCTATGGGTGAACCAGATCCTGTTGAGACAAATTTCTCTTCTGTTAAGCTCCCGTAGGGATCTATGTTAAAAACGTGTGGACCTGAATCGTCTAATCCGCCGATTAGAATTTGAGTGGATAGCGGCACATATCTGTTATTGAATAAGAGGTTAGCTGTAAGCCTGGCTGCAGAACTCACCGGCATGGGTCTATCCATGTTTATTCTGTAGAGTTGTGCATTGGCAGTTAGAATATCCACCACGCGTTGGGCATCTGCAACTGTTCCAGCGATTGTCATGCCTAAGTGATCGTCTATTCTATAGACTTTTTTTCCAAATTTGTGTGCTACATAGTAACCCATCGTTACACGTGTATCTGAAGCTAAGATTACGCCATCTTTGCAGACGACGCCTATTGTTGTTGTTCCTTTCAGGACCAATTGGCTAGTTGCATCGTTCTGTACCATATTATTTGTCTCCCTAAAACTGATCTTAGCGAATTCTTCGCTAGGAAGCAAAGCAACATTTAATCATTTTGTGATGTTTATTAATATTGTGGTTTAGGAATTCCGAAGGGAATGCTCTTGGGATTTGTTTTTTGGTTGTGCGTTACCTCCAAAATCTCTGCGTAGTTATGAAGCAGGTGTTTCTGTAGTTTTTGGTAATAGCAACCCGGTGACTTCCAAAAGGTTTTAAGCTGTTCAGCAGAGAATAAAACTAAAGGACTTGAACAGGTATTCGAATTGTCTTCGCCTTACCATTATATGCAGCTTCCTCGTGAAGTAATTGTTGGGAATGGGACTCTATCACGCGTTACAGAAGTGATGCAGAGGCTCAACCTCAGCGGGTCAGCCTTAATAATCGGAGGCTTGAAGAGTTGCGAGGTTGCAGGAAAACGAGTTCGCGACATGCTAGAACAAAAAGGCATCGTTGTTGACACTTTGATTGTTGACACAACAACCACTAGAGATGTTTTGATGGTTGAGGAAAGAATAAAATCGTGGAGACCTCGGGTTGTTCTCGGCGTCGGTGGAGGAACCAAGATTGACGCTGCTAAAATAAGTTCTTTCCGTCAAGGAGTCCCTTTCATAAGCATACCAACAACGTTGTCTCATGATGGCATCGCTAGCCCATTGGCTTCGGTTAAGGGATTTGACAAACCCTATTCAATAATGGCGCAGGCGCCCTTGGCGATAATTGCCGACACAGATGTAATAGCCAAGGCTCCATGGCGTTCCGTAATAAGCGGTTGCGGAGACGTAATTTCAAAGTTCACAGCAGTAAAGGATTGGCGACTCGCTCACGAAGAAAGAAACGAATACTACGGCGAATATGCTGCCAGCCTCGCGCTGATGAGCGCCAAGCTATTGATCCAGAACGCTGAAGTGGTAGAACTTGGGAACGATGAAGGCTTGCGACTTCTGCTTGAAGCTCTGATTAGCTGCGGAGTTGCCATGAGCATTGCAGGAAGCAGTCGCCCATGCAGCGGATCAGAACACTTGTTTAGTCATGCTCTTGACATGGGAAATTGTCCACATGGCATGCATGGCGAACAATGTGGTGTGGGATCCGTGCTAGTGGCGTACCTTCACAGATCGAATTGGCAACGGATACGAGACACGCTTAAGCGGATTGGTGCACCCACAACAGCTGGCGAATTGGGCGTTAGGGATGAGGAGGTTGTTAAGGCCTTGGATGTTGCTGCAAACGTAAGGCCTGAACGTTATACTATTCTTCACAAATTGAAGTTAGACTATGAAGCCTGTGAGAAAGTGGCAAAGGCAACTGGTGTTATTAATTAAGTCTGGTTTTGGATATAGTTGTGTCGTACCCTTAGGTTTGGGTTTCTGGTGCTGATTCGGACTTTGTTTCGATTTTCGGTTCTGATTTGGTTTCGGGCTTGGGCTCGCTCTTGAAGGTTTCAACGAACTTGATTTCCAAGAGTTCAGGCAGGAAGCGCTGCACATCCATAGCTATGCCACGTTTTGCAATCTGTATGCCTTCTATATAAAACGTGTCTTCAGGCATATCGATATTCAGAGTCTTTTCTTTGATTAGGAAATTGAACTTTGATTCTTCTGCAAGAGGTACTCTACGGTGTATTAGGGCCGCGATCTTTTCTTCGTTCGTCTCCAGCTTTTTGTTTACCGTTACGTCATAAACCAGAGTCTTGCCTGCCAGTGGAGGATTAAAGTCCAAAAGCACTCTTCCTGCGCCGATTGAGCGGACAACAGCCATCTTACCATTATAGTCTATTCGCATTCCGATGCCTGGGTTTGTTCCTTTTGCTGTCAACTGTTTAAGTGGAACCCGTTTAACTTTTTCTGGGTCGCGTTGCCCAAAGGCGTCTTTGGGGGCAATTTCTACCGTTTGAGCCTTGCCTGGCTCCATAGATGTCAGATTTTCCTCTAGGGCTTTGAGCATCCAACTCTCGCCAAGAACAACAAGTTTTGGCTCGTAGAATTCGCCCTCCTTATGGAGATGTTCTTTCTTAGAGATCTCCTCGAGAGTGGTGTCGAAAACCTCGTTTGTTTCTTTCACCTTAGCCGTGTAATCAATCAGTATGAAGTCTCCTTTTTGCAGGGTCATTTCGAATCATCCTTTTGGTTGACGGTTCGAAGTAAGTTTCACACGTCTAATAAATACTTTCCCCAGTTTCAAACCAATACGCTCATCAAACACGAAACGGCTTCACATATGCTGCAATTCGCCCCGGTGATTGGATATTTAATACATTAATTCTTTGCATGAACCGAAAATGCGTTCTCTATTTTGTTTCGGAAATGCTAAAATGTCAGCCACATTATCTCTTCTGTGTCGGGACTTATTTACAATGGCCTACAATGAGCTTAGAAAAGATTACTTGCTTAATCGCTGGGTCGTAATTGCCACGGAACGCGGCAGAAGACCCACAGACTTTGCCAAACCCAGAGTCGAAGTAACTCAAAACGCCGTCTGTCCTCTCTGTGCAGGAAATGAACATCTTACCCCCCCAGCAGTCTTGCTCTATCTGAAGTCTAACGGTGAAATTGTGAAAGACAAAGACACAGAAAGCCTGCGCCACAAGAACTGGCTTGTTCGCAGCGTACCCAACCTTTTTCCTGCCTTCGCTCCCCCGAAAGACACAACAACCCCTGGACAGATTATGAAAAATAAAAGTTACGGTTATGCCGTCGGACACCACGAGGTTTTAGTCGAATCACCAATCCATGATGCACATCCACAGAACGCTGAACTTTCGCAGCTATCGCTCTTGATTAACGCCTATATTGACAGGCTTCGTGATTTAAGCGTAAAACCTTATGTCAAGTATGTTTCGATATTTCGAAATTACGGCAAAGAAGCTGGTGCATCGCTTTCACATGCACATAGCCAGATAGTCACAACGCCAATCATGCCCCGAATAGTCGAAGAAGAAGTGTCCGCAAGTAAGGACTACTGGAACCAACACGGGGAATGCGCTCTCTGTAACGTTCTCAAGGAAGAATCTAATAGCCCCCGACTGGTGCAGAAAAACTCTAACTTTGTGGTCTTCACTCCCTACGCAAGCGTAAACCCCATGGAGTTTTGGATAATGCCAAAAAAACACAGCTCCAACCTGCTTAACCTAACACAAACAGAAATTGAAAGCTTCGCTAAAATCTTGAAAAACAGCTTAAGGGGAGTGAAAGATTTGGTAAACGATCCACCATACAACTTTGGCATCCACCTTGCTCTAGAGAAAAGCACCGAGAAATACTATCACTGGCACTTGGAAGTTTACCCGCAATTGTCCATATGGGCAGGATTCGAGAAAAACACCGGAATGCACATAAACACTGTCAGGCCTGAAACCGCAGCAGCAGAACTCAAGAAAATCATGCAATCTTAAGGGTGAACGAACTCTTTTTCATATCTCGGTCTAGCCTGCATAACGTCTTCGATGTAAGCGCGCAGTGGTTCAGCCACGCTCCATGCTTGTGCAATACATCCCCTTGGCAAATGAGGAGGTTCCCCGTCAAAGACTTCGCTTATAGATCCCAATCCCGCTTGGCAGGTTTGCTCAGTAACCAAAGGCAGCAATAAGTTTTTCAGTGCAGTTTGTGTTCGGTTGTCCAGGCAATCTTTAGCTTTAAGAAAGGCTGTTGCGAAAGGTCCTATGAGCCAAGGCCATACCGTTCCATTATGATAAGCTTGATCTCTGCTTCTTCTGTCTCCTGTGTACGAACCTCGGTATTTCGGATCACCCCGCGCAAGAGTGCGCAACCCATAAGGTGTCAGTAGCTCACGTTGGACAATGTCAAGTACACACTCAACTCTACTGCTGTCCAAAACTGGAAAATCCATCGAAGCAGCAATAACCTGATTGGGACGAAGTGAAAGGTCAGCCCCAGAATCCAGCAATACATCGAACAAACAGTTGCTTTCGCTATTCCAAAACTTCACGTTAAAACTCTTTCTGGTTTTCTCAGCCATGTCAGTGTATTCTTCAATAAGGTGTGCTTCTTCAAACCTCTCCGCTAAAAGTTGCATCGTTCTCAGTGCATTATACCAAAGTGCCTGAATTTCAACGGCTTTTCCAGCACGCGGAGTCACTGCGCGACCGTCTACCGTAGCATCCATCCACGTGAGTTGAGAGTTGTGCCTGAGCAAACCATCATTGTCTAGATGAATTCCGTAATCGGTGCCTTCCTTGTGATCGGCAACAATGGCTTTCAGGTTTTCCCATAACTTTCTTTGGACAAAACTGACGTCGCCAGTATACTTGATGTATTGCAGCACTGCATTTACAAACCATAACGTGGCATCTACAGTATTGTATGAAGGAGTTCCGAATCTGTCCTGAACAAAATTTGGAATCAAGCCATGCAAAGAGTGATGAACATAATCTGAGAAAATTCTTTTAGCATCCTCAAACCTTCCAGTAGTTAGCATCAAACCAGGTAATGAAATGAATGTGTCTCTACCCCATGGTTCAAACCAGTGATAACCAGCCACAATGGAGTTCTCACTGCAGTCTTTCCTTACAACAAACGAATCTCCAGATAGAATGATCCACTTTAACCAATCGCATTCAGGCACTTGCTTGTGCAAACTGTAAAACTTAGCAAGCACAGCACGACGCTCGTCCAGAGCCTCCTTCATCAAGTCGCGGACTTGCTGCATTGTTCTACCGATAGAATCAATATTCTCCAGAGATTCCGGATAGTTCTTGCCTGCCTTTGCGACCACCGCAAATTGTTCTTTGCGTCCGGGTGAAACCATTACCTCGAAGTAGCCTGGCTGATAACAATCGTCAACGCTGCTTTCACCTCGATTGCTCTCTTCACGGTAGTATAGGCGGTCAAGCCAGTTTTGTTTCGCGGTGAAAGCACCATTAGTGGTTCGAACTTGAATTTTGGCATTCGGATTGTTGAAGGCCATCTCAACTGCTTTTTCATTTTGCTGTTGGGAAAATTCCAAAGGATTTCTCCATCGATCTACGACTGAATGTATATGCCTGCAACTCGTAAGAGGATAAATCCTAAACTTCGCTTCGAAGTCGTTTTTGTTAGCAAGGTCGTAAACAACGACTGTAACGTTTTTCTCTTTTGGCATGAAAACTGTCTTTTCGATCTCGACATCTTCCACTTCGTAAATTTGCCGAGGAAACGGTGACACCGAAAACTCTTTCAAGAAAAAATAACCCTGAGGATATATCACGTCTCTAAACTCATTAGCGCCAATTGGCAGAATCCTGTTGCCCAGTACAACTTCTTCATCCAGCTTCGCAAGACAAACAGTGCGGTCGCCGGGTGGATCCAATGCAGCAACGAGCAAACCGTGGTATTTTCGCGTGTTTATGCCCAAAATGGTGGAAGAAGAGTACCCACCAAGTCCATTTGTCACCAACCATTCTTTGTGAATGGCATCATCAAAAACCGAAAGGTCTTTCTGACCTATTCTTATTGCGGGCAAGTTCATTTAGGGCATCAGCTTCGCGATATTTCTGTCGCGGGGAACGCAAAAGAAGTTAGCTACAGGATTACATTTGGTTCTGAACAAGAGAAAATGAGGCTTAGTAAGCTTGTACTCAGTTAAGGTTTCAGCGTATCCCATTCCTTTTGCAAAAACAAGCTCTGCAGAGTTATAGATCTCCATGAATTCAGCCGAAACCTCCTTGGCAAGCAACCCAACTGCATCAGTCCCTGTCGTTAAGATGGAATCGGCTAACTTGTTCATTCCCGAAAACTCCACATCCTCCAAGGTTGCATCATTGATTATTGGACCACCCTTAACAACGTAAGTTACATTTAACCCCATATTCTTTAACTGCTCAACCAATAGCGTGTCAAAAACAATTTCGCCAGCATTGTCAGCTAAATAAAGAACTCTCTGTCCCTTCTTAGCTAAGCTGTACGCTTTGTCAATATCATCTACCGCTAGCTGCTTTGCGGCTGTCCTAAGGCATTTCGCCAAATCGCTAAACGCAAAATTGTGCCCGGGAATGTCGAATTCCATGATGTTGCCCACTATTGCGCATAAACAGGCTTTCTTGAACCGCTCTTGCTGAGTGTGACCCTGTTCCACGAGTTTTCTCGCGTTTGGTAGCAGCTTCAAGGCTTTCTCGTTACTCATCTTCTTGTTTCGGCGGTAAGGATCGTCGTTGCTGGTCAGCTGTTTTATCATGCGATCCCGCTTGGTTCCGATGTCTGCAGGAACAGTCGTTGGTCCGAAATCCCTGTTTATAAGTTTTACAATTTCTTTAATAGCTCTGAAACGCAAAGCAGGGTTTGTTGTAGCTAAGTAAGCCTCTGCAGTTGCTCTAGCCAGTAGACAAGATGCGCATTCCGCCTCGACTTTCATGGTTTTCTATCTCTCTGTTACTGTTTTGTTGCGTCTGCAAAATCTCGCAGCACGGTGTATGGGTCTTTTGCCTTAACGATGGCACTTGCGGCGAGCACACCTTGGGTTTTAAGCTTCAATGCAACCGCAACATCTTCGCCGCGACTTATTCCTGCACCGCACAGTACTATTGCTTTTGTGTTAACTTTTCGCACTAGCAGGAGGGTTTTGGTGATGTCTTCAGGTTTAGCTTTGGAAACTGCGACTCCGGTGCCAATTAGTTCTGGAGGTTCGATGGATATGATGTCGGGATTCAAGTAAGCAATTGCTGCGCTGATTTGCGGGTTGCTTGTGCAAACGCAACTTACTAGGTTCTTCTCGCTCGCCAGACTTACTATAGTATCAATATCAGCGATTTTGAGTTGTTTTTCAGCATGGTTAATCAATGTTCCAACTGCGCCCGCTTCTTTGATTGATTCAGCTAGTACGTGCCCGGTGGAATTGCCGGGTTTTACGGGGTCTATGTGCTGAGCGAAAACTGGAATGTCAACAGCTCCCGCAACTGGAGCAATATCTGCATATTGAGGAACTACAACAATTTGCACTTGTGTTTCTCGGCTCACTTTTTCCGCATGCTTTGCAAGTTCAACGGCTTTTTTGCCTGTGGCTTCTGAATATGTTTTGAAGTTCACGATTATTAGAGGCGTTCGAAGTTTTATCTTCAAGGAACTATTCACCAAACTATGGTTTTGACATGAAGCGTTAATATCATTTGCCATTCGATGCAGGTTTTTCTCTCAAATAACTGCAGTATTGTCAGCAAACATCAAATTGATGCCCCGCCGAATAGTGTGCACTTAGAGGAAATCAGTGTAGCTTCTCAGTTTCGCGCAACTTGATGTAGTCCTTAATCATTCGATTATGCTCGAATGCCAACGATTTGGGAATTTCACCTATGCCGAAAAGCTTGATATCTTGAATTTCGCTCTTTTGCTTTCTGATTAAGCCTCCGATTGTTTTCACCAGAAAACACGCGGGGTAATAGTCATACTCTGCGCCATCTTGAGTTCCTTGCTCGTGATAATCGCCTATCTTGCATACTACCTCGGTGTCCAATCCTGTTTCCTCTTTCACTTCTCTCACTATTGTCTGCTCAACTGTCTCTTCAGACTCGACTCTGCCACCGGGCAAAGCCCAATATCCTACAAAGGGCTGTGTAGACCTTTTTATCAGGAGAATTGTGCCTTTGGGACAGGGTATTATTGCAGTGGCCGTTCTTCCTGCATATTTCATGCTATATGGTCCTCTCAGGATGGCTTTGTTTTATCAGTTAATTATATGGAGCCACTATTATTTCTTGAGGAATTGACGTACGTTGTCTAAGTGTTGCAGTGGCTGAGAAAATGGCGATTATGAAAAGCTCCATTAGCAATCTGAAACAAATGAACAAGCCAAACTGTTGACACCTCAATCAACATTGGATTCAAGCTATTGTAGAGGCGTTTTTCTCGCTCTGGTCTGCTTGCGAAACCAACAACATTGCGACTGTAATGAAGATCGCGCCAAAGCTGGAAGTCACCGTTAAGGCTTCTCCGAGGAAGATCGTGGAAATAGAAACTGCCACTACTATCTCAGTTAAGAGAACCACTGAAGAAGTAACGGGTGAAATATGCTTTAGCCCTCTTAGCCACAAGTAGTAAGGAATTACCCAGCAAAAGAGTGCAGTGTAGAGAATGGCGAGCCAAGCGTTCCATGGCAATAAAATGAAAGTCCCGGCTGAAAAAGTCCCAATAGGCAGCAAGGGCAACATTGTGAAGAGCATTAACCAAGTCATCGACTTAATAATGTTCTTACTTTCTCTCACCATCGGCTTGCTGTAGACTGTGAAGACAGCCCACAGTATGCCAGAGCTGATTACAAGAAAGTTAGGTATAATGTTGCTTTTGCCGATTGCCACGAAATCTAAATTGGTGGTTATCAATACAACTCCGATAAAACTGATGGTAACACCAAACCATTTTTTGTAACCTAAACGCTCTTTCAGAACCAAAGCACTCAATAACGCAACCCACACAGCGCTCAGGTTGACAAATAGGGAAGATTCAGATGCAGCAACGCCAACCATACCCACATACTGCAGTAGGTAGGCAATGCCATTGGATAAGCCCAGAAACAGAATAAGCCGCTTATTACCGAATTCGAAACTTAAGTTCTTAGTCAGCAATGCCACAGCTAGTAATGCTATCGAAGCAACTAGAAACCTCAAGAAGACAAACGTATAAGCATCCATGAACTGCAAGCCGATTTTTATTGCCGGAAAAGACGTCCCCCATAAAAAACCTGCCAAAACCGTCATTAAAACGGCTTTCTTCTTTGAATCATTCAAGATGCGTGCTAGTAACAAAGACTATTCCTTTCTTTTCGATTCATAATCAAAAACGGGTTAAAGACTTTTGCATCTTGAGGCGCGGACTAACTCCTTCCCGCCAACTGGCAATTTCTCCATCAATTATTCTTAAGCATAAGACACTATTCCAATAGTGCTTGGTGTTATTGCGTAGGTTTTCCAAGTTTGCCGTTCTTCGCGGGAACAAAAACTGCTGCAGACACTGTTGTTGTCCACATCCCGGTTTTGTCTCCTATCGCCGTCTGGGTTATGTTGGTTGTTTTGATTATCATGCCACTGGTTTTGAAAAGCTGTTTTCTTTCATCCCAAGCTGTTTCAGGGTCAAACTGAATCCCCATGGTAGTTGCGAGCATTGTTGCAGCTAGGTCCTCTGCGTAGTCTCCGGCTTTGCCATCAGTTTGCCCATAAGAATGATGTTCAGACAGATAGCCATACTGGTTCTTACGCGACGGAATGGCTACTCCTATAGATGATGCCAGCAGCCTATGCGGTTCATTGGTGGCATTCCTAGCGATTACAACGAAGGTTATTTCTCCCGGCTGCACCATCTTTAGTCCCTGCTCTCTTGAAACCAATTTGCAGCCAGGCGGCACTATGCTTGAGACATTAACAAGGTTGCAATAGTGGATGCCAGCGTCTCTTAGAGCTAGTTCGAAGCTTTGGAGTTGTTCTTTATGTCTGCCAACTCCCTTAGTTAGAAAGAAATATTTGGGTATCATTTGATGTATCGGAAATAGAATTCACATAATTCATTTAAAAAGGTTTTTATGAAGAAATCTCCAATGTCCTACCAAAAATAATAGGCTGCACTAACCCTTCAGTTTTTTTGAAGATTTAAACTTGTCAGTTGAAGAAGATTCTTTGTCAACGTTGCAATATCAAACCCGCTTGACACTCCATATTCTTAGTAAACATTTGTTGACAAACAATTCCTCCATATAGGCATACATCTCGCAGTGTTTGGAAGAAGGACTTTGAATTCGCACGTCAAAATGATTGTTCTTCTCCTACTACTCTGAAGCAGAACCAACTGCTTCAATAACGGATTCGAGTAAGACACAAGCATTGCGCCAAATGAAAATGAATTCTTTTCTTTTCCATGCGCTGTTAGAAGAGACTACGGAGGCTATTGAATACGCATTACTGCGTTCACATGTGATTGGGATTTTGGAGAGAAACATAGGCGGTCGAAGTTTCCGATCGCCTTGCTCTACATAGCTTTTGATAGCGTCCTGAGGGTAGATACAGGCTATTTTTTGACTGAAAATCGAAGACTTTGATAGTAGTAGTTGATAAACAACTGATTCCTAAAGCTGGTTATCAACAACTAAGCAATAACTCCCAATGACTATTTTGAAAAAGCGTCAAGCGAGAGTAGAAGCTTGCGAAATTGCAGATACAGACTTTGAGTCCGTATGTGACCCTAACGGTGAAGAACTATCAAAAAGATGAAGCACTAACCTCGAAAAAAACCACAATAAAGAAAGAACTCTCCTAATGCATTTAAATTAGTGTTTGTTTCAGAAATTAGCAGTCACTAACAACCAAACGAAAAAAGCGGATGACGAACGGCTAAGGTCAGGCACAAACCTTGATGTTTCACAAAAGCGTATTTAAAGATGAGACAAAACTTGACATAAACTACGTTCCACCCCGCCTGCCCCACAGGGAGAAAGAGCGCCGCTTACTCATGGAATTCTTCAATTTCCTCTTGCATTTCCCCGAACGCATGACACAACGAGTAATCATAACAGGCGATGTAGGCACCGGAAAAACAGCACTCGCCCGACGATTTGGCGCTGACATTACTCTTGAAGCGAATAAGCAAAACCTGAAATTCCGTTTTATTCATATTAACTGCCGCGAATACCGTGGCAAACTCTTCTTCGTACTCCAGCACGCGTTAACTGCCTTTCGCCCGACTTTCCCTAGCCGGGGCTACTCAACTGAAGAGGTTCTAAGAACCTTAATGCAGATTTTGGATGAGGAAAACGCTTTTGTTATCCTAACTTTGGACGAATTTGACACACTTATTGAAAAAGAAGGCTCGGAGACTGTTTATTCGCTGACGCGACTTCAGGAAATGCGAGCCGGAAAACCACAACGCATCTCGCTGTTGTGTATTTTGCGGGACCTAAGAGCCGTCGAGAAGTTAGACGCAAGTGCACGAAGCACTTTGCAACGTAACGTGATTAACCTAGAAAGATATGACAAAGCCCAACTCAAAGCTATCCTGAGCGATAGAGTGGCTATGGCTTTCGAGCCTAACGTAGTAGGAGAGGATGTTGTTGATCTGGTTACAGAGCTAGCTGTTTCAGAGAGTGGGAATGCTCGCTTCGCTATTGAGTTGTTGTGGCGCGCTGGAAAGTACGCAGATGCAGAGAACATGGACGAAGTAGAACCCGAATGCGTTAGAGAAGCAGTTTCTAGCATAATTCCTACTTTGCACAAGAGCGAGTTATCCTCCCTTGGAAGACATGAAAAACTGTTCTTGCTAGGCGCGGTCCGGATTTTTAAGGATGCTCAGAAGGGTTATGCATCTTTGTCGGATGTTGAAAAGGCTTACGCCGTCGTATGTGAAGAATACGGGGAAAAGCCTAATAGTCATACTCAACTCTGGAACTACGTTCAGCTCCTGTCTGCGTTGGGCATACTAAAAACCGAAGTCGCTTCAATTGGCACTCGGGGAAGAGCTACGCGTATTTCGTTACCAACGGTTCCAGCAACCCAACTGGAAAAAGAACTAACGACTTCTTTAGAGCGAGATGAATAGCTGGATGATGTTTTTTGGGGTGCACAGTATCGAAACAAAGAAAGTGCAGAGCAAGTATTCTAATGTGAAGAATTAGAGATTAATTTTTTCCGCAAATACTCAGAATATTATGCTTACGTTTTCTATTCTATGTAACTCGAACGGGTTGCTACAAAACTTGAACCAAGGTTCATCTTTGGAGCAAAAAGACTTAACTGCATCCCCCCGGAAAAAGATGAAGACGTGATACTTATGCATGTGGAAGACGTGTTTTCTTCAAAGCCACGGATGAAAATTCTAAAGCTTCTCACCAGGTTGGGCGCGGTTAACGTTTCCGAGATAGCGCGAAGAATAAGCCTAAATTACTCAACAACAAACAGACATCTAATATTGCTGGAGGCTGAAGGCATAATTCAGCAAACAGTCTATGGAAGAATCCGCATCTACAAGTTCAACGAAGCTTCACCCAAAGCGCGTGCGGTAGAAAACCTAATAGAGGTTTGGGAGCAGGTAAATAAGCAATCGAACGCATCAAATCTGGGGGACAAATAGATGACGATGGTTGATGTTTCCTGCAAAGCGGAAGTTTACAGGGAAGCAACTGCCAAAGGAACTATTAGGTTGAAGGTCGAAACGGTGAAAATAGTTCAAGAAGGCAAAGCTGCAAAAGGCGACCCGCTTTATACAGCAAAAATCGCAGGAATCCTCGCCGCTAAGAAAACAAGCAGCCTCATTCCTCTGTGTCATCCGCTGCCATTGACAAGTGTAAAAGTGCAAGCCAAGGTTTTGGACAAATCCAGGGTTGAGGTGTCAGCGACAGTCAAAGCTAATGCTCAAACTGGCGTGGAGATGGAAGCACTTGCGGCTGTTTCAGCGGGTTTACTGACAGTTTGGGACATGGTGAAGCAATATGAGAAGAATTCTGAAGGGCAATACCCAACGACTGCGATTGAAAACATCCATGTAGTTAAGAAGTTGAAGCAGGTGCTGCAGTCGTGAGCAAAAGCACTAAAATGCACAAGGCACAAGCACCAAAGACTCTGAACTTCGCCGTTTTTATTTGCAGCACATCTCGGTACTTATCCATGCAGAAGGGCGAAGAAGCAACTGATGTCTCGGGTGACACCATCGAGTTCTTTCTGAAAAAGGCTGGTCACAATGTTTTATTTAAGAGAATCCTTTCAGACGATATGGTAATGATTAATCATGCAGTGAAGAGCGTCTTGGATAATCCTGCCATAGACTCCGCAATTTTCTGCGGTGGCACAGGAATCACTCCTTCTGATGTTACCATAGAAGCGACTTCACCTTTCTTTGAGAAGACACTTCCCGGATTTGGCGAGATTTTTAGGCGTTTGAGTTATGACAAGATGGGCTCCGCCGCGGTAATGTCACGCGCTGTGGCTGGAGTGACTAAAGGAAAAGTGTTATTCTGTATACCGGGTTCATCTGACGCTGTTCGAATATCCGTCGAATTGCTTATAGCGCCCGAGGCTCCACACATTATTAAGCATGCTAGGGAATAGTGATGATGTTAGCTAACCACCAAGTCGGACACCTTTGTTAGCCCTTGAAAAGCTATTAACCTGCGGTGTAACTTATGCTGCAACTATTTTTAAAGAAACGAGGAAGATCTGAAAGATTTTTTCGCGTTTGAATGAACAAAGAAAACTCCACAACATAGCAGATTCATTTAGCAAAAATTCGGGAATCAAAGAGCATGGATGAATCACAGACCTTTTCCGAGACATAAAACTAATCAAACCTGCGCAGCTGGTCTTAGAAAGAGAAGAAGATTATGCGCGTCTAGAGCTTAATCCAGCGCATAGAAAGAATATTTTTATCTGTTCTAATCATATCTATCCATTCACGGTGCTCCAAGATGGGTAAAGGGTCAGGGTTCGGAAAGGTGATTTTGTTCGGCGAACACTTCGTCGTCCACGGCGTGCCTGGAATCGTTTCTGCCATTGATTCAACCAATGACGCAGAAGTGAAAAAAACTGGAAAAAGAATCAAGATAAAGGATGAAAGAAGAACGGCGAAAGGCTACAGTGAAGAAAAACGTCTTCAGCAATTGGAATCAATAGAAAGAGTGCTCAAAACCATGGAAATTGACCCCAGAACGCCATTGAGCATCTGGATAGGGGGAAGTCTTCCAGGTTTCAGCGGACTCGGCGCTTCTGCAGCAAGCAGCGTCGCCATCGTTAGGGCAATCGCGCAAGAATTTGGCAGAAGCTTGCCAGATGAAAAGATAAATCAAATCGCTTACGAAGCAGAGAAGGCTTACGCTGGAAATCCTTCTGGTATAGACAACACCGCAGCAACTTACGGGGGATTAATGTGGTTCAAGAAAAACATGAGCGGCGGACCCGACTTGTTTGAGAGACTAACCATAAAAAGACCCGTTGAAATCGTCATAGGCAGCACCGGAATAGTAGCGAACACCAAAGCCATGGTGGAAGGTGTTGCAGAGAGGAAGAGGAAAAACTCACAAAAATACTGCGCCCTTTTCAAGCGTGCAGAAGAGGTAGCATTCGCAGGGAGAAAAGCCCTCCAAGAATTTAACCTCAAAAAAGTCGGTGAACTAATGAACGAAAACCATCAGTTGCTGCAAGAAATCCAAGTTTCCTGCCAAAAGCTTGACCACCTTGTAGAAGTCGCCAGAACGCAAGGCGCTTTTGGCGCAAAACTCACAGGTGGCGGGGGCGGAGGCTGCATGACCGCGCTGACTCCTGGAGAAGAACTGCAGGAGAAAGTGGCAAAAGCCATTGAGAAAGAAGGATTTGAAGTGCTGCGAACAAAAATCGGATTCCAAAAAATATAAGTGAATTCGCAATAATTATGAAAGCAAGGTCGAATACACCGTGGATTTTAGAACTTTCTTGGAACAGCTAAGCAAAAGCGGAGAATTAATTCGGATAAGAAAGGAAGTCTCAACTGAGTATGAGATGGCAGGCATAGTGGAAGCGCTCGGTGAAAAACCTGTAATCTTCGAAAAAATCAAAGAAACAGAAATGCCTGCTGTTGCAGGGTTATTGTCTTCAAAGGACTTGTTTGCCCGAGCTTTAGGCATGGGGAGAAACGAGTTGCTGCACAAGTTAGCCTATGCTCTAAGCAATCCTGTTGTGCCAGAAATTGCAGACAAAGGCGAATGTCAGGAAATAATCGAACAAGATGTAGATTTAACAGAGCTACCAATAATGCGCTATACAGAAAAAGATGGGGGAAAATACATTGCATCCGCCGTCTCTATCGTACGTGACCCCGAGTTCGGCGCCAGAAACATGAGTTTTCACCGGTTAATGCTGCTTGACAAGAACCATTTCGTAGCCAGAATCGTTGAGAACCGAGGGACGGATACAGCCCTCAAGAAATCCGGTGGAGAACTAGACATAGCCATATGTATAGGCAATTCAACAGCTGTTCTCCTCGCTGCCGCCACGACCCTGCCAATGGGTGTTGACGAGTTGGGAATGGCAAATGCACTGGAGAAAACTGAATTAGTGAAGTGTAAAACCATAAACCTCGAAGTTCCAAAACAGTGCGAAATCGTCCTTGAAGGAAGAATAACCAAACAGAAAACCGCAGAAGGCCCATTCCTAGATACGACTGGAACCATCGACCGGATAAGACAGCAACCGATCATAGAAATTAAATGCGTCACTCATAAGGAAATGCCGATTTACCAAACATTACTTCCAGGACGAAAAGAACATCAGTTTCTAATGGGAATGCCCAAAGAACCAACAATCTTTAGCGAGGTTAACAGAGTCTGCGAGTGTAAAGATGTTTTCATAACTCCTGGCGGTTGCAGTTGGCTTCATGCTGTCGTGCAGATAAAGAAGAAGAATACGGACGACGGAAAAAAAGCAATCTACGCTACATTCGACGGACACAAATCACTGAAACACTGCGTCATAGTGGATGAAGACATCGACATTTACAACCCTAACGAGGTCGAATGGGCTATCGCAACCAGGTACCAAGCAGACAAGAATACCGTCATCATGTCAAATCAGCCAGGTTCATCTCTGGATCCATCGGGAGACTTAACTGAGGGAAAAAAGGCCACCACAAGCAAAATGGGTTTGGACGCTACTATTCCTTTCGGAAAAACAGACAAGAGCTTCACCAAAGAAAGATATAAAAAAGTTAACCTAAGCAGTTACCTGTGATGTCACCATGTATCTTACAGAAAAAGAACAACGAATGTTCGACGGTGAAGAAGGATACGCTGTCCAGAAAAGCATGGAGATACTTGTCGCTCTCGGCAATATTTATGGTGCTGATCGCCTTGTCAAAGTTGGCAGCGTCCAAGTAGCAGGGGTTTCGTACCACAACCTCGGCGATGCGGGACTAGAATTCTTAAACGAGTTGGCAAGAGACGGACAAGTAAAAGTGCTCACCACCTTGAATCCTGCTGGAATGGACTTAGAGAACTGGCGACAACTTGGCATCAGTCAAGAATTCGCCGAGAAGCAAAACCAAGTGATCGATGCGTTTAGCCGAATGGGCATACTCATCTCTTGCACATGTACGCCCTATTTGATAGGTAACCTCCCAAGATATGGAGAACACCTCGCTTGGTCCGAATCTTCAGCAGTCACCTTCGCGAATTCGGTAATTGGCGCAAGGACAAACAGGGAAGGGGGGCCATCAGCTCTGGCGGCTGCATTTGTTGGTAAGACACCCTGCTACGGGTTGCATTTAGACGAGAACCGAGCCGCCGACATCAAGATTCAAGTAAATGCTAACTTGACAAAGTTGTCTGATTGGGGGGCTCTAGGTTACTCCATCGGCAGAAAAGCTGAAAACAAAATACCATACATTACAGGGATAAAAGATGCGGAACTTGACGAGTTGAAGTCTTTCTGTGCTTCAGTCGTAACATACGGTGCCAAACCGCTTTTCTACATGAAAGGCATAACGCCAGATACGGAGAACCTTCAGACGCCCAGGGAAACTGTCACAATTGAGCAACGCGACATTAGAGAAGCCTACGACAACATTAACGATGACGTCGACTACATCGATTTCGTCTGTGTAGGCTGCCCTCATTGTTCGATCAAAGAAATCTCCGAAGTCGCAGAACTTCTTAAAGACAGAAAAATCTCAGAGAACACAGAATTCTGGGTTGCCACATCAAGAACAGCCAAGCAACTCGCAGACAAACGTGGTTACACCGAAACAATTGAGAAGGCTGGCGGAAAATTCGCTTGCGACACGTGTATGGCAGTTGCTCCGTTGAAGGGCAGATTCAAAGCTTTGGCTACAACTTCGGCAAAAGGATGCTTCTACTCAAGGCAAAACGACATGAAAACAAAAATGGGAAGCATAGAAGAATGCATAGAAGCGGCGGTTACGGGAAAATGGAGCTAAAAGGAAGAATCATATCAAAAGGCAAAGGAGAAGGAAAAGCCTTAACGACGGTACAGCCCATATCGTTCTACGGCGGAGTAGATCCCAACACGGGAGAGGTCATCGAAAAGGGACATGAACTCTATGGAAAAACTGTGAAGGACAAAATACTCGTTTTTCCAAATGGGAAAGGATCGACCGTTGGCTCTTATACGCTGTATAGGATGAAGAAAAACGGCACTGGCCCCGCAGGTATTATCAACAAGGAATGCGAGACCGTAGTCGCTGTGGGCGCAATAATATCAGAAATACCATGCGTGGACAAAATCGACATTTCACAGATCAAGATGGGAGACACTATTCGAATAGAGAACGACGTCGTTATCATAGTGCAAGATTAATCTGCAAGTACCTCGTAAACGGATTGAGGATTGAAGGAATGAACGGAATGGAAGCTACAGTCTTGAAGATCGGCGGTTCAGTGATAACGGATAAGAGTAGCGAGCTTGTTGCCCGAACTCAAGCAATAAACCGTCTTTCAGAGGAAATCGAGAAAACACAGTTGAAAAGACTTGTAATAGTACACGGCGGAGGAAGCTTCGGACATCCCACTGCACAAAAATACGGCATAAAGGAAGGCTTGCGAGAAGAAGCCCAAAAAATGGGTTTTGCAGAGACACACCACGTGATGACCGTTCTCAACGGTTTAGTAATGGATTCCCTCGTCTGGCACAACATCCCAGCGATTAGTGTTGCACCTTCATGCTGCGTGACAACGGAAAACGGCAGAATAAAAATTTTTGATGAAGCCATCTTGAAAACCTACCTAAACATGGGTTTTGCACCTGTTCTCTATGGAGACGCTACTCTGGATGACAAGTTGGGGTTTACGGTGGTTTCAGGCGACCAACTTGTTTCCCATCTGGCAAGAAAACTCGGGGCCAGAAGAATAGTGATTGGAGTAGATACTGACGGGTTGTATGATGCAGATCCCAAGGTAAACAGAAACGCCAAATTATTCACGCACCTGAGCTTGGAGGAACTCGGGCAAATTAAAAACAAACTGGGCAAATCAGTCTCTACCGACGTCACAGGCGGTATGCTCGGCAAAATAAGCGAGCTTGTTCCAGCCATAGAACAGAAAATCCAAGTTATCATCGTGAATGCTTCAAAGCCTAACCGTGTTTATAAAGCTCTTATCGGTGAAAAAGTGGAAGGCACGGTTATTGAGAGAGAATAGGATTGGCTGAAGAAACTAAGAAACGCAAGGCAGACCACATCAAGATTTGTCTAGATCAGAAAGCTCAAGCTAGAAAAGCTACCTCAGGATTCGAAGATATTCAGTTTGTGCACCGAGCTCTTCCCGAAGTCAGCAAACAGAAAATCGACTTAACTACGACTTTTTTGGGTCACAAATTCTCCGCACCGCTGCTGGTGGGTGCAATGACAGGGGGAACGGCCGAAGCCACACGCATAAACGCTGCAATAGCTGAAACCGTAGAGAAACTAGGTTTAGGGATGGGAGTGGGGAGCCAAAGAGCAGCCATTGAAGACAAAGAAATGGAGGAAACATTCTCCATAGCTAGGAAGAAAGCACCTAAAGCTTTCTTAGTCGCAAACATAGGCGGGGTGCAACTCGTCCATGGATACGGTCTAAAAGAGGTAAAAAGGATCGTAGAAATGATTGATGCTGACGCAGTCGCAGTGCACTTAAATGCGTTGCAAGAGACTGTTCAACCTGAAGGACAGACTGACTTCAAAGGAATCCTCGCGAGGATTAGCGAAATCTCGGAAAACCTAGATAAACCAGTTATTGTGAAAGAGACCGGTGCAGGCATTTCTGCAGAAGAAGCGGCAAGATTGGAAGCAGCAGGTGTTAAGGGCTTAGATGTTGGAGGGACGGGGGGCACAAGCTTTGCAGCGGTTGAATACTACCGTGCAAAAGGAGAAGGCAACAACAACCAACGTGTTGCGGGAGAGGCCTTTTGGGATTGGGGGATCCCAACCGCAGTGAGCCTTATTGAAACAACACAAACAGTCAAGATTCCGGTAATCGCGTCTGGTGGAATACGCTGCTGGAACGGACGTAGCTAAAGCTTTGGCGCTTAATGCCTGTTCAGCTAGCGTTACTCAGCCAGTGCTTGAAGCAGCAATTAAGGGACCGAAAGATGTCGAACGATTGCTGTCGTCAATGATTGAAGAATTGAGGAACACCATGTTCTTGGTGGGAGCAGAAAAAGTGAAAAACCTGCCAGAGACACCCATGGTGGTAATGGGCAAGACAGCCGAGTGGTTGAGAACAAGAGGCTTCAATGTTGACAAATGCGCTAGAAGGGGAGCGCGCTAAGGGATTGAATGTTGCAGAATTTCTTGAAGAAAAAGCTCCCCTCATAGACAAAGCCATTGAAAAGTATATTCCTAGAGAGTTCACTGAGAAATCCATTCTGTTCAAAGTCAGTCCGCCGAATTACGGTTTCAACGTGGAAACATTGACCAAGGCGATTGCCGAGCCGATTTGGGAGATTCTAGATCGGGGAGGAAAAAGATGGCGCCCGGCTCTCTTCCTCATTATCTGTGAGGCTCTGGGAAAAAACTTTGAAGACTTCGTGGATTTTGCTATAATACCAGAAGTTGTTCACAATGGCACACTGATTATCGACGACATAGAGGACGGGTCCCAGCTTCGAAGAGGAAAACCGTGCACCTACAAGCTTTTTGGCTTGGACATGGCAGTCAATGCTGGAAACGCCATGTACTACCTACCTCTCCTGCCCCTTATGGAGAAGAAAGAGCGAATGCCTCCGGAAATGGTCCGCGACATCTATGAAGTTTACGTGCAGGAGATGATAAATCTCAGCATGGGTCAAGCTATGGATATTGCATGGCATAAAGGCTTAGCCGATGCAAACAAACTAAGGGAACAAGACTATTTGCAGATGTGTGCGTACAAAACGGGAACTTTAGCAAGGATGGCAGCTAGACTCGCGGCTGTTTTTGCGGGTGCAAACACCAGTTTAGTTGAAAGACTGGGGCGTTTCGCCGAAAGTATTGGCGTTGCATTTCAGATGCAGGATGACATATTGGACTTAACGGGGAAAGAATTTGCCACTAAGAAGGGCGGTGTTGGACAGGACATTACTGAAGGCAAACGAACGTTGATGGTCATTCACACGTTGAAAAAGGCAAACGTTGTGGACAGGAAGAGGCTCGTTCAGATTCTGAATATGCATACTCCCGATCAAGTGTTGCGGGATGAGGCAATCGCGATAATGCAAAAATATGGTGCAATAGAATATGTCAGGAAAACTGCTGATAAGATGGTTGAAGAAAGCTGGAGGAGTGTTGAAAGACTCCTGCCTACTCTACAGGCTAAGGAAAAACTAAAAGCATTCGCAGAATTCTTGATTAGAAGGAATGCTTAATCATTAAGAGAGCGTAACTCCCTTGAAACTTGAGAATGACAGTGAACTTAGGCAACTTGTTAGAAAGAGTGCTCTGCTAAATGCAGTACAACATGGTGGAAAGGCTCAGGCTGGCGCACTCATCGGAAAAATAATAGGTGAAAGAAAGGAGCTAAAAACTAAGGTAAAAGAGCTTTCGACCCTAACAAGTGAGGTAGTTTGCGAAGTAAATAGTCTTTCTGTCGAAGAACAAAAAACCATTGTCGAGAAGGAATGGCCTGAAACTTTAAAGAAGGACAAGGTTGAGGAAGAAAAGCGGCTTCCACCGTTGCCCAACGCCGATAAATACGAGTTGATTGTTACACGTTTTTCTCCAAACCCGGACTGCGTACTGCACCTAGGTTCAGCCAGAGCCATAATATTAAGTCACGAATATGCACGCATTTACAAGGGCAAATTCATACTGCGTTTTGAGGACACCGATCCCAAAGTCAAAAAGCCTGTGCTGGAATTTTACGATAAAATCAGGGAAGACTTGGCTTGGCTAGGATGTAGAGTTGATGAAGAATATATTCAGAGTGACCGGTTGCCCATATACTACGAGTACACCGAACGACTCTTGCTGGATGGCAACGCCTATGTTTGTACCTGCGTCTCTGAAGAGTTCAGAGAGAGCACATTAGCCGGCAAACCATGCAACTGTCGCAATCTGTTGCCAGAAGAGCACATTGGGAGATGGAAACAAATGCTTAACGGGGGTTACGGGGAAGGGGAAGCCGTGGTCCGAGTTAAAACCGACTTAGAACATCCGAACCCCGCCGTGAGAGACTGGCCAGCCCTGAGAATTATAGACACGGAAAAATTCCCGCACCCGAGAGCAGGCAGCAAGTATCGCGTTTGGCCTCTTTACAATTTGGCTGCTGGTTTAGATGACCACCTAATGGGAATTACACATGTTATCCGCGGCAAAGAGCACCTGACCAACAAAGTCAGACAGGAATACATGTACAAGCATTTGGGCTGGAAATATCCCGAAGCTATACATTACGGCAGACTACAAATAACCGGTGCATATCTTAGCAAGTCTAAGATTGTTCAGGGGATTAAGGAAGGCTTATACAAAGGATGGGACGATCCGCGTCTGGCAACCTTCCTCGCTCTGAAAAAGCGCGGAATAACATCTGAAGCTGTCAAGAAGATGATAATTGATGTTGGACCCAAACCGCAAGATGTTACCCTAAGTTGGGAAAATCTCTATGCTTATAACCGCAAAATCCTAGACCCGACAAGTGATAGATACTTTTTCGTCCTAGACCCTGTCGCGCTGAAGGTTAAACATGTCAGCCGAGCCTTCAACACTCAACTTCCATTGCATCCAGAAAAACCGGAAAAAGGATTCAGACAATACATCATAACACCCGAAGGAGAAGACAACACCATTACTCTATGGATAGCAAAGAAAGATGCTGACGTCGATGCTGGAACCGTGATTAGGTGCATGGAGCTTTTCAACGTGAAAATCGAAAACAGAAAAGCTAAGTCAACAGATGCAGTTTTTATTAGTGAATCTTATGAAGAAGCAAGAAAAACCAAAGCCAAACTCATTCATTGGATCCCAGAAGGACAAGAAGTACCCTGCCGAGTCACAATGCCTGATGCGACAATAAATGAAGGATTTGCCGAGAGTGCCTGCAAAAAGTTAAAACCGAACACTGTAATACAGTTTGAACGCTTCGGGTTTGTGTGTCTAAGTGAGGTCTCCTCGAAAATTACAGCATACTACACCCACAAATAGCAAGGTGAAAAACTTACATGCGTAAACAAGACAAAGCAATTATCTGGCCAGCATACTTTGACATAGCTAGAACAAGAAATGAAGGACGCAGAGTATCGAAGAATATGGCGGTGCAGTCCCCGAAGAGTTTGGAAATTCAGGAAGCTGCTTCAAAGCTTGGCTTAAAACACGAAATTGTTCTGGAAGTTGGTTATCCTAAGAATCCTTGGCTTAAGACGGGAATGCTACTCGTTGAAAAGAAAGTGTCGAAAGAGCAGATATTGAAGAGTATTGCCAAGCAGTTGTTGAAGATGCGAAGCGAGCCTCAAAAACTGAATTGAAGTTAGCTTTTTTCTTCTTTGCCTATGAGCACAGCGTTTATGACGCCGTCGCCTCCAGGACGCGACGTAACACGAGCCAGTCCAAGTGAGGTTGCTATTTCCGCTCCCTTGGTAATTACGCCTCTTCGATTGTAGTCGACATTCGCCCTGTTTTTGACGACACGCTGAATCTCGGTTTTTTCGGTTTTGCCTGTTTTCGGGTCAGTGACAGACGCATATTTGTCGCTTAATGCCCTTGTTTTGGTTTTTCCGCCTTGAACTTTTGTACTTCTCCGTTTCGGTTCTCCAAGAATTGTCTCTGCTGGGAAGGAGCCTTTCTCATATTTCCTTTTGACTCTGTGAGCTCTTTTTCTGCCGCCCGTTAGTTTTCTTTTGCGCATGCTGCCGTGCCAAACTGACATTTCAATTTCCCTTTTTAGTCAATTAGTTCGAGTGTTCACTACAACCGTTATTTCATCATATAAACATATCCGTTTTAGGTTTGGCCGTCTTCCTTGAATGCCTCACCGAAAATGCGCTTCAACTCTTTCTTCATGGTTGGGGTGTCATGTGTTAACGCGAAGTAGTCTGCAAAATAGTCAGTTGTTTTAAGTGCCATGGAACGCCCGCTTCTTTCTGCTGTTATTAGCCCCATGTCTTTTAGAAGTTTCACGTGACCATATGCGTGTTGCCCTCGAACTTCAATCACTCTTTTTTGCGAAATTGGCTGTCTATAAGCGATGTAAGAAAGAGTCTTCAATGGGCCAGAAGATAAAAGGGGTCTGTTGACGAATTTCCTGACGAGTGGTGTAAAATCAGCTTTGAGCTGGAGAACGTAGCGTTCGTCCTTCAGTTCTAGTATCTCAAGTGCGGTGCTTCGTGAGGAATACTCTTGTTTGAGCGCGTCAGTGAGTTTCTTTGCTTTCTTCTTAGACCGAGTACTTAAGACTGAACATAACTCATTGAGATCCAAGGGACGACCCGAAACGTATAAGGCAGCCTCTAACAGCCTCAGGTATCCCTGGGTTTTCTCGTCAATCGTAGGAGGAACCTCAGCGCCTGGGTCAGCTAACGGGTTTTTCATTTTTGACGACGTTCAAATTCCCCACAGCTATGTATAATTCTTCAGTCTCTTCATCCTGCCACAAACCCACCTTTCCATCCTGGGCTAGAAAAAGGAGCAGGATAAACGTGCGGATTGCTTCTATCTTGGCGATGCCTTTTGTCAAGCTTGAAAACTCGATTATTCCAGCGCCTTTAACTTTGTCGCAGAGGACTTGATACAGCTTGTCCATCTGCATTTCAATCTCAGCCAAGAACATCTCAAACTGAGGCAGAATGTCGGACACTGCTGGCAGAACGGGTTGGGCAACCACCTTATCCAAATGTAACATGTGCTCGCCTTTCAACACTTCATCCAGCACTTCTAGTAGGTTTTGAATAGTTGTCGAGGTTAATTCCTGCCTAAGCGGTAAAAACAAAGGCGGGGGAACAAAATCTTGCGGCGCTTTAGGCTGAACAGGCGGCTCTTGAAGAGTGAGCAGCAATTTGGACTTCATCAGGTAGATTAATGCCGAAGAATCCAAAGCTACGCCTGAAGCTCGGAAATCCACTTGTCCCATTCTTTCCATTTCTGAAAGAAAAGATCGGAGCAAGTAGGCAATATTGACGTTCCACGGTGTGAGTTTGTCAAGTTTGCTCAATTCAAAGAGGATGTTCCATGGAGGTCGCAAGTAGAAAGGCTTCTTGATTGGTGCTGCCACTTAACTGGCCGCCTCCAGAAACTTTGCAGAAATAACACTTGAAACGCCATTGCGTTCATATACGCCGTAGACTTTTTGAGCTTTGTTTACCATTTCAGGCTTTAAGGTAATTACTATGAACTGGGTTTTTCCAGCCTCTTCAAGTAGCACTTCAGCAAGTTTTGAAACATGAAAAGCATCTAGGTGGGCGTCGACCTCGTCGAGTATATAGAATGAGGAAGGTGAAAAGTCCTTCAACGCGAAGATGAAAGCAACCGCCGAAACTGACCGCTCCCCACCGCTCGCACCACTGACAACAATGCTGGGCTTGTTAGGAAATTGTACAATCATGTCGATGCCGCCTTGGAAAGGTTCATCCGGGTTCTCAAGTTGCAGAAATGCAGTTCCACCACCAGTCAGCTTTGAGAAATAAGACTGCAGGTTCGCGTTAATCTTTTCAAATGCGCTCATAAAGACTTTGCGTTTTTTGCTATCGATTTGGTCCATAAACTGAACTATGGCTTGTTTTTCTCTTTCAAGTTCATTCAAACGCAAGGATAACTCTCTATACCTTGAAATCTGCTCAGCATAATGCGATAGGGCGAGCTGGTTTACTGCGCCAACGCGTTCAAGCTCAAAATGCATCATCCGCATTGACGTTTCAGCCTCCTCGACTTGCTTCTCAGTTGTCTCCAGAGGTTGTTCATATCCAGATTGCCGGAGTTGATTCTGATGCTGCTGAAGCCGCAATTGAGAAGTCTGTACGCCTAGTTGAAGCTGATTTAGAAGGAGATCAGCCTGCTCGTATTCCGCATCTAGCAATCGAAGCTCTGTGTCAATAGCGTCTATTTGCGTAGTGAATTTTTTGGCTTCTTCTCTTGCAGAGAAAACTGCATTCGAGAGCTCAATGCGATTCTTGTCTAACTCGGATAATTCTTGTTTGAGAGATTCGCGTTCTTGCAGAGCTTCTGCCACTTCCTTTTCCAATTTTCTTTGCTGCTGTTCAACCTTTGAAACCTGAATCTTGGAGTTCAGGTATCCAACACGCAGCACGTTGTCAAATTGAGATTGCCGAGTGGAAATTTCAGTTTGAACTGTACCCAAGTTCTGCCTGAGAGAAATAATCTCCTCAGCTATTCTCTCTCGGTTTACCTCCAATTCCTGAATATGTGCGAGATCAGTTTTCTTCCTCAAAGTTGCTAATTCAGTCTGCAATCTCAACAGCGTTTTCTTGATCGAGTTTCGTTCCGACTTGTACATTCCCATGCGGCCTTTGTAGGCTGCAATCTCTCTGTCTAATTTTGCGCTTGTCTTTTCCACATGTCTAACGTTGAATCGTGTTCGTTTGACGCTTCGCTTCACCCTCACGATTTCTCTGTCTAGGGTAGCGATGGATTCTGACAGACGAGTCATCTCAATCTTGGCATTTTCGATTTCTTCTTCAAAAGACGATATGTCGTTGCCTCTTTGTGAAAGATGCAGTTGAAGGGCGCCGACAGCTTCATCCAAGCTTTTTATGGCTGTTTCACTGGGAATTATTGTTGAAAAATCAAGAGGCGCACGGTAGTAGCCGCTTTCAAAAGCACCGGGTTCGTACAAGTCACCGCTTATTGTAACTGCACGGTAACCGCTGTTTGAGAGAGAGAAGGCAATTTTGTCATCTGAAACCACTATGGTGTCCCCGAAAACGTAGTTAACGGCAGGTTCATTGTTTTTGTCAAACTTCATGAATGCAGAGAGAGGACCAATCACACCCCCCCTGTCTGGGATTTTTGTGGTTTTAGAGGTGCTGGTTCCTTGGAGAGGAATGATCTTGATTCTGCCGAGTTTCATTCGCTTAAGTGTTTCGCTACACATGAAAGCTGAGTCAATGTCCTTTACTACAAGTGCATCAAGCCATCCGATGGCAGCAGCTTCAATAGCTTTCTTGTAATTCTTGTCTATTCTGATAAGGTTACGAAGTCGACCTAAGACTCCGGAGATTGCGCCGACCTCACCCATTTCTTCTATGCTTCTGAGAGCCTTTTCCTCTGCCGCTACAGTCTCAGCCAAGTCTCTTTGAGTTGCGAACTCGATCACCGCCTCTTTGGCGGAATTGGCGATTCTTCCCGCGTCTGCGATTTCCTTGCCTACTGTTTCTTTCTGTCCGGTCTTTCTCTCTATGGTGTATTCCAGATTCTTCAGTTGGGTTTTTTGATCCTTCTGTACTTTGTCAAGTTCGATAAGTGAAGTTTCGATCTCAGCCAGATTCGAATTGAACCTTTCATTTCTGACATTCAGGTTCTTGAGCCTTCCACAGTTTTGTCGGAGAGCTGTCTTGTCATTCGTGTACTCTGACCTCAGAAAGGCAAGACGCTTAAGGTGGCTTTCAATTTGCATTTCAACAGCGCGTATTTTGTGGCTGTTTTCTCCCAATCCACCCCAGAGTTGGGCAGTTTCCTGCGCGAGAGCTTCATGCTCAGCTTCTTTTGTGCTAATTTGAGCTTGGAGCTTTTCGTGTTCGTTTTTATATGATCTTATTTTCAAGCGATTTTCATGAATCTCTTTTTGGATGGACTGGTGCTGTTCTCGGTTGTTTTCTCCTATGCGACGTAGGCTTTCGGAACTTGCTTGCCCAGAGCTTATTTTTGTAGTTAGCTCCGTTAGTCTCGATTTCAGTTCACCTATTCTGATCTGTACTTTAAGGACCTGCGAGCCACCACCTTCAACGATTTCTGAACTGAGTTGCCGCCAGTCGCCTTCAATTTCACGTCTTTTTGACCGCCGCGCGTCGCGAAGCTCTCTGAATCGCTCAACTTTGCCGCGAATCTTGTCTATTTGAGACTGTTTTTCTTCAACTTGTTTGCTTAGTTGGAAGACTTCATGCGAGATTTTCACAGCTTCAAACTTTTTAATTTCGTCCTGAATGAAACTGTATCTTAGAAGTTGGTTTCGCTCGCGCTCGAGGTCGTCCAACCTTTTTTGCACTTCGTCGATTCTTCCCATAGCTGTTCGAATTGAAATGTCTGCTGCACGCAGTTTTTCTTCTGCCTCAATTTTCTCAGCATCGTACTGTGCAATTCCAACCAAGTCTTCAATAATTTTTCTGCGCTCCATAGGATTAACGTCGGTCAAGCGTGTTATCGTACCCTGAGGGATTATGTTTTGACTAGCGCTGCTTATTGCTGCCATTGACAGAATTTCAAGAATATGCCCTCGCGAAATTCTCCTACCGTTCAACCTGTAAACACTTTGGCCGTTTCTGTAGACTTCGCGCGAAACGGTCACAGTGACTGTGTCAATAGGCATTGTCCCATCGGAATTGTCGAATTGAATGATAACCTTAGCCATCTTTGCCTTTTCGAGACCTGCTTTTTCAGAACCATGGAAGATAAGTTTTGCAGCGTTTTCAGCGCGCATTCTTCTCGTGCTCAGCTCTCCCAAAGAGAACAAGCAGGCATCCATTATGTTGGTTTTCCCGCTCCCGTTAGGCCCCGTAATTGCCGTGAAACCTCTATCTAGAACTACCTTAACTGTCTGAGGCCCGAAGGACTTGAAGCCTTTGAGTTCGATTTTCTTAATATAGGGCATTAGTTTTGCGCCCTCACCCTAGGAAGTACGCCATTTTTCTCATCTAACAACTCATATGCGTTCTTATAAAAGCTTAACTTAAGCCATTTTCTAAAGGAATTTAAACGGGAAGACATCGCCACCTCGGGCGCTGACGAGGCAACACCAGCAGACGCTTTTTGGTTTTCAACAAACAAAAATCTCTTCTTCAGTGTGCTGCGTATCTATAGTTGGCACAACAGCAAAAGAGAACGCTAATAAGTGTCGCTGTGGAAAATCTCTAAAATGGCTGGATAAGAAGTGAGTTTCAAATCGAATACCTATGGCATCCAAGAAGTCTTTACGATAGCACTTATGATGGTGCTAATCTTCGCTGTGCTTTATTCCGATATGGAACTAGCCTACAAAATAGGCATTGGTGCACTGGTTTTTAGCATTATCTTCTTAGCAAGCATCGCCGGACAAATGCTCAGGCAGATGAGGGAAAACGAAAGAAGGCACTCTTAGTCAATTGCAGCCATATTTACATACGTAACCAAAATTTATCGGAATCCGCTTGTTTCTTTCTATGGCGATTTGACAGAATACTTTTTTCTCAAAAAGGGATTTTCAGAATTCAGATAGTTCCCGTTTAAACAAATAAAAAAGGAGTGGGGGAGACTCTAGATTTTCTTGTTCTTGACAGCGTTCTCTAGGGCTACAACACCGGGCAATTTTTTACCCATAAGAAACTCGATTAGTGCGCCACCAGCCGTGCTTATGTAACCTATCTTCTTTGATAGCCCATATTCCTGAATCGCAGCAATAGTGTTTCCGCCTCCGGCAAGCGAAAAACCCTTCGAGGCAGCAATGGCTTCGAAGACCCCTCGCGTGCCGTAACTGAACTCCTTGTTTTCGTAGACGCCCATGGGACCGCTAACTACTATCGATTTTGCACTGGAAATGAGTTTGGCATATTTTTCAACCGTCTTGGTTCCTATGTCATAAACAGAGTATTCCGTAGGGAATTGGGCAACCGATATTTCTTTTCGCTTGCCATTTACGTCCAGCGCTAAATCAACAGGTACAACAACCTTTTCTGGATATTGTTTCATCAATGCTTGAATTCCAGGAATCAGCCCAGTCAGTTCTTTCTTCGCTAGGAAGGCCATGTTGCTCTTGCCTAAGTTAATACCCTTCGCTGCGAGGAATAGTTGTGCAGTTACGCCGCCGACAATAACATAGTCTGCTATTCCATTGCTTAGCACGTACTTGCTGATTTCAAGGCTGTCATCTGCTTTAGCTCCGCCCATCACATAAACGCAAGGCTTCTCAGGCTTCTCTAACGCTTTACTTAGCGATTTGAGCTCACTTTCCATGATTCGTCCGGCAACGCTCGGCAGCAAGGCGGTGAATCCCACCATAGATGCGTGACCTCTATGGGCTGCAGCGAAAGCATCGTTGACAAACAAATCAGCCAATGGTGCAAGGTTCTGTACAAGTTCAGTTTTAGCTTGCTGTTCGGGGGTGCCGTTTTTTGTTTCTCCATCGAATGAGCGCACGTTTTCTAACACGAGGATTTCGCCGCCCTGCAGTTTCTTGATTGCTTTTTTTGCTTTTTCGCCGTAGACGTCGTCAACGTATTTGACTTTGCAATTTAGGATTTTGCCTAGGATATCAGCGTGTTGTTTAAGTGGTGTGTAATCAGCGTCGCCTTTTCGGCCTTGATGTGCTAGGATAACTACTTTGGCGCCTTTTTCTGCTAGTTCTTTAATCGTGGTCTCTGCGTGTGCACGTATGCGCACATCGCTGTTTACTTTTTTTGTTTCTGGATCGATTTCTGAGTTTAAGTCAACTCTTACTAGGACAACTTTATTCTTTACTTGGACATCGTCTAAGGTTAGATACTTCACCATGCTATCTCACTCTCATGTTAAGTTGAAAAAAAGAAAAGTTGGGAATTGTTTTTAAGTTTTTAGTTGCTTGTTTTTAGAATCCGGCTTTCTTCCCGACCATCTCGATCAGTTCGACCATGCGGCAGCTGAAGCCCCATTCGTTGTCGTACCACGCGAGGACTTTTACGAAGTTGCTCTTGTTGCCCATAACCATGGTTGACTGTGCATCGAAAACCGCGGAAGCTGTCGAGTGAAGCACGTCAGAAGAGACAATAGGGTCTTCGGTGTATTCGAGTATGCCTTTCATTGGACCGTTTGCGGCTTTTTTCATTGCTGCGTTTATGTCTTCGGCAGTGACCTCTTTGCCCAGTATGGCTGTTAAGTCTACAATGGAAACGTCTGGAGTTGGTACGCGTAAGGATATGCCATTCATTTTTCCACTGCATGATGGCAGTACTTCGCCGATTGCTTTTGCTGCTCCAGTGCTTGTCGGTATGATGTTTACTGCAGCTGCTCTTGCTCTTCGAAGATCTTTGTGCATTATGTCTTGTACTTTCTGATCGTTTGTATACGAGTGAGTTGTTGTCATGAAAGCTTTTTCGAGACCAAAGTTGTCTGCAAGAACCTTGCTAACTGGCGCTAAACAATTAGTAGTGCAAGAAGCGTTGCTGAGTATATTGTGTTTCTCAGGATCGTAGTTCTTTTCATTTACTCCTATGACCACGGTTACGTCTGGGTTTTTGGCTGGTGCGCTTATAAGAACTTTTTTTGCCCCTGCTTGAAGGTGTTTTGACGCGGATTCGCGGTCTGTGAAGAGACCGGTGGATTCTACGGCCATATATACTCCGAGGTCTTTCCATGGAAGCATCGCTGGATCTCTTTGACTTAGAACTTTCAGTGGTTTTCCGTTAACGACCAACTTGTCAGATTGAGCTTCTACGGTTCCGGGGAATCTTCCGTGAACTGAGTCGTATTTTAACAGGTGCGCGTTTGTCTGAGCATCGGCCAGATCGTTGATTGCTACAAAATCTATCTTTGCGTTTCGTTCGATTGCGGCTCTGTAGAGAAGTCTGCCTATTCTTCCAAACCCGTTTATTCCTACTTTTATCGCCATTCAGAATCACCTATGTTTTTCGAGTGTATCAGCATCTCTGACTTAATTAATTTTCCGACCGAAAATCAACATAGATCTTGGAGAAATGTAGTCTGAATTATGCAAAGGAATTCTTCAGTCTTAATTCCAATGCACATACCGAGTTGGCACAGTTCAGGATGACAAACTAGAAATAAACGTTTTTATTGATAATGATTTGCAAGGCAAACCACTTTGACGGATATAGTGTTTGTGTTTGAAGTGCATCAACCACACAGGTTGAAGCGAAATTTGTTCTGGGAAAACCAAGTTTTTAGGCGGTTGAAGAAGGAAGAACTTTTTGAGTATTATTTCGACAATTGCGTGGATAGGGAGATTTTTGAGCGCGCCTCAAAAAAATGCTATTTCCCATCGAACGAATTACTCCTCAACGTTATTGATGAGTACAGAAAGGAGAAACGAAAAGTAAAAGTCTCTTTTAGTGTATCAGGCGTTTTTTTGGAGCAGTGCGAAAAGTTCAACGCTGACCTCCTTGAAACGTTTAAACAGCTCGCTAGCACAGGGTGCGTCGAATTCCTAAATCAGACATACTATCATTCGATTAGCAGCCTTTGCCCCGAGAAGGAAGAATTCATAGAACAGGTAAAAATGCACCACCAGGCAGTCAAAAGCTTGCTCGGATACTCACCCAGCGTTTTCGAGAATACAGAACTTCTCTACAATAACACCATTGCAAAAGTAGTTGAAAATCTCGGATACAAAGGTATATTCACTGAAGGTGTGGAAAAAATACTTCACGAAAAATCCCCAAACTACCTCTACAAGCCTAAAGGCTCAAGCAAGATTCGGATATTGCTCCGCAATTACAAGCTCACAGACGACATTGGCTTTCGTTTCAGCGCCCGATGGTGGAGTGAGTGGCCGCTTACGGCAGACAAATACGCTCATTGGCTAGCAGATACCCGTGGCGACTGCATAAACATCTTCCCGGACTACGAAACTTTTGGAGAACACCACTGGCCAGAAACAGGTATCCACAGCTTTCTTCGTCACCTGCCCGAAGAGATACTCAAGTGGCCACATCTACAAATGAGTACGCCTTCAGAGGTCATCGAAAAATATCAAGCTCAAGGAGAAATTAACGTACCAGAATCGGGCGGAACCGTTTCATGGGCTGACTTAGAACGCGACAGCAGCGGTTGGCTCGGCAACGCTATGCAATGGGCTTACTATACGAATTTGCGGAGACTTGAACCCTTCATAAAAGAAGCTGAGGACCCAGAATACCTAAGACTTTGGCGACACTTCCAAACAAGCGACCACCTCTATTACATGTTCACAGCTGGCGGCGGACCAGGCGAAGTACATAGTTACTTCAGTCCCTACCAGTCGGCTGCAGATGCTTTCGTAACTGCCCAATCTTCGATACTTGACTTTGAAAATCGAGTCAGAACCACCATCTTCACTGCAAACGATCCCTTCTTATTCTACACAGACGCCGGCAAAGAGTTTTTCACTGGCGTAATGGTCTGGAGCCTCAAAGGTTTCGCAAAGGCCCTTCAATCAGTGGATGAGAAATCAATTGAATTCCACAACTGCCGAGGAGATTTTGAGAGTTGGGCAGAGTATTCGTTGCACGACCAAGTTCTAGCGCAGCAATTGAGAACTATAAAAACCTTGAATAATAAAGGGAAGCTGCTCAGGAAAGCGCTTGCGCAGACCGCACAACAGAGATTTGTAAAACTGAATAAGCAAGTCAAGAAAGCACTCAGGCTTTTCTAACTGCTTCCGTTACGCATATGCGTTTATAAGATAAATCGATAATAGTATTAAGAAAGGCAGGGTGCCTCAAAATATGAGAGAAGAACTTCCATTCCCGGACAAAGTCCTGCAGACTCTACATAACTTATGTGCGACCGCAGCTGACCTGTCAAGAAGAGGTGACGATGTAGCGCAGATTCTCCAACGAGATCCAGCAGAAATCGAAAACATCCTCGATACCTATAAGTCAGAGGGCTTCGCTGAAAGCTTCTATGACAATGAAGGCAAAAAACGTTATTATCTAAACGGAAGAGGAATAATTAAAGTCTGCTCGCTTTTCACGTAGTGAAATTGATGCGCGTTATGATTTTGTCGTGGGAATACCCGCCACGCGTGGTAGGCCGACTTGCAGAATATACAAGCGCGCTAACAACTCAACTCGTCAAGAATAAAGTGGAAACGTATTTAGTTACATATCATGACTTCCTGACAGGTTTAACTGAAGAATCGAACGGAACGAAAGTTTTTAGGGTTTCCAACCCTGTTCGCACTCACATCGGCGTACTAACATGGGTTCTAACCCTGAATCAAGAGGTAGAGAGAGTTGCAGCCAATATCTACTTCAACACCAACCGGCAGATCGACCTTATTGATGTATATGACTGGCATTTCGTGCCTGCTGCTGTGATTTTGAAAACCGGATTGGGTTTACCGTTTGTTTATTCAGTGGAAAGCCTTGAAGACCATCGCTCTCCAGCAGCGAACACACCCTACAGCATGGCTATCAGAAGCATCGAGTGGCTTGGCTTCTATGAAGCAAAAAAGATAAGCGTAAAAACAGAGTGGATCCGCGATGAAATTATCAGGATATACAAAGTTCCGAGAGATAAAATAGTGGTTGTCAAGCCTAATACGAACTCCTGGGTGAAAGAAGTTTTGTCACTATACGGCGCAGTATCCGGAGGCTTGAAAAACAAATGAAACACGAGTTGAGCGTTATGATGCTAAGTTGGGAGTTTCCGCCCAGAGTTATAGGCGGAATTTCCCCTCATGTCTTTTTCCTCTCCAAAAGCCTAGCCCAAAAAGGAGTTAAAGTTTACGTAATAACATGTGATTTTCCCGACGCACCTGCACACGAGGTCATAGATGATGTGGAGGTTTATCGGGTGGATTCCTACAAGAACCCCTCTCCGGATTTTGCAACTTGGGTTTATCTGATGAACCTGAACATGGAAAAAGAGGCGGCGGCGTTAGCTAGAAAGTTGCCTGGCGGGATTGATGTCTTTCATGCTCACGATTGGCTTGTGGCCACTTGTGGTATTGGTCTGAAACATGTATTTAGGAAACCGCTTCTGGTTACTATGCATTCGACCGAGATTGGGCGTAGGGACGGAATCCACACAGATACGGAGAAAATGATTAGCGAAACAGAAGCTTGGTTGACTTACGAGGCGTGGAAAGTGATCTGCTGCAGCGAGTATATGGTCTCGCACGTACGATGGGCTTTTGGGCTTCCCCAAGATAAACTAGTTATGGTTCCGAATGGTGTTAAGCCTCATGTCTTTGGCGACTTCCAAAAAGAGGATTTAGGAGCATTCCGTAGAAGGTGGGCTATGCCTGAAGAGAAGATCGTACTTTTTGTGGGACGACTAGTTTACGAGAAGGGAGTTCACGTCTTGGTTAATGCTGTACCTAAGGTGCTAGAGAAGGTCAATGCCAAATTCATTATTGTTGGAAGCGGCTACATGAAAGAACAGGTCCTGAACATAGTGCGAAGCATGAAAATGGAGCACAAAGTGCTTTTTGCAGGATTCACAGACGATGCGACATTGCTCAGACTTCAGAGATGCGCAGATGTTTCGGTTGTACCTTCACTCTTTGAGCCTTTCGGCATAGTTGCATTAGAAGCTATGGCAGCGAAGAGCCCCGTCGTAGTTTCAGACACAGGTGGTTTGTCTGAAATCGTAGATCATGATTGGACAGGAGTTAAGGTTTACCCGAACAATCCTGAGTCTCTGGCGTGGGGAATAGTCAAAGTTTTAACAGATGAGAACTACAAGAAGAACCTTGTAGAAAACGCCTACAGGAAGATACTGGACAAGTACGATTGGGAAAAGATTGCGCAACAGACAAAGAAGATATACGAGGGCGTTTTAGGCGAATATTCAAAAAGCTTCTGGGCATAACAAATACTTCTTTATTATCAGCACCTGATCCCTTCATGTGGAGAGTTTATAACCCAGAAATATCCGTTCCCTAGGCGGGAATGGAACACATTTTAAATAGCGTTCATTCGTATTCTAATCTATCGTTTATGGGTGATTCCTTTGGCTTCTGAGAAATTGTTAGACCTCTTGAACAAAGGCATTGCTAAGGAATTGCAGGTAAGCATACAGTATATGTGGCAACATGTCCAGGTAACCGGACTGGATGGAGCAGTAGTCAAAGACATTTTTAGAAAAATTTCCATCACTGAAATGAAGCATGCCGAGAAACTAGCTGAGAGACTTAATTACCTAAATGGAGTGCCAACAAGCAAACCAGACCCCATATTCGTTGGCGGTAGCTTAATCGAAATGCTGAAGCAGGACGAGCAAGACGAGGAAGAATCAATTGTTCTGTACAAGCGAGCCCTGCAAGTTGCTAGCGAAGAAGGCGATTTTACTACAAGGCGTTTGCTTGAAGAAATTCTCAGTGAAGAAGAAACGCATATCGACACTTTTGGCAAGCTTCTAGTCGGAATGACAAGCCCGTTCACGCAACCAGGACTATGAGAGAAATAGAGTTCTTCCTACTACGATTTTTTCTGGTACGCTCAAGATGAGGAAAAAAGAAGAAAAGGCTTGCTTAACGCAATTTCATAAGAACCATTTCAGCAGCCAACACTAGGGGCTCCCAAGTCTCATTCAGAGGGGGAGCATAAGCCGTGTCTGCTTTAGCGAGCTCTCGAATCGTCATCTGCTTCTGTATGGCAAAACTTACCGCGTTTATGCGTTGGGTAACTTCTTCACCGCCGACCACTTGGGCGCCAATTATGCGCTGTGACTCTTTTTCGACGATTAACTTGACCTTCACAGGTTTGGCATTAGGATAATAATCTGCCTTTGTTTTGGAGCTGATGGCTCCAGTAACTACATCTATTCTGGCTTTAGCAGCTGAAGCTTCAGTTAAGCCTACTACTCCAGCTTCAATCTCGAATAACCGTGTTACGGCGGATCCCAAGACTCCGGCAAACTGCGCGTATTCTCCTGCAGAGTTTATTCCAGCAACCTTTCCCTGCCTAACAGCGACTGTTCCAAGCTGAGCGCACGTCTGCCTGTGTGTGATTATGTTGGGAGCTTCTGCGCAGTCGCCGATGGCGTATATGTCTCTAACTTCAGTTTCCATTCTTGCGTTGGTTTTTATAGCGCGGCTTTCACCCAAGGGTATTCCAGCGTCAACTGCCAGTTTCGTGTTTGCTCGCACGCCGAAGGCGCTTATGAACAGGTCTGCCTCAATTTTTTCTCCGCCTGCTATTATGCCAGTTACTTTGTCGTCACCTAGAAACTCTTCGACTGTTTTCCCAGTTAGAATGCTCATGCCTTTCTCCACCAGATGCTCCTGAACCTGCTTAGCCATGTCCGCGTCCAGCATCTGGGGCAAAATCTGGGGCAACATTTCCACGACGGTTACTTTCAGGCCTCTCTCGATCAAAGCTACGCCTGTTTCCAACCCGATAAGACCAGCGCCCATTATGACAGCGGATTTAGCTCCATTTTGGACGGCCTGCAGTATTTTATCTCCGTCTTCCAAGTTTCGCAAAGAGAGAATTCCCTGTTTCTCTCTTCCTTTTATCGGTGGCATGAAGGCGTCGGCTCCAGTGGCTATTATCAGGCTGTCGTATTGCTGGGTTTCAGTGTTGCCTGACTTGTCAATGGCTATGATTGTCTTCTCTTTCGTGTTTATGGCTGTGACTTTTGTTTCATTCTTCAAGATCAGTTTCAGCATCTGGAAGTATGCGGACGGGTAAACTATCAAGTCCTTGAAATTTGGTATCTGACCGCCTATAACGAATGGAAGGCCACATCGTGAGTATCCGGCTGTTTTTTCCTGAGTTATAAGTGTAATCTCTGCTGTACGGTCCTTTTTTCGCGCTGCTGAGGCAGCTTCAACGCCTGCAGCGTTGGCGCCGATTATTACTATGCGCTTGACCATCGAGGCTTCCTTCATTTTCCTTGGTTTTTGTGCCATTCGACAGCTTGATCAAAATTCATCAAGTTCGGCAGTTCAGCTTGCAGATTTGAAGGCTTGACAATTACAAGCCAGCCATTTTCAAATGGGGACTCGTTAAGAATCTCAGGCTTGGACTGTGCTTCAGAGTTGACTTCTTCCACCGTTCCGCTCACAGCTGCGACCAAGTCGGAAACGGCTTTTACTGACTCCACAGTACCGTATGGTTCGTTCTGCTTTACCTCTGTTCCCGCTTCAGGCAATTCGGCGTAGACTATTTCCCTGAGCTGTTGTTGTGCGTAGTCGGTTATGCCCATGCGGACCTTGTCGTCTTCGATTTTTATCCAAGAAAACTCTTTGGAGTAGTAAAGACCTTCTGGCACTTCATACTTATCAACTTTCACCATGCATTTGCACCTCTAAACTCGGAATAGTCTTTGAATCTCGACCTTTAAAAGGTTTCATAGAAACGCTTCGTTTCTTGATATCCATTCGTGGATGTTTAGCGTTCTCTTTTTCCCATGATCCAGTCTTCAGTCCATTGTTTAGCTTGAGAGTCAGGCACCTGAATCGGCGGATGTTTAAACGCATAAGAAGGCATGCTTAGTAATGATCCAGATATTTTTCTGTCTAAAGCTATCTTGGCTGCACGTATCAAATCGATGACTACTCCCCCGCTGTTTGGCGAGTCTTCAACTTCAAGTTTTACGTTTATCGTTATTGGTCGGTCACCGAATTTCCTGCCTTTAAGTGTAATATAGCATATTTTCTTGTTGTTAAGGAAATGCACGTAATCGGATGGTCCAATCCTAGTCGGTAACTCATAGGGCACCAGACTTGTAACCGCCTCAGTTTTGCTTATTCGTTTCGTGTGTAGCCGTTCTTCAACAGTCATATTTAAGAAGTCAGTGTCTCCGCCTAAGTTAAGCTGATAGGTTTCATCAATAATCACGCCCCTGTCTATGCAGAGTCGAACAAGGTTCCTGTGCAAAATTGTGGCGCCAACTTGACTTTTGATGTCATCACCTAGCACGGGCAATCCAGCTTCTTCGAATTTTTTTGCCCATTCAGTGTTTGAACCGATGAACTCTGGCATGCAATTCACAAAAGCACATCCGGCATCCATCGCAGCTCGGGCGTAAAACCGCGTTGCTTCTCGGCTGCCAACAGGCAGATAGTTCACGAGCACTTCAGCTTTTGCTTCTTTCAAAACCTTAACCACGTCGGCGCTACCCTCCTTCTTCTCATCGTAGATGTTGAAGACTTTCTCCATGTGTTTTGCAACGCCATCCATTATTGGTGCGGGAGAAACTTTTACGCCCAAATTGGGGACATCTGCAAACTTGACAGCGCAGTTTGGCTTAGTAAAAATAGCTTCCGAGAGGTCTTTACCAATCTTGTCTCGGTTAACTTCAAAGGCGGCAACAAATCTTATGTCTCGGATATGGTATCCGCCGAAGTTTACGTGCATGAGTCCGGGAACAGTGGTGTCTTCTTTCGCATCCTTGTAATATTGTGTTCCCTGAATGAGTGCGGAGGCACTGTTGCCTACGCCTACGAGTGCTACACGAATTTCGGGCATGCCGTTAACCTCTGTTGTTCAAGGCTTAATGGTTGTCTGCTCTATAACTTTTTCTAGAAGACAATAATATTAAAAGGGAACTCCGCACACTATCACGGTAGCTCGGTGAACGGTTTATGAACAAAAACGAAGTCTCGGTCAAATATGAACCCTTCAAAGAAATTGTCATAATGGAAAAAACCCAATTTCCCACACCCGATGATATTGCCCGCTTCACATCCGTAATCGCCGGCGGCAAATTAGCTGGACTTTATTGGGTAGACGGTGTCGTTTTTCTCTATTTTCCGCTTCCCGCTTCGACAGCAACAGTCGCAAAGATGCTGATTGAGACAGGCAGAGTCTACTGGACGTTTGTTGGTTACTCAATTATGCCAAAGTACGCTCCAACAATAGAAACCAAAGAAAAAATGATTGTCCCTGTTATTGACATATCCACTGATCCCGTTCTAAGAAAAGTCGCACAGTGGCTAAAAGAACAAAAATAGCAATTCATGAACAAGAACGCAAACCAATGATTTCTCAGGGGCTTTCTCCCTTGTTGAAGAGAATAAAACTCACGGGCAAAATTTTCTCGGGAGCAAGAGAGGGCGAAAAATTCGTGTCGCTACCATGGGTCAGACATCAAATCGAAGAAAAACTCTGCTTTGCTCCCTACCCAGGGACCCTGAACCTGATTCTTTCGGAAGAAAGTACAAAACGCAAAAAACTGCTTGAAACAGTATCTTCGACAGAAATTTGCCCTGTCGAAGGCTATTCCAGCGGAATGCTCTACAAAGCGCAACTGGGCAAACTGAAATGCGCAATTATAATTCCAGAAGTAACCAATTATCCCGAAGACTGCTTAGAGATTATAGCCGCTGAAAACCTGAGGGAGAAGTTGAAGCTCCGAGATGGCAACAGTATTACAGTTACTGTTGATTTCTAGAATAGGAAACTAGGCTTGGCTTTTCTCTTTAAGAATTCGCTTATGTGTTCGTCGAGACACCCGTTCTTCTTCAAGTAAGCACCATATTTCACCAGCGCAGCCATGGCCCTTGCAGCGTCTTCCGGTGAAGGAAAAGAAGGAATGCCTAACTTGTCAAATCTGAAACGAGTATACAAAGCCATTTCTGTCTCGCCGATGTCGCACATTACAATGGGCTTGTCGTAGTTGCAGGCCACTTTCGCGACGCCATCGATGTATTTTTCTTGGAGAGACGGCAGGTGGTGGAGTCCAAGTAGGATTATTCCCTCAACTTCAGGTGCCTGAAACATCAACTCCGCCGCTACTTCGAACATTTCATCGGTCGCTGAACCAGTGAGGTCAACTGGATTGGAGGCAGCTGCAAATCTAGGCAGCACACCTTGGTCTTTGAGTTTCTGGTACTTCTGCAGTGTATCTTCTGAAAAGCTTTCTACTTTCAAGCCGTTATTTTCGCATTCGTCTACGGCCATTATGCCCGGACCGCCAGCGTCTGTGAGTATTCCGATGTTTTTTCCTTTTGCTGGGGGCTGCATAGACAATGCTTTTCCATTGTCGAAGAATTCTTCCATGTCTCTCGCTCGGATGACCCCTGTTTTTTCAAAAGCAGCGTCATACACCTTGTCTGACCCCGCAATTGCTCCTGTGTGTGAGGAGGCAGCTCTGGCGCCCGCGGCGCTTCTTCCCGCTTTTAGGGCTACTATTGGCTTTTTCAGGGTTACTTTCTTGGCTAATCGAAGAAAATCTCTTCCGTGTTTAATGTCTTCCACGTATAGGAGTATGACGGTAGTCTCCTTGTCGTATAGCATGTAGTGCATCATTTCAGATTCTGTTACGTCGCATTTGTTGCCAAAACTGACGAATTTGCTGATTCCAATCTGGCGTCCTGTAAGGAAGTCTAGGGCAGCGACGCCGAAGGCTCCACTCTGCGTGACTATGGTTATGTCTCCGAAGAGCGGTCTTGGCGTTGCGATTATTTCATCGCCCGAGGTTAACATCTTCGTTTCGGGCAGAAAGAGCGTGTCTACGCCTGTTTTGGAGTAAAAAACGCCAAGGCAGTTGGGTCCAAGAATGCGGATTCCGCTTTTCTTAGCAGTGGCGACAATTTGCTCTTCGAGTTCAATATTTCCGATTTCTCTAAAACCTGAAGTGATTATTATTGCAGTCTTGGCTTTGTTTGAGGCAGCTTCTTCCATAATCTTTGGAACAACTTTTGCGGGGACAGCGATTACGACGAGGTCGAGTTCTTCAGGAATGTCGATTAGGGTCGGGTAACATTTGAACCCGAGGATTGAGTTCTCGTTAGGGTTTACAGGATAAATGTTTCCCTTGAAGATTCCGCGACATTTGTTTGTCGCAAAATTCCTAAAAATCACGTTTCCAGCTTTTTCTTCTTTTCTGGTTGCCCCGACCACGGCAACTGAGCAGGGGTTGAAGAAGAAACCTAGTTCCTTCGTTTCTTCCATAAGTGTCACAGCGTTTCCTTTATGGCTAAGGTAGGTTTATTCTTTGCTCTATCACCGTCGCTACTTTTGTTGATCAGTTGACTCATATCTCACGATGACTATGGGTTTGTGGCAGACTTTCTCAAGCATTTCCCAGCTTACATCTGTAACAGAGACGTTAAACCTTGAAGCCATGTCCCAAACCGTCGCGCCTGAACCAGGACCTCTGATCCTGTCAGCGATGTTGGAGATTCTCAAAGCGTCTATTGCCTGCAGGTGACATCCAGCTACAGCAAGAGGGGTTGATCTCTTCTTAAACCTTAACGCGCGACCAATGATATACGCGGCTACAGCTGCAGAAGAGTGAATGCCTTTCAACGGTTTTGGTCGCGGAGTGAAATTGAAGTTCCTGAAGGTGTAGGTTTTGTCCGTGTCCACTATTATAACGCAAACGCGTTTTTTGAGATCTCGCAGGATTCGACGCTGAATTGTTTCCGCTACTGAAGATGCTTCGGTTAAGGGTAAACTGACGTAAGAGTAAGGCAGATTGGAGCCGTCGATTCCCCCTTCAGAACCAAACATCAGTGACTGGAGAAATCCAGCGTTTTGCAGCGTGACTTGTTTGTGGCGGCTTCCATATTCGAGTGGGTATCGCCTAAGCCTCTGCAGCAAACGTTGTCCAAAGTGGCATAGTGCTCCGAGAATATATCCCCACATTATTTGCATCCACAACCGAGAGAGAAGCCTCGCAGTTAGGCTTGGGCTGACGGTGCTTTCATCAGCAATTCTGCCCATGGAGGTTGAGAGAGCCTTTTCTGAAACAACCACGAAGTCACCGTTTTCCAGTTTTTTGTCTACGGCGGTGATAATTATGTCTAGGTAATTGTCCCCTGGCTTCCAGAATTTTGTAGCTACAGCCAGCGCATGATACTTCACCATTGATACAATCACTTACACAGAAGCACATTCTTGCGCCAATTATTATAAAAGGCTTAATTGGCTCCTGAGTCAAATTAGTGTGTTCATTATACTCGGGCGAACAGTAATAGGATAGCTGCTTGTTGGGCTGTACAGTCATTATTTTTGGACGTGGACTATTTTATGAAGTTCTTCAACCCTGATTCTTGAGCTATTTCTATCGCTTTCTTGCGTTCCTTCTCGGTAAGTCTTCTGTTTAACTCCGGTAAGGTATTAGCGCGCCATTCTGGTCTATATTGGAACATGAGGTTTACTCTCGTTTCATCACCCAAGTTTTCAGCTATCCAGTTGAGTGTCGCTTTGGTGCAACAATCCAGATGATTTGGAAGGACGAGAACTCGTGTTATTAATTCTCCGTTCTTCTTGGCTTTCGCATGGTTTTCGGTGCAGGTTGACCAGTAGTCAGGAGCGCTAGAGATTCTTTGAGCGCAATTTCCTGGTCCGTACTTGAAATCTAAGAGGTAAACGTCTGCAAAACCCGCTAAGAGCTCGGCTGTTTCTGGACTATAGTAAGCGTTAGAGTTCCAGACAATAGGCAAATTCTCGTTAACGTACTTGAAGGTTTTTAGCCATTGCAAAATCCATGGCGTTGGCTCTCCACCCACAAGATTTACGTTTCTACAACCTTCCAAACGCAAACGCGCGACGTTCATAGCTAAGTCTTCTGGCTTTAGTTTTGCTCCGGTTTCCACCCATTGGCTGATTGTCCAGTTTTGGCAGAAACAACAGCGCATATTGCAGCCAAGCGTAAATACTGTTCCAGATGGCACAAGCTCCGGTTCCTCACCTAAATGTCCAAAAATGCTGGACACCTCCATCGAGTCGCCACATCTACAGTAGCCAACCTCACCCTTGGATCTATCAACGTTACATCTACGACTGCAGAAATGACACACTTGAAAAAGCCTTCCTGCAATTTCGATCTTAAGGTCAAAGAAGGACTTTTCCGGAGTGTGGCTTTCAGGAAAAACTGCCCCTTCGCCTGTTTCCCGTTCAATTCTAGCTAACTCCTCGATGCATCTTGCGTGGATTGCCCAAAGCTCTTCAATCGAATCGTCTTTGCTGAACTCGGCTGAAAGCTTTTTAGCCAGTAGGAACCTTGCTGGTTTCTCGTTCCTCACAACGGCGAAGTATCTGGCTAGACTTTTCTTCGCCGATTCGTTATTTGAAAGCGACAGCATCAGAACGCAAAGCCTCCATATAAGCCTCTTCTAACATTGAAGTTGTTGACGTATTAAAACAAGGCATATGGAAAAGAAGCGCCTGCTGGATGCAGATTCCCCCTAATTGGAATCTGATGATTGCAAACGGGACATTGCATACCCTTCGTCAGGTTCCAGCGGGTGATCTCAAAACTGTACCTTTTAATCAAAAGTTCATTGCAGTTTGGGCAGTAAGTATTCTCTGCTGGATGCCCTGGTACATTGCCAAGATACGCGTAGTTTAGTCCAGCCTCCTTTGCCACCATATACGCTTTTTCCAAAGTTTCTACAGGTGTTGCGGGAACTGTTGTCATTTTGTAGTCTGGGTGAAAACGCAACAGGTGAAAAGGTGTATCTTTTCCCAGGTAGTTCTTAATCCACATGGCCATATCGCGTATTTTATCCAGAGAATCGCCTGTCTTAGGTATGACCAAATTCGTGATTTCGATGTGGACATCGTTTAGTTTTAGTTCTTTTAATGCTTCATAAATGGGCGTTACATCAGGGACGGCAGAGACGTTCTTGTAGAAGTCAGGGTCTCCTCCTGCTTTGAAGTCAACTGTTGCCGCATCTAAGTATGGGGCGATTACCTTAACGGCTTCAGGCGTCATGTATCCATTAGTCACAAAATTGTTGAAGAAACCGACTTGATGGGCGAGTTTCGCCGTGTCATAAGCGTACTCCATGTAAATCGTCGGTTCTGTGTAGGTGTAGCTGATTCCGTGGCAATTTCTCTCTCTTGCCATCTTCACGACATCTGCGGAAGAAAAAGGTTTACCGCCGATTTCCTTGTCTTGGCTGACCATCCAGTTGTCACAGAATTGACAGCGGAAATTGCAGCCGGCCGCAGCGATAGACATCACCTGAGCGCCAGGGTGGAAGTGGGACAACGGTTTCTTGCCTATTGGGTCGACAGCTGCTGACACTGCTTTGCCATAATTAAGAGTGAAAAGGGTTCCACCTTCATTTTTTCTCACCAAACAAAACCCAGTTGCACCTTCATTTATGAGGCAACGGCGAGCGCATAAATGGCACTTGACTTTTTTGTCATTCTGCTTTTTGTAAAGCATCGCTTCATGAAGTGTCATTTAGTCTTCACCAATCCGTATAAAAGCTGAATTATTCTCCCCACTAGGAATAGTGTTTTTTCTTTAAAACTATTGTCTATTATTTTAGCTTGTTATGGAAACATGTGTCTTTCCCAGTGTGGCATGGAGGACCCTTCTGTTCTACTATGTACAACAGCGTGTCGTAGTCGCAGTCTGTTAGGATACTCTTGATTTTCTGCGTGTGCCCTGAGGTCTCGCCTTTCAGCCACAGCTTATTCCGAGAACGACTCCAGTAATGCGCGTATCCCGTGCTCAGAGTCTTTCTAAGCGCTTCTTCGTTCGCGTAAGCTAGCATTAGCAATTCCTTCGTATCTGCTTCCTGAACAATCACTGGGATAAGGCCATTACCCTTATTGAAATCAAGTTTTTTGAACAAATCATCATTTTTCAATGTCTAACCACAACTCCCTGCTTTTCCAAGAACGCTTTTAACACAGGAACAGGATACTTGTTGTAGTGAAATACAGACGCTGCCAATGCCGCGTCAGCTTTGCCTTTCGTGAACACTTCGAGGAAATGTTCAGGTCTGCCAGCTCCACCGCTTGCGATTATCGGGATATTCACTCTTTCTGAAATTGTGCGGGTCAGTTCTAAGTCGTAGCCATCCTCTGTTCCGTCCCTATCCATGGAGGTTACTAGAAACTCTCCTGCGCCTAGCTCCACAGCATTGAGAGCCCATTGTACCGCGTCTTTACCGGTCGGTTTTCTTCCTCCATACGTGTAGACCTCAAACCAAACTGGACCTTCGCGCGTTTCCACTGTTACCTTTCCATCAGTTTGATCGCGTCTTCTTTTCGCGTCAATGGCCACTACCACGCATTGTTGTCCGAAGACTTCGGCGAGTTTTGTTACCAGTTGTGGGTTTTCAACCGCTGCCGTATTCACTGAAACCTTGTCTGCCCCGCTGCAAAGTACGAGCCTGGCATCCGAAACACTGCGTATTCCTCCACCTACGGTGAACGGTATGTTGATTGCCCTCGCCACGCCCTCAACGACGACTCGCAGTATATCTCTGTTTTCCGACGATGCCGTTATGTCAAGAAACACAAGCTCGTCCGCACCTTCATCAGAGTACCTCTTGGCCAACTCGACGGGGTCACCTGCTCTTCTGAGGTTCAGAAAGTTTATTCCTTTCACGACTTTTCCAGATTCCACATCCAAACATGGAACTATACGTTTCGCTAAAGTCACTCTAAGTTCCTCCCGCAGTTTCTATAGCTTCTTTCAGCGTGAATCTACCCTCGTAGAGGGCTTTGCCAATCACGACGCCTTCGATGCCGATTTTCTTCAAAATCGTCAAATCATCCAAGCGACCTATGCCGCCGGCAGCAATAACCTTTGCATTCACGTGCTTGCATGCTTCGCTTAGTGTTTCAACATCGGGTCCGGAAAGCATACCATCCTTTGTTATGGAAGTAACGAGAAACGTGCTAATACCTAGTGCAGTGAATCTTTCCATCGCTTCTTTCATACCGGAACCTGCTGGAGTTTTCCATCCTTCAATCATTATTTGTCCATCCCTATTATCTAAAGCGACTATCACTCTGCTCTCTCCAAATTTCTTTTGAATATGCGTTAATGTCTGTGGTTTGCTAAATGCCAAAGCGCCTAGAATGACTTGGCTTACTCCGAGTCTAAGCATTCTTTCGATGTCTTCTGTTTTTCGGAGACCGCCACCAACCTGAATGGGCAAAGACAAGTTATTCGCGATTTCCAGTATTGACTTGAGATTGTTCCCGAGGCCAAAAGCCGCGTCCAAATCAATGATATGCAGTTTCTCGGCACCTTCTTGTTTCCACCTGTTTGCAGTTTCAACAGGACCGCCGAATTGACCATAACTCTTTGCGGTTTTTGGGTCGCCGCGGGATAATCGGACAATCTTGCCGTTCATCAAATCGATTGCCGGAATTACCTGCAAGTCACGTTTCACCTGCGTATTATTTTGGCGAAGTTGCTCAGAATTTTCAATCCTATGTCGCCTGATTTCTCGGGGTGAAATTGAGTACCGTAAACATTCTCGCTGACGACGGCTGAAGTGAAAGTTACGTCATATTCCGTTTCTGCCGCCACAATCCGTTCATCAGCAGGCACCGGGTAATGCGAGTGGACAAAGTACACGTAAGACCCGTCACCAACGCCTTCAAAAAGCTCGTTTTGTTTTGTTATTCGGAGCGTATTCCAACCCATATGCGGCACCTTAACGGAACCTTTTAACTTAATATTCTTGCCATTAAATAGTGCTAAGCCTGCTCCTGGACCTTCTTCGCTTTGCTGAAAGAACAACTGCAAACCGAGGCATATTCCTATGAGTGGCGTTCCTCTTTCAACTGCTTCAAGTAGCGCATCTTTTACGGTGTCAAGTCTTGAAATGGCAGCTGAAAAGTTGCCTACTCCGGGTAAGGCTATGGCATCTGCGTTTTTTAGGTGTTTTGGGAATACGCTGATTTTTGCTTCAACTCCAACTTTTTCTAGAGCGCATTTCAAGCTGAGAAGGTTGCCAACGCCATAGTCAAATATGACTACTTCCGGCATTAAATAACTCCTTTGGAGCTTGGCACACCTCTTCTTCTCTGGTCGAAAGCTACTGCCTGCCTTAGAGAAAGCGCGAGCGCTTTGATTGCTGCTTCTGCCTTGTGATGGTCGTTACTGCCATAGTGAACAAAAATGTGAATATTCGCGCAAAGCGAAGTTGCAAGCGTTTCAAAGAAGTGGTTGATGTCTTCAGTGGTCATGTCTTCGATTTTCTTACCTCTTAATTTCAGGTCAACCTTGAAGTATGGACGTTTGACTAGATCCACAGCTGCAAACGCCAAGGAGCAATCCATGGGAGTTATTGCGTATCCGAAACGGGTTATTCCTTCTCTGTTGCCTAATGCCTTATTCAGTGCCTCTCCCAAGCCTATGGCAAGGTCTTCGACTGAATGATGCCTCAAATCGCCCTTCACTTCGGCTGTTATGTCTATTAGGCTGTGTGTCGCGAGTGAAGTAAGCATATGATCAAAGAAAGATATCCCCGTTTTAGCTTCTACTTTTCCTTCCCCGTCAAGGTTTACTTTCAACTTGACTTCTGTTTCCTTTGTTTTTCTGTAAACTTGGTCTTCTCTCATGGTGTATCACTCAAATACTCTCTAAGAGCGTTTAGAATTCTTACGTTCATTTCAGGCAATCCCACCGTTACTCTGAGGCAGTTATTGTAGTCTAAGAGCCTTCCGAGCTTCTTGATTATCAAGCCCTTTTCAAGCAAGTTCAGGTAGACACCCTCAAATGGTTTTCCTACATTGAACAGCACAAAGTTTGCTGAAGAATCGAACGCTTCAACGCCTGCTATCTCGTTAAGGGATCTTGTCAGTTTTTCGCGTTCAATCTTTGACGCGGAGACTGCTTCTCTCACCATTGCAATGTTTTCTAAGAGTTTCCTGCCCATAGTCAATGTGACAGCGTTTATGGCGTAAGGAGCAGGTATCTTGTTAATGGCGTTAGCAAGTGTCGGATTTGCTACGGCGTAGCCAAGCCTTAGCCCTGCCAGTCCGAAGGCTTTCGAGAACGTTCGCAGCACAACAAGGTTTTCGTATTTGTTAATCAGGGGAATCACGGAGTAGTCTGCATATTCTCCGTATGCTTCGTCAACCATAACGATGCCTGGGAACACCTCGATAAGAGCCTCAACATCCTTAAGTTCAAGCTGATTTCCAGTTGGGTTGTTCGGGGAACACAGATAGAGTAGCTTCGTTTTAGGAGTGAATGCGGCAACCATAGACTCAACATCGAGGTTGAATCTCTTCTTCAGTGGAACCGCAATGTAGCCTGCACCTTGATATTGGACACAATACTTGAAAACGCTGAATGTTGGCGAGAACGTGACAGCTGTGTCGCCCTTCTCCAGGAAGAGTCTGGTGATTCTGTCCATTACTTCATCGCTCGAGTTTCCGACAGCTGTGCAAACCCGCGAAAGTTTTAGGTAGTCACCTAGGGCATCGCGCAGTCTTTGTTCTTCTTCTTGCGGATAGAGCCTCAAGTCGCACTCTTCCGCCACTTCTTTCATCAATACAACGAGTTTTTCCCCTGGGATGTACAGGTTTTCGTTGAAGTTAAGTTTCACAATCTCGCCAGGCGAAAGACCGAACTGTTTCACAACGCCTTCAACAGTTTTTTCAGGGGTATAGCTTTCGAGTGTAGCTATTCTTGCAAGCTTTTCATCCAGCCACTTTTGGCTTTGCAGATTCATTTCTTGAGCCTCTTTTCAACGGCTTTGTAGTGATTAGGAAGGTTTTCCGCTTCAGTCATCACCTTCACACGGGAGGCGACGCTTAGCAATCCTTCTTTTGAACTCTCAACTATACTTATCCTTCTAGCGAAATCAAATGCAGATAAGCCTGAGTAGACATGCCCGAAACCACCTGTGGGCAGAACATGATTGGTTCCGCTGCCGTAATCGCTCAAAGCCACAGGGCTATAGGGTCCTATGAGGATAAGTCCAGCTGATGTAATTTTCTCTGCTATTTTTCGGGGGTTACAAGCCATTATTTCAATGTGTTCAGGAGCAAAAACATTCGCTAACTTGATGGCTTCTTCAATTTCGTTGCAGGTTATTATGAAAGCGTATTTCTCTATAGACTTTGCAACAATTTCCGCACGTTTCACAACGCATGTTTTTTCTTCAAGCGAACGTTGCACTTCATCTGCGATTGCCTTCGAAGTGGTTATAAGTCCAGCAACGCTATCATAGCCGTGTTCAGCTTGAGATATCATATCGAGAACGATGAACTCAGGATTGGCTGTTTCATCGGCCAAAATCAATATCTCGCTGGGTCCAGCGGGCATATCTATTGCCACATCCTTTGAGACCATAATCTTGGCCGTAGTAACGTATTTATTTCCAGGGCCAACAATTTTCTTGACCGGCGAGATAGTTTTTGTTCCATAAGCTAAGGCTGCAATTGCTTGTGCTCCCCCAACCTTGAAGATTTCGTTCACTCCGCAGATATCCGCCGCGACCAGAACTAAGGGATTCACCTTGCCTCTGGTGTTTGGCGGTGAGCAAACAACGATTCTCGGAACTCCTGCTACCTTGGCTGGGATCACGGTCATGACTAGTGTGCTTGGATAAACAGCTCGACCTCCTGGAACGTAACAACCAACACTCTCGATTGGGCGAAGCACGCTTTGGACCTTGATATCGTTTTTGTAAGTCTCGAAACCGGCTTGGCTAAAGATTTTCTTTTCAAAGCAACTTACTTTATCTTTCATGAACTTTATTGCGGAAACCTGCTTTTCGCTGACTTCATCATAGGCTTCTTCAATTTCTTTGGGGGAAACCCTTAGATTTTGGCTGTCTATTTGGGCTTTGTCAAATCTGTTTGCGAGTTCAAACAATGCGGAGTCTCCGCTCTTCGCGACTTTGTCTATAATTGCTTTGACCTCGTTGTCGATTTGTTCTGCCACTTTCCGCTCTGGGGGTTGCCTTCTGAACCAGTACGGAGGCAACGTCGAGGCTTTCCAGATCTTCACGTAGGCTTTGTTGGACATTTAGTGTTCTCTCTCTTGGTTATCTGGTCTAAAGCCAGCACTTGCCTCGGTTCGTAAACAACTATCCCTTGAGCGAGTTTGCGGATTCTGGGTAATAGCTCAATTAGAAGATCTTTTTCGACGATTGTATTAACTGAACACCAGGCTTCATCTGCCAATGGAGCTATTGTCGGGTTCTTCAAAGCAGGCAGTTCCGTGAGAAGTTTCTGCAGGTTGGCTTTTCTTACGTTGACGAATATGTGAATGCGTTTAGAACCATCAACTACTCCTTTGAGCAAAGTTAGAATGTCTAGTATTTTCTCCTTCTTCTGTGGGTCTTTTAATGAATTCTTGTTTGCTACCAGAACTGCTGAAGAATTCATCACTGTGTCGATAATTTTGAGATTATTTGCATCTATGGTTGATCCAGTTTCAGTCACGTCGATAATGCAGTCCGAGTTTTCCGGCGGTTTGGCTTCCGTAGCGCCGAATGACAAGAATATTTTCGCTCGAGGGTTGTCACCCTTCTTCCACCAGGGTGTCACAATCAACGGTTCTGATTCACCGAAGCTCTTTCGGTAAGCTGGATTATTCCTTATGTATTCTGCGGCGATGTTCAAGTATTCGGTTGAAACTCTAAAATTCTTGCTTCTGCTCCATAATTGTTCCATCAGGTCAGTGATCGAGTTGGTTTTGAAGCTTTTTGGAACAGCTACGATAAGCTTAATTTTTCCGTATTCCAAATTCTGAAGCACTTCTACATCAGCACCGGTTTCTCGAATCCAATCTTGACCTGTTATGCCTACGTCTTGTAATCCTTCGCTGATGAAAACGGGAATTTCTTGAGGTCGCAGGATTTTCAGTTCGATTTTGGGGTCGTTTATCGTAGGACGATATGTACGTTCCTGTCCTGACACTTTGTATCCGGAACGCTGAAGTATTTCAAAAGTCGCTTTGGCTAATGAGCCGGCAGGTATTGCAAACTTCACTTTTTCCATTTTTTGCACCTTGTTCTTATGTTTGTATTAACATTTGACCTTAACACTAAACAAAATTCTTGGTTAAAAAAACGCCACATCTCATGAGGGACTAGGCTTATTTTGCTAAATTTCTTTTCGTTTAGAAACGAGTTATATGGATTGCCTCTGCTTGAGATGAATGCAATCGCCTTTGATGAACACAATCCCTCATCATTTACCACTGGAAAGCACCTTAAGCTGATGTCTCTCTAATAAACTATTCCATCTTAACATTTTCTGCACCAGCCCAGGAACTATTTGTGTTATCTATGAAATGACTTTGTTTTTTATCTGAAAAACCATTGGCGGCACAGAGTTTTTTATGTCCAATTCTATCTCGAAAAGGTTTTCTAAGATTCCTTGCCAAATTTCCACCTCAGAAATAAATGGCGTTTTTAGAAGGAGATACTTGTCTTTAAGAAAGAAGTCCCCGAAGCCTTGAACTTTTAATCTGTCAAACACGTTTTGCCAGTTCTCGCGTTGCGTTGTTTGAAGTCCTAATGTTGTTTCGAGTGAAACTTTGAGGGCGCTGCCCATTTTTCTCCCGATTTCACGCCATTTCTCCTTTGGGATTTGTTGAGTGAGAATGTTCAGTAGTTCCACGTTTACGATGGCTATGCGGCTTATTCCGCAATAGTACTCTCCTGGAAAACGCCAATCATAGATCGTGAGGTTTCTATGAATATTGAGCATTTTGCTGATGAGCGGTTTAATCCCTGGTTCTTTTCCTTCTCTTATAAGCGAGTCTATGTATTCTCTTTCTTCTTTTTCCAGTATGATTGTTGTTCTTTTTGCCGTTTCCTGATTCTTGTTTGTGATTTCATCCAGTCGTTTCCTGTTTCCTGGCTGCATAACAAGTATATCTGCAGAAATATTTTATATGCCTTTCTAGGTTAGGCCGAAGAATGGTTAATAAAACTGTTTCTGGTTCCTAGAGTACGCCGATGAAGAATCCAAAAAGCTGATTGTGATGATGCACCCTGGGGTATCTGAGGCAAAAATTAAGTAAGGATTTTCTTTCGAGTCAGAAACACTATCAGTGCTAAGCCCAATGCGAAAAGGACGAGTCCGACAACCAATGAGGCAACATAGTCTATTCTAAGAACATCGCTCAGCAGGTAGGATACGTATGTTGGACCGATAAATATTAGAAAAACCGCCACGATGACCATTATGATTCTCCAGAATTTGGAGTCCAAATCGAACCCGCCAATACTGCTATTCTCATTCATCTTAACACAACTCTCTTGTTATCTAGGTGCACTGTTTTTCTTATAACCCTTCTTTTATCTCTTTTCCTAAGGTCTTCATTAAGAACTTGAAAACCATGAATCCTGCACCGCGATCAGCCTTGAAACCTGTTGTGGCCCCAAGCAAACAAATGCCCTCAAGCTTTCGCTCTTTTGCCAGTGCCAGAGTAAGTCCAGTTCCACCTACTATTCTGCCTTTGCTATATATTACTGCCCCTTTCTCCATAAATTCGGTTGCGAGACTCGGCGATGTAGCTGCTACATACACCTGTGTTTTGTCTTCTGTTATTGGAACTCCGCCCATAGTTACTATGAAGCCGCAACCTATTTTTTGGGCAAAATCCAAAATGTCTCCGCAGATGTTGTAGTGTGCCAGGACATCATCAAATGAAGGCTGGGTTTCTCCAGTCATAATGACAAGATTGTTTTTTTCAATCTGGGCAGAGTAGAACTCGTACTTTGGCAGGTGGCATATTCCATTTGAGCTTATGGATACATAGTCTGGGAAATAAGGCGAGTACAGCTCAGCAAAAGGTTTGGCGTCGCAGAATTTAATCAATAGATGCGCTGCTATCCTTCCGACATTGCCGAAACCGGGTAAGCCTTGGACGAAAACTGGATTCTCGAGGTCAGGTTTGGATATTTCGTGCAAATATGGCTTGTCCATTCAATGCTGCACCATTCTTAGAGAGTTAATGATTGATACTAAAATGCTTTACCGAGAAGTGAAAAAGAAACTATTAATATTCGACAATGGGTAGTAAATAAAAAGGATTCAAAAACGCTTTGGGTGCGAATTCAGCGGGGTGGGGTAGCCAGGATTAACCCGCTGGGCTCATAAGAGCACTTAGATGCTGCTCGGAGAGACCCAGAGATCACTAGTTCAAATCTAGTCCCCGCTACCAAAACTATTTTCCAAAAGACTAAACCAGAGACGTAATAGTCTTTACTAGCAAACGCAAAAATGGCTGAGAAATAGGAAAGACTAGGGCGTTCTGCCTTTGGTAAATGCAATACTGAAGAAATGTGCGGAATGGACTTATGGTAAGTCTTGATTGCAGATTTAGGCTTTCCCTTTTTCTTCTTTGCCGAAGTATTTTGTCCATTTGAGCTTGCGTGCGTCTCTTTTAAAGCCCAATGAACTCTTCTTACACTTGCCTGAGCAATACCACAAAAGAGCTCCGTCGTTTTTTACGAACATCATCCCTGTGCCCGCTGGAAAGTCAGTTCCGCAAAATGAACATTTGCGTGGTTTAGGCATTCAAGATTCCTCTAAGATGGCTTTGTTTTTATCTGTTGATTTTCTTGGCTTCTCTTTCTGTTTCCCTGAGCATTAAGATGTCTTGGACTCGGATGGGTCCTTTAACATTTCGTGTGATTATGCGTCCTTTATCCTTTCCTTCTAAGATGCGCACTCGAACCTGTGAAATTTCTCCGGTTACTCCCGTACGCGCGATTACTTGAATAACTTCTGAAGGTACTAGTTCTTCTTCTGCTGACGCTTTCGCTTCTTTGCTCATTACTGAGCTCCTCTTTTGACCTGCTCAATGCGCGTGATTATTTCCTTGATTAGTCCTGCAGCGTCGCCTTCTTTTATGATGCATGCTGAAGCACATGGAACATCAATTCCTACTGCAATGCCTATTTTGTCTTTGTTTGGAACGAATATGTAGGGGATTTTTCTTTCTTCACAGAGTAAAGGTAAATGAGCTATGACTTCCGGCGGATCAACGTCCTCGGATATTACTACGAGTTTCGCTATTGCACGTTCAACAGCTTTTGTTGCCTCGTTTGTTCCTTTTCTAACTACGCCTGTTTTTGAAGCTATTTGGAGGGCTTCATAGGCTGCGTCTACTATTTCCTTCGGCATTTCGTACTTTATATAGAATGGTTTTGACATATAGCCTCACCCTTTAAAGGCACAGTCTTATCCACACTTCTTGTTTAAGAAGGTTTCTACTGAAAAGGGGATGTGCCGACCATCATAGATCGGTGGACGTAGAAAGACTTAAATAAACTATTACGGTGTCGTTTGTTGTTTTTCGAGAGGGGAATGTGGTTGCAAAGATTGGGAAGGGTATCTAATCTAACGCCGTCCCAAAACATCGTTGTCAAGCTCGATAAAACCCCGAAAATCGGCGCCCCTGTTGTTGATGAGAACTTAAAGACAGTTGGAAAAGTCTTTGACATAATCGGTCCAGTTTCTTCGCCTTATGCCATAGTAAAACCGACAGTTAGAGAACCGGATAAACTTGCTGGCAAGCAACTGTACATGCTTCTCTCGAAAAAGGAACGGAGCAAATAAGAATGAGTGAAGATAACGAGATGCATGGAGATGAAGGCTCTTCATCTTCAGCGCAACGCGTTGAATCCTTCAAAGTTCAATCGTGCCCCGAATGCAGCAGTACAAGACTAATGCGGGATTACGAGTGCGCAGAAATAGTCTGCATGGATTGCGGTTTCGTGGTTGCCGCTAAGATAGCGGATAGAGGACCCGAATGGAGAGCTTTTGACGACGAACAAAGGTCAAAACGGACAAGAGTAGGTGCTCCATTAACCTATACAATTCACGACAAAGGCTTGTCTACAACGATTGACTGGCATGACAGGGATATCTATGGCAAAAGCCTTTCACCTGGACAAAAAGCGCAGGTGTATCGTCTCAGAAAATGGCAGCGGCGTATAAGAGTTTCAGACGCAACGGAACGCAACTTGGCTTTTGCTTTGTCTGAAATCACCAAGATCTCGAACAACCTGAATCTTCCAAAGAACATTCTGGAAACTGCGTCAGTGATTTACAGGAAAGCAGTGAAAGAGCGGCTAATACGCGGTCGCTCTATTCAGGGAGTAACGTCTGCTTCGATCTATCTGGCGTGCAGGCAGTGCGGGTTACCGCGTACATTAGATGAGATATCTCAATCATCAACTGTGAACAAGAAAGAGGTGGGTCGCAGCTACCGTTTCCTAATCAAGGAACTCAACTACTCCATTCCGCCGCTTAGGCCTAGTCAGTACATAACGAAATTTTCGAATCAGTTGACAATGCAGGGAAAGGTTGAGGAAATCGCACACAAGATTCTGGCAGCAGCAAAAGAGCTTAAACTAACTTCGGGGCGTGGCCCGACAGGTATCGCTGCGGCTGCAAGTTACGTAGCTTCGGTTTTGACAGGTGAAAGAAAAACACAAAGGGAAATCGCTGAGATTGCACAGGTTACTGAGGTCACTATTCGGAATCGGTACAAAGAACTTGTTGAAAGATTGATGTTCCAGATAAGTATCTAACATCATATCCTACTTTCTTTTTTCACGTAATCACATATTGGAGGAACCACGAATTGGAAAACATTCGAAATATTCATCGGAATTCGGGTCAAGGAGAGCTTGTCTGTGACTGAAGCCAAGAAATCAGCTAGCGTTAAAAATCTGGTGGACAGAGTTGGCGAGATTCGTGAAGGATTAGTACAGACTTTAAGGACTCTGAGGGAAAGAATCAACATGTTAGAGACAGAACGTGGAAGCCTCCTCCTGGAGATTGAAAAGCTCAAGAAAGCTGGTGAGACAAGAGCAAACAATCTTGAAACTGAGATTAGCGATTTGAGAAAAGAAATTAAGGCTATGAAAGAACTCTTGGGTTCAGCTGAGTTAAAAGAATAGCATCAGCAAAAACTTTCCTGGCAAAACGGTAGGTATTTTTTTAAGTTTGATGATACTAGTTAAAGACTGTGCCCTACAAGTTCACCTTTGATCTTTCAAAAGTGCCACGTTTCTTCTTCACTGAGATAGCACGAATCAGCTACAACAAGAGGATGCACAAGACACTATTTAATACGCTACAGGATATTATCACCAAATTCAGGATTCAAGAAGCCACTGGACTTAATCTCTCGGATGCCTTAGTTCTCCTGCAAGACCTCATTGACCTACAAGCGGTCAATCTGCTAAAAAGGAAAGAGTTTCTGAAAACCAAGAAGAGGGCGCTTTTTCTCTCACACTGCTCTCGAAAATTTATGGATAGCCGATGCAAGGCTAGTTTTGACGCGAGCATTCCCTCTTACACTTGCGCGCACTGCTCCCAAGACTGTTTGATTAGCAAGGCAGATTATTTAGCAAGGGAAAAGGGATACGACGTATACATATTGCCGGGAGGATCTTGCGTTCCCAAGATTCTCAAGACTGTACAATACGAGGGCATTGTCGGTGTTGCATGTGGAGAAGAAGTGAAAATTGGCGGCGAAATTCTAGGAAGCATGGATGTTGCTGGACAAGCCATACCTTTAATCAAGAACGGTTGTGCAAACACAGTTTTCAGTATGGACACATTGGCTAAAACGATTTAAAACGCAGGAGTGTTACTTTACTAGTTCGCGTTTCTTCCATCTGAGGTTTTTGCCCTTGCATTTTCGGCATTTAGTTGCGGTGGCGGCATTTCTGACTCTACAGTCCCGACAGATCTTCATATAGAGCCTGTGTTTTTGGGCAATGGCTTTCTTAACTGGATCTAGTATGGGCATAGGATGGTCCTCTTTTTAAGTGTTAAAAGCAAGATAGCCCGCTGTCAAATATACCTTTTGTCTACAGATACAGCATAATTGTTGTCTGATTCTGAATGGTCTCAATTGCATTAGAACTTGTTTTGTGGCACGTAGAGGAATCTTGAAAAAGGAAAAAAATAAACGTGAAATGGATACCACAATGTATTTATTTACCGACCAAAAAACTAATGAAACATCATCAAAAGGGGAAACTAGGAGCAAGCGAAGGGCGTGCCAGATGACAACACGGTGCTAATCGGCAAAAAACCAGTAATGAACTATGTACTTGCGTGCATTACTTTCTTTCACGGCGGAGCTAAAGAAGTAAGCATTAAAGCTCGTGGACAATCCATAAGTCGCGCAATCGATGTAGCCGAAGTAGTAAGACGTCGATTTCTGCCTGATGTAAAAGTCAAGAATGTTGGCATCGGAACGGACAAAATCATGCCTCTAGAAGAAGGCAGTCAGTTGACTAACGTCAGCAGTATAGAAATAACGCTTGAAAGGTAAGTACCTACCCACTTGAAGAGTAATACCTCGCCGCTCCTTCTTTCGTTCGCAAGAGGGCATCTTCCAACATGAAAACGGAACTATGTAGCTTCTGTCTTAAGAGCGGCATACTTTGCCAAAAATGTTCAGCAAAAGTTAAGGCTGGCGAAATCAGCGAGTTAGACCTAAGAATAGCCCGCTTGCTGCTCTCTTTAGAGGAGAAGTATCCTTCTCTGCAAAACGTTTGTTTTCACAGGGCAATTAGTGTTGAGAAAAGCCTAGCCGTAATCGTTGGGCACGGCGACGTACCCCGACTTCTGGGTTACGGTGGCAAGATTATTAAGGCGCTAGGTGAGGAAACTGGCAAATCCGTTCGCATTCTCGAATATGGTGTTGACGACCGTAAGTTCTTAGAAGACTTGTTCGTTCCTTTCAACATACTCACGATAAACACGATTTGGCTGCCGGATGGAACAACGGAGACGCGCGTGATACTGAAAAGAAAACGCGGTGCCCAGTTACCCTTTGACCTGAAGGCTTTAAAGGAAATTGCCCGCAAAGTGCGTAAAATGTCCTTACGTGTCGAGTTTGCAGACTGAGGAGGAGCTCATTGACTCATGAACGTGGACTCCCTTGATGGATGGGTCAGAACCCACTATTCTTCGAATGTTACGCCGAAACTGGATGGGCAAGAGGTTACGCTTTTTGGTTGGGTTTGGGAAGTTCGTGATTTGGGCGGGATCCGCTTTGTTATCATGCAAGATAGGGAAGGCACAATTCAAATCACCATACCGAAAAAGAGAGTTAGTCCCGAAGTATTATCGAAGTCTGACGCCCTGCAGAAACGCTACAGCATTGGCGTGAAAGGGACTGTAAAGAACACCAACATGACTCCCAGAGGCGTCGAAGTGGTTCCGAAGGAAATAAAAATTCTGAGCACAGCCACTGCCCAGTTGCCAATTGACATTACGGGTAAAACGCCTGCGAACATAGAAGCTCGTTTAGATGCGAGAGCATTAGACTTGTGCCAAGAAGCGAATGTTGCAGCATTCAAAATTCAACACCACGCTTTGGATGCAATACGAAATTTTCTCTTCGAAAAAGGCTTCTTGGAGGTTCACACGCCGCGAATCATCGCATCAGCAACCGAAGGCGGTGCAGCGCTGTTCAACGTAGACTACTTCGGCGAAAAAGCGTTCCTCGCTCAGAGTCCACAATTGTACAAAGAACAGCTTGTAATGAGTCTGGAGAAGGTCTTCGAGGTAGGGCCTTTTTTCAGGGCTGAGGAGTCACACACTCGTAGACATCTAAGTGAATTCGTTTCAGTTGATATTGAACAAGCCTTCGCCGACGCCCAAGATGTAATGGCGCTTCTTGAACAGGTTGTACACCACGCCTGCAAAACCGTAAAAGAAGACTGCACAAATGAGTTGGCTATACTTAAGCACAGAATCGAGGTTCCAGTTATTCCTTTCAAACGCTTAACATACGACAATGTGCTAGACGACTTGAAAGGAAAAGGCGTTGAGGTGCAATGGGGCGAGGACATACCCACTGAAGCCTTCAGGGTTCTGGGAAAACTATACCCACATTTCTATTTCATCACCGATTGGCCAACACATTCTAAAGCGTTCTACATAAAACCGCGCGGGGACAAGCCCGACCTTTGCGAAGGGTTTGATTTGATGTGGCGTTGGATAGAATTGGTGTCTGGCGGAACCAGAATCGCTGAGAAAGAGCTTCTAATTTCCCGCCTAAATGAGAGAGGATTGAATCCTGAAGCCTTCAAGCATCATCTTCAAGCTTTTGACTATGGGATGCCGCCCCATGCGGGTTGGGCAATAGGCTTAGAAAGGCTTACGATGGTTTTGACTGGCAAGAAGAACATCCGCGAAGTGACTCTGTATCCGCGGGACAGAGTCAGACTGACGCCATAGAGCAAACTCGCCACACGTACGCCCGCATTTGCGGAATGCTGTAGTTCCTCGGTCGCCTCATTAATAGGAGGCTTTTAACTAAAAATGTGCTAAAAGTAGATAAAGCTCCTTTTGGCATCATTCGACATTAACAGAAGGGATTAAAAATAGGCTGTGGCGTGTTCGGTGCAATAAACTTTGAAAAGCAATCTGTCTTCCCACACGTTTACTGGGGTCTTCGCGCCCAAAACCACCGGGGACATCAGTCACATGGTTTCCTCACTTTCAACGAAGAGAAATTTCACGTTTACAGAAACCTCGACCTAGTCCCAAAACTGAAAACTAGTGCTCTGCATGAATGGTTCGAGCGCTTGCCTGGTCACATCGGCATCGGAAACATCAGATACACAACATCTGGCAAATGTGACGATGTGAGTATAATTCAGGGGACCCAGCCAGTTTTAGCCTCGATGGGAAACTTGAAGATTGCACTCTCGTTCAACGGCAACATAGTTAACACATTTCAACTTAAACATGAAATTAATGATAACTTCCAAGATTTTGTTTGCAGTTGCGATTCAGACTTGCTATGCCATAAACTGTTACTTGAATTTGAGAAGGGAAAAGACCTGACGGCAGCTGTTGGAGCTTGTATGCAGAGTGTCGATGGAGCATTCTCTGTGGCCGGCATAACTGGAACCGGTGACTTTTTCGCTTTCAAGGATCCCCATGGCATTAAACCCTTATGCGCTGGGCGCAGCCAAGACGGAACTACTTTTGCTTTTTCGTCGGAGACTGTGAGTTTGGACATTAACAATTTCACAAGAGATTTTGAATTGGAGCCAGGCGAACTCGTAACGGTTTCAGAAAAAGGGTTCAAACGAACACAGATAATCAATAACCCACGCAGGGCGTTTTGCGCATTTGAGTATGCATATTTCTCTAGACCTGACTCGCGGTTTAACGGAAAATACGTTTATGAAATCCGTGAAGACTTCGGAAGAAACATCGTGCATGAGTATCCTGAAATCGCGAAAGATGCGGACGTGGTACTTTCGGTGCCTGAGACTGGAGATGACCCTGCAATGGGAGTTCATGAAGAGTCTGGACTCAGGTGGGAACGGGCGTCTCGCAGGCATCGGTACGTGACCGAAAGAGCTTTCATTCTCCTCAACGAAGAGAGGTTCAATACGATAGACCGCAAAGTAAACATTTTAGGTCCAAAAGTTGATGGGAAACGCGTGATACTAACCGAGGACAGCATAGTCCGTGGCGACACAACTAAGGTAGTAATAGAAAAAATTCGTAAAGCAGGTGCTAAGAAAGTCTACATGTTCGTTACTTTTCCACGTATTATTGGACCGTGCTTTTATGGCATAGACATGGCTACTTACGGGCAATTGATCGGTTCGAAGCATAGTCCAGATGAAATTGCCAGAATCATTGGTGCAGATGCGGTTTGCTACCAGTCAATAGACGGATTGGTTCGCGCAACAGGCCAGACGCAGGATGAATTGTGTCTGGCATGCATCACGGGCAAGTATCCTACGCCCTTAGCGCAGGAGATTGCTGACGAAATGAAACAGAAATTCCTCAACGGTTACGAAGAGAAAAGCAGAATCTACGAGCAACACGAAGATTCCCAATAGACCAAGCGAAAAAACAAATTAAGCGTTCCAGTTAATTCTCTATGTAAACAGGCGATCTGTCATGGACAGAGTAGGCATACTAGTCGTTTCATACGGGGCACGCGAGGCAGCAATAGTTGATGCCTTCGCCAGAAGCCCGAACCACAAAGTTGAACTTTACGTCGCAGACAAGCAACGCAATCCTTTCAACGTGGAGAAAGCGTTCAAACACGCGGTTATACCGGATTTGAATATCGAAGATATCTGCAAGTTCGCTGAGGATAATAAGGACAGAATCGATTTTGCCATGGTTGGTCCGGAAAAGCCTATAATAGAGGGCGTTCGAGACCTAATTGAGAAACGCACAGGCATACCTGTCATATGCCCCACTCAAGAGTACGCGATAGAAATTAGCAAGGTTCAGCAACGTTTGCTTTTCGAAGAGATAGCGCCGGAAGCTAACCCGCGTTTCAAGATTTTCAATCGCGACGACTATGAAGGAATTGGCGACGTTAAGAAGGCGGTTAATAGTTGGCTTGATGAGCTTGAGAACAAGGCGGTTGTAAAGCCTGATAAACCAGCAGCTGGAAAGGGAGTGGGAGTCTGGGGCGATCACTTCGCTACTCGGGAGCAACTCTTCGAGCATTTCATGTCGAACTTCCAGTATGGCACCGTGATTATTGAAGAGAAAGTTGATGGTGAAGAATCAAGTTTTCAAGCTCTATGCGACGGCAGGCATTTTATTCCATTACCTGACACGCGAGACTACAAACGAGCATTTGACGACGACAAGGGACCAAACACTGGCGGGATGGGTTCCTACAAAGATGCAAGTGACAAACTGCCTTTTCTAACCATATCCGATCGGGAAGACGAGTTAGCGCTTGCCACAAGAATCTTCCAAGAATGGAAGGCTAAGATTAGCGATGATTCGGCCTTGAGGGGTGTTCCGTTGTACTTGGCTTTCATGCATACAGGCTCCGGCATCAAAGTTCTCGAGAACAATAGTCGCCCTGGAGATCCTGAAATCATGAATATTCTTCCAGTTTTAAAGGACGATTTCGTTGACGTTTGCCTCAAGATTATTGATGGAAATTTGACCCGCTTGGAAATGGAGAAAGCCGCCACCGTCTTGACCTACAAGGTTCCGCCAAGTTACGGAGGATACTCGAATGTTTTTCCAGACCTGGTGAATGCTGCTGAGGTTGACACTCCAGTCGATCTTTCCAAAGCGAATTCTCTCGTTAGTAAGTGCCGTGGAAAGATCCGTGTTTATCCGGGATCCATGGAAGTCAGAAACGGCAAGAACTACGCGTTGAAATCCAGAGCTGTTGGCGTCTTAGGCGTTGGCGAAACCATTGAGGAAGCACGGCAGAATTCGTTGGAGGCTGCGAGGGCGATTGAAGGTGGAGCTTTGTGGAATAGAAGCGATGTGGCTTCGAAACAGCATATAGCTAAAAGTTTGAGCCATATGGAGAAGTTGAGGCGTAAGCCTTGAAACCTGTTTTTATGTCAGACTGTGAGGGACCCATAAGCAGAAACGATAACGCCTTCGAGATAACCGCTCATTTTGTTCCAAACGGCGATAAGCTCTTCACGGTCATCAGCAAGTATGATGATGTGCTTGCTGACGTTCTTAAAAGGCAGGGCTACTCTGCCGGCAGCACGCTAAAACTGATATTGCCCTTCCTGAAAGCCTACGGCGTAACAGATGGTCAAATCGGAGAATTCTCAGCTGAGAATCTGTTGCTTATCGCCAACAGCAAAAGCACACTGGAGCATGTAAGAGCAATGGCTAGTGCCTTTATCGTCAGTACGAGTTACGAACACTATATAGAAGCTCTCTGCGAAGCGTTAGATTTCCCCTATGCCAACACGTACTGCACCAGATTGAGTATTGACAAGTACTCGGTTAACTCTAAAGAGAAGGGGAGGCTTCGAGAAATCGCAGATGAAATCGTTCAAACGCCATTGATTTGTATTCCCAGAGGGGCAAAGGCGATAGGAGATTTTTCAGCTAGGGATCAGGAGATAATCGCTCAGCTAGATAGGATTTTTTGGAGTGAAATTCCGAAAATGAGCATTGGCAGAGTCTTCTCGGAAGTCAAAACGGTCGGCGGTAGCCAAAAGGCTGAAGCTATAGAAGATGCTGTGGCAAAGTTGCATGCGAACTTGAGCGACGTTATGTATGTTGGAGACAGCATAACAGACGTTGAAGCCTTCAAACTTGTGAAGGAAAACGGCGGGTTAACTGTCTCTTTTAACGGCAATGGCTACGCGGTTGAAAACTCGGAAATAGCGGTGTTGTCTGAAAGCAGCATAGTGACTGCCGTAATAGCCAGTCTTTTCTTCAAGAAAGGGAAGAGAAACACTCTGAGGTTGTGTGAAAACTGGAATAGCCGTGCTCTTAAACGAGCAGGAGTGGTCGAACCGTTACTCGAACAATACCTGTCTGTTTACTCTTCTGTCCTTCCCAAGGTTCAAATAGTAACAGCTCAAAATATGGATACGTTGGTTAAGGAAAGCAGTAAGTTTAGAAAGGAAGTCAGGGGAGAAGCCGTTGGGAGGCTTGGATAAAATATCAGATATTGATAAGGTTGAGAATACTTACGCTGAAGCTTTCGCAGGAATTTTCAGCAGGGTCATCGTAACGGCTGATGACGAGCGAACATTGCGTCATGCGGCTGAAGACTCCACTGCTACGCCTTCTGTTGTTATTGGCAGAGTTGAAGGCGGAGTGGAAAAATGGCTGAGTGAAGAAGAAACTCCTGATCATCGCATAGGTGCTGTCCTGCAGTTTTGGGGTGGACTAAACCCGAAGAAACGGTTTGCTGATTCTTTACGGAAGTTTGAGAGAGAGTTCTCCTATCGGATTCGTCAGGACATTTTGGTTAAGCCCTTTACTGCAGTTTTTGATGCGTTGTCTTATGCTGAGGGAAAACTGGATATGATGACGCGGGTGGGGCATTGCGGTGATGGTTATGAGTGGGTTGAAACGCGTCATGGTAGAGAGGTGATTGTGGTGCCGCTTATGGTTCCTGACTTTGTAATTGAAAGATACTTGGGCTATTCACGTGGGGTGATGGGCGCCAACTTTTGGGTCATGTGCAGAACCAAAGAGGCAATGCGAAAAGCAGGCGAAAAGGCCTTAGAAGCTATACACAGAGTGAAGGGGGTTATTACGCCGTTTGATATTTGCTCGGCTGGTTCAAAGCCTGAAACGCGTTATCCCGAAATAGGCCCCACGACAAATCACACGTATTGTCCAAGTCTCAAGCCGGGGTTGGGAAAAGCATTATTGGTCCCTGAAGATGTGCGTTATATCCCGGAGATTGTAATAAACGGGGTTTCTATTGAAGCTGTCAAAGCAGCTACTAAGAATGGAATAGAAGCGGTCATCAACGTTGACGGTGTGGTTCGAGTTTCCGCTGGCAACTACGGCGGTAAATTGGGAGAATTCAAGATTAGTCTACGTGAGCTGCTAACATGAGTCGCTTTGACGTTGTCGGGTTTGGCGCGCTCAACGTGGATAGACTTTTCAAAGTCAACAGGCTTGCCAAACAGGAAGAGGAAAGCTGGATTACTGATTCAACAGAGACTTGTGGGGGCTCAGCGGCAAACGCCATAGTTGGACTCGCTAGACTCGGCTGCAAAACAGGTTTCATCGGAAAAGTGGGTCCTGACAAGGAAGGCGAATTGCTCGCAAACGATTTCTACAAGGAAAAAGTCGACGCCAAAGGTGTAATCCGCGCAACGAAAGGAAAAAGCGGTTTAGTGATGGGGTTCGTTGACAAAAAGGGCGCTCGTGCTTTGTACATCAATTCAGGTGTTAATGACACGGTAAGATTTAGCGAGATTGATGTTGAATACGCTTCTCAGACACGGTTTTTGCATTTGTCATCCTTCGTAGGGGAAGAATCCTTCGAAACACAGAAGAGACTTTTGGAAACGCTTCCGCGAGGTGTCAAGGTTAGCTTTGACCCAGGAGCCTTGTATGCGCGGAAGGGGCTTATCGGGTTAGAACCGATAATCAAACGGACTTATGTTTTAATGCCTAACTCTGTGGAGCTTGAGCTCTTGACTGGCGAGACCAATTATAGCAAGGGTGCTGAGCACATTATTAGTAAGGGTGTGAAAATAGTGGCTGTGAAGCTTGGCAGTTCCGGCTGCTATGTTACGAATGGTCGAGAGCAACTTTTGATAGAACCATTCAAAGTGAAAGCTGTTGATACGACCGGCGCTGGAGATGCTTTCTGTGCGGGATTCCTATATGGGTTGTTGAAGGACAAGAGCCTTGGAGAGTGCGGTAAGTTGGGTAACTTTGTGGCTTCAAGATGCGTGATGAAGATGGGTGCCAGAACAGGCCTGCCTTTCTCTAAGGACCTAGAGTTTCTTGGTTAAATGGTCAACTAGACTTTCAAAGATTAGCTTTCCATCTCCATACTGGGGCACGCATTCGTGGCGCGTCCAGTCTGGTTGTTGCCACCAGTACAATGCCCTTTCTGGGTGCGGCATTAAGCCAAATATTGTTCCTTCCTTGTTGCAGATTCCAGCGATGTCGTGGAATGAGCCGTTTGGGTTTGTCGGGTAATGACCGTTCGCGTATTCGCCGTTCTCGTTGCAGTATCGAAACACTATCATGTCGTTATCGTATAACTCTTCGAGAAGTTGTTGTTCTTTTTCTCTCGGAAATAGAAACCTGCCTTCTGAGTGAGCGACGGGTATCCTGAGCACTTTTCCTCGGGGGATTTTGCCTGTGAACACGCAGTTTCCTTTGTTCTCGTACTTGAGGTAGAGCCAACGGCAATTGTAACCTTGGGGAATATTAGTGGCGAGAGTAGCCTCTGGGATTGGGCTTACCCCTTTGAATCCCGGGAGCAAACCGTATTCGACTATGATCTGAAAGCCATTACATATTCCCAGTATAGGCCGGTTATCCTGGACGAATGCTTTTAGTTCTTTATCAAGTCTGGCTGAGAGCCTTCGTGCGAAGATGACCCCTGCTCGCACGTAATCGCCGTATGAAAAGCCTCCTGGAAAAACCAGAACCTGGTAATTCATTAGAGTTCCTTGTTTGAGGATTTCATTCAAATGCAGTGTTTCAGCCTGAACGCCTACTTCTTGGAATGCCCTTTGTGTTTCCATGTCACAGTTTGTTCCGCCAACACGCAAAACGCATACTTTTATGTCTTCTCGCTTCATGATTCACGCCTCGCTGCTTAGAGTCCGTTTCCAACTTGCATTCAAATCCGCAATCGCCGCGTCCACTATAACTGATCGGTTTAGTCCTCCAATTACTAGACGCGGGTTCTTGGTGACTCTGCCGATTTCAGCATGAGTTCTGCCCTTCATGAATGTTTCAAATGTTTCCCGGTCTTTCTCTGCAACTTCAACGACGAAGCGGCTGTTTGATTCTGAAAACAAGGTGTAGTCGTCGCGTTTCAAAGCGTCAGTGGGAACTCTTGCCAGGTCAATCTCTGCCCCCCAGCCTCCAGCTATTGCCATCTCTGCGATTGCCACTCCTAGTCCGCCTTCGGATAGGTCATGACAGGCTTTTACGCATCCTGCGCCAATAGCTTTTGTCAAAGCATAGTAGGTTTTCCGTGCTTGCGTCGCGCGTACTTTGGGCACGGATTTACCCAAGAAGCCTTTGAGTTTGAAGTATTCTGAGCCTCCAAGCTCTTTGGACGTCTTGCCTACGATGTACAGTAGGTTGTCCGGTTTTTTCAGATCAACCGATACGGCTGACCTTATGTCTGGTACAACACCTACGGCCGTGATTAGCAGGGTAGGCGTGACTGGCCCTAATGGCGATTCGTTGTATAGACTGTCTTTGCCAGAAATGAAGGGAGTTTTGTAAGCGGTGGCAACGTCATAGCATGCCTCGCATGCCTTTACAAGTGAACCTAAACGTTCAGGTTTCTCAGGGTTGCCCCAAACAAAATTGTCCAGCAGCGCTATTCTGCGTCCGCCTACGGCAACGTTGTTTCTTACTGCTTCGTCTATGGCGGAGGCCGCCATCCAGTACGGGTCGATTTTCCCGTAGTTCGGGTTCATGCCGCAGGATATGGAAATGCCTTTCCAAGAGTTGTCGAGAGGTTTTATGATTGAAGCGTCGTTGGGTCCTGCATGTTCGCCTTGAAGAGGCTTTAAGGCCGTATTACCTTTAACTTCGTGATCGTATGTTCGGACGACGCTTTCTTTGCTGGCAATATTTGGTGCGCAGAGCAACTCCAGCAGCGTTTCCGTTAGATTTGAAGGTTCAGGAAAATCAGGTTCGGATAGGTTGACGGGTTCAATTGTCGCGTTTTTCACGCTCTTTGCAGGTTCAAAAAGGAACTGCATATCCATGTCCGCTACCGTGACGCCTTGGTAGCGAATCTGCAGGCGCCTTTCTCGGGTGAGTGTTCCGACCGCGGTGACTTCCACATCCTCCTTTTCAAATACCGCTAAGGCTTTTTCCAGATTTTCAGGTGGAACAGTCAAGAGCATTCTTTCTTGAGACTCTGAAATGTAGATTTCCCAAGGTGCCAGTCCAGCATATTTCAGAGGAACCTTGTCCAGGTCAACTGTAGCGCCGCAGTCGAATCTTTCCGCTGTTTCGCCGATGGCTGAGGACATTCCTCCTCCTCCCAAGTCGGTTGTGGCTGATCCGAGACCAAGGTCTCTAATCCTCATCAGCGCGCGTTTCACTTTTTCCTCTTCAATTGGGTCTGCAATTTGCACAGCTGGTCTGGATACTTCTTCGGATTTTTCTGTGAGTTCTGCGCTGGCGAATGTTACGCCGTGGATACCATCGCGGCCTGTTTTTCCTCCTGCAACAAGAATAATGTGGCCAGCTTCTGCTGTTTTTTTGAATTTCTTAAGCGGAAGCAGTCCTATGCAGCCGCAGTACACGACGACGTTGCCCGTGTAGCTCTCGTCGAAGTATATGGCTCCATTGACGGTTGGTATTCCCATGTTGTTTCCGTAGGCGCCTATACCTGCGGTGACGCCCATGTAAACGTACTTGGGATGTTTCATGCCTAACGGCAGTTTTTTGTAATCGTAGTCTAGAGGCCCAAAACCCAGAACGTCAGTGCAAGCTATCGGATCCGCCCAGACGCCGAGTACATCGCGGATTACTCCTCCAACTCCTGTAGCTGCGCCTCCGAATGGTTCAACCGCGGAGGGGTGGTTGTGAGTTTCGACTTTGGCAGCTATGCCGTAGCCTTTGTCAAAGCTTATTATGCCAGCGTTGTCTTCGAAGACGCTGATGCACCATCGTGGGTTGATTTCCTTTGTGGCTCGGGCAATGTAGGTTTTGAAGAGGCTGTCGATTTCGTTTCCATTCAGCAGGATTTTGCCTTTGAAGGTTTTGTGGCAGCAGTGTTCGCTCCATGTTTGTCCGATGGTTTGGAGCTCTAAGTCTGTGGGGTTTCGTTTCTGTTTTTTGAAGTAGGCTTGAACCTGCTTCATTTCTTGCAGATTTAGGCCTAGACCGAGTTCGCCGCTTAGTTCTGCGAGTTGTTGATCTGTGGCGTCTTGAGTGTTAATATCGTGCAGGTTGAAAGGCGTGTTCCTGCGGATGTAAAGGCTGCTTAGAGTCATTTAAGCTCCCCAACACTGATTGTATAATTGTCTTTGGTTGGGTTTGCGAGAAGTCTTTTTGCCATTTCCTCAGCTTTTGCCTTAGCATCCTCTGCAGTGTAGCTTTCAATAATTACGGCGTACACTTTGCTTACGTTGACGGAGTCTACGGTGTAGCCGAGTTCTTTGAGTAATCTTGAGGTTGTTTCCCCTTCAGGGTCGCTGTGGCCTGGTTTGAGGCTGACTTCTATTTTTGCGCGGTATTTCATGGGCTAAATTGCTTGTGCAGGGAATTTAAACGCTTTCATCAGTAAAACTGCAAAGCGTTATTTCAGAAATAATCTCATGTTTTCATGAGATATTCTTATTTCTTGAGTGTTTGTTACTGTTCCGATTTGTTCCGGATTTGCGTCTGCTTTTTCGAGAGCGTTTATTGTTTTTTCTTTGTCTGTTTTGTCTACGATTATGGCGAAGCCCCAGCCCATGTTGAATGTTCTGAACATTTCTTCGTCGGTTATGGTGAATCCCAGCTCGAGTGCGGTTTTCTGGATTAGTTTGAAGATTGGTTGAGGTTTGAAGTTGTTGAATTCGAAGCCTATTCCCGGCGAGAAGTTTGTGATGTTGTTGAATTTTAGGTAGCCGTCGCCGGTTATGTGTACGGCTGCTTTGATTCTGGCTGCTTCTGCAGCTTTGAGTACGGGTTTGACGTAGATTCGTGTGGGTTTGAGCATCTCGTAAATTATTTCTCTGTCGAGTGTATCGGGTGTGTCTTGTGGTTCATATTTTCCGCCCCATTGTTTGAGGAGGATTTTTCTTGCCAGGGTTATGCCGTTGCTGTGTAGGCCTGAACTTGGCAAGCCGATTATGGGATCGCCTGGTTGTACGCCGTTTCCGGTGATTATTTTGTGTTTGGTGACTTGTCCTATGGCGGCGACTATCATGTCGAATCCCGCACCTTCCGCTATGCCCTTTAAGTATTTCTGCTACGTCGCCGATTTCTCCGCTGACGATTGGGCATTCTGATTCCTTGGCGCCTTGGGTTATGCCTTCTAGCCATTCTTTTACAAGTTGCGGGTTGCTGGCTTGAGCGTGTATGTTGTCTGAGATAGCTAGTGGCGTTGCGCCTGAACGGATGACGTCGTTTACAGCCATGGCGACGGCGTCAATGCCGATTGTATCGTATTTGCCTGCGAGTTGTGCTAGGAGAACTTTGGTTCCGACTCCCTCGATTGTTAGGTCAAGGTAGTTGTCTTGTGAAAAAGGGAAAATGTTGCTGTAAGGGAGGTGCATTACTGGTCCATAACGGCTGAACCTGTAGGTGTCCTGCAGATTTTTGAGTGCCTTTTTTGATTCATGGCGTTGTTCACGGTCAACGCCAGCGTCAGTGTAAGTGTAATGTTTGGTCATGAGCGTTTCTTCCCCGTTTTGGTTGTTGTCTTGTTGGGTTGGTATCTTCCGCAAGTCATAAATGGTTTTTGGGATATATTTTCTTTCAGTTCTTTGTTTTGCAGGAGGTGACCGAGTGAAGTTTGGCGATACCGTAACCTCTGTGGCATTGTATGCTGTGTTGCAGGTTTTGATAGCGTTTCCCTTGTCGATATTGTTGATTCAAACCGTGGGGGTGTTCATGTATTCTTATTACAGTTCGGGGCTCATCGCTGTCTTTCTCAGCATGTTAATTGTTGGTTACTTGTTCGGTGAAAAGATACGAAAAGAGAGCAGAAAGGCTATGTCGAGGATAATTGTCCTTGGCGCATTCTATGAGTTGCTAGTTATGGTGTTTCAGCCTACTCTTGCAGACTGGGTGCCTTTTGCAGTAGACAAGCCCAAGGGGTCGTTTGATGGAACTGTGGTGACAACAACCGAATGGTTTCTTTATGATTTGTCTAGACGAGGAAACATGTTTTTCAGCGTACTAATCATTATGGGCGTAAGTTTGGTCGGACTATACGTTGGTTCAAGGCTGAAAATCCGAAGGCAAGTTCGACAGTAGCTCCAGGACAAGAGAGACTACTTTAGAGAACACTGCCTAGAAGAGCCTAAACACAAATATACCTAATTCAGACTCTAACAGCGAAATGACGTGGCGCTTAGTTGCGGTCATGGTATAGTTTGGTTAGAACATCAAAGTGACTGACTCGCTCAGCACTGTGAAAGCTTCCCAAGCTGACGACCCGGGTTCAAATCCCGGTGACCGCACCAAAGTCCGTTCTCACCTTTTGAAAACTGTGAAACTAAGCTTTCTGAATTGTTTTCCAAGGTTCTTGACAAGTTGAATCCCAATTGACGGACACTTTCAACTGTGTTATTGCTGAGTTACAAAACAACATTTCTTTTGTTACTCATTGTATCTCCGTCTATGTGCGCGCACGTCAAAAAAATTTCTTAAGTCGATGAGTTTCAATACAGGTCGATGATTAACAATAACCTTATATACTAATTGATGATAGTAATTATGGGGCAACAATGAAAGTCACTCTGACCGTGGAAGGAGATGAATTAAAGCTCGCGCAATTGCTTTCAAAGTTCGCGGAAAAATACAGAATGTCATACAGGCTGAACCGCAAACCAAAAGGGTTCCTGCTTGAAGTGGAGTTGAACGGGGATGACTTCGGCGAGTTCGTGCGGCGCTTTAACCATCTTAAGGACGCAACCTACAAGATTGAGGAGCTACGTGGAGGTGGCTTACTTGACACATTTAACGTTAGTCTGACCCGTACTAATGCTGACGCGTTGGTCGGCAAAGATGCTTTGGCGAAAACCGATATTGACTCTTTAGATGGCGGAGTTACCAAGTTGATGGGAGAACTTTGGCTTTCCCGGACTGAGGACGGGGAAATTGTTAAGGAGGGTTCAAGAGTTAGAGTGATTCGAACAGAGGGTGTTAGCCTCATAGTTGAGGGAGTGGGTGAGAAAGAATGTTTCAGTTAGAAATTACCATAGGATTAATTGGTTTGGCGATTGCGATAGTTGTGTTAATTTTGCTGTCGCAGTCAGTTAAGAAAGTCAATCAGTACGAAAAAGGTTTGGTGGAAAGATTCAATGCCTATAAGAAGACCGTTGACCCTGGGCTGAGATTCATAACGCCTTTCATAGAGAGAGTTTACCGTGTCAACATGCGTGAACAGGTGATAGATGTACCGCCGCAAGAGATTATCACTGAAGATAACGTTGTTGTTACTATAGACGCGGTGATATACTACCAAGTTGTGGACGCGAAAAGAGCGTTGTACGAAATAGAGGATTTCGAACTAGCCATAGTCAAACTTGCACAAACAACCCTGAGAAACATCGTAGGTGAGATGTCCCTTGATGTATGCCTGACTTCTAGAGAAAAAATAAACGTGGAACTTCGAGGTGTGCTTGATCAAGCGACTGACAAGTGGGGTACCAAAGTGAACCGTATTGAACTTCAGCGCATTGACCCGCCATCGGATATACAAACAGCCATGCACAAACAGAAAACAGCTGAACAAGAAAGGCGCCAGTTGCGTTTGCTAGCTACTGGGCGAAAAGAAGCGGCAGAACAGGAAAAACAAGGTGCAATACTTAAGGCGCAAGGAGCAAAACAATCCGCAATATTGCAGGCTGAAGGGGAAGCGCGCGCAGTGGAGTTGGTGGCTGAGGCACAAGCTAAGGCAATCAAATCGGTCTCGGAAGCAGCGAATCAATACTTCAAAGAAAATGCGCAACTGAACAAGAGGCTTGACGTGGTTCGTGACACGTTTAGCCAGCAAACCAAGATTGTTGTTCCTGCGTCTGCAGATATATTGAACGTCATCGGACTTGAAGGCGCAACCGTCTTGCCAATAAAGACTAAAAATGATGAAGAAACGACGAACAAATGAAGGGAGAGATCAACATGGACTTAACTCTCCTCTTTCCCGGCTTTGTCATCTTTATCATCGTTATTGCTATGATTGCCGTGGCCTTGAACAATATCAAGAATGCAAACCCTAGCACCTCAAAGAGCAAATATGCTGTGAAGGGCTATTCCAGTGTCAGGCGCAAGTACGTTCCGGGTCAATTCAGCGAGCAAATGGAGATTGACATGAGATTGCCTTTCAGGCGATTCAAGCAGTTGTATCCGGAGAATGTGTGGACTTATGAGGAATACAAGAAAATGCAAATGCGAACCGCGTTCAGGCGGTCACATAGTTCGCAAGATAACAAGAGAATGGTAAGATAGCCCGCGTGTTCTCAGAAAAAAGCATAGGTGTGGCTGCGCATTTTGCTTAAGTCTTGTTCCACAGCTAGCTTGTTGCTTGGTGCATGGAATAGGGCTTCTATTGCAGTTGCGCGATGTTCCATTTTTAGCTTTTAGGTGGGGCTGCAATTCATTTTATTGCAGTACGCGGAGTTTGGCCTTGTATTCCTCTTCGGATATTTCTCCTCTGATGAACCTCATTTTTAGTTCATGTAGTGGATCTTCAACGGGTTTTGGCTGCTCGGTAGGGAGTTGTCTGAAAACTGTTTCTTCGGGTTTGTTGTATTCCCATTCGGCCATGCCGAGGAGGTCTCCTTCGTGTTTCATTGATACTGGCTCCACCGCTATGCGGTTATATGCGGCTTCTAATGCGTCTATGAAGCCTTCTAGGTCGTGGCGGTTAACTCTCTCCAGAACAAACGTGGTGCCGTCTTCGCTCTTGAATGAGATTTCTCCCCATATTATTGCGCCTTTGTGGGCTTTTATTTGGAGTAGTTTTTGGAGGGGTATGGATTTGAAAGCGTAACGGCCTAAGTGTTTTTCATCGAAATAGACTAAGCGTTGGTTTGTGAGTATGATATAGTCTGGTTTTTGAGTTACTTCGAAGGTTTTGAGGTAGCGGACTATTTCTTCTCCCGGCGAAAGGTTTTTTTTCACGCCGCCTGGCAGCTCATCAATTAGACTCTTTTTCGGAGATGTATTACTCATTTTTTCACCAATCTTCATTAACGTGTTTTCTTATGCCTATAGTATGCTTAAGTTGTTTTAAACGTCTCATATGTTTTTCGATATGTTTTAGAACAAGCGGGCAAAGCGCCTGAAATGCAGGAAAGAAAATAAGTAATACTGGTTTTCGATCTGTTCAGAATGGGGAGGCGAATGCTTTTGCTTGTTCTACTCTTATGCTTCTCGAAGCACTTTAGGTATGTAGGCGCAGGCTGGGTCGGATTCAAGCAGGTCGCCGGTGTAGTATTCTGAGCGGGTTCTGCAGCCGCCGCAGATTTCGCGGTATTCGCAGACTCCGCATTTGCCCTTGAGGTTGCTTTTGTCTCTTAGTTTGAGGTGGAATTCCGAGTGCTGGAGTTCGTTCCAGGTTTTCGTTAGTTTCTTGTTCTTTACGTTTCCGAGTCTGTATCCTTCGTGGAATCCGCATGACCTGTAATCGCCGTTTTCGGTTATGCTGATGTAGTTTCCTCCGATAGTGCATTTTCCCAGATAACCTTTTTGGAACCAATCCCAAAAGTCTACTGGGTTTCTTTGGCGTACTATTCTTGCGTAGAAGGGCGCGTAAACGTTGACTTTTAGTTTTCCAGAGTAGGCTACCTGCAGGTCGTATATTTGGTTGAATGCGGCCTCGTACTCTTCTGGCGTGGGTGCCAAGTCCGGCATGTTGGTGCCTGCCCTGCCTACGGGGACAAGGTTGTGGTAAACGACCATTCTTGCCCCGAATTCTTCTGCTAGTTTTGCCGGATGTTCCATGTCCTTGATGTTGTACTTGGTCATGGTAGTTACTATGCAGTCTAGTATACCGTTTTCGTTGAGTTTCTTCATCGCGAAAAGGGCTTTGTCGTAGCTTCCTCTGCCTCTGATTTTGTCGTTTGATTCTCTTGTGCCGTCAATGCTGACTGCGGTGTGAACTTCGTTTCGCACGAGTTTGTCGAGTCGTTTTTGGTCAAAGGCGAATCCGCTTGTTATTAGGCTGACTTCAAATCCTGTTGCTTTCGCGTATTCTATAATGTCAAAAATGTCCTGGCGTACCAGGGGTTCTCCGCCGCTTATTCCAAACCAAGGCGACCCAAAATCGTAGATTTCGTCGACGATCTTGTAGCCTGTTTTGGTGTTGACTTCCTCGTCTTCTGGTTTCACTGGAGGCGTGTAGCTGCAGTACAGGCAGTTGCCGACGCATTTTCTTGTGCATCGCCATGTCACCATGTATAATGGCGCTTTGCTGGTCATAGGTGGGCGTACCAGATCTTCAACTGAAATTGTTGTTTCAACACTTTTCATCTGTAATTTCACCTGAACTGAGGCCTAAGGGTCGTTGTTCATAGGAGTTGGCATTCTCTAAACTTACTCGAGTTTTTGCTCTTTGGCAATTTGCGAAGGGCTGCTGCATTTGCTTATACTTCAGTTTGGCAACATCAAATTGTGCCATGCTTGTTTCACCGTTGGATAACCATACTTCCAATGTTTTGTTCTGAAACAGGTCTTGGATTGTTTCTAGTTCCTGTTTTGTTGTGAGAGGCTGCAGGATGGTCTTTCCTTCGTTATTGTATATTGCCACAAGAACGCATTTCACTTTAGGGTCAAACGTTGTGTAGGGATTGGCAACAAGATTTTGGATTTGGTGACTTGCACTTTTCACGTTTGATCACACCTGTGTTTGAAAGCGCAAGTTAATCTAGGGGTATTTTGGGATAAAACCGTTTTTGTAAAGGTTTCTTGACTCAAGAAAAAAAGTATCATCAATTTTTGGTCAATATTTCTTGACTAACACGTTATGACTAGCTAAAAATACCCGTTCACCAGTTAAGTTCTAATTGTAAACGTATTCTATTAGTATAGAGTATTAGTTGGTGGGTAGGAATGGCAAGTTCAGCGGAAGATGCGTACTCGGCCATGTTTGGTTCCTTGCGGCATCCGGCGCGTCGCAAGATCCTGAGAATGCTCTCCGAAAACCCAATGACCTTCTCGCAGATGCTTGAGGAACTGGGAATTCCAGGTTCCCATTTGACTTATCATCTTGAAAATCTTGGGGAATTCATAGTTAAGACGGAGGATGGAAAATACAAGCTGTCAAGTGTTGGAGAATCCTCTGTTTCCATTATGAAGGGTGCAGAAGAGATTCCTAGCATTCAGGCAAAGAAGTTCAGGTCTTTGCCTTTGAGGTGGAGGGCAATTGTTGCGTTTTCCTTGGTTGGCATGATTCTTTTCGCAAGCATCTCTGTTGTTCAGTTCGCTTCTCTTAGCCAGTTGTCTAAGGACTACGAATTTTTGGAGGACGAATATGAGAAATTGAAGGCCCAGAATCAGCAAATACTTCCGTGGAGCTCCGCGGAGAGGGCTATGATAATTATTAGGGACGTGGCTCAGATTGACACCACGAAGTATGAAACAACCTTGCTAAGCGTTACTTCGGGGAACCGTTCAGATATGGGCCACATCGGCGAGGAGATACTGAGGTATTCTCTTAGAAACGAAAAAAGCTACATCGACCTGGTTCTGAGGTTTAGAAACAACCACTTTTCCCTCTTTCAACTGTCCTTGGTTGAAGGCATACCGCCCTTCGCCCCAATCTACGTTCAGCCCCAATCAGCTAATGTGCTGGAGGCGGCCAAGAGTCTAATTGACAGATACGGTGCTAGTTCAGGTGAGACTTACTTGGAAGAAATGAGTAGGCTGCTGGCTTCAGCCAACGAAACCAGCAATGAACAAACTTTGGGCAATATCAAGTTGAAAATGACGGCTTACGGAGACAACGTAGAACTCTTGCTAACGTACATTTCGAACGAGCATAACTATTCAGCCAAAAGCTTGCGCATGTTGTTTCAAAGTAACGTGCTCAAAGAACTGAGTGATGACTGGTTCCTCTTTGCGGTTAGCGACGCCCAAATGAATATTTCTGAACAAGAAGCTATACAAATTGCGAGAAACGCCGCCCAAAACTTTGAATGGACCGCTGACGGAGCAACTGTATCCGATTTTACCGTACAAACTGAACCGGTTTCGGCAGTGTTCTATCCTCACCCCAGAAATATACCGTTGACCTTGGTACCCTATTGGTACATCACGCTGTATCTTGACAAGGTATACCCAGGCGGAGTCAACAGCATAACGGTTGGAATCTGGGCAGATACCGGAGAGGTCGCAAACATTCAGCCCTTAAGCAGTCAAGTGAACACGTAACCCAGGCTACTTGCAAGATAGGATTGCGAGCTAAATTCCGCTTAGGAAGCTTCCAGCGACTTTTCCGGGCGTTGTCCCCCGTTTTCGCTCCTTTACTTTCTATTGGCTTTCTTGGAGCATTGATCGCTACAGTATTTCTTCTTGCTGTCAAAAGTTGTGAATACTTTTTTGCAGACAGGACATTTCTTTTCCATTCAAATCACATCTCTATAGAATGATTATCATTGAGGTGAAAAACTTTTCTGCTCAAGCGCACGCGCAAATTTCCTAGTAAGCTAGGGCGGGTGTTTTTTGAAGAATTCTGCGGCTTCTTTTTTCGCTCTTGAACTTCTATTTTTCTGCAGTTCCCTGGCTAGGCTGAATATTGGGTCTTTGTTTTCTATCTGGTCGAAATATTCTGAGAAGGATCTTAAAGCGTTGGCTTGAACGAGTTCTCTGTGTTTGTATTGGGTTCCCTCGAAGTCTAAGTAGTTTTCTCGTTATGTTGTCTGCTAGTTTGGGTTTAGCTCTGGCTATTTTGTGTGAAACGTAGGCGACATGGCATGCTGGGATTAGCGCGTCGCCATCTAGGATGTTGAAGAACTGATCAAATATTGTTCCGAATTTTCCGGCTTCGTCGACTTTTGCCAAGTTAGCCAGAACATGGATTGCGTAGAACACGAAGGTGTTGTTTTTGGATTTGAGCAAGTCCTCGAAGAAGGTCCATCTTGGATAGAGCATTTCGGGGTGGTCTTCGCTAATAAGATAAACGGCTTTGAAGTCGGCGTATCTGATTGCGCATTTCTTGGATCGTAAACCTTCCAGCAGTTCTGTTAGTGCTTGGGGGCTTTTAATGGCGTTTTCCGCGGTCTTTTGCTGTTGTGGAGTCCTTTTCTCAATATCTAGCATGCTCTCAACTCTGCTCCCCTGGCTCAAAACTTTTTTCCTTGTTCTGGCGGGGTGTTGGCAAGTTTTTTATGCTCTCTCTTCTATAGTGTTTGTGAGGTTGTAGCGTTTGAGTGAAGAAATAGTAAAGGTTGGCAATATTGCGCATTTCTTCTCGAAAATCAGCGTCGCCGTAGTCGAGTTGACTGCACCTCTCTCTGTCGGGGAACGTATCTTAGTCAAAGGACCTTCTACTGACTTTGAACAAGTTGTTGAGTCCATGCAGATTGAACACGCGAACATCCAGAAAGCCGAAGCAGGACAGAGCGTAGGTATGAAGATGGCTGAGCCGGTCAAAGAAAGAGATGTTGTGTACAAGAGACTATAGGGGCTGTTAATCTCTCTTCAAGTTTCATTTGGTGCTAGGCGACTGGCTATTCAGTTGGCTTCTGTTGACGCGTCGACTATGCGTTTGATTTCTGCGTTTAATGCAGCAGGGAGACCAAGTATGCCTACGTCCATGAAGCCTCGAATTATCAGTGAGACAGCCTGATCGCGTGAGAGCTTGCGCGTCATTAGGTATGTTATTTCTTTCTCCGAAATCTTGCCTACGGCCGCTTCATGTGTGATTTCAACGCCTTTCTTTCTGGCGATCAGTTCCGGTATTGATTCCAAGACTGCGTTTTCGTCTAGCAGTAGGCCGCGGCATTCTAGGTGTCCTTTGCAGTCGGGGCTGGAACCGTCGATTAGGCCTCGGATTGTCATGTTGGAGCCTTCGCGTGATATTGAGCGGCTGATCATTTCTGCTTTGCTTCCTTTTCCTTTGAGTACCGCTTTTGACCCGAGGTCCAGCTTGGACTTTGGGTGAGCGTAGATTATGCTATTGAAGCTTACTGTGGAGTTTTCTCCGTTGCAGAATGCTGCGGGGTACATTTGAATGTCTCGGACGGGTCGCATGCAGACGTAGTTTGAGACGAATGTGGCGTTGTCGCCTATTTCTGAGGCGCTTCTTGGGCGTACAAGAGTGCTTTCGCTCCATTGATGGATCATGGTGAAGTTGAGGGTTGCACCTTTCTTGACGTATATTTCTGAGATGCCCATGTGCGAGGCGTTGGGAACGCTGGAGTGTTGGAGGCAGCTTGTGATTATGTGTGCTTTCGAGTTTTCTTCGGCGATGATGATGTTGTGGATTCGTTGTTCCAGGTTTTTCTGGGTAATTAGAAGGCATGATTGCAGAGGAAAGGTTACTTCGGCTCCGGGTAGTATGCGCATGAAGTATCCGCCGCTCCAGTTTTCTGCTACTTTGCGGGTGTATTCGTCTTTGTTTTTGTCGACGAGTTTCCACATGTAATCGTTGAGCCATGAATACTTTTGCAGGGCTGCTTTTGTGTCCATGAGTTCAATTTTTCCTTCGTAGAGTTCGTTTACCTTTGAGTAGAGCGTGGACTGGTCTACGTGGAAAAAGGTGGCGGAACGGTTCTTGTCGTCCGCGTCTATGCCTGCCTTGTAAGTTTCTTCCAGAATCTGGTGTGGTATTTTTTCAAGTTCATTTTGTTTGCTCAAATTTCCATCCTTCCTTTGTTCTTCGTCTGCAAGCTACACATTGTTCGTAGCCAATTTTCTTGATATCTTCGTATATTTTCATGGGTTGCGTGTAACAGTGGAATTGTCCAGATAGTAATATGCAACCGTATTTGGCTTTGACGTATTCGAGTATGTCGCCTTTATGCGTGATTATCAGAGACGAGAGCTCCGCTCTTCTCGACGTAGCGCTGTAATTCAGTGGCGATGAGTTTTAGGCTTTCTACGTCAACGCCGGAGTCAGGCTCGTCCAAAAGGAGAAGTTTTGGCTTCAGGAATATTAATTGAAGAATCTCTGATCGTTTTCTTTCTCCGCCTGAAAAACCCACGTTAATGTCTCTGTTTAAAAAGTCATTGAGTCTGAAGGCAGTTATTAGGTCCTTCTCTTCTTCACTGAAATCGTCAGCGGGAGTTTTAGCCCAAACATAGTTTGAGCAGATCACCCAGCTTTACGCCTGCAATCTCGGGAGGATTCTGGAAGCTCACAACCATACCGAGACGTGCTCTTTCCTCAACGCTCTTTTCGGTGATGTCTATGCCCATGAAGAGGATTTTGCCGGAAACCACCTCGTACGTTGGAAGACCCATAAGCGTGCTGATTAGCGTGGTTTTCCCGGAGCCGTTGGGTCCAAAGAGAATGTGACTTTCTCCACTTTTCAGGCTGAAATGTACATTGTTGAGGATAAGCTTGTCCTCGACCTTGACTGATAAACCTTCAACCTCAAGTATATTCATAGCAAATCAAGAAGCATTATTTTCAAGGTAAAATAAACCTTTTTGAATTCATGAAACTAAATTTCCTTCAAGTTTTGATAGCGGAAGACTCTTAAGGCAATGAGCAGTGGCTTTTATGGTTTATCCAACTAATCAGGTGGAACAGATGAAAGTGGGAATACTAAGCGGGGGCGGCGATGCACCCGGAATAAACGCGGTCATACGTGCGGCTGTTAGGCATGGAATACAGACCTACGGCTATGAGATGATTGGAATAAAGGACGGTTGGAATGGGCTTCTCAAAAACCGATATGTACCGTTAAACTTGAATGTTATTTCCGGAATTCTGCCCAGGGGAGGTTCAATCCTGGGAACTTCACGGACAAATCCTTTTAAAACCCAAGATGGCCCAGAAAAAACACTTCAAAATGCAAAACGCAAGAACATAGATGCAGTCGTAGCCATCGGCGGTGACGACACATTGACTGTGGCTTCGAAGATGGTTGATTTGGGGTTGAAGTGTGTGGCTGTCCCGAAAACCATCGACAACGACCTGGCGGAAACGGACACTACCTTCGGGTTTAACACTGCAGTGTCCATAGCCACTGACGCACTAGACCGATTGCACACGACTGCAGAAGCACATCACCGAATAATGATAATTGAGGTTATGGGAAGATACACTGGTTGGATCGCGATTGAAACAGGAATCGCTGGAGGAGCAGATGTGATCCTGATTCCTGAAAAGCCGTTTGACACCCAGGAAGTCTGCGAGTACATAAGACACAGGCAGAAGAGGGGCAAGAAGTTCAGTCTAATTGTTGTTGCGGAAGGGTGCAAGCCGAAAGACGGCAAAGAAATATTGCACAGCACTAACGTGGACGAGTTTGGGCATCCGCAGCTTGGCGGAGTTGGGTACTATCTTGGAAATGAAATAGAGAAGACGCTAGGAATTGAAACCCGAGTGGTCACGTTGGGGCACCTTCAACGTGGAGGGTCGCCCACTGCGTATGACAGAGTGCTTGCGACAAGATTCGGCAAAGCCGCAATAGATCTTATCAACGAAGAAAAATATGGGCATATGGTTGCCCTCAAGGGAAAAGACATCACTTCTGTCCCCTTGAAAACGGTTATTGGCAAACGAAAAACCGTTGACCTGCAACTTTATGACCTTGCTAAGATATTCTTCGGATAAACAACAATGCTGCACCAAGAAAATACGGCAAAAACATTAAGTCTGGCGTTATTGAGGCTGTGGGCCTTGAAGAAATTTATATAGAGTCATGAGTTTCATAAGTGTGAGTGTTAGGTATGAGCAAAGCGTTGGTTTTTCTGGCTCCTGGGTTCGAAGAGATTGAAACTGCTACTGTGGTGGATGTTCTTAGAAGAGCCGGGGTGGAAGTCACGGTTGCAGGTTTAGTTAGCGGCGCGATAGAAGGTGGTCACGCAATGAAATTTGTTGCTGACAAATCCGTTGATGAAATAGCTGTGAAAGATTTCGATGCGGTCATATGCCCTGGAGGTAATCCAGGCTACAAGAACCTCAGAAAGAATAGAAGGGTCTTGGCAATCGTGAAAGATGCTTTTGAGGCTGGGAAACTGGTGGCTGCTATCTGCGCGGGCCCGGCGGTGCTTTCTGACGCTGGAATACTGAAGAATAGGAATTGCACTATCTTTCCTGGAATGGAGAATGAGTTGAAAAAGGGTGGAGGGAAGCCGAAGTCGGATTTGGTGGTGGAAGATGGGAATATAGTAACCAGTCAAGGACCAGCTACAGCGCTTCTGTTCGCCCTCAAACTGGCCGAAAGACTGGCTGGCAAGGCAACTGCGGACAACGTACGCGAAAAGACTCTGACGGATAGTCTTTTGGGAAAACCTTGCTGAAATTGATCAGCAGCTGGCGTCTGAAAGAAGAAAAATGCCAATTTATCTGAAAGAAAGTGGTTTTTTTATCATAGGTATTAGAGGGCAACCTTGGTGAGACAGAGAGGCCTGTGTCCAAACTTTGGGCGCGTTGGAGTGGTTGGTTGATGGTGTTTTTGGCGTGGGTTGGGCTGAAGACTTAATAGTATGACGCGTGTCATATTACTGTAGCGAACCATAAGGGTGTCTTGATGAAAAAGAAAATTGTTCCAGCCTTATTATTTGCCTTCACTCTCGGATTCATCCTCCTCGGATCCACCATCACGGTACGAGCCTCCTCAGAATGGAAATTAGGAATTGACGGAGCCGTATCCAACCCCACCGTCCTAACCCTTAGCGAACTCATGGCACAACCGAAGACTACGGTGTACGGCGAAATTTACTGCTACGGAGCCTTCGTTGGTGGGGGAAACTGGACCGGCGTAAGCCTCAGCCTTCTACTTGACAAGGTCGGACCTGACGAAAGTGCGATGTCTCTAGGATTCCACGCCGCAGACGGATATGTGAGAGAAATCTCGATTGCCGAAGCCATGGGAGAAGACGTGATTCTAGCCTACGAGTTAAATGGGCAGCCCTTGCCGGAGACGCTCCGTCTGGTGCTTCCCAGCGCGAATGGCGATCTTTGGGTAAGCATGGTTAGCCAAATAACAATCGGCACAAACCCAGCCGGAACCATATATACCTCCCCGTGGACGGGGTTCAACCCGCGGGCTCTTCAGCCTTCGCCCGTTCCCCAACAGTCACCTACACCACAGCCCACGTCTACTCCGCAGTCATCTCCAACGCCCCGACCCCAACAAACCCAGCAGCCTTCGCAAGCTCCTTTGTCTACATCTCCTCCAACTACAAACTCCATTTCAGAACCAGACCCAGCAGTCTTGATTGTGGGAGCAGCGTCGGCAACCATAATCGTAACCGGTCTTGCTATTAGCTCCAAGAAACGTCTTCGACCAAGAGAAGAGAACGCACTCAGCTAGAACGATGGTTTGTTTAGACAGGGCAATACTGCGCACGCTTCTGCGACAAAAGAGCCCAATAACTTGGGTCCTCTCAAAAATATCCGACAATTAAACCTATTTCGCCAAAAAAGCCCTTGAAAGTTGGTTATGTGCATCGAGATGAGAGAGATACGCGACATCTTTATCTATTTTTTCCAACCAGCACACTTTGTGTCCTAGAGAGTACTGGCACAATTGTATATCTGTCGCAAAGTTTCTTTCGAATTTTTCATTCTATGGTACAGCGTGTAACCAATGCAGGTTATCTTGTGTGGAATTCCTGAAGTAATCGGTGATAGAACAGCTTGCATTGCCTGAACTGTTCGCTAAACTGGCAAAGAGAAAATGACCTTGTAATAGCGGTTTTAGGCACAGGTTGTTGCGTGAAAACACGAAACGACTTCGAGTTCAATCTTTTACTCGTAACATAGATATAGAGGCTTGGATGCCTCCCTTTTTCGCACTTCTGCAGAGATATTCTTAGGAAATGGGTCATTAGCAGACTTATCTTGTGCAGACGGTTCCCTGCTTTCGAATGTTTGTTGCCTTTTCCTGTAAAGCTCTCTTCCAAGTTTTCTATTCACGTCGGTTCCCCTCTCTTGCCTAATTTGCTTAATGACGTTTCGCGTCGGGCTTGGCGATTTAGAAAGCAGGTTCTTTCCTCGACTAAGACTTCGCTGTAAGAAGTAGCCCTTCTCTTGGGGGAAGATGGGGTATTCAAAGTCTTGGTCATTTTCATACGCCAAGCCTTCATCGCGTTAGTATTCAATTGTTCACAGTTTGTGCGCTAAAATTTGTATGGGATTGAAAGTAGAAAAAACTATGTGGTTGTGACCGCACAGTCACATTTACGAAGTATCTTGATCTTAGACGTGCAGGGAAGTGATTTTGTCATCCAGAACGTGAACGCAGTTTCCTTGCACCCACAAGCAAGATTACAGTGATTGCAACTATCACACCTATGGCAATGAGAAGTCCATATGAGGCTGCACCTGATATCGAGGTCAATACGTAGGGACGCATCATCTCGTTGTCCTCATGCTCTAGAATGTGGCAGTGCCAAACGTATCCAGGACCGCTTGTCGCGTCAAAAGGAAAATCTTCTCCATCTTGCTGTGCAAAACGAACCCTGATAACTGTGATTTGCCGAGAATACACTATTATTGTGTCTTTCCAGCTTTGCTCGGCTGGCCCCGGAAGTCTGGGCTGACCAATCAGATAATCGTCTAAAGACGGGACGTTGATGGTTGTATGATTGAGAGGGGGTTCGCCATTCAGAGATAGCCAGTCATTCCAGTACGAAGTTAAATTGAAGTCTTGCCGCGAAACCAGTTGAAACTGAACCAGATGTAAGTGAATGTTGTGAGTGTCAAAAGTGTTGACAAAAACCCATTCTTCGGTTGTTCCCAACTCTGGTGTTTCTGAGACAGGCGCTGCCCATTTCTGCCCATCCAAATACAAGTCCATCGGCAAGGCTGGGCTTACCGAGATGTCTTCGCCCAAAGTGAGTATTCGCACCTTTGTTGGAGACGGCAGATTTGGGTACTCTCCTGCAAGAGTTGGGTTAAGCAATGAAGGCAATGGTTTTGGTTCGAAGCCCAAGTCGGATGTAACTGTGAACTGCATTATTTGGCCAACGGTTTCTAGTTGGTCAGGGAATTTGGAGCTGGAAGTGTTGAATAAAGCGTTGTTTTTGAGAATTACTTTTTCGCCAGGAGTGATTTCGGAGAAATCCACCAAGATGTCAATCCTCTCTGCCGGCGAAAAGAGGACTGACGTAACTGAAACCGAAGTTTTGACGTAGCCGCCGTCGCTCCCGATAAGGGTGAAAGGCATGCTGTTCGAGAAGCTGATGTTGTAAAAGCGTGTGTTTGAAGCATCCAAGATTCTGAAGCGGTATTGACCACGGTTAACGTTCATGTTCGGCCAGACTTTGCCATTAACCATTATGGTGTTGCCCAATGAGGCTCCCAAGGAATAGGGGTTTTCTTTTGTGTAATTGAAAGGTGGCGGGTCGTAGTTGGGGTAATACCCTTCAGGAGAGTAGTACATGGAGCCGTCAACCGTGAAAGTTCGATCTTGTATTATTAGCGGCATTTCGTATCGTCCGCTCGGCAAGAGTTTAGCCATAGGATCATAAGCGTCGCGCACAATGTAGAATCCTGCTAACCCGGAGAACACGTTGATGCGTGTCATACCCAAAGCATGGTCATGATACCACAAGGTCGTGGGATCCTGAGCGTTAGGATAATAGAATACCGCAGCGTTCGATTCAGTCGCTGAAGCAGTCCGGTAAGCCTCTCCGTGAAGCCCGTTGGGAGTATACCATTGATCAGGATTACCATCATAATCAGACGGCATTTGACCACCATGCAGATGCGTAACTAACGGAACGGGCGACTGGGCATTCCAGCCTTCAGGGTTTGTTACTGTTGAAGTTCCAGGAATAGTGTACGGTGCCCCGTTATAACCAGGGGGGAACGGCGGAGACAGCCCTTCCACGGTTTGCTTCATAGCTTCTTCCATGTCAATGTTGTTTGGATTAGCCCAGTGAATTGTGGGATCAACAGGATAGTTATGTTGAAGCGGTTTTCCTTCGTCGTCCACGAGGTCGTTTACCCATTTCACCTGGACTGGAATCCCACGCGTTGTTTCGAAAGTTGGCCCGGGAATTGTTCTTACGAAGCCAAGATTTTCACCCGTAATAGCATCTACGGCCTCACCACCGTATCCCCAAGCTTTACTGAGCCCATACCCAGTTGGTTCACCATTCGCGTCGATTGTTGGAAGTATTTGCTGATAGAACTCCCCAACACTAACAGTGTATTCCTGGCGAATGACATTACCTTGATGATCTGTTACGTTTTTGGGCAAATACACAGGCAAAGGTCTCTCAAGCTGGTTTGTCCATTTCGGAATTGTCAATGGATCTAGAAACGAGGGTTTAGGAGACGCCGACTGGACATCTACAAACAAGAAAGGGGACGACAGAAGAAGCAGCAAGAGAACGGCAAGTGCTTTTAGTCGAGGCGCGCCCATTATGACCACTGTGCTTTATGGCTCCAACCCATCGCCATTCCGATTTCTTTTGCGCATGTTTTTTCCCTTGAAAAAAAGTTTTTTGGCAATTTGACGCGCGTTAAAACCGTCTCCTCAGGGCAACTTCTATTCTAGTCCTAGTATCCAGGTACGAATTTCCCTTCATTGTCGTTTGGTATTTGTTGAAATTATGTTCAATCAACCTTTGATGAATCAGAATTGTTGTGTAGGCTTCGGTCTCTAGATCGCTAAAATTCATTGCTGTCATGATTTGGTCTTTTCTTCTAAATTTCTTGCAGTAGCTCACAATTCTAGGAAAATTCTCAACTATGTTGCTGCTGCTCATTACGAAGAAACCTCTGACGCGTAACTTATTCTTCTCGAAGTAGTTCATAAATAAATGTGACTGTAACAGAGCAACAACAATTTACGTTTCTGCGGGGACTTCTCAAACCATTCGTGGCCAAGTATAGAAATTCGACTGCAAAACAACATGTTCAATGTTGTAGCTACGATACAGTCACACAGTCATATAAAATGCGTAGCCCTGGTATTATGGGTGGGAACAAAAGTTGATCAGAGCTTTTCCAACTGCAAGCAAGAGAAGACACAACGAAATTTTCGCCGATACTTTAGAATTGTGCAGATGCCCCGAATCAGAAGCTGCATTATGGCACACCTTTGGCATTTGAGATGAGCGAAATGAGTGAGGAAAGAAAACGGATTTTAGTCGTGGACGATGACGCAAGAATAAGGGATTTATTTAGTAATATCTTAGGGAGAGCAGGATATATGGTTGAAACAGCTGGAACTGGAAAAGAAGCACTTGAAAAAATACAAAAAGAAAATCCCAACGTGCTATTGCTCGACGTCCAGCTCCCTGATTCAAACGGGATAGAACTCCTGACTACATCGGACAGCCATGAAACAGTCAAAATTATCGTTACTGGTTTCTCCACTGAAGAAGTGGGAAAGAAAGCGGCTGATTTCGGAGCAGACGACTATCTGGTTAAGCCCGTTCAACCCAAAGAACTACTTGATACAATACGCGATAGACTGGCAGCAGTTAGCCAAAAAACATAGTTTAACCCGCGTTACACTTATCTGACACACTGTTACGTTGTTGTGGCTTTGCAGTCACAAAGGAAAAAGAAAATGGCCACCCAAAAACCCGTATTAGGAGTCTTCTTGTATGAACGGGTTTGCTTTTTTTCCCAGAGCTGCTCATAGACCAAGCAAGGCGTGCTAGCCGAAGCGAAGTTGTTGTTGTAGTGTGACAACCACATAGTCTTTTCTTTAGTTTGTAGCATAATGCTCAAGTAGCTAAGAAGAGGCAAAATATGTTAGAAGTTGCTGAAAGTAAGCTGTTGAAACAACGAGTTTTTCAGGTGTTGCTTTTGTACAACGACTCTAGTCAAGAAGTTGAGCTACATGAGAGTGAAGAAGTCGATTTTCTGCGGCTTTGGAATCACCTAGAAAGAGGTGGATCTGTGTTTATCACGAGCAAGAATTCGCAGAAGCTTAGAATTCCGAAACAAAAGAGATTAAAGACCAAAAACTAAGACGGAATGAAAATGCTTACAACTTTTTTCTTCGACCACGTCTGATGGCACTCCCGGAAAGATAATTCGTCTTCGATAGTTACATCGAAAACTTATTTCAGTTTTCCGGACGACTTGATACTCTCTTCTCGATAGTTGAGAACGTGAGTTCATGCTCGGGGTCCTCGAGGTTTTTAAATAAATTCTGCGTAATATTAATGGGGAATAAGGGAACAGTGAAACAAGAAGAGACTTCTGTTCGAAAGTTTGGATTGGATATTGTCGGAGGTATTCCATGGGGTACACATCTTTGCCAGTTTTATGACACCATGGAAGACCTGGTTGAGATTCTGATTCCGTATTTTTCTGAAGGTTTGCGGAATAATGAGTTTTGCATGTGGATCACCTCTCCGCCTCTTGACGCTGACAAGGCGAGAGAGGAACTGGGCAAAGCTGTTCCCGAGTTGGACGATTATTTTAGGAAAGGGCAGATTGAGATAATTTCGTATGAGAATTGGTATCTAAAAGAAAATCGGTTTGACTCTAACCGAGTATTGGAAGCTTGGATTGACAAGGAAAAATCCGCTATTCGTCGTGGTTTTGATGGTTTGCGTCTTTCAGGAAACACTTTTTGGGTTGAGAAGAGTCTTTGGAAAGACTTCACGGAATATGAGGCGGCAATCAATGACAGAATCCTTTCTCGACGCATGATTGCTCTTTGTACTTACTGCCTGGGCAAATGCAGTGGAAACGATGTTGTTGACGTTGTTAGAAACCATGTAGGCACTCTTGTGAAGAAGGGAAGAGAGTGGGTTGTGGTTGAGGACGCGGTACAGCGAAAAGCGACTGAAACGCTCTACAGGAATACTGTTCAGACGTCTATTGATGGTTTCTGGGTTTTGGATCGGGAAGGCCGTTTTCTTGATGTTAACACGTCTTATTCGGAGTTGATTGGCTATAGTCGAGATGAACTGCTTCAGATGAATGTTCGGGAAGTGGAGGCAAAAGAAACACCTGAGGAAATATCGCGTCATATGTCTGAAGTAGTCAAACGCGGATATGATCGGTTTGAGACCGAACACCATTGCAAAGACGGTTCAACTCGTAGTTTTGAAGTAACTGTCAGTCACACTGATGACGGGCAAGGAAGACTCTTTGTCTTCTTACATGACGTTACAAAACGAAAGGAAAATGAAGCTAAAATTAAAGAGGTAGTCGAAAGACTTTCTTTGGCACTGAAGGCCGTGGGAGGAGCAACCTGGGATTTGGATTTGCTTGAACACACCCAGGTGTGGTCTGTGGAAAACTATGAACTCTATGGAATTGATCCCAGGACGGTCATTACTCTTGAAGATTGGCTGTTGCTCGTTCATCCAGAAGATCGAGAGAAATTAGAAGAGTCTGTTCTTAACTCGATGCAAAACGCTGCTGCTCCATGGACAAAGGAATTCCGCATAGTAAGTCCGTCGAAGGGGTTGAGGTGGATTAGGGCGTTGGCCAGAACTGTCTCGGATGAAAGGGGCAAAGCGGTTCGCATGATAGGTGTAAGTTTTGACATTACTGAAAGAAAGGTAGCTGAGCAGGAAATCCGTGGGCTGGCGAAGTTTCCCGCTGAAAACCCAAATACCGTAATCCGCATCGATGGAAATGGCACAATATTGTACTGCAATCCTCCCGGGAAGCCTTTGCTGACAGAATGGAACTGCAAAGTCGGTGAGCGCGCGCCTAGTCACATAAGCCTAGTTATTGCTGATGCGTTGAGATTAAATGAAAAAACCAAGTTTGAGGTTTTGCTGGGAGACCAGACGCATTCGTTGCTCGTGGTACCGTTCCCCGAAGAAAAATACGTCAATATTTACGGTGAAGATATCACGAAACGCAAAGGCGCTGAAGAAGCAATTCACCGTCTAAATGTGCGATTCGAAATGGCGCAACGTGCCGCCGGAGTTGGAGTCTGGGACTGGGATTTCAAAACTGGCAAAATCGAATGGACACTTGAAATGTTTAGATTGTTTGGCCTTAACCCACAGAAAGATATAGCTTCGTTTGAAAGTTGGAATTCTGTCATTTATCCAGAGGACCGGGAGACAGCTAATTTTAAGGTAAATCAAGCATTGAAAATGCATTCTTTTCTCGATAATGAATATAGAATTGTGCGTCCGGACGGCAAAATAGTGTGGATTAGTGCCCTTGGACAGGGTGAATACGACGATCAAGACCGGCCGATTCGAATGACCGGAATCTGCACAGATATCACCCAACGCAAAAAGGCAGAATACGAAAAACGCGAAAGCGAAAAGGCACACGCTGCCGCTTTTTACGCTAGAAATCTCATCGAGGCAAGTCTTGATCCCCTAGTTACGATCAGCGCGAACGGAAAAATCACAGATGTTAATGAAGCCACAGAAAAAGTGACAGGTTACAATCGAACACAGTTGATTGGTAGCGACTTTTCGAATTATTTCACTCAACCTGAAATGGCACGACAAGGATACCAAGAAGTTTTCACCAAGGGGTTTGTCAAAGATTATCCTCTAGCGATTAAGCACAAGGCAGGAAGAATCACAGATGTGCTCTATAATGCTACAGTCTTTAGAAGCGAAACTGGCGAAATTAGCGGCGTATTTGCAGCTGCGAGAGACATCACGGAACGCCTTAAGAATGAGGAAATACTCCGCAAACAAGCTGCTCTTCTCGACCTCAGCCCTGACGGCATTATTATAAAGAAGCCGGAAGGAACTATCACATTTTGGAGCATGGGCGCTGAAAAACTATACGGGTGGACCAAGGCTCAGGCCATCGGAAAAAAGCTTAATACGCTTCTTAAAACCAGTTCTATAGTACCATTTGACAAAATAGAAAGCCAACTCAAACGTGAGGGCAAATGGTCAGGAGAGCTTACTCACCAAACAAGCTTCGGACGCACTATTGTAGTTCAAAGCTACTGGCTAGCCAAATTTGACGAGAATGGCCAAATGGTCGAGATCTTCGAGTCGAATTTAGATGTTACCGAGCGCAAGAATGCTCAACGGTTAGCCGTTATTGGTCAAACTGCAGGAATGGTTGGTCATGATATTCGCAACCCGTTGCAAGCTATAATCGGAGATGTCTATCTGGCGAAAATGAGTATAGATTCTTTCTCAGAAGGTGAAGAGAAGAAAAATCTGAGAGAAAGCCTTGATGCCATCCAGAATCAAACAGAGTACATTAACAAAATCATAATGGACCTTCAAGACTTTGCCAAACCCCTCAAGCCGATGTCTGAAGAAGTTGACCTAGAACTCATCATTGCCGAACTGTTGGCCACAAATGGTCTGCCAGATAACATCCAAACCGAGGCCAACGTTAGCGACGATTCACGAACAATCATAGCCGATTCTGCTTACATTAAACGTATCCTCGGTAACCTAATCACAAATGCCGTGCAAGCTATGCCTAAAGGTGGAAAACTAAGATTGCATGCCTATAGAGACAACAGTGACACGGTGATAACGGTCGAGGATACAGGAGAGGGCATTCCTGACGAAGTGAAGTCAAAGCTATTCCAGCCACTGTTCACCACCAAATCCAGAGGACAAGGGTTTGGTCTAGCTGTCGTCAAGCGCTTAACTGAGGCGTTAAACGGAACCGTTACATTTGAAAGTGAAAAAGGCAGGGGTACAAAGTTTAGGTTGCGGTTCATCGCAAAACCTCCTTCAAACGTTCAAAGTTAACATTTTTGAATGCCGTTTCTCTCGTTACATGGCAGAAACAGGAAATGCGAAAACGGACACGTTTTCAGCAGTTTGTTTATTTTTTTCCCAAGTTTTCATTTAGCATTCCAACTAGCTGACCATTCTTAACCAACGCTATTCGGGTTAATCCTTCTTTGCGCATGTTTTTCATAGTTTTCGATAGGGATTCGTTGTTTTCCATCTCTATCAACGGAGTGTAGTTCAAATCTTTTATCAGGGTTTTCCTTGGATCAATTTGAGGTTTAGCCATCTCTCTAAGAATGTCTCGCTGAGTCACTATTCCAATCGGCTTGCGGTTCTCTGTTACGAGGGCAGTGTCAACATTGTTTTGAAGCATTACATTAATCAGCTCCGATACTTTCTCTTCACTCGCAACATCAACCGTGGGTAGATTGATGCCTGCCTGTGAGTCTAATTCCGAGATTTCTACGCCTCTCCTCCACATGTCATTGAGCATTTCGTCAGCCCTTTCAACCGTATGGGGGTCATCCGTGTAGAACGTGTCATCCAAATAGAATGGTGCTCCAAAGCTACTTCCCTCTAGAGGTAGGCTTTTGAACATGAAGAGAGCTTTTTTATCGACAATAATCATTGACAAATAGTTAACTGGAACATGCTTTATTTGATAAGCAGCCACGAGTTTCTTCGCAGTTTCAAGGTTATCCAAATCAATCGATGACATAATGCGAAATCTCAAGTCTTTCTTCCGGTATTTCATGAAAGGATCGTTTTCCAAAAGTCTGTTTATGCCTTCGGACGAAGTAATTGCAATCACATCTTCTTTTGCAGTCCCCAATACGTCATCGATTTTAGCCAAAGCCTCTTCATGGTCCCTAATAACAAAGGTCTCCCCAAGCGGTATTCCTGTTTTCAACGCCTGTATGCGGCTTTTGGCATCTACCGCTTTCTGCCATAGCTGAACGAAGAAACCTTTCAAGACTGAAACAAACATCTTGTCATATATCCAGAGACCGCTATCCTCTAGGTCTAATAGGGACGACTCGTTGCTGAATGATCCATGTAGAATGGCTTCTTCTTCATCTTTAATTAGGAAGCAAGGGAAAAACCTGGAACTCAAATCTACATGCCGAAATTCCACATTCAGCTTCGTCGCAGACGTTTTCTTGTTTATGCTCTCAGCGGTTTTGAGATTTTCTGGTGAGATGTCTGCAATAATCTTGAATTTTATGTTGCGCTTCTGAGCGGCGCGTAGTATCTCGTCAAAAATTCCGGCAATGTCCTCTTGCACAAAGTCCGTGCTCGTCGTTAAGACCAAGATGTCTTCTTTTGATTCATGAATCATGTTCAACATTTTTGTATGAATTTTCTTCTTGCCAGTGATTATGGAGAATTTTGCAATCATTTGCTCAGATTCGGGGGCACTGCTTGCCCGCCAAGATGCAGTTAGATTCTCCTTCTGGTCAACAAGATTTTGGACTTCGGTCTTCTTGGTGCTAATAAAGGACTCTAGAAGCTCCTCGAAAGGAACGGCAGTAAAACGAGTTGGCCTTTCTAATGTTGTTGCGATGAAGCCTTTATCCTGCATTTTCTTGAATATACGGTAAGCTTGGACTCGTTCTATCTTGAGTCTCTTGGCGACGAAGCTTGTTGACGCGACTCCGCTCTTTGCAAGGAATAGGTAGACGTCTGTTTCTCTTTTAGATAAACCAAGGTTCCGTAAAAACTGAATTATATCATTTCCACTCACGTTTATATTTCTCCGAAGATTAAGTGCAGAAGCTCGAAGCAAACACTATTTTGTTCATAGGTGTTTATAAAATGAAGCATAATTGCGGCCTAATGGATACGCAACCTCAAGTTAGCTAGTTAGTTAGTCTTGGAAGTCCTAACTGACCATAGACCAATATGGAAGCAGCATAAGACACAGGGTTTCGAAATTGAAGACCCCTGAAAACAGAAGCAAACCGTGGTTGTTGTAGTGTAAACACAACTGCAAATCCATATTAAGGTAGCTCGGTTTATTTGTTCAGTTCATGGGCTTGGAAAACGGAACAATTAAGCTCTGACTGGAAGTTTAGAAAATGAATGCGAGTAAGAAGAAGATTCTCGTCATAGATGACGATAAGTCTGTCTTGAGGACTTTCACACTTATTCTAAAGAAAGATGATTACGAAGTAGATATTGCAGAGACTGGGAAAGAAGCCTTAGAGAAGGCTGAAGTGGGAAAATATGACGCGACGCTTATCGATGTTAGGCTCCCAGACATGGATGGAACCGACTTGTTACCTAAACTCCAGAAAAGCCTTCCCGACGCCGTAAAAATCATAATCACAGGTTTTCCTACATTGGAGACGGGCATAAAGTCTTTAGACGTGGGAGCAGACGCTTATTTGGTAAAACCGGTAAGACCAGAGGATTTATTGATTCTTATTAAAGAAAAAATTAAGAACAAAAGAGAAAACATAGAATAACAAAGAAACCGACCTCACAGTTGAATTCTATGTAATTGCGAGTTTCTTGATTCCTTTAGGCTCTTTCTTTGACAATGTGATTTCAAGTATTCTGAGGCTATCCTTGTCTTTGGACAAGAGAATCTGCTTATCTTAGGTAGTCGTCGAATCTCCAGTAGTGCTCTTCTTCTTGAATGACGATGTCTTCGAACATACGCCTTGTCTTGGTGTCACCTATTTTCAGAGCTTCAGCAATGATTTTCCGATAGAGCACGACGGCGTAGTTCTCAGCTTCGTGATCCAGTTTTAGGAAGTCGTCTGCGTCTGCGCCAATTTGCGGTATCGGTTCAGGTGTAAGAACTGCTTCGCCCTCAATCAAGTATATCCTCTCAGCAATTTTCTCAAGGTGCTCCATCTCAATCAGGAAAATTTCTTTCAGCATTTTGCTCACTACGCTGGGCTTGTTAGACTCAGTAATCACTTCGAGCGCTGTGCTTTTCTCTCTTAGAGCAAGTAAACTTGCTTTTTCATGTTGCACTATATATTGAATAATTGCTGAGATCTCAGCTTGCACAGCCTTGTTTAACAGAGTATAGTAGTCGTCGGTGAATATCTTTCGCCATTCCGAAATCGGTACCTTGGATGGTCCTTCCGCTTCGTCTTGTATGTTGACGTATTCTTGGAACTTGAAAAGGTGTTTTTCTTCTTCTCCGTAAATTTTCTCGAATAGCTCTCGAGTCTCCCAGTCTCCGATTTTGCCCGATTCCTCGATTATTTTGCGGTAGAGCGCCAGCGCTTCCTCTTCAGCTTTCAAACCGTTTTTAGCGAACGTGCTCAATGAATCTCCGATGTTTGGTTTATCCGAATAGGTGGTTGCATCTCCGCCCAAATAATATATTCGTTCCATAATGGCGGCTGCATGTTTCATTTCATGAATTGCAAATTCCTTTAGAAATTTCCCGACTGCATCGTAGGTTGTCTTGTCCATGAGAATATTCTCGGGGATGCACCTACGAATCAACTTCTCCATTTTGGCGTGCTGCAGTATGTATTGGGTTGAGACCTGAAATTCTCGCGATACGGCTTGATTCAACAAACTAAAGTAATCTTTAGATATTTCAACTACCAATTCTTCACAACTCCTTAAAAATCCTCAACTAAACACTAGTCTTCTATAGATTATAAGAATATGTGACTGTGTCTAGCCATCAACAATTCAATGTCTGCAGAGACAGCTTTTGCCATCATTCATTTGAAAGAAGAAAAACTGCGTTTTATGCAAAGGCTTCTTGTTTTTCTTCTTCTCGGAAGTTTAGTGCGCGTCAACTCAGATGACCAGGCTGATGGATTCAACAAGAAATTGGGGGATAACAAAATGAGCGGTGTAGCGTTTTTAAACGATAGCTTCATAACAATATTTAAATATTTTCCGCGTCTTACTCTTTGTTAGTGTCCCGCAAATGGAGAAAAACAACAAGTTCAAGGCCAAAATCTTCAAAGCTCTGTCAGATCCAGTAAGGCTTAACATACTAGATTTTCTGCGTGACGGAGAGAAATGCGTGTGCGAAATAATCCCGCACGTGAAGCTTATTCAGCCAGTGGTATCTCGTCACCTAAAAATCCTCAAAGAAAGTGGAATACTCCGAGATAGAAAAGATGGAAACAGAAGACTGTACTCAGTAACAGACCAAAGCATATTCAAAGTTGTCGATGATGCAAATCCCGAGTTCATTAATACATTTAGGGCAAAGATGCTCGAACAGATCATGTAAACCTGAATAGAGAAACAGAAGCATGAGAGGCGTAGGCTATTGAATTACCCTCTATGTGAGCACAAAAACTGCATAAATTGGAAAAATGGACATTGCAACCTCAAAGACCCTGAGAAAACAGGAGATTCCTGCTTAGACTACGAAGACGCGATGGATTTTCTCCGATTAAAAGCGGACGCAATAACAGGAACAATGTAGTAAGCATTTCGCCAAATTGGAAGTCGAGAAAATGGAAACCAGAAAAAGAACATACTGAACACGTGAAACAAGAACTTTCTCTCGGCATATGGGAGAAATACTTGACATTATGGATCGCGATATGCATTATTGTTGGTTTGCTTGTCGGAAGGTTTCTCCCTGCGTTTGGCGAATTCATGGATTCCCTCAAATTTGCCAACCTGTCTATTCCGATCGGCGTACTCTTGTTCTTCATGATGTACCCGACGGTTTTGGGCATCAGGTTTAGCGACGTGAAAATGGCTTCAAGAAACCCTAAACCGCTTCTGGTCACCTTGTTTGCCAACTGGGTCGTTGCTCCTCATCATAATGACTGTTTACGCTAATGTTTTTCTCGCCGGAAATCCACAGTACATCGCAGGCGTTATACTTCTCGGCCTGTCACCTTGCACCGCCATGGTCATGTGGTGGATGCTGCTCGCAAAGGGAAACATGGCCCAAGGCTTAATCAACACAGCCGTCAACGCCATGCTGATGCTCATCCTGTACGCACCTCTTGCAGCGTTATACCTGGGCGTTAGCAGCATCCCTGTTCCATGGGATTTGATAGCTCTAAGCGTTGTAGCTTTCATCGCACTTCCCGTCGCAGCGGGCGCGGTATCCCGCAAACTAATAATTGGCAGGAAAGGGGAGGAATGGTTCAAGAACGTGTACACCGCTGCCATCGGCAAGGTATCCATCGTTGCTTTGCTCTTAACATTGATAGTACTTTTCTCGTTCGCTGGCCAAACAATCCTTAATGATCCTCTTCTTGTAGCCTACATTGCACTTCCAAACCTGTTGCACTATGCAACCATGATTGCCTGGACATACCCCTTGGGGTATTTTCTTGGTTGGAAATACGAAACGGCAATCGATACAACACTCATCGGAAGCAGCAGCCACTTTGAAGTGGCGATAGCAGTGGCAGTAACGCTCTACGGCATCGGATCGGGTGCAGCTCTGGCAACAGTCATCGGTCCCCTGTTTGAGGTGCCTCTGATGCTTTCGCTTGTCTGGCTTGGACTGCGCACCAGAAAGTATTTCCCAAGAAAAAAGAAGACAAATAAGGAAGAAGCAAACGCTTAGATTGACATTACAAGTACTAGGATGGAAAATTATTGGAAAACACAAATCAAGACAGCTCATAACTGGAAGGATTGGAAGTTTAGAGATTTAGTTTTCGGAGTAATTGTCCCGACTATTGTTGCTTTTCTAATAGTTGGCATCGCAATGTCATCTTCTGTCGCCGCTATAGCACTTAAGATACATTCTGTTGGAAGCCATTGTCGTGGTTGCAGTGCCCATGCTGATTGGGTTGGTCTGGAACCAATGGGCAGGTGGAGCATCAGGATTCCTGATGGGCAGTCTTTACACGCTGTATTTTGCAGATCAAGTCTATGCTTCTCAAGGAAGTGGCGACATAAGCTTATTGGGCAACTTGGTCAGCGCCATGTTGATAGGGTATGTTGCTGGAGCATTAAACAAGCGTTCAGATAGTTACAAGAGAATGCTCATTGCCGGAGTTACTGCTGGAATTATGGGATCTTTAATTGTGGTTTTTGCTAGTAATTTTTCGTCTATTCTGGGACCAGCAACAATAGAAGGGGCTGTTTTGTCCTTTCTACTCGCGAGTACTTGCTGGGATACTAGTTCCGCTGGTGGCTAGAGCGTTCCTACAGACATGAGGTAACCCGAAAAAAGAAAGAGTAACAAAAAGTTAGATCTACATCGCTTTTGTCGCTTCGAGCTTAATGCTTTCTGAGTGCAATTCCTTTGTATTGTCTTTCGCTAATGTCTTTGTCTTCAGAGAGAACCTTTACTTTAAAACCTGCTTTTTCGATCTTTTTGAGGTAGTCATCTCTGAGCAAAGCACCTGCGACACAGCCCGAGAGAAGCCCTTCATCGTTCTTCTGTGACTCACTGAGTTCTTTTAGAAGAACGATGTCAGAAATGTACATTCTGCCCCTTTCTCTCAGCACTCGATATGCATCCTTGAAGACTTTTAACTTGTCTGGGGCGAGGTTTATGACGCAGTTACTGATTATCACATCCACTGATTCATTCTCAACTGGAAGTTTTTCTATGTCGCCGAGCTTGAACTCTACGTTAGTATATCCGTGTTTCTTTGCAAGTGATCCTTGCTTTCTTAATCATTTCTTTGGTCATATCGACGCCGATTACTCTTACCTGATTTGCCCACCTTTCTTCGCTGCGATAAAACAGTCGAATCCTGCTCCGCTTCCGAGGTCAAGCACAATTTCGCCTTCCTTTATTTTTCCAAGGGCTGTGGGGTTTCCACAACCTAAACCCAAGTTGGCTCCTGGAACGGCGTTTATTTCCTCTTCTGAGTAACCTATGCTCTTTGATATTTCCTTTGAACTAATCTGGTCACCGCAACAGCTGCTACTGCAGCAAGATTGGCTTTCTGAGGCTATTTTTGCATAAGCCTTTTTGACGGTCTGCTTTACCTTCTTATCTTTCAGATAAACCACCTTAGTTAACGGTCATAGACAAATGTAGTCTCATAGTTAAATCTGCTGTAGTGTCTTTTGAACCCCAAACGATCAAATCAGGGGGCTCCGATTCTTTTCGCAATCAAAACAAATATTATCCTCTCTATTTGTCCAATACTGTTTTTTGCATGCTTCACATGTAGTTTTTCGGATGAGATCCTTTTTATCCGACGCCATCAACTTCGCATCGTGTCCAGCTCCTATTGGGAAGCTTATAGCCTTATTGTGACATAGAGGAGCACATGCTGAACAATGAATTGTACTGCAATCGCCGCCGCACTTAGCTGGATAAGCAACTATCGCTTTTCCGTCCTCAATCGTGAAAACTCCATTTGGGCAGAATTCTACGCAACGGGGTTTTCCAGTTCCAGCACACCCATCGCACTTTTCGGAAAAAATTATTGGAAACCAAGGACCATCTGTATCAACCAAATCGATCCACCTTCCATTCTTGTTAGAGTCAATATCACGGTTTAGCTTTGGTTTTCTTCAGTTTTTCAATTATTCTTCGGGTTTTCTTTTCTGAAGGATGCGTGATGGCGCCGACAGGACAAATATCTTCGCAGCCTCTACAAAATACAACACACGCATTCTTGTCCTTCACGACGGTTCTCTTCTTGCCTTCTTTCTCTTCAAATTCGAACGTGCGATTGTGGCAGAAGTCTACGCATTTTCCGCAAGTAATACATTTTTCATAGTCTATCTTTGGCGCCCATGGTATTTTGTTTCGAGGGACGCCTTCAAATTTTTCTTCTTTCACAAGTGTCGCCTCTTGTTTTCACAGTGCTTTCTTGTTGGCAAATATGCGTTAAATAACAATATTTAAATATTCTTATTTCTTTTGGAAATAACCGCCGTCAAACAGGCGATGCGCTAATATATTGGGCTGATAAAAATGAGCGACGATTTCTATCAAGAAGTAGCCGACAAGTTCATCTTCAATGTGAAGAAGGGGCTTCTCTACACCGAGAACGATGTTTGGACTAAGATTAAGGACGGCGAAGCTCAAATCGGTGTAACAGACTTCCTTCAAAGACGAAGCGGAGATGTTACGTTTTTTGCCCTCCCCAAAAAGGGAACCACTGTAAAACGAGAAGATGAGGAGATCTCGAGTTTCGAAACAATAAAGGCAATCGTGTCCATAGCCTCTCCCTTCGACGGTGTCATCACAGAAGTCAACACCATGCTTAAGGATAAGCCTGAATTGATTAACGAGGACCCCTATGGCGAAGGTTGGATAGCCTTAGTCTCCCCCTCCCATCTTGAAGAAGACAAACGGTACCTTATGACTGCAGAAAAATATTTTGAATTAATGAAATCAAAGATCAAAGATGAGAAGAGTAAAAGAGAGGCATAAGATATGTCTGATCCTTTCTTCATCATTCCATGCAGTGGCATAGGAAAACCATTCGGAACCATCAGCAGAGAGGCAACATACTGCGTTGTCGAAGACCTGAAGAAGGGTGAAACAGACACCATCTGTCTCTCCCTCCTTGTAATGGGGGATGAAGATGCCAAACTCTCGGTCAAATCTCACAGATGCATAGCCGTCGACGGCTGCCCTAATGAATGTGCTAAGAAAAGCCTTGAACACTCAGATGCCAAATTAGTCGCAAATTTCAGAGTAATCGACATCCTCAGGGAAAACAGGAACCTGAAACCTAACGATGTAACCTTTCTTGACGAGGACGGACGAAAACTAGCTCGGATATTGGCTGAGAAGATTGCATCGAAGGTAGATGAATTGAACCATAAAGGTGTTGTTTCATGAGTGCATCGCAAGATCGGAGTTGTCTCCTGCAGTGGCGAATGTTGCGTTGAAGGAACTATCTCTAGGATAGCCACTCGTTTTGTATTAGAAAAATTAAGACCGGATAATACTGTAACGATCTGTCTTCCTCTTTTCTCAATTGGAGAGAAGGGTGAGCGAATGTTCGCCAAGCTCTTTCCAACAATAGCGGTTGAGGGCTGCGAGAAAAGATGCGCCGGGCACGCTATAGAGAAGTACAGTGGAAAAACAGCACGTTCAATAATAGTTTCCGATCTGCTGAAAAAATGGGATGTGAAGGATACCGGTTCAAGGCGAGAACTAAATGAACAGGGAAAAGAAGCAGCCTCGAAGGTGGCTGAAGAAATTGCAGCTGCTATGGATGATATCTGTGCGCGAGGTAGATGATGGGATATGACTTCATACAAGACAACAACCACGTGGAAGGGCGGTCACGCAGGAGAAATAACGTGTAGCAATGGCGCGAAAATGGATTTCTCAGCGCCAGAGGCATTATATGGTCAACCTAATGTGCTTACGCCTGAGGATGCCTTCGTAGGGGCTTTGAATATGTGTTTCCAGTTGATGTTCATCTGGAGCGTTGAAAAATTGAAGATTGACTTAGTCTCCTACGAATGTGAAGCAGAAGGTTTCGTTGAGGAACTGCTAGATCGCACTTCGGTTTTCAAAAAGATAGTGCTTAGACCAAAGATAGAAGTTCGTGACTGCGGAGAAAAGGCGGTTAGACGTGCTCTAACGTTAGCAGAAAAGTTCAGTCTTGTAGCCCAATCAATAAAAGCTGAATTAGTAATTAAACCCGAGATAACTATATAGCAGTCAAACGGAATATGAAACTGAAATGAGAGTGTGCATTTTGTGGACATTAGGATGGAAAGATTGGAATCGAAGCGACATCATCTACGGGATTATTGCGCCTCTTGTCGTGATTTTGGTTATAGTTGGTCTTTCACAGGTAACGCCCTTCCTGATGAGCCAAGGGGGAGGATTCGAATCTTTTGGGATTGTATTTGGAATAATAAGCGAAATTGAGGAACTAGTCATCATCGTTGCGGTTCCGTTGTTGCTTGGGCTTGTCTGGAACCGATGGGCAGGCGGCGCCTCAGGCTTTCTATTAGGCAGCATCTACGCGATGTGGTTTGCCGTCAAGTTTGGCGGGGCATCTCAAGCCACTGGTCATTTTGGAACCATGGGTTTTGGCCCAACCATGCTTGGCTGGCTCCTCAGCGCTATGCTGATAGGATATATGGCTGGAGCTTTGAACAAACGTTCTGAGAACTTTCGCAGAATGGTCATCGCCGGAGTAGTGTCTACAACTGTGGGTGGCGTGTTGCTTTTTGGGATGTTTCAACTTTCGCCTTCAAACGTGATGACTGGAATGGATGCCTTCTTGCTTACCGTCCTAACACGTATGGCTGCCGGAGTCATAATTCCAGTTATTGCTAAAGTTTTCATGTGGTACGGAATTGGAGTCCATGGCATGAGCGACACCTAAAACTCAGATTCCCAAGACAAAATGCACACACGCCTTCTATCAGACCTGTGACTGCCGCTTATGTTACTCTCGCGGTTACAAGCTCAGTCATCCTGTTTTAGGCACTGGCAACTATTCAGGACTGATTGTGTGCCTTTTTGACGGTTCTTGCCCTTCGCAGTATGCTAATGATCTTTCCTGTTTCCAGTTTTGAAGGATGCTTAATGGCACCAGATGGGCAGATCTTGTCACATTCATTGCAGTATACAATACAGTTGTTTGGATTCTTGACTATTGACTTCTTTTTACCGTTGAAATCTTCAGATTCAAGTCACGCCATGTTTACAGAAGCTTACACATTTTCCACAGCTTAAGCATTTTTCATAGTCTATAACAGGATACCAGGGTATCTTACTTCTGGCAACGCCGTGAAACATTTCTTCAGACACTGTCATCACCCGTCTTCATTTTAGCGGTAACGAGAAAATCAACATTTAAATTTTGTCACTATTCAGTACCGCGCTAGAGCCTCATAGATCACGGGTTTTACTAAATTGCGCTAGATTGTCCAGAATGAATAAACTTCTCACGTTCTCTTTCCCGAACTCTTTTTCAAGAAACGCTTTGACTTCATCCTCATCCAAGTTGGGGATTCCATTCTTGTCTTTGTGAAATGGAAGCCCAGTTCCTCTAAGCGTGTTCTCCGCCTCCGGGAGAGTCTATGAAAATGTAGTAGCGTCTATCATGGAGCATAATGAGTCTGAGCAAGGTAAGTTCCTTATTTGGCGAGAAGCCATTTTGTTCCAGAATAAACACGATCGAGCCTGGTTTCTTTTCTCTTACTAACCGTTTGAATTCCTCCCAGCTCTTAACCCTGACATGGCCTTCACCCATTTTGTTTTCGCCCTATTTTGTCCGGTACTGCACCATGAATGAAATGCAACTGAAGGTGTCATATCATCTAAAAGTACGGTGATATTAAATCCAAGAGTTCTTCTTCTTTGAAACTGGCAGACAATACTGTTTTTTTGTTTATGACTATGGCTAAGTCTTTGATCCCATACTTGACGCTGTCAGGTGAATTAAGCCTTTTAATCTCTACATTAACCATGTCTTTGTGAGGCTCTATGGCTTGAAAAACTTTTTGCGTGAAATCTGTATAATGACAAGCGCATTTATCTGTGGGAATAAAAACTTCCAAATTCACTGTTCTTACCATTGCAAATGTCTCCCTTCGATTTACCTTTTGACTTTCTCAGTGCGTTTCTACTCAAGTGTAGAACAATATTTAAATTTTATTATGCTATATCTTCTAAACAGAATCATGCGCGGTGAAAGACAATGCCAAAAGAAGAGAAGAAGAGCCTCAAGGCAAAACAACGTGAAAGGCAAATAAAACAACAGAGGGCTCAGCAAGCATATCAAGCACAAAACGAACGCAATCAGAAGAAAAAATCACAAAAATTCCAGGTGCAAAGAATATTCTACGGAGTGGCTCTGATTGTTTTGGTGTTAACAGCCTATGGTATATGGCAGTATTATGAAGGACAAAAACCTCCAACAATAGGTGGCACAAACAATGACCTCCCAACCACAGGGTCAGCGCCCAATTTCTCGCTCGCAGATATTAACGGAACTTCAGTAGCCTTAAGCCAGTTTAATGACAAGGTAATCGGAATCCACTTCATGTCGGTTGGCTGCGGAGGACAAATATACCCAGTGAACGAGTATCAGCTTGCTCAAATAAAAAGCGTCTGCACCAGCTATTGCGGCAAAGGCAATGAGTCAGCCAGTTTCCTAACAGTTGCCGTGGCTACATGCGAAAACAGTGCACTTGATCAAATACGCTCTAATTACGGTGTTACCTGGCCCTTGGGAAATGACTACGCTGACAGTGTACTTGACATCGTTAACGCTTATGTACCCTATGAAATTGGAGACGGATCCATCGTTCTAATCGACAAAAACTTCAATGTTGCACAGGTCTTCAGCGGCGGCGTAGACGCAAATACCCTATCCTCAAAAATTAATCAGTTACTAGAGGCTTAGCGGTAACGTGCTTGAGGCTTACACAAGCTTATTCTTTCTGGGAATCGCGACTTTTCTGTCGCCTTGCTCAATCGCCTTGATATCAGTCTATCTTAGCTTACTCTGTTGGAATTGGCAAAAACGCCTTAAAGGGCTTCATTATCGGCAGCAGCTTTGCAGCAGCCATGTGTTTAGTCTTCTTCTTAATCGGGTTCGCAATAACCTCTCTGGTTCCATTAGAATTACTTAACTATCAGTTGTTCTTAGGTGCGTCGGGTGTCCTCCTGATTCTTTTCGGCCTCAACAACCTTGGCTTTTTCAAAAAGATTGGATTGAAAACCGGAGTAGGAAGTACCATAAATGAACGTACCAACAGTTTAAAACTGACTGCACTAACACGTTTTTCCAAATACAACTACGCCATTAGCTCTTTTCTATTTGGAGTGGTGATTTCTGTGGCTTTAGGCCCATGCTCCCTTTCGATTGTCTTGCCTGCGGTCCTCTTAACAATGCTTACTGCCCCGACTCCTTTCCATGGAGGACTGTTGCTTCTCATGTTCGGTCTGGGCCATGCGTTACCAGTGATTTTTCTTAGCACTGTGCTGACAACCACGCGTAAGCTGATAACTCAAAGAATATCCGAGAAGGGCGAGTGGCTGACCAAGGGTTTCGGAGTTGCTTTCCTATTGATTGGAATAATAATTGTCGGGTATGCCTTGGGAAGTTTCTTGCTATGAGAAAGGGCTCAAGCAATTAATCGGATTCGAACCTTCATCGGTGGACCTGTGGTAGACTATGCTCCAAACGGCGTCAGAGGCTGGACCATGGATAGAGGTAAAAGAAATAGATTTAGGATGCTGTTGGCGAAGGAACACAGCAACTAGTTCGAGTGTATACTAAAAACTAAACTGAAAGTAGTCGTCCCGTAAGAAAATCAGAAGACGACTACTACCAATAAATCCAAGAAAAGAACATGAAGAACAAAAAGTGTGAGTCGGATTTTTGCAGGTGTGAAACCAGGCTCAAGCGGACAATACAGGCTTCCGCACAATCCAAGCTGGTAGTAGTCGCCCATCAAAATCAGTGGGATACTGCTACAAAGAATACACTCTGTAGAATAGAAGAAAAAGAACAGAAGCAATACAGTCCCTCGGCCGTTTTTCTTCTTCTTGCTCGTTTCGCGTTAGTGGATGGAAGAAGAAATTGCTGAAACATATTTCCACAAACCTTGATGTGAAACACAGCACAATCGGGCTATTAACAATGAGACAACCGCACAACAGAAAAGCCTTCCAATAACATTCAACTACCCACACAAGTATGAAGCACGAAAAGACCAAAAAGAACAGACAACCCAACCAGAAGAACACTATCATGAGGTTTTCCACTCGATACCTCGATGTGTCGTGTGTCCACATGCCTTCAGAGCCCATCTTAGTCTTATAAAACGAAAATAGCCTTAAAAATTGGATAAAATCCAAAAAATCCATGTTTCAATAGCCTAAAACCTAAAATAACCAAGAATAGGCACTTAACAAAATTAGCGATTTCGCGAGTGCCCACTATAGCGGCCCTAGCGATCGATAGCACACATTGCTGAGTACGCACAGATTAGCCAAGCTAAACTGCTACGAAGTTAAGACTTTCAAGAGGGAAACGATATAGCTATCCGAAGACTGCCAGATAGTGCGGAAGGAAGAAGGGAATCAAGGCGACTGCGCATAGGCGCGGTTTCAAGTGCCACTTTGAAATCGAGTGATACAAGTTATCCCGTGAGCGAAAAACAGGCGAAGGACTATTCGAGAACTTAAGGGATTATCTCGCACCCGTTGTACTTCACGAATTCAAAGTCCTTCAAGCCCACTTTTTTCTCCCCTATCAGTCGTTTTATGCGCGGCAGCTCCATATTCACGGCGTTTATCAGCCCTTTCACAGTGTTGCATACTGTGGCGTATTCTTCTCTGTTCCAGCGATTGGTTATGTTCGCGTAGAGGCAACGGCCTCCGCATACATTCAGAATTTCACATTCACTGCATGGCACACCGACGAAGAACTTCTTGAGGGTAAGCGGGTTCGCATTGCTTAGGTGTCCAACGTAGTAGTCTTTCATTCCCCACATTGTAGGGCACGGAATAATGTAACCGTCGGTTTGCACCGCGTAGTTTATCCATCCGCCCCCGCACCGGAGCAAACTCTCCTTCTCGCCTCGCAGGAGTGAGTTGGCAATTCCCAGTAAGGGATAAAGTTTAGCCACTTTTCCATGCGTTTCCATTTGGTCAACCCAGAAATGCACCAACCTTTCGACACCTGGAATATAGGACGACTCGCTCCACCGTTTGAAGTCTCGCCTTGAATAATCGTTTCCCCAGAAACCAGCATTCAACTGCCAGTGAACAGAAGAAAACGAAAACTCATCGTTGCTTAGCAGCCACGTCACTTGCTTGTAAATGTCCGTTGGTTCCATAACCGTCATCCTCGCAATCAACTCTCCGCTGAAACCGTTCCGCATAATCAACTTCAAGTTATCAACGACCTTCCTGAAAGTGCCTTTCCCCCGGCAAGAATCGGTCAAAGCCTCTTCCCCGTCGATAGAAACAAGAATCGTATGAAAACGGTTAACATACTCAGCAGGCAAACGATCCAGGAAAAGCCCGTTTGTTTGGATCATGAAGTGACGCGGCTTCGCCAAATCCATAATCTGCTTTATCTCATCAACACAGAGGAGGGGTTCTCCTCCATAGAAAGTCAAGACACATTCGGAATCTCGCCCGCAAAACCTAGCAAGCAATTTGAAATCGTAAGCAACCTTTTTTGGAAGGGAATAATCCACATCCATTTCGGCGAAATCCTCATCGAAATCTTCAAGCGTCTCACCAAAGCAGTAACGGCACTGCAAGTTACATTCAGTCGTTAGGATTACGTGGAAGAACATGGATTATCGTAAACGAGATACGAGTTTAATAGTATTTTTCCGCGATTTCCTGAGCTTTCGCGACATAAAGCGTGAGCTCTCTTTTCTTCATGACTTTTTCAGGCAGAGTCTCAGGCGCATAAACCAATGGCAGAACTGCTATGAACAAGAAGAAGGCTGTGAAAGAAAAGATTGCGGAATCAGGAATTGCATTAACGAGTTGATCCTTAATTACCCAAGGAAGAAATCTTGACAAGAAAAAGGGGAAAACGCCCACTGCATAATACTTTTCGCTTGGTGTATTGTGGCTTAAATCACCCCACAGTGTTGTAACAAACAACACTAACAGCATTCCCCAAGCTAAACCGTCGGCAATAGTGTGGAAAATCCACGCATTAAGATCTAAAGGTGATATACCCAAAATTGCATAACCAAGACCAAGCGCAACAAACCCAGTAATTGCCATGCGTTTGCGTCCGACTGCATCCGCCAAGAACCCTCCAACGACTGCAAAGCCTCCTGCTAAGCCGTTCTCGACTAAAGACAGAGTATCTAAAGTATCCGCCATCGACGCGTCACTGAACACCCTGTCTAATACTGGTGCAGCGAGGTAATTTACTAGGGAGAACATTATCCAGGGAACTAAGTACAGAAGGACAGATCGATCCCTGAGTATCGAATTATAAGAGGTCGCTTTGCCTTCAGAGACCCTAGATTTTGCTGGACTTTACGAGACCGAAGGATAGCAACCCTATAGTCCTCCATATTGAAGCAATCAGGGTCTGTGTAAGAAGGTCGCCGTCTGGAATACTTGTCAACATTACGACACACAAACCCGTGAAGAGAAAAACAAAACCACTTATTCTCCCGCGTGTTTCCACCGAGTTATAACTCGTGAAATACTCCATGCAGCAGGGCAATCCAAAACCTAAGGAAACGCTGAAACCGATTCCCAGCAGAATTAACTCCCAAACGTTCTGTGGATTGACCAAAAGGGAAACAAAAGGTAAAACGACTCCCAAAAGCATCCAAATAGAAAGAAATCGTTTCTTGCTCTCAAACCTACTTGACAGGTGCGCTCCAACAAAAGCTGCTCCGATGAGCGCGGCAAAATACGTTGCCCATATCTGCAACTGGGTAATATAGTCATTGGATAGTGTTGCTGACAGTCCTACAATAATGTCGTCTACAAGGTAATACCAAACGAACGCATTGGACACTATCATTACACTCAGAAACGCAGCTCTTAGAGTGAGTCCTGACAGTAGTCGTCTTAGCATTGAGACTTTTACCGATTGAATACCTAGTTTTTGAACACAAAATAAAGGTTCAGAATTGAAGAATTGGATTCAGAGTCCATGAGGCAAACGCAAACCTTTTAAGCTCTATACTGTACAACAGATATACACAAGAGGGGAAGGATTCATGCAAAAAGCCAAAGTTCCGGTTAGAGTTAAATTCTGGAAGTAAAATACCCTCGAATTTTTTTACTTCGAGCGTTGCTTATTAATATAGGTCTTCCGCTGCGGATTCTAGTAGCAGTCGTAGAGGCTCTTTTTCACCTCTGAGTGTTGCCAAGGAAGTTAAACCCCTCTCAATTAGCAAACGCATCTCATCCTTCAATGTCCTTTGTTTCTTTGGCTTCCATTACAATTCTGACAATTTGCTCAGTATTCTTCTTTGTTATTTTGTCTTCTCGTAACAACTCCAAGATTCGATTTTTCTTCTGCTGAGTCCTGAAAAACGTAAAGCAAAGGAAGTGGCAAAATTTCCCTATTAAACCTGTTTTTGAGTTCGTCGGGTTCGAAAACGTCTATAAACTCGTCTCTAATCGTGCTGAGCAAACCTACGATGTAACCTATCTCGCCAAGAGTCTGCAAGTCTTCTTCTGTCCCGTCTGCAAGAACTGCCCCTATTCTGCCAGTTGTTTCTGAAACCGCGCTCTTTCCCTTAATTAGCTCAAAAAACACGCGTCCCGATAGGTCAATGTTACCTCTGAGGGCAGCTTCTTCTGCTTCAGCACTACTGAGGTCGAAAAAAGCCTGCTTTATCAACTTAAGAACCGCATTTCTCTTGTCCATAGAGAATTTCGACATTGCGTCGTCAAGGAGATACATGCCTTTCATTAGGAACGCATCGCCTGCCAGAATCGCTAAGTCCTTACCGTACTTGCCCAAGAGAGTTCGCTTGCCATTCTTCACCGTTGACTCGTCAATTAAATCGTCATGAATATCTGCTGCAGAAACCAGCATAACCATTGCCGCGCCAATCTGAATTGTCTTGTCCGGATCGCCACCTACTGCTTCGCAGTAAACTGAGAGCAAGCCAGGGTGCCCAATATGAGCGAACATTTCGTCAGCAAAATATCTAAGAGCATCTCCGAGGGGCTGGTGCTTAATTTCATCTTGCTCAATAGAACGTCGGGCGATTTCCAGAGATTTCTTACCACGCTTTCTAAGGAGAGCAACTGTCTGTTTCACGAGGCTCTTCTTATCGGACATTTGAGCATCAAACATATTTCATTGATGCGAGCGCTATTTACCTTTTTAGGTCCGTTTCCAATTGCAGTTGGCCTTAAACACAACTCTTAATAGCCATAGACTTAATTCAACAAGTTTCATGAGTCAGACCAAGGAAAACGAGAGCAAATGGCTAAAACGCTGGGAACAAGCCCACATTTTTGAAGCAGACCCAGACGTCAACCGCAAAAAAATCATGGTAACTTTTCCCTATCCTTACATGAATGGTCCGCTGCACGTCGGTCACACGTTCACAGCGTCGCGTGTAGACGTTTACGCACGCTTCAAACGCATGCAAGGCTTCAACGTACTGTGGCCTTGGTCTTGGCACTGGACTGGACAACCACTTTTGGGGGCAAGCCAACGCGTCGCAAAGGGCGACGCAGAATACATTCGAGTATTGCGGGAAATGGATGGCGTACCAGAGGAGGAGCTGAAAAAGTTTGTTGACCCGCTTTACATGGCGCAGTATTACACTAACGAAGGACACTCAATTGCCAGGCGTATCGGTTTCTCGATTGACTGGCGAAGAGAATTCAACACAATAATGCCAACCTACCAGAAATTCATCGAATGGCAATACAAGTGCCTTAGAGAATTGGGTTACGTCACGAGGGGAACACACCCCGTTGTCTGGTGCCCCAAAGATCAAAGCCCAACCGGCGACCATGACCGCCAAGTGGGCGAAGGCGTCACGCCCGAAGAGTACACGCTAATAAAGTACAAGCTTGACGATGGAACTTTCCTGCCTGCGGCAACGTTTAGACCTGAAACTATCTATGGCATAACAAACATGTGGATAAACCCCGACGCCACGTATGTAGAGGCGAAGGTAAATGGGGAAAACTGGATAGTCAGCCAAGAAGCTGCGGAGAAACTCAAGGAACAAGAAAGAACCGTTGAAGTGAAACGCAAGTTCAAAGGCAAAGAACTAATCGGAAAAAGCTTCCAGAACCCAATCACAAAAGCCAAGTTTCCGATATTGCCAGGCTGGTTTGTCGACGCGAACCAGGCTACTGGCGTCGTGTACAGTGTTCCTGCCCACGCCCCCTACGATTGGCTCGCACTAAAAGACCTGCAGGAAAAACCTGAAGTGCTCCAAGAATTCGGTATTGACCCGGAATTTGTTAAGCAGATAAAACCTATTGCGCTCATACAAGTCGAGGGCTTCGGCGAGTACCCCGCAGTGGAACTGGTTGAACAGATGGGAGTCAAAGACCAACATGACCCAAGAGCGGACGAAGCAACCAAAACGCTCTACAAGAAAGAGTTCCACGGAGGAATCTTGAAGCAAAACTGTGGACCGTACGCTGGAAAAACAGTCAGGGAAGTCAAAGATATACTCATACAGGATTTCAAGAAGATAGGCGCAGCCGACAGCATGTACGATCTACCTGAATCTGTGGTATGCCGCTGCATGACACCATGCATTGTTAAAATACTCTCAGACCAGTGGTTCCTGAACTACTCCGATTCCGCATGGAAAGAAAAAGCCAAAGAACTAGTTGCACAAATGAACATCTACCCCGAATCAGCAAGGCAATGGTTCATAACAGTAATCGACTGGCTCAAAGAATGGGCTTGCGCCAGAACCACGGGTTTCGGAACACCACTGCCATGGGGAAAAGGCTGGATCATAGAAACCCTCAGCGACTCAACAATCTACATGTCCTTCTACACAATAAACAAACACATACGACAACACAACATAAAACCTGAGGCGCTAAAGCGCGAAGTCTTCGACTACCTTTTCTTCGGCAAAGGCGAAACCGCCCAAGTCAGCAAAGAATCTGGAATATCAACGGAACTGTTGAAGGAAATGCGAGAAGAATTCCTGTACTGGTATCCCTTCGACCTTAGAGTCTCAGCGAAAGAGCTGGTGCCTAACCATCTGAGTTTCTGCATCTTCCACCACGCGGCATTGTTTCCACGCGAACTTTGGCCCCGAGCCGTAGGTGTAAACGGGATGCTCATGATCGAGGGCAAACAGATGCACAAGTCCAAGGGCAACTTCGTAACAATGAAAGGAGCGGTTGACCGCTACGGCGCAGACGCCACTCGATGCGCCCTGTTGTTAGGCGCTGAAGGCATGGACGACCCAGACTGGAGAGGCGAGAACGCCGCTGAAATCCAAAACAAATTCGAAGCCCTGCAAAACTTTGCCATTAACATAATCGAGACGGCAAGCAGCGACGAAACCACGCATATGGAAAAATGGCTGCTCAGCAGAATACAACAACGAATTAGGACAAGTCTCAGCGGCGCTTGAGGAGCTTAAAACACGTACAGCCTTAGAGAATGCACTGTTTGAAACTTGGAACGATTTCCGCTGGTACGCTCAAAGAAAAGGAAAAACAGAAGCCAAAGCAGTTCGCGAAGCCCTAGAAATATGGCTCAGACTAATGGCTCCTTTCGCACCGTTCGTATGCGAAGAGCTCTGGAGCAAAACAGGAAAGAAGGGATTCATCGCCCTTGCCGAGTGGCCCAGAGTAGAACAGGGCAAAATCGACGTCAAGGCAGAGGAAGAGGAGAACATCATAACAGACATGATCGCCGACACACTCAACATCTTGAAAGCCACAAAAATCACGCCTAAAAGACTATGCTTCTACACCGCTGCCCCCTGGAAGTGGAAAGCATACCTAAAAGTCATAGAGAAAGCGACTTCCGGAGACCCGAAAATCAACGAGATAATGAAGGAGTTAGCCGCTGACCCCGATTTGAAGCCGCACATGAAGGAGATTGCAGGACTCGTCCCACGCGTTATCAAATCACTAGCGAAGCTCTCCAACGATAGAAAAGGGAACATCCAAAAGATAAGGGAACTCAACGAGAAAGAAATTATCCAAGAAGCCATCCCCTTCCTAAAAGACCGGTTCAAGGCGGAAATCTCGGTTTACAACGAAAACGACGCGCAACGCTACGATCCTAAGCAGCGAGCTTCGATGGCTACGCCTTATCAGCCAGCAATATTCATAGAATAGTCTTCAGCCGCATTCCAACAGCAGCATTCGCTATTTTCGCTTCTTTTCCAGCTGACACAGCACTTCAAACATGATTCTTGCAGCGGCAACTGCAGAAATTCCCTGATCGTAAACGGGCGCAATCTCCAGGACATCAAATCCAATCACGCGCTTATCGCACAATGCACACAAAACATCAATCAGCGTGTTAGTGTCGATTCCCCCAGCTTCTGGATTTTGAACCGCAGGAGCAAAAGCAGGGTCCAAGACGTCCATGTCAACTGACAAGTAGACGCTATCGTACGGCGCTAGTTTTTCCTTGAGGTTTTGGATAGTCTTTTCTGGTCCTTCTCTTCTGAGTTGCAGAGAAGTGATAAACTCTACTCCGGCTTTCTTTGCGTAGTCCAATTCTTCTCTGCAAACGGCTCTAGTTCCAACTTCGAATATTCTTGCAGGTTTAACCTCTTCGTTAATTAGGCGCATGAAGGTCGTGTGGGAAAGCGTCAAGCCTTGGAACTCTCGGCGCAGATCAAGATGGGCATCGAAACTTACAATCGCCGTTTTCTTGGCGATGCTGCCTAATCCTTTCAGAACGCCCAGAGTAATCGTGTGTTCACCACCTACTGCAACCGGCATCTTCCCGGCAGACAAAACATCGGCAACTACGTGCGTCAGCATTCCAACAGTTTTCCTAGGACTAGTAGACACGTGCAAATCGCCCAAGTCATGAATAAGCAAATCTTCGAGGTCTACACCCGTGCGAAAACTGAAGGTTTCAATATTAAGCGAAGCCTCTCTAATGGCGTTGGGTCCGAATCGAGCCCCTGTTCTGTATGTGCTGGTAACATCAAATGGAACGCCAAAGATAACATACTTAGCCTTCTCGAGAGGTTTTTGCACACCGCCGAAAACATTAGACTGCGAAACGAAAAGTTCCAAATAACTCATATCCAAGCCTCTTTCATATTGTCTTCTACGGGGGCTCCTCTAAACTCTTTCGCTTCACTATCTCACAACGCATGACCTACTCAGAGAAATGAAGCAAGACCAACTCCGAACTTTTACTGAGTAGCTAAACATTAAATTTAAATTGAGCCATTAATGCAATAGGTTAAAGGCGATTTAAAGTGTCATTCGCATCTAAACTTAAAACCGCAGACATCAAAACCTTAGCGCCAATCATATTCTACGCTGCGGTCGGCATCATATTCCTCGTATTACTGCCTTTCGCCAATTTTCCTCCGCACATCGGATTAACGGGAGCGCTCAGCTTGGTCACTGCATATGGCCTTCTAAAGAATAGATTCTGGGCAATGTGGCTAGTTGCCGCATTGTTCATTATTGCCATGACTCTCTCCCTTTACACACTATACTTCATCGGACTAAACAACTTGGTCGTAAGCCTGATGATTATCGCCTACGCTGTACTAACTCTAATTGTCACCTTATACCTGGCGCTGAAAAGCAGAGCAGAAGCTGCATAGACTAGACAATAGTCCTGAGAAGGGCTACAGAAATTTCTTCTCCAGCATCAATGAACTGCTGGTTTTCAGGAATCTCAACGAACCCGTCAGCTTTCGCGAGAGTCGTTATTGCACCCGAAGCTCCGGTCTCAACAGGCAAAGCAACAATTCTATCCGGTCCTTCGCGTTTCAGCTTAACCATGACAAACGTGCGCCTTCCCTTAGCTGAAAACATTCTGGCACCCGCCACAGCTTTAACAAGCGCTTTTTCCTGTACAGGTCTACCAGACAAGAGCTGAATGACCGGACGTACAAACAAATGAAACAGCAGCAAAGCTGAAGTGGGATGCCCAGGCATCGAGAAAACAGGTTTTCGACCCGCAAAAGCCGCTGTAAAGGGTTTGCCAGGTTTAAGAGCTACTCCACAAACAATCAACCCTGGTTCACCCAGAGAAGCGACAGTCTCCGGCGTAATGTCTTTCGGCCCTACTGAAACCCCTCCAGAAGTCAACACAATGTCCGCAGAAGCAAGAGCATGCTCTAAAGCTTTGCGTAACGCATTTTTATCATCTGGAACCACACCCATGTAAACCGGTCGCCCCCCGCTCTCCAAGACCGCAGCGCTGAGGCTGGACGCGTTAATGTCATAAATCTTTCCAGGAGGCAACTTCATGCCTGGTTCAGTTACTTCTCCTCCAGTGGAGAGAACCGCCACCACGGGTGTACGAAAAACTTTTACTTTTGTTAATCCCAAAGCGGCTAGAACCCCTATCTCCGAGGAACCCAGAATCTGACCCGCTTTGAGAATGATTTCGCCTTTTTTTATGTCTGCACCTTTCTTCATCACATTTTCGTTCTTTGCGACAGCGGTGTAAACGCGAAGTTCATCAGCCGCTTTTTCAGTGTTCTCAACCATAACAACTGCGTCTGCGCCTTCGGGGATGGGAGCACCAGTAACTATTTCCGCGGTTCCATTCTTTGCAACGGTTAGTCTCAGGAAGCTCGCCCACATTAACAACGCCTAAGACCTTCAAGGTTATAGGCTTGTTTTCTTCTGCGCCGAAGGTATCCTCCGCTACTACCGCGTAACCGTCAACGGTAGATCTGTTGAAAGGTGGAATATCAAGAGAGGAAGTTATGTTCTCCATTAAGACGCGAGAGAGTGATTCCAGCAGAGAAAGCTCCTCTCCACCTAATGCTTCAGGCTTAAGATGAACATGAATAGCCTTCTTTGCCTCTTCATAAGTCATAAGTTGCCTAAACATGTTAGTTTGCCGCCTCTACCGGACCAAATAAGTGAACAGTAACGAGCTCGCCTTCCTTCGCACCTTCTCTGTTCTCAGGAACTACAATGAAGCCGTTGCTCCGCGTCATCGTAGATATCGCACCTGAACCGCGAGTGCTCACAGGCTCCGCATAGAACTCACCGTTTTTCTCTATTACTCGAACTCGGACGAAGGTTTTTCTTCCAAGCGCTGTGGCTACTTTGCGGGTCATGACTGCTTTTATCGAAGGCCTCAACTCTCCTTCGCTCATACCAAGCATCTTGGATATTAATGGTCGCGCAAAAACTTCGAAGCCAAACACAGCCGCCACTGGATTGCCCGAGAGAATCATCACGGGCTTGTTCTCTAGTACTCCAAGGGCTGTAGGCATGGCAGGTCTCATAGCTACGCCATGAACGACAACACCTGGGCTTCCGACCTTGTTAACGGCATCAGGAACAAGGTCGTGCCCTCCGACACTTGTTCCACCAGAAGTTATCACTGCATCGCAATCTCGCAGACCCACCCTGATTCTCTCAGCAATTTCGTTCACATCATCTTTCGCTATTCCTAAACTGACTGGCTCCGCGCCTAGCTCCTTGCACATCGCAGAAATCATAGTCTTATTTGAATCAAAAATCTGGTTCTCCCTACGAATAGCTCCAACCTCTGCCAACTCGCTTCCAGTAGCCAATACAGCTATTTTCGGCTTCTCAAAAACCTTGACACTCTCGTTACCCAAAGCAGCAAGCAAACCCAAATGATAAGGATTCAGTCGTGTTCCAGTTTTCGCGACGCATTCACCTTTCTGCACATCCTCACCTTTCCTAGAAATATTCTCTCCAGGAACAAGTGGAACCCAAACCTCAAGGTCACCATCTATTCTCTTCGTATCCTCAATCATTACAACAGCATCTGCTCCTCTAGGAATCGGATTTCCAGTCCAGATAGGTCTAGCTTGCTTTGAGGTAATTTCTAGTGCATCCGTTAACTGAAATGTTGATGGTTTAAACTGAGTCGCGCCAGTCGTACTTCTGGCAGTTACCGCGTAACCATCAACAGCTGATTTGTCAAAACGAGGTAAATCTTCCTGGGCAATTATATTCTCAGCTAATACGCGACCCAAACCCTCATTCAGAGGCACCGCAACTGTTTGGGACTTCTGAAGGCGCAAAGTGTTAAGCCAGAGTTGGAGTGCGTCATTTGTAGTTGTGAGTTTCTGAAATCCTTTGAGTCTTACCAATATGGGCTCCCGCCTAGAGCAGTAGAAGCTTTAGATAAAAAATGTATCGAAGCAACGTCGTTTTCCTTTCATGAGACCGCCGCGTTAGTCTACAGTTTCCTGAGTTGGTTGAGGGTTCCAAGATATGTTCCATCCAGAAGGTATATTTCCGAACCATCAACATTCACTGCTTCGGAACGCAGCACGGGACCGATCAAAGATTCGCTATCCAATTCCTTCCGAGGTCGAGTTTCATTAATGGGTCTGCCGCCGAGAAAATCGTTGAAACTAGGCATGACGAAAATCTGAGCAGTCCTCGGCTTGAAATCGTAATGTCTGAGGAGAGTCAATTCAGGCGTGCCTTCTATTTTCACTCCATTCTTCTGCAGTAAAACCTTGGTTAACTTGCTAGTGTTGCATGATGCTTTCATCCAAACCGGGCGGGTAATTTTGAATCCCGCCGGGTCTCGGAAGACCATAACTGGGTGAAGATGCCCCATAATCATGATTTTGCAGGATAAGAGCAGTGGAGAGGGCCACTTGTGCCCGTGAAAAAGACCGACGTTGCCTATGACTGTGCCCGTAGCAGGGAGAATTCTGACGTTTTCTGGCAACAATGGTTCGAGGTTAGCATCATGATTTCCCCGTACCACAACTATTTCATTCACATGACTTCCTAGTTTTTCGAAAAACTCCGGTATCTCTCGCCACTCGCCCGGTTCCGCAGATACCACGGTGTACTTGACGTCGCCCAAAATCACCAGCGTGTCGGGTTTGTATTTGGAAAGGAGCGTTATGAGATTTTTTAGAATTTTAGGTGTTTGGCTTGGGATATGGATACCTTTTTGCTGAAGCCCAGTCTCCCAACCTAAATGCGGATCAGCTATTACGATGATCTTTGCTTTCCCATTTTTTATGAGCGCTGCAGGGTGTGGTAGCAGTAGCTTTAACATTTTGGCTTTACCAAATTGAGAATTGACTTATGTATTTGCTTGTTTCCGGAGGCTACAAATCTTATCCTTTCTTTCGGGTCTAGCTTCGCGTCAAAAGCTTCATCTTTATGTGTGGTTACTGTTCCGCCTGCCTCTTTCAGTATGAGCATTCCTGCTGCTACGTCGGTTGTTCGGAGTTTCCCGCGGATGTCAACGAAAGCGTCAGTTAAGCCCTCGGCCACGTAGCAGAGCTCAAGCGCGTTGGCGCCAAAATGGCGGATGTGTCCTGTCTTCTGGATTAGGCTTGTTAGCTGCGGTGCAATGTCAGCAACATTGTTAGTGTTAAGATCTAATCCAATCACTGCATCGTCAAGGGAAGACACTGTGGAGGAGGAAATCCTCTTTGTGTTACAAAAAGCGCCTTTGCCCTTTATCGCAGTATAAGCGGTGTTGTGAACGAGATCCGCTACTATGCCCGCGTAGACCGCCGAGAGAACAGGCGCAGAAGAAACAGCTATCGACGAAGCGAAGAACGGTAGCCCACGAACAAAATTAGTTGTACCGTCAACTGGATCGACAGTGACATAACACTCTTTAGGCGTTTTACCGTATTCCTGCACGCCAGATTCCTCACTGATGAGAGTGAAAGAAACATCATACTGTCGAATAGTCTCGACTATTGCTTTTTCCGCGGCTAAATCCACCGGTTTCATTTGGTCGCCACCAGCACCCATACCCAAGGTAGGCTGCGGTTTGCCGATCGTATTGAGATGCGGTTTGATACACGCTTTGATGTTATCTTTGCAACTCGCGAATATCTCCAACCAAGCATCTTGGTTTTTCATCAACACGCCTTCTTTGTCGTTCTATTGCTCGAACGACCTGATAAAGACTTCACAAAGAAAAAGCTAACTCTTCCCAAGTTTTCCCAGCAAGAATTCAACCGGAAAGACCTGAAGTGTTCCTCCCGCAACGCTGATGTCGCAAGGATTCGTGAAACCACGTTTTTCGCGACCCAAGAACGCAAGCTTCGCATCCAAACCCCCGCTGTATCCTCCCAAATGAAGATTTGAACCAACCACCCTATGACAAGGAACTACGGGAGCAAAAGGATTCCGCGCCATAACATTGCCCACAGCCCTTGCCCCGCCACCTGCCGCTTTAGCTATCTCGCCATAAGAAGCCACATAACCCACAGGAATCGCCGAAGTAACTTCAAGAACTCGCCGGGTGTAAGTTGGCAAATGCTCCATCGCCAAACAAAAGCCGCGGGAAACATCTTTTCCGTCATAAACATCCTTCACCCACGCAATAACCTGCTCCGCAAACGGGGAAAGATTCCGAAAAACCTGAAACGAGACCCCGAAAGGCAAACACTCCAAAAGACCGAGACAAACAGACCCCTCGCAACAAGCGAAATACACACCAAAAACCCGTTGATCGTCACAAGCAACTCCGACCCACACGCTGGAGAATTCTTTGGTATAGATCCCAATCATTCTCTTCTTTCTCCATTTACCTAAAGCGTATCTACTCCTTATAGCCGTTACTTTAACGCCTCGTAATGGCTGCTATTACTCCCAGAACTGCATAAGTAAGCTTAATAATTCGTCTTGTGTATATCAACGGGAAAAGGCGAAAAAACATGGAAGGATATGGACCGCAAACACAAGCTCAGCAAGGCGGTTTGGCATGGGTTCCCGGCGCAACCACAGTAGGAGTGGTCTGCCACGATGGAGTCATACTCGCTGCTGAAAAAAGAGTAACATACGGTAACTTTATTGCCAGTAAAGGCGGCAAAAAAGTCTTCAAAATCACCAGTCAGATAGGCGTAGCATGCGCCGGACTAGTAGGCGATATGCAAATCCTCGCTAGAGAAGTGGAAGCACAAGCTGAACTCTTCAGCATGGACGTGGGCAGACCGATTTCGGTTCGCTCCGCAGCTAAGCTAATGGCAAACATCCTCTTCAACCGCCGTTATGCACCCTTGATAACGCAAACAATCGTTGGCGGTTTAGACGGGGAAGGCGCTTCACTCTATGTTCTCGATGTCTTGGGCTCGTTAATACCTGACAAGTATGCAGTAGTGGGGTCTGGAACAGAAATCGCTATGGGTGTCTTGGAAGAAGGCTACAAAGAAGGCATGAAAATCAAAGACGCGAAAGAATTGGTTATAAGATCCATAAAATCAGCCATAAGCAGAGATGCAATGAGCGGAGACGGCATTGATTTCCTAATCATAACCAAAGACGGAGTAGCAGAAGACTCAATAAAATTCTAGCAATCTTCTCTTTTTCATAACGTTCAAAACTCAAACTACAAGCTTATCTACATCAAGACAAGAATTGTGATAGGGGACATAAGCTTGCCTTTCGAATTAAACCTCGAAGAAGGAAAATTCTTAATCAAGCTTGCCCGAAATTCAGTGAAACATTACTTAGAAACAAGGAAAACCATTAGCCCTCCGAAGAGCACTCCGAAAAAGCTCTGGGAACACTGCGGAGTCTTCGTCACACTAAGCATTAAGGAGGAAGGACAAAAACAACTTCGAGGCTGCATAGGTTACCCGTACCCCACAAGTCCTCTTGTGGAAGCAGTTATCGATTCAGCTATAAACGCAGCAACTCAGGACCCACGGTTCCATCCGCTGTCTCTTAAAGAGCTTGGAAAGATCGTCTTTGAAGTAAGCGTGCTAACACCGCCAGAGCTTATAGAAGTCAAAAAACCAGAGGAGTACCCAACCAAAATCAAGGTTGGGGAAGATGGGTTAATTGTTGAGAAAGGCTATTTTAAAGGACTTCTTCTTCCTCAGGTACCGGTGGAGTGGAATTGGAACGGAGAAGAATTCCTCTGTCAATGCTGTGGCAAAGCTGGGCTACCGTTCGACAGCTGGTTAACAAAAGGCGTCAAGATATACAAGTTCCAAGCCATAATCTTTGAAGAGGAAACACCAGAAGGCAACATTAAATCTGTGCTCTTGGAATCGAAGTAGAGAACTACGATCCTCTAAGGGTTTCTCCGATGATTTCAACGGCTCGATCTACACCACTGAACCTGTTAGACCAAGTGTTAAGCACAGTAACATTCTGTTTGAAAAACCCGTAGTTATCTTCAATTTCTTGGATAGCTAAACGGAGCTCTTTCTCGTTATTAGCCGTTATCGAGCAGTTAAGGCTCTGAAGTTTCGCCGCGTTACCCCTCTGCTCAGGCTGTGTCGGAACACAGATGCTAGGTTTGCCATACTTTATTGTTTCAAAACAAGTTGCATGCCCACCGCTGAATATTACTAATTTGGCCTTTCTCATGCATTCTTCGCGTTCTCGCAGACTTAGCCAAGTATGTACCTCGCAATTGCCTGTTCTTCTTGTCCGCATCTCGCCAGGTACACCCAAACTAACAATGCTCTTACCGCGATTCTCTTCTAGAACGGGAAGTATGATTTTCTCCAGTTTCGCCCTCGTTCCAAACGGTCCGCTTATAGGTGCATAGATGTGTTCTTCCGATCCGTCCACAGGGGTGGTGTCAAAAAAAGCGCCTACGAATTCAACTTTATCCGCTATGCCCATGCCGCTCAAATCACCCAAATTATACTCCGAAACCGTGTTTGGGGGCGGATTGTCAGGAACAATAATTTTGCTGCATTGTTTCACGTACCGTTCGACAAATCGTTCGCCAGGGCTCAGCAGAGCAGAGAAGCCGTACGTCGGTCTTATCAAGTTAGCTATGTAAACAGAGGGGATTTTCCATCTTCCAGAAAGTCGAAGAGCATGTATGTCACCGTCTGAAATCAGCAGGTCAGGCTTGATTTTCCTGATGTCTCTTCTAAGGTCGTAGTATCGATGAATGGTTTCCATTGCGCTTGAGCTTTTAACTTCGAAGGCGCGTTTCTCGTAGTTGTAGCGTGGTAAAGAAAAAAGCGCGTTTATTATCGAGGCTGAAGTGACTATGCCGTGTGAGTTTTCGTACCACGCGACGGGCGTGCATGGGTAAACGTTTTCGAATTCTTTCTGCAGAAGTTGATAAGCTTTGCCTCCTGAGAAAAAGAACAGTTCATGTCCTTTCTCCTCGAGTTTCCTGCCTAACGGTATAATACGGGAAACGTGCCCTAAGCCTAGTTCGGCGCAGCTTATCATCAGACGCATAGGAACATGTGCGTGCGTGGATTTAATTTATTTATCTCCAAAAGACTTGATGAAGCAAGGGTTTTAAGCTCAGAAGATGAGAATACAAACCATGTTTGTTCCGCGAAAGGTTTTGGAAGAAAAACTAAGACAACTGCTAGCCGACGATGTTGGGCAAGGCGATGTTACCACGGCCGCCCTTGTTTCCAGTGACCTGACGGCTGAGGCTGAGGTTGTATCTAAGGAAGCAGGAGTTGCGGCAGGAATCGAGGAAACTACAATTCTTGCTGAAAGTTTAGGTTTAAGCGTCAAAGTCCTGGTTTCGGATGGAGAAGAAACGAAGAAAGGGCAGGTTACGCTGAAGATTTTTGGAGACGCAAGAACGATTCTCTCAGCTGAACGAACAATGTTGAACCTTCTCTCACGCATGAGCGGCATAGCTACGGCAACGAGGAGACTCGTGGAAAAGGTGAGAAAAGCCCGTTTGGACACGCGAATTGCGGCAACACGCAAAACTGCGCCTGGACTTCTTTACTTTGACAAAAAAGCCGTGTTTATCGGAGGCGGCGACACCCATAGGCTACACTTAGACGATATGGTCTTAATCAAAGACAATCATCTTGCAGTCTCTGAAAACATCGAGACAGCAGTGCAACTGGCGAAGCAGAACACTTCTTTCACCAAGAAAATTGAGGTAGAAGTCACCAAAGTTGCTGACGCCTTGAAAGCAGCGAAAGCTGGAGCCGACGTAATTATGCTCGACAATTTTTCCCCAAAACTAATCCGAGAAACCATTGGACTGCTAAAAGAAGCTGGATTCCACGAAAAAATCCTTCTGGAAGCAAGCGGTGGAATTACACAAGAGAACCTCTTAGAATACGCGCAAACACAGGTCAACATCATAAGCCTTGGAGAAATCACTCACAGTGTTAGAGCGTTGGATGTCAGTTTGGAAATCAAACCTATCTAAGAAAGGAAAAAGGCAAACTCAACTCACTCCGCAGTATTTCTGGCTTTTCATGCTCCAAAAGCAATCAGCGCCGCTTCTACTACAGCGCCTATAGCGAGCAATACCGCGCATAATGAAACAAATATGCAAGTGTTTCTGAGTTCATGCCAACCTCGCCGTTGTAGGGCCCGGCGAAACAGCCAAACACTCCCAGCCATGGCAACTGAGTAAGCAATGAATTCCAGCCAAAACACCGGAGTCACTACCAGTGCGAACAAAACTAGAATTGAGGGATACCCTTCGACAAGGGCAATGGCGCTAACAGCCATGCCTGTGTTGAAGAGCACGAATAATCCAAAAATCGGTCCCAATACCGGGATAAACATTATGAGGCATATTAAGAAGTTGTTACCCAGAATGTATTGTGTTAGCATTCCGCTCTGAGTTGCCACAGTGGTCGTTTGGTTAAGTTCATCGCTAATCTGCTGTGCTAGTTCAGGGTCAACTGGCATCAAACTACCTATTGAAGTAAATATTACTGACACAATGAAAACCGCAAGCACAGAGTAGATTCTCTTGCGCCTCGGCGAAGCACTACTCCAAATTGAAGGAATCACTTCAAACACCCTCCTTGTTTCTAGCTCATTGAACGTATTCTCAGAGCGCGAAAACCTCGCGCACATGGGTTTAGCGTTTCCAAGATATTAACTTTTTTTAAGACTCCCACCGCATCTTCGGCGTAACCGCGGACATCGTGTTCAGAGGGCAAGAGCGAATTCAAATAGATCCTATTTCCAAATATGATTGGCTGGCAATTCGTTGGCAAACCAAGAAGAACAGACTCTTTCTCTTCCGCAACTTTTGCGCAAGCGAACAATATGGCTTCAGCTCCAGCGGTAAGCTCCGCAATCCTTACTGGAACACTTTCTTTGCCAATCGCCAACACCTCCAATCCGTAGACTCTCTGAATTTCACCCGCGATTTTTCGCAGCTTAGGCAGCATTCTCAGAATATTTTGCCGGGCTTGCTTGGAAATTTTCATATTTGCGAGCTGAACCGGCGACAACTCTTCAATCGAAACAGCACCTAATGAAATATCAAGATGCACAACGTCGGCTTTCACTTTGCCAAGTAGGTCACTGCAAAGCTCTGCCTCATGCACTATCACATCATAGCTATTCTCTACTTCCCTGAAAATCGGCTCAGCCAAACGCAAGTCAGCTTCTCTGTATGGGGGTTCAGCCAGAACTGAAGCTGATGCGATAAGTCGTAACGGTCTAAACTTATCATCAAGTATAGCAGCTGAAGAATCTGCTGAAACAACTTTCAAGTAATCCACCCCGTGCATAGAATAAGCGTTGGTTAAGAATTAGCTTTGCTCTTCTTTTCGGCTGCTTGATTTCAGATTCATCGCCAAAAGGTACATTTCGGAGCTCTGAGCCCTACTTGCCTTTGGCTTAATAATTTTGACTTCCTCGAAACGCGCTTGAACTTTCTTTATGAAACCATCAAGCATTTTGCCTTCGAAAACCTTGACAAAAAAGTTGCCTCCGGGGCGCAACGTGCAGGTGGCTATGTTTAGAGCCTGGGTTGCTAAGTCTATCTGCCGAGCATTATCGACCTCCCATATTCCCGAAATATTCGGCGAAGCATCTGAAATTACGACATCTGCCTTTCTAGGCAGAAAACTCTCAATTATGTGAGGCATTTCAGGATCAGTCATATCGCCAACGATCGTCCGTATATACTCTTGTGTAAATGGATCAATCGGTTTCAAGTCCACCCCAAGAACGAAACCTCGCTTACCAGCTACTTTTCTAGCAGCTTGTATCCATCCCCCAGGAGCAGCACCCAAATCGACCACAATGTCGTCTCTTCGTATAAACTGGTATTTATCCACCGTTTGAGACAGCTTGTAGGTAGCCCTTGAACGGTAGTTTTCTGCCTTCGCTTTCTTGTAATAATAATCTCGTTGTCTATCTTGAATCCATGCTTTGGGCAAAATCCGTGTCACCTAGCGCGTCTGGACTGCTTTTGTCTAAAGATAAGATCCAGTCGGTAAGCTTTGCGCAGGTCTTGGGGGAAATCGTCGTCGTCGGGTCGCATCTTGCGTTATCTTGGCACAAGAGACACGGGCAGTCGACAATTGATTCTATTGATGCAGGTAGTCTCTTGGGGAAAAGCCGATATGTCCATCTTCCGCCTTCCAATTCTTTTTCTCGGCGGACTAACCCTTTTTCCTCTAGTTTTATCGCTACTCTAGATCCTTCCCGGCTGCTAGCGCCTAGTTCTCGCCATAATTCCGACTGAAGAACACCAGAATAGCCCGTGTTTATAACGAAGTGAAGGGCTTTCTGTTCCAGATCATTACGCTTAGGCATAACCATCAGTTCCGAACGTCACATTGAATATATGTACAGACTTCAGATAAAAATATGTACTCTAGAAAACAGTAGAAAGCACGAAGGAAAAGGCGTGATGAAAAGAGCTATTGAAGAATACTGCCTTGGAATAGAATCCACGGCGGACGACTTCGGCGTTGGCATCTCTACCTTCAAAGGAGACATAGTAGCTAACGCTTCGAGCAGCTACATACCTGAAGAAGGCGGGATACACCCCAGAGAGGCTGCTAGACACCACGCCGAAGCAGCAGACGAGGTTTTGAACGAAGCGCTAACCAAGGCAGAAGTAAAACCCCGAGACTTGAACATAGTAGCGTTCTCTCAAGGCCCTGGCTTAGGACCATGCCTACGGACTGGGGCAACCGTGGCCAGAGCCCTATCGTCGTACCTCAACATACCACTCGTAGGAGTCAACCATTCAATCGCTCACATCGAAATAGGAAAACTTACGACAGGGGCACATGACCCAGTGACACTCTATGTTTCCGGAGGAAACACCATGGTAACCGCTTACGACTGCGGTCGCTACCGGGTTTTCGGCGAGACACTCGACATTGCACTTGGCAACTGCCTAGACGTGTTCGCCAGAGAAGCAGGACTCAAACACAAAAAGGGCACACCGTTGGGAGCGGCTATAGAACAATTAGCCGCAAAAGGCGATAAACTGATCCCATTGCCATACGTGGTGAAAGGCATGGACATCTCACTAAGCGGTTTACTCACAGCAGCCACTACTGCGCTTCACAAAGAAAAATTCAGACTTGAAGACTTGTGCTACAGCCTCCAAGAACACGCGTTTTCGATGGTTACCGAAGTAACAGAAAGGGCACTTGCGCACACTGAAAAACGAGAAGTCCTTCTGACAGGAGGGGTAGCAGCGAATAGACGGTTGCAGGCGATGATTGCAGTTATCGCAGAAGAACATGGTGCCTTGTTCAACACAGTGCCAAAAGAGTTTGCGACAGACAACGGTGCCATGATTGCATGGACCGGAGTCCTAGCATATACTAACGGCGTAGTTACACCATTAGAGAATAGCTATGCGAAGTTAAGATGGCGCGTAGAGAAGGCTGATGTCCCATGGCTGAAGTAGCGTCTCAGACCCTAATTAAGAAGGGGGCAGAGGCAAGACTCTACCTCGCGGAGTGGCATGGCAGAAAAGTCATTGTTAAGATGCGGTTTCCAAAAAAATATCGCCCCTCCGAACTCGATGAACAAATTCGAGTCTACCGGACAGCCCACGAGTCACAGTTGATGCATGAAGCCAAGTTGGCTGGAGTACCGACGCCGACGATTTTCCTCGTAGACATTAGCAACGCAGCGATAACGATGGAATTCATTGAAGGCAACCAGGTTAAGCAGTTGCTCGACAAAATCTCAACTGAGGAGAGGAAAAAACTTTGCATGAAGTTAGGCGAGCTAATTGGAAAGTTGCATGGGCAAGGCGTTATTCACGGTGACTTAACGACCTCAAACATGATTCTAAACGCAGATGACAAGGTTTTCTTAGTTGACTTTGGACTAGGGGAAAAAAGCATTGAACTCGAGGCGAAAGGAGTAGATCTACACCTAATGAAAAGGGCTCTGCAGAGTACACATTACAAGTTTGCCGAAGAGTGCTTCCAAAACGTAATTGACGGATATTCAAAAGTCCTGGGTGCCGAAGAGACAACAAAGGTTTTAGAGAAAATCAAACAAATAGAACGACGGGGGCGCTATGTTGCAGAGAGACGAGAAGAAGAATAGCTCAGAATTCAAGTTGAAAGGCAGAGTCGTCTTTTTCGCTACCAACAATTTCCACAAATTCAACGAAGCCCGTGTCATCCTGTCCAAACAAGGCATTTCAGCAGGCATGCTCAGGGTCAAAGCTCTGGAAATTCAAAGCGACATACTAGCCGAAATCGCCACTGCTAGTGTTATCGACTCGTTCAATCATTGCCATTTGCCAGTTGTGGTAGAAGACGCTGGATTGTTCGTCGACTCACTAAAGGGTTTTCCAGGACCCTATGCATCATATGTTTACAAAACAATAGGCAACCCTGGATTACTGAAGCTGATGGAAGGTGCACAGAACCGGAAAGCCACGTTCCAGTCAGCGATAGCGTTCTATGACGGACAATCTGAGCCTGTGCGCTTCATGGGAGAAGTTGCTGGGAGAATAGCAAATGAGGAGAAATGGGGCAAAAATAAGACTGTCTTCGGATTTGATCCTGTTTTTCTACCCTCACAGAGCAATAAAACATTTGCCGAAATGACTCTTGAAGAGAAGAATGAGGTATCTCACCGGGCGAAAGCAGTCCATCGCTTCGCAGAATGGTATGAAAAATTTAGAGACAGATCACAGTTCTTAAGGCAGAAAACAGAAAAAGTAAATCGTGAAAGTCACCAGTATCTTTAATAATTTGTGTACTGTGGATTTTAGTGCTTAAGTGATAATCGATGCCAAAGCAGGAAAAAGGAAAGGCTCATTCAACGCGTCCAGTTAGCAGACGACCGCCTAGCTGGTGCAAGTATCAGCCTGAAGAAGTAGAAGCATTCGTCATCAGACTCGCTAAGGAAGGTCACTCGCTCAGCAGCATAGGAACAATCCTCCGCGATCAGTATGCTATTCCCTTGGTAAAACCGATAACGGGCAAAAGCGTGAGCGACATTCTTGAAGATGCAGGACTAAAAGTCTCAATGCCTGAGGATTTAGCAAACTTGATTAAGAAAGCACACAGTCTTGGGGTTCACATTGAGAAAAACAAGAAAGACCTCCATAACAAACGCTCAATGCAAATGATCGAAGGAAGAATCTACAAGCTCTCAAGGTACTACAAACGAGAAGGCATCTTACCCAAGAACTGGAAGTACGTAGCAAAAGTTGCCTCAATAACTTGAAACTTGTACAAGACCGGTTTTTACAGGTGCCTTGGCACAAGAAGTTTGTATCGCCAGCTTTAAATGTCCAAATCAGTTCTTAGGCAAGAGTGAAAACTCATGACAGTAGAGCAAAATCCCCCTGAAGCCTTCTTGAAATCAGCCGCAGAAGCTGCCAAGGCAATTCTAGAAACCGTAGACAAAGACGGGTTCATACACGTTTTTTCACACTTAGATGCAGACGGCATTGCCGCTGCAGGAATAGTTGGCAAAGCATTGTTCCGACTTGACGCGAGATTCCGGGTTAGGATAACGCAGTGGGTTGACGAGAAAATCATAGGCGAGATTATTGCTGACAAGCCGCAACTCGTGATTCTAACTGATTTTGGAAGCGGCTACCTTGAATTGCTGGATGAAAAGGTACCAGACTTTAAAATCCTAATTCTTGACCATCACCAGATTATTGGAAAAACCGACAACGAAAACTTCATCCAGGTAAATCCACATCTGCACGGCATTGACGGAGCAACTGAAGTAAGCGGTTCCGGAGTGTCTTATTTTGTCGCTAAAGCAGTCAATTCAAGTAACGTCGACTTGTCACCCATAGCTCTGGTTGGCGCACTTGGTGACATGCAGGACAAGCGTGAACAAAGACAACTGGGCGGCTTGAACGAGTCAATCGTCAGAGATGCTGTGACCGCTAACCTAGTCAGAGTCGAGAAGGATTTAACTTTTTTCGGCAGAGAAACACGACCAATCCACAGGGCGTTGTCAGCAACGACTAGTCCATTTATCCCCGGCCTCAGCGGAGAAGAAGATGCCTGTGTGGCTTTTCTTAGCAAATTGGACATTAAACTGAAAGATGGAGAGAAATGGCGCGCGCTCAGAGACCTCACGGAAGAGGAAAAGAAAAGGTTGTCATCTGCCCTAGCCGAATATCTGCTGTCAAAAGGATTACATCTCGAGGTGGCGAATCTAATAGGCAACGTTTATGTCTTGGAGCGGGAAGAACCGTGGACCCCGCTCCGCGACGCTAGAGAATTCGCCCTGTTGCTGAACAGCACTGGGCGTCTGGACAGACCAAGCCTTGGAATCTCAATTTGCATGGGAGATAGAAATGCAGCGCTTGAAGAGGCTAACAGGGTTTTGGAGGACTACAAGAAAAGCATTAGCAAGTACTTGGGTTGGGTACTAGAGAAACCCGAGCGGATGAAGGAACTAGAAAACGTTTACGTCATATATGGTGAAAACTTCATAAACGAGAAGATAATCGGAACAATCTCATCCATTCTCATAAACAGCGTTGCCCACCCTGAGAAACCACTCATAGCATTTGCCAACGTGGAAAATGAGGGCCTCGCCAAGTTTTCCGCCAGGACAACAGACTCTGCATTAAGCAAGGGAGTCAACCTTGGAGACGTAATGCAAGCAGCCAAGGAATTCGGCGGCAAAGGAGGCGGACATAACGTGGCGGCAGGTGCCCAAGTCCCACTAGACCAAGTGGATAACTTTGTCAAGACTGTAAACGATTTAGTTGGAAAACAGTTGAAGGGCGAACATATTGGAAGCCACGATAACGCTTGAATATTATGATGCAAAAACAGCTGAAGCGGTAGCAAACGCGGTTTCCCCAGACAACCTCAAAACACCTAAGGAATTATCAATAAAGACAGTTTGCACTGGGAATAAAGTTCTCACTATTCTAGAGTCTAAAGGAAAACTTGCCACTTTCATCGCCACAATTGACGACTTACTCTTCAGTGCTGCAACTGCAGAAAAAACACTCAGAATCAGTAAAAAAGGAAGAAGAAATGGAGAAAATGGGCTGAGGAAAAGCCAAAGTCTCCATCCCAAGTACAAGTGTCCATTCAAAAGGGTAAACGGATTCAGGTTTAGACACCTTATATACTTAGAACGGATTTCATTGTTTAACGCTGAGTGAAAATATTGCTAAAAGACGCCTGGACTATCGCCATCGAAACCTTGAGTTGGATAGAAACACAAAGACTCAGCGAGCGTATAGCGCTGAACAAGACGGTTAAACAGCTCGGTATAGGCAACCCAGACGCTATTCGATATGCCTACGGAATAGTCGTAGAAACTATCAGGCGCAAGAACCTCATAGACAAATTCGTAAACAGTGTACTCAAACCCCAAGCAATAGATGAACTTACAATTGGCGTTCAGGCATTCTTACGTCTTTACGTTTACCAAACTCGAATAAGAAAAAACTGGAAGGATATCGACCTCAAAGAGGCTGAATTGATCGCCAAGCTGGGACGGGCAATTCTAGGCTGGAAAACACTCAGAGAAGCAGAGCCGATACTTGGATTTCTGCTCACACGGCAAATCCAACCAATTCTCGAAGTAGCAGACGACGAAGAGAAAATTGCACTTCAAACATTTCATCCCATATGGTTTGTCAAATACTGTATCAGTCTCTTAGGACGCGAAGAAGCAATAGCATTTCTGGAAAAAAGCTTGAACCCCCCACAAACATGTATTCGGTTGAACACGCTCAAGGCTTCTCATGAGGAAATCCTAGAGAAACTCGCCTTAGAAGACATCGGAACGGAAAAAATTGAACCACTAAAGTACGCTTACAGAGTCCTAAACACAAAAAAACCTTTAACAAGCTCAGCTAGTTTTCAGGAAGGATGGTTCTATATTCAAGACCAAGCAAGCTGCTTCGCTGCTGAAGCGGCAGACCCAAAACCAAACACAACCGTTCTTGATGTGTGTGCAGCTCCCGGCGCGAAAACCACATACTTAGTGCAACTCATGCAAAACGAAGGAAACGTGTACTCAATAGACTATTCCGTTCGAAGAATGCAAGTTTGGAGTAAGGAAGCGTCCCGCATGGGCCTGAAAATCGCCGAGCCAGTGATAGCGGACGCAAACACGTGGCTTCCTTTGGCAGTCGAAGCAGACGTCGTGGTTTTAGACCCACCGTGCACGAGCACGGGCGCTTTCGGGAAATTCCCTTCAGCCAAGTGGCGGCTGACGCCTAAATCTATAGGCAAAATGGCTGAAATTCAATGGAAAATGATTAACAACTGCGCTGAAAAAGTGAAACCTGGAGGCGTCTTAACCTATTCGACATGCAGCATCACAGTTGAGGAAAACGAAATGATAATCGAACGGTTCTTGGAAGCGCATCTAGAATTCTCGCTCACGGAAATAAATCCCAGGTTTGGTTTGCCTGGGCTCAGAGGAATGGAAAAGTGTCAGAGACTCTATCCACACACCCATGATAGCAACGGTTTCTTTGTGGCAAAGCTACTGAAACAATAAGACCAAACACCACTATTCCTAAAGGTCAATATGCCAAAACAAAGCTCTGTTCTCCACCGTCCTTTTACAGTTCATCCTAAAAGGACCGTTCCAGTTTTTCCATACGTCACCGAAAACCATAGTGATTTCCAAGGAAACCAGCATAAACCTTATAGAAAGCTGACAACTCACAATTAACATGTGAAGAATGGATGTCAACAGACGATGAAGACTACCCAGAATGGTTCAAGCGAAAACGCAGCCCATTCACGAAAGACCCGTTTTTCGGCGACATAGACCAAATGTTTCGCCAGATGGAAAAAATGATGGAAGAGGAATTCAAGAACTTCACAGAGAAAGTCCCAAAAGACTACGTTAAAGAACGAAAACTGCCGGACGGCAGCACCGTCAAAGAATGGGGGCCATTTGTATACGGCTATAGCATGAAAATTGGCCCAGACGGCAAACCTGAAATCCAGGAATTTGGAAATCTCAAGAAAAGTCTCAAAGGACCCGAGGTTAAAGAGGAACGCGAACCACTAGTAGACGTTGTTGAAACAGACAGTGAAGTACGCGTGGTCACAGAACTCCCAGGCGTGGAAAAAACAGACATCAAACTTCATGGAACTGAAGACTCTCTGACAGTATCAGTTGACACAGCTCAATACAAGTATTACAAAGAAGTCACATTGCCAGTAAAAGTCAGAGTGAAAGACGCAAAATCCACCTACAAGAACGGTGTCTTGGAAGTTGTCATCCCCAAAGTAGAGGCGCTTAAGTCGAAAGGCGAACCAATCGACATAGGCTAGAACGCCTCAACAATTTTCCTGAAAAGCTGTCCAAAAATGAGCATCAACTCAGAAATCGACACTCTAAACTCCATCTGCCGACAAGCAAAACTAGAAGGGAAACTATCAGGCAAGAGCTTAACAGTGCTTTACGAGCTTTTCAATCAACGCTTCACAAAAGCGCTTGACGCCCTAAAAGAGAATCGAGTCAAGAAATACGTGTTTAAACCCAGTGGCAGAACAATCTGGATAGTTGTCGGCAGAGAACGGGATTATCTGATAATACCTGAGGCCGAATTCTGCACCTGCGACGACTTCTACTTCCGAGTCATGGACAAGAAAGTTCACCTATGCTACCACCTGATTGCACAGAAAATCGCCCACAACTTATCATGGTTTGATACCATAGAAGAAACCGACGAACTCCACAATACATTAATGAGCGAGTGGACAAAACCTACTGCTTAAATATTAAAACACCACAACAATAAGCAACACAAAAGGGAGAATTCGAATGGACTTAAGTGCCTACTTCATAACTCTGGAATACATCCTCATGACATCAACGTTTGTTGCCCTTCTTCTAATATTCTTATACTCTTTCTACGGAAAAGAAGAAGAGCAAACTGGGCAAAAACTCTAGCTGCTATATCTTCTAACCTTTCTGTTTGCAACCCAAAACAGCATACTCAGCACAGCCAAGAACAATCCAGCCCGCGCGTTATGATGAACTTACCCAGTTTTTCATAAATTCTTGCTTATACACAAATAATTTTTAACCAAGCAAGTCTTCTATTCGGAGTGGCTCTGAAGAAGATGGCTACTGAAGAAGAGTTAATTCAGCAAATCCTATCGAAGAATCCAGAAGTCAAGCTAAAACAGATCCTTGAAGACCTAGAGACTGAGAAGACCAAAACAGCTGGACTAATCTCAAACGCAACTCTCTTGCGGTTGATCGCGGCCAGATACGGTATACAAGACTTGCGGAATAGAGATTTTGATCGAAACCTATCCATAGGCAACTTAATCCCAGGGCTAAATGACGTAACAGTCACTGGTCGTGTTGTGACTATTTACCCGCCCAAGACTTTTGAGGGCAAGAAGAGTGGAAAAATCGCAAGCCTGATGGCTTTTGACGAGAACGGCATAATCCGTGTTGTATTGTGGAATGAAAGAGTCGAGTTAATCGAGACAGGAAAATTGAAAGTCGGGCAAGTCGCTCGGTTTGCTCATGGATATACACGCGAGGACCGAAACGGCAAAATAGAGTTGCACATTGGAGAAAAGAGCGAAATCGAAATCGAACCTCAATGCAAGAAGGAAGACGGCCGTTTCGTCTGCAAATTCGCAACGAAAATAAAGGACGTAACAAGATCACAGAACAACATTCATCTGCAAGGTACTGTGAAAAAGCTCTCTCCTTCGACAAAATTCAAAACTGAGACCATGACTGGAACAGTACTGCATTTCAATCTGTCAGACGACACTGGAGAAATCCCCGTTGTAGTTTGGAACGCAAAAGCCGAAGAAGTTGAAAAAACCATAAGTCTAAACGCAAACGTGCGATTGATAAACGCAAGAGCTAAAGCAAATCAAAATGGTCATATCGAAATTCATGTTGATTCATACACATACGTGGATATGGCAAATCCAACTCTACAGTAAATAACAAAAATCGAGCTCTTGAAAGAGGAAGGGCAATCCAAAACATTTTTTACAGCCTGATTCCTGCTTAGTCCTCCCAACTCCTGAAGGCTAAACTAAATTGCAGGAATCTTCAGAAAATGTTTTTGAAATGCTTGTAAAGCCAGTTCGAAGACTCATTGAGCATAAGGGATTTCCCAAGCCTACTGAGCCTCAGGAGCAGACGATACCGAAGATTCTCGCCGGTAAAAACGTTCTTCTAATATCTCCAACTGCGACAGGAAAGACCGAAGCTGCTTTTCTTCCAGTCCTTAGCATGCTTCTTCAGCAGCCGAAGACCCCAGGAATAAAAGTGTTGTATGTCACCCCGCTACGGGCATTAAACCGTGATCTTTTGGAGCGACTGGAATGGTGGTGCAACAACCTTGACATAAGACTGGCAGTTCGACATGGTGACACGGAGACAAAAGAAAGAACCCGACAATCACGCAGTCCTCCTGATATACTGATAACCACACCCGAAACGTTGCAAGCTATATTGTCGGGCTGGTTATTGCGACAACACCTGCAGAGTCTGCGGTGGGTGATAATCGACGAAGTGCACGAACTGGCAGACAGCAAACGCGGAAGTCAACTGTCTCTGGCTTTGGAACGGATCAGGAACCTTATTGGAAGGGACTTCCAGATGATAGGCTTGTCCGCAACCGTTGGCACCCCCGACAAAGTCGCAAAGTTTCTTGTTGGAGACAATCGAAGCGTCGAAATCACACGTGTTCCAATTGCCAAACTGATGCGTTTACGCGTAATTTTTCCCAAGCCCACCGATGAAGACGTGAGGCTTGCTGGGAGACTGTACACACATCCGGAGGTGGCAGCAAGGCTGAGAATAATTCGCGATTACATGAGCAACCATAAATCTGTGCTTCTATTCACGAACACCCGTTCGGTCTCAGAGGTGCTGGCAAGCAGGTTCAAAGTGTGGGACATAGACTTCCCAGTCTCAATACACCACGGCAGTCTAGCCAAACCATCGCGCATAGCTGCTGAGACAGGATTGAAAAGAGGCAGCCTTAAGGGGCTAATCGCCACAAGCAGTCTAGAACTTGGCATAGACGTAGGCCGGATAGACTTGGTCATCCAGTACATGAGCCCTAGACAAGTCAGCAGGCTCATTCAACGCGTGGGAAGGGCTGGACACAGTATCGGTCGAGTAGCCGAGGGCGTGATTATCGGATTAGACTCCGACGACACATTGGAGGCATTGGTAATCGCCAGACGAGCCTTGAAAGAAGAACTAGAACCCGTTGAAATTCCACACAAGCCTTACGATGTTCTAACACACCAAGTGGCCGGACTACTCCTGAAGACCAGACGACTGGGATTCAGCGAAATCTTGGAGTTGGCGCGAAACGCTTATCCTTTTGAAGACTTAACGTTGGAAGACATCGAGAAAGTGCTCAAATTCATGCATGGGCGATTTCCACGCTTGGCTTGGGTTTCAGTCGAGGATCAAGTTGTATTGAAGCCGCAACGATCCAAGGCACTTTTTGAATACTACTTTGACAACCTCTCCATGATTCCTGAAGAAAAGCAGTTCCTCGTGATTGACGAGTCAAGCGACACTTCAATAGGCGTCTTAGACGAGGCGTTCATGGCAGAGTTCGGCAAGGCTGGCACTAAATTCATCATCAGAGGCAGTCCGTGGCAGATTATCCACACAACTGAAGACAAAGTTTACGTTAAACCGGTTGATGACCCCACTGGCTCGATTCCGAGTTGGATTGGTGAAGAAATTCCAGTACCCTTTGAAATAGCCCAAGAACTAGCTTCGATAAGAGGATTTGTTGAAGAGAAAATGCAGAGCGGACTCTCACCAGAAGAAATCGGCCTGCTGCTAACTGAGCGGTACCAAGCTGACAAAGACACTATACTACGTGCTTTGGCAGAGACAATTGAGCAGGTAAAGGCGGGTTTGGCAGTGCCGACTGAGAATCGAGTAGTCTTTGAGGACTGGGACGAGTTCGTGCTGGTCCACGCCAACTTTGGTTCCCTGACAAACCGTGCCTTGGCTCAACTTTTAGGGCAAATACTTTCGGACAAGCTAGGACGTGGGATTGTGGTGCAACACGACCCCTACAGAATATTCGTCCAAACCATGGGCGCCACAAATGCACCCCGTGTGCTGGAAGTGTTTGAGGAAATGCAAAACATGACTGGGCAAGCAGTGAAAGATACGTTAACCAAGTCGACTGTGAAGACCGGGCTCTTCAAACGGAGGATCATCCACGTGGCTCGCCGTTTTGGGGCTTTAAAGAGGTGGGCGGATTTTAGCAACGTAAACCTCCAGAAGCTGGTGACAAGTTTTGAAGGAACGCCCATTTATGAGGAAGCATTGAAAGAAGTCTTAACCAATGACCTTGACCCTGAAGGGCTTATCCAAGTTTTGAGCAGAATTCGAAACGGAGAAATCAAACTTCAAGTATTGGAAACCGGTGGCACCGCAACTCCAGTTGCTCGAGTAGGCATCGAACGAGTAAGCATGAAAACCGATCTTATTCCACCCGAGAGAATGCGGGCTGTGCTCGTGGAATCCGCCAAGGCAAGGCTGCTAAATGAGACAGGCAACTTCGTTTGCACGAACTGCTGGGACTACATTGAGATGATCCGTATCAAGGACTTGCCTGACAAACCTAAGTGTCCGCGATGCGGCTCTCAGAACATTGGTCTCTTGAAGGTAGATGAGGAAACAGCACTTCCACTTGTGGAGAAAAAAGGACAGAAACTGACAAAAGCTGAAGAGAAACTACAAGGACAAGCAGTTCAAACCGGACAACTGATAGCAAAGCACGGTAGGGAAGCAGCCGTAGCCTTGAGCGCCAGGAAGGTTCAGCCCCAAGAGGTCGCACGAATCCTTCAAGAAGAAAAAAAGCTTACTGACAAGTTCTACGAGCTGGTTCTTGAAGCAGAACGAAAGGCACTCAGCAAACGTTTCAGCTAATTAAATGCTCATCACACTAAACAAACGTTTGTTGCTCTTCAAACTCGACAGCTTAGGTTGGAAGCAAACATCAACAACTTTTTAAGCCCAGAAAAGCTATTTGTGCCTAAACATCCACTACACCAACAGGAGACTTAGAAGGTGGAAATTAGCCGTAAAAAGCTACGCGAGGAAGTTCTTGAACGAGTCAAATACGTGAAAACCTGCGTTATGGCTAGAGAATTATGCCTTCTAGTCCGCACCAATCGAGCCGTTCTGGAACCCAAAGACGTACAAAACATCTGCGTCCAAATATCGCATCTCTGCAAGGAAGGGGGCTGCTCAGAGCCAAGCGAACTCTGTCAAAAAGCGGCTCAAGCGGTAGGCTCAAAGGACGAAGAAAAATACTTAGAGTTGTGTGCTCAAAGCTGCGTCAAATGCGGGGAGGCAAAAAGACCAACCCCGAAAAGAGAGACTTACGTAGCATAGCACGATGAGCAAACCTTTGGGAGAACGGTTAAGAAATGTTTATAGCGCCTTTTGTTCCAAGCCCAGTTTTGGTTGTTCAGCGCATGCTCAAACTAGCCAATTTGAAGCCAGGTGAAGTACTATTCGATCTGGGCGCTGGAGACGGCCGAACCGTCACAATGGCAGCTAAGTCTTTCAGCGCGAGAGCTGTCGGTGTCGAATTGAGAGAAGATCTCGCAAAAAAAGCGTTAAGCACAATTCACGAAAATGGACTCGGGGACAGAGTAACAATCGTGAACGGCGACATGTTTGACTTGAATCTATCCTCTGCTGATGTGGTTTTTCTATACCTAACGACGAGCGCAAACGAGAAAATCAAACCGAAGCTGGAAACTGAATTAAAGAAAGGCGCGAGAGTGATCTCGCATGACTATGAGATAGCAGGCTGGAAACCCCTCAAAATTGACAATTTCTGCGAGAACCCACAATTAGGCTACCCTTCACACACAATATACCTCTACGAGAAGCAGTAATTGCCCGACATGGCAAGATGCTTGCCTTTGTTCTCTAATCCTATTCAAGTGAGGAAGTTTTGCTATTCTTCTTGGCACTGCACTATCTGGAGGAGTTAGCACTGTGGGCCTATGTTACGAGTAACGTCAGGTTTAATGGAGAAAACGACCCTTCCCAAAGCTAAAGATCCTTAGATAGGTTTAAATGTCGAAAGTTCAAGTATACAAGACATAATCATATCATGAGGTTTCAACATTGAGCGAAATGACGACTGAAATCCTTGAACAGAACCTTGGCAAAATAGTGCTCGTACGCTTGAAAGGAGGAAAGAGCCTCCGAGGACGACTAAAGGGTTTTGACCAGCACTTAAACTTGGTTCTGGAAGAGACAGAAGACACAACAAACGCAGAATCTGTGAGAAAGACTAGGTCTCATAATAGTTCGCGGAGACAACGTAGTCTTAATTTCACCTCCGCCTAGGTGACATCAAGTGGGAAAAGGAACACCAGCAAAGGGCAAGGGCGCCGGCAAAGTTGTGCACATACGTTGCAGACGCTGCGGAAGACGCTCTTACCATGTGCGCGATAAGCGATGCGGTGCTTGTGGCTATGGAGAAACCAAGACTATAAGGCATTACGCGTGGCAAACGAAGACTCTCCAGAGACAAAGGGTCCTCTAAACCATACTTCTGAATTTAGAAAAAAGTTATTAAATGCATAACTTCTGTGTTAATTGTCAGTTGGATGATCCGTAGTAGCCCTTGTCAATCTTTACGAAGATTAATGGCCCTCTGCTTTGAGCCATGTCTCGGCCTTTTCTGAGTGCGTTGTTAATAATGGTGCAGACTTGTTCCATGTCGTTTAGGTATTGAACGCGTTTTTCTCCTAACTCCATCTTTAGAAGATTCTCTGCTAAAATTTCAGTGCCGCAGATCTCCCCATTCTTGATCAGAGTCGATACCACAATCTCTATGATCTCTTGTTTCCGTTCGATTTTTCTCCACAGAGGCTCGGCAACGCTAAGGGTTTTTGAGACCTTACTCCATTTGTTCGCGTTTTGCTCGCCTATTAACAGTTTGACACGTTCTTTCCACTTCTTAAACCACATGCCAATCCATACTGTAAGGAACTGCTCCAGTTCATCCGGGTCTTCTTTGAACAGTTTCTCCAGCTTCTCAACAAGTTCGCATTGGCTTGCCTCTTTTCCGATAAGGTTCCAGTGATACTTGAGATAATTAGTGAAATCTTGGCATGCTACTTGGAGAACCTTGCGGTCGGAGCCCGTAATATCCAAGGCTTGATCCGCATCTTTCAACTTTTCACTTATCAGTATTTCTAGGAAATTCATTTGAAATCCGCTCTGAAGCCCTCTCCATATTTCATAGAGATAGAGGTTTTAATTAAACCTTCTATCTTAAACGGATATAACTGCTTTAGGCGGTTTTTAGCAATATTCCGCTTTCGAAATATTATTTTCCCACATAATTTTGGATTACAGCGGCGTCTTTGAGGATTAAATCAGGATTTTCTCTAGCGAGCTCTTCAAAAGAGAAAAGACCAGATAAAACCGCTACTGTTTTGGCACCTGCAGCTTTTCCCGCTCGGATGTCGCATACTGAATCGCCCACGATGACGCAGTCATGTATTGGAACATCTATCGCTTGGCTGGTTTTTATGAGAGCTTCAGGCGCCGGTTTCGGTTCACGTGTATCTAAAGCGGTCACAACGTGGAGGAAGTACTGAGCTATGCCGAAGGACTCAAGCTCATCGAGAATAACCTGTCTTGGGACGTACCGCATCGTTACCATCGCAAGTTTGACTTTTCCGGATAGTTTTTCAAGGGTTTTAGGGATGTCGGGTATGAGTTTAGTCCTCTCTTTTGTCAGGGCGTAGTAGGTTTTGAGGTACAAATCCAGGAATTTGCGAGAGTCGAATCTGACAATGCTGCTGATGGGCTTTTTCAACTCCAAGCTTCGTGGAATCTCTAGGAGGATTTCTGGCGCTGGCGGTTCTTGTCCCATTGCCCTGAAGGTGGTTCTAGCTGCCTCCAGGTAGGCGTTTCTCGAATCGACGATTGTGCCGTCCAAGTCGAAGATAACGCCTTGTGCTTGTAAGTCAGCGGCGTTCAAGTGTGTTTATCCCTGTTTTGTCTTGTCTTTGTGGCTGTCAGTTTGATAAGTCTTGCTACCCTAACAAAACAGAGGCACCAATCTCCAGAATCAGCGTCGAGCACTAAGTAAAAAGCTGAAGACAAGAAGCCAAATAACAAGGAAAACGTTTCTGTTTGTCTTAGTCAGAGGCTGCCTGTTAGAGGTATTTCTTGAAGAATCTGAACTGGTTCTGGATTCTCAACGGGAAAGAAATTGGTCCGCCGAGAGGCTGGCACCTCCCGTTGATTATAGCCTTCAGCACAGAGTCCACGTTTGGTTCAGCATCAATAAGTGTGTAGGCCTGACCTATTATTGGCCCGTAATGTGCGTCTGTGCCAGCTACTTTTGGCAGTCTAAGCCTCTCTGCGAGGGCGTTAGCTCTTTCTGTGGAGCTTCTAAATGGGAATGCTGACGAGTTTATTGTTTCAACAGCGTCGAATTTAGCGGTTACGTGTTTTCCAATGCTTCCTTTGAACAACACAAATGGGTGGCATGCTACCGCTATACCGCCCGCATGATGAATTCTGTCAACCGTTTCTTGCGGGGTTAACCTTCTCGGGATTAGTTCTTCAACGTTGAGACCGACTATATGCCCATTGAGGCTTGAAACCTCTGTGCCTGGAATAATCAAGAAGTCAGTTTCCTTTGCAATTTTTCGGGCTCCTTCGATTTGGTTGTGGTCCGTAACAGCTACAGCCGTCAACCCGCGCTTTCTAGCGTAAGTAACTAGTTCTTTAGGAGTTATTACTGAATCGTTTGAGTACACCGTGTGAACGTGTAGGTCCGCTTTCACTTGCATAATTAACTTCCACAATTATTCAGGGCATTAGTCTTTTTCTCTCTGATTTTAATCAGCAGCTCATCAAGTTCCTTTTCGTCAGCATCTATCTTACGGAAGAGGGGTTTCGACTTAGCTATTTTGTGTCCAGCTTCCAAAGGCTCGATGGCTTCTTTCCATCTGCTCTTAAGGACACGACCTCCGAGGTTCAGCGTTTGCCAAAGCTGCTCCGCAGTTGATGGAATAAATGGAGCCGAGACGGTAACGATGGCTTTGACGATCTGCGCAGTAACGTAGAGAACAGTGGCCGCTCTCTCTTTGTCTGTTTTGATAAGGGTCCAAGGCTCTTTCTCGTTTAGGTACTGGTTCCCGACGCGACCTATGCCTATTAGAGTGTTAGCTGCCGCTTGCAGTTTGACATCTTCGAGTTCTTGAGTAATAATTGCAACTTTTTCCCTGACAGTCTGAAGTATCGCCTCATCTTCCGCGGTTAGTTTTTGTGGATAAGGGATTTCCCCTTTGAACTGGGAGTTTATGAAGGTCAGGGTTCTGTGTATGAAGTTGCCGAAGGTGTCATTCAGGTCTGCGTTGATTCTTTCGATAAAGATTTCCCATGAGAAATTTGAGTCTTTGACTTCTGGTCTAGTTGCGATGAGGAAGAAGCGCCAATAGTCAACAGGAAACAGTTCAAGTGCTTCATCTATCCATATTCCAATCCTAAGGCTTTTTGAAGCTTTTTCCCCTTTGAACTGGAGGAACTCTGTGGCTGAAACATTCCAAGGAAGGTTGTAATCCTCGCCCGAGGCCATCAGCAAAGCGGGAAGGATTATCGTGTGGAATGGAATGTTATCCTTTCCAATGAAGTACATCGTCTTCGCGTTCTTGTTAAACCAGAACTCCCGCCATTTTTCAGGTTTTCCAATAAGCTTGGAGTATTCTATTGTGGCTGAAACGTAACCCAAAACGGCTTCAACCCAGACATAGATAGTCTTGCCTTCTGCGCCTGGAAAGGGCGCCGGAATCCCCCAATCTACATCTCGCGTTACGGCTCGAGGTTTCAAGCCTTCGGTTATCCAATTTAAGCTGAAGTTCCTGACGTTTGCTGGAACCTGCTTGTTGCTTTTGATATACGCAGTTAATTGGTCAGCGAATCTTGACAGGTCAATGTACCAATGGCGAGTGATCTTGGTCGCAGGAGTATTACCACACAGAACGCATCGAGGTTCAACAAGCAATATTGTCTCTAGAAGCCGGCCACACTTGTCGCATTGGTCCCCGCGGGCACGTTCACAGCCGCAATGGGGGCATTTGCCCTCAACAAACCTATCAGGCAGAAAGCGCTGGTCATGTTCGCAGTACAGCATCTGTGTTTCTTGGGAGAAAATGTAGCCATTCTTGAAGATTCTCATGAGTGTCTCTTGAACGAATTCCTTGTGCACGGGGCTTTCGGTTCGTGTGTAATTGTCGAATGATGCATCCCAGCGTTTGAAAAGGTCGGTTACCCGCGCGTGGTTCCTGTCAGTCAGCTCTTTAGGCGTTATTCCTTCTTTCAGAGCCTCGACTTCGATGGGTGTACCATGCTCATCTGAACCGCTCACCATTAGCACGTCATCGCCCTTGAGCCTATGATATCTGGCTACAACGTCAGCAGACAAAACCGAACCCACGAGGTTACCCAAGTGAGGCGTTACATTGATGTATGGCCATGCCGACGTCACTAAAACTTTTTCAGACGTTATTGTCACCATCCCATTTTGGGTGCAGTAAGAGGATATAAAGTCTGTTACTTAACATTGCCGATGTAGTTGAAAAATTAGGCTCTTAAAGAAAAGAGCTATTGATTGGGGATGGCTTGTGCCTACTGCAGATTAGGTTTCTGAGAGTTGCCTTTCTTGATTGGCTACTTCTTGCTTGAGAGGTAAGCGTGTATCGCTTTTGCTGCTTTCTTACCCATACCCATCGCGCTAATGACTGTGGCTGCACCCGTAGCGACATCGCCGCCAGCATAGACGCCATCCAAGCTTGTCTTGCCGTTTTCATCAACTATTATGGTACCGTGTTTTGGATTAACCACCAAGCCCTCAGTCGTTCGCTGGATAATCGGGTTAGGAGTTTGTCCAATGGCAATTATGACAGTATCGGTTTCCATGGTGAATTCGGAACCTCTAATCGGGACTGGTCTACGTCTTCCGGAAGCATCTGGGGGACCGAGTTCCATGCACTCGCAATCCATAGCCTTCACCCAGCCTCTTTCGTCACCGATGAACCTCAATGGCGCAGCTAAAAACTTGCATACCAAGCCCTCTTCCTCAGCGTTTTCGATTTCTTCTTTTCTTGCTGGCAACTCATCCCGGGAGCGTCTGTAAAGCAAGCACACACTGGCTCCCAATCGCATTGAGCTTCTTGCGCAATCCATTGCAACGTTGCCACCGCCTATAACCACAACGTGTTTTCCGATCCGTATTGGTGTATCGTATTCGGGAAAATTGTAAGCTTTCATCAGATTAACTCGAATCAAGAATTCGTTAGCGGAGTATATACCACCCAAGTTCTCCCCTGGAAGATCCATAAACTGAGGCAAACCAGCACCAGAACCGATAAAAAAGGCGTCATACCCGTTTTTCATAAGCTCAGGAATAGTATGTGTTCTGCCAATCAAGTTGCCCAATCGCAGGTCAACGCCCAATTTCTGAATGTAATCAACCTCATTCTGAACGATCCTCTTTGGGAGACGGAATTCAGGAATACCGTAAACCAGAACCCCACCAGCCAAGTGAAGCGCTTCAAACTGTGTAACATCATAACCCAGCTTCACCAAGTCTGCGGCAACCGTAAGTCCCGCAGGACCCGCTCCGACAACAGCTACTTTCTTGCCTGTCGGTTTGGCTTTCTCCGGCATCTGAAAGCCATTATCACGCTCCCAATCAGCCAAATACCTTTCTAAACGACCGATACTGACTGGTTGACCAATCTTTCCAACAACGCACTTAACTTGGCATTGTTCTTCCTGTGGACAAACGCGACCGCACACGGCCGGCAGAGCGTTCTTAGTCTTTATCGTAGTGATGCCCTCTGCGTACTTCTTTTCCCGGATGCATTTGATGAATTCCGGAATAGGCACTTCTACGGGACAGCCACTCACACACTGGGGCTTAACACACTGTAAGCATCGACTGGCTTCTTCAAGAGCCTGTTCTTCACTGTAGCCCAAAGCAACCTCGCTGAAGTTCTTAACGCGTTCTTTAGGCTCCTGCTTGGGCATCTCAATAGCTTCTTTCTTAATCTTCGGTTTAGGCTTTGTTTCGGCCACATTTACAACCTCCAAGTTCCCACAATTCAGAGTTCAGACGTTCTTCTGGAAGAAATAAACGCTGACGTGAAATTAGTTCATCGAAATCAACTTGATGACCATCAAATTCCGGACCGTCCACACATGCAAACAGCATTTTTCCGCCAACCGTGACACGGCAGACACCACACATACCCATGCCATCAATCATTATCGGCGTCAATGTCACAATCGTTGGAATCCCAAAAGGTTTTGTGATTTCGCTTACAGCCTTCATCATAACAACTGGACCCATCACGACGCAACGATCGAATTTTTCCGTTTCAAGCACCTTCTTGAGGAAATCTAAGCCCTTGTAACCTTTTGAGCCGTCATCGGTGGCAATGTAAACTTTTTGGCTCATGGCTTCAGCTTCGTTCTCCATTGACAGACCATCTTTTATTCTGGCGCCCAACAAGGTTGTCACTTTGTTGCCTGCCTCTTTCATTGCCTTGACCTGCAACAGCAAAGGAGCAATCATAATGCTGCCGCCGACGCATAGCACCTTGCCGTAATTCTTTATTTCTGAGGGATTTCCCAAAGGACCTGTCAAGTTTTCTAAACAATCGCCTTCCTTCAAGAGACCAAGTTCCTTTGTAGTCTTTCCGACCTCGTGAAAAGCGAATGAAACTGTGCCCTTTTTCGCGTCGCAGTCGCATATTGTAAGCGGAACGCGCTCACCTTTGCTACCGATGATAAGTATGACAAACTGTCCGGGTTGTGCTTTTGCAGCGATGTCTGGAGCTTCAACTTCGAACAGTTTTTCTTTTGGAGCTATCTCTCTCTTAGTCACTATTTTGTACATTTTTTCACTTCGCCTCCGCAACAGCTACCATGCCCTGCTTCTTTGCAGCAAGCTTTTCGTAGAAAGTATCCAGCGCCTGCTTGAATTCATCTTCACATCTGGGCGACGCCTCGTAATACTCGAAACGGTCAAGCATGTTCATCTTCTTCAACGCGACTTTGAGCACAACCAGATTTCTTTCTGCGGCGTCCCTGCCCTTTTCGAGTTTGCAGTCTTCAGCCGAACACACCACGCCCATCACTCCGTCAAAACCGCAATTCAAAGCGTTAATTATGTGAACTGGATCCATAGACTTGAAGCATGGAACCTCCAAGACCATTGCGTTCTTGCCCTTGAAAGCACTTTCGGGGTCATCTAAAGCTGAGAATTCAGACCATTGGCAGACGAACGCCAGGAGCGTAGGAGATTTGCTCTTCGTCTTTAGCTTGGCTGCTGCTTCGCTGTAGCGTTTTAGAACATTCTCAAACTCAAAACCCTTAACTTCAATAGCTTGGTGTGGACAGACCAAAGCGCAAGCGCCGCAACCTACACAGTCCTCGAATATTATTTTCGGTGTGGCAAACGGTTCTGCTTTGATAGCATCATAAGGACAAATGAAAACGCATTTGTCGCAACCCACACACTTATCTGTGTCATAAACCGCTTTTCGCGAGTATTTTACGACTCTCAGAGCGTCCTCGTCATAGCCTAATTGACGCAAAACATTCTTACTCAGTTGAAACCTTCGCGTATTAATTTTCGTGCCTTCCTTGTAGCGACAGAAGTCATCCTCGCACTGAACTGAAACAATATTCTTGACCCCCGAGTTCAAAGTCTTGAAAATGAAATCAGTTGGGATTCTGCCTGAACAGGGCAACCTCAACGGGATGTAATCCGTGACTCCTAGGCCTTGTTCTTCCAGTATCTCCTCAACTTCGCATGAAGAAGGAGAGTTCCCACGGCACATCAAGACCAAGGTGTCGCTTCTGACGCCCTTCCTAACGCAATTTACGTAATCCAAGAGATGATCATAATCGTAGTAAGTCATTTTAATAGCAGAAACAGGACAGGCGCTATAACATATTCCGCAGACCTGGCATTCCTTTATGTTAATTTCTACTTTTCCTGTTTCAGGGTCACGGTGTATTGCTTCGTAAGGACAAATCGAGTGGCAAACACAACACTTGCTACACAAGTCTTGATTGATTTCCACAGCGGCGAGACACTTTTCACTCATTGTATGGAACCTCTTTTATTATTCCAACAGGACTCTTAAAGCGGTAAGCATTGCTTAATTATGCTTACGGAAAATTGAAAAGGGTTTTTGGATGATATAATCCTTTCCCTCTATTTTCGGTAGTATGGTTGTCTAATGTAAACGTATGCTTGAAGTGCCGCGGTGATGCCCTGACCAACAGCTGTGCCTACTTGCTTGACGGGATGGCTTGTCACATCGCCAGCAGCGTAAACGCCTGGCAGGTTTGTCTTTTGATACATATCAATTCTTACGTATCCGTGCTCATCAACTTCAACGCCTGCCTCTTTGGCTATTTGACTGTTCGGTGCTTCACCAACCTGCACAAAGACAGCGTTAACTGCCAATTCGCTTGTTTCTCCTGTCTTGTTGTCCAAAAGAATAACACTGTTAACGGTTTTTTCACCTTTAATTTCCTGCACTTCAGTATTCCACAACACTCGAACGTTCTTTTTTTCCGAAATATCTTTCACCAATGCTTCTTCAGCTCGGAAAGCATGTTTTCGATGCACTACCACAACCTCCCCGACAACTCCTGAAAGGTAAAGAATAGCTGTAGCTGCGGAGTTGCCACCTCCAACCACAAGAACCTTCTTGCCCTTAAAGAAAGGGCCATCACATACGGCACAATAGCTCATGCCTTTTCCGCGAAATTCCCTCTCGCCAGGCACCCCGATTTCGCGGTAATGTGAGCCGGTGGCGAATATAAGAGCCTTAGCAACGTGTTCTGTTTTGTGAGTTATCACAATTTTTTCGTCATCTCGAAGCCTTAGGCTAGACACGGTTTCGAGTTCTCTAATTGTTACGCCCATTTTTTTACAGTGAAGAACCATCTTTTCCGCCAGTTCACCACCGCTAATCTGGGCAAAACCAGGATAATTCTCGACGATTGGAGCGTCGGAAGTTGTTCCACCAGCCATTTTCTCTTCAATAATCATGGTTTTCAATCCGCTTCTGGCAGCGTAGATTCCTGCGGACAAACCTGCAGGTCCAGCGCCTATTATTATGAGATCCCATTGTTCCATGGAATAGCAACCTTCCTCGAGACAGATAACTTGGCAGTGCAGTTTATGAATTATTCGGAACCTTTCTGGACAACTATAGTTGCATTGTTTCGACAAGCAAGGGCGCGCTGCTTTCTTCTTTCAGAACGGTGGGTTGGAAAGTTTTAATCCTTGGCGATCGATATTGTGGAAAGATGAATCTTAAGCTGAGTGAGCACCTCCATAACCGATGTTTACGATTATTAGTAGCGTTGATTGTTCTGGTTGGTTTCCTGCTCACTATCTTCTTGCGGGGCAGTCTTGCTTCGATTGACAGCAGCGGAAACTACTGGGCAATCACAATTCAGAATAGCGCATTTATGGATGTCGCCGTGATCATTTCCATTGTCTTTGACACGAACGTCTTACTTGCATTATCGTTGGCACTATCCATTTTATTCTTTTACAAGAATTACAGAAAATGCAGCCTCATGTTCCTGGGGGGAATGGTTGGAACCACTCTTTCTCTGTTAATAAGCAAAATGCTTGTTCTCTCTCCAAGACCCGCCAACGCATTGATTACAGAGATGGGCTATTCTTTTCCAAGCGGCCACATAACAAGTGGAATTGTCTTCTTCGGTTTACTAGCATATTTCGCATGGCACATTTGGAATTCGTCAAAAACGAGGGGAGTTTCTGCTATGCTTTTTCTAATAACAATCGCTCTTGTAGGTTTTGACAGAATATACCTTAATGTTCATTGGATCAGTGATGTTTTGGGCGGATGTCTATTGGGAACCTTCTGGCTGATGTTTTCAATACTGGTTTTAAACTGCTGGGAAAGTGAAATAAACTGCAAGCTTTCCAGCACTACGCTTACAAAAGAAAAGGAACAGCTCGATCCAATAAACTGATAAACTCAAGTTGTTGCTTGGTAATTGAAAAGCGATTTTTGCCGAGGTTTTATAATGACAAAATACAGATGAAGCCCGCGCTTATTTTTCTGCTGCTCCGTCGTCCCTTTTAAGGAACGCTACCTACCTTTGGGTTCAATCTGATACTATAAGCTTATTGGGCACTTCATGCCTAAATCTTAAAGCGAGTTAAACAGAGTTGATTTTGTATGAAATACGAGATTAAGTACAAACCTTCCTACTCGCTGCTCGTTATCAACTTAGATCAAGGTGAGACCATAACGGCAGAATCCGGTGCAATGACGTACATGGATCCCACGATAGAGGTTCATACGCGAAAGAGAGAAAAAAGCCTGCTGGGCAGCTTGGGTTTGAGCATAATAGGCGGTCAATCTTTTTGGGTTAACGACTACACGGCCAAAAATGGTTCTGCCGATGTTAGCTTTGTCGCAGCTCCAGTTGGCGACATCGAAAAACTGGATGTCAAACCGGGCGAAGGTTTCATAATACAAAAATCCGCGTACATAGCCTCAACGCAGGGCGTTGACTTGGACGTGAAATGGGAAGGCTTCACCAAAGGCTTATTCGGTCAAGGACTATTCATGATTCACGCGACTGGAAACGGACAACTGTTCATAAACACTTTCGGCGCGATAGACACACATATTCTGAACAAGGAAGAAACACTGGTTGTTGACAACTTTCACTTGGTTGGCTTCAGTGATTCATGCAGCTACAAAGTACAAAAGTTCGGAGGCCTAAAAGAGACGCTACTGAGCGGAGAAGGCTTGGTTACCTACATAACTGGTCCTGGTGAAGTGCATATACAAACAAAAAACCTCCGAGAATTTGCAGATTGGCTTTGGACAATGTTGGAGCCTAGGGTGCGTTCAAGAGCACGCTAAGCTCTCCAGTTTTTGTTCTTCCACTCAGTATCAACGTTTAAAATTGTATCCACCAATTTGGGTCTAGATTTCAGGGAATGCGCAAAACTAGGATGTTTCGGTTCCGAAGACCCGGAATATTTGAAGGTTTTACCGCTCTATCATAAATGGCTTTTCATCTGTAACTTTTTCTGGAATCTGGTCTAGCAACATTTGCTCTTCAGCCTTTTTGCTTAGAACTACTGGTTTGAGCCTTTGAGCTAGCTCTAATGCCGACTCCAGCTTGCTGTTTCTCTCGGCATAAATCTCGAACAGTAAGCCATCTTTCTTAACTGCTTCACCCAATTTGGCTTTTAACAGTACACCTGCGCCTTTCTCCTTTGGGGCACCCGCAGCCCGGGCTATTTGCACTATGCTATCAGTACTCATCCACAAGACCCGACCTGCCTGTGCCGAGGTAATTTCTACTCTCTGGTCGCCAACTGGAATGTCATCAGGCTTCACGTCTGGGTTTCCACCCTGGGCGGATATTATGTCCCGAAGTTTCTTCTCTGCTCTGCCAGATTGTAGGACGTTTTCGGCACGTTGCCTCCCGCTCTTAACACCGACCATTTCAAGAAGAATGCCAGCGAGAATGACTGCCTTTTCCCTGAGGTCTTGAGGGCCTCCTCCGATTAGTGTTGTCAGTGCTTCTCGCGCTTCAAGTGCTGGTCCGATGGCATAGCCTAAGGGTTGTTCGCCGTAAGTAATCGCACATTGAATGGTCATCCCCAGTCGCTTGCCGAGATCCACGAAATCAGATGCTAAAGTGTATGCTTCCGTCATGGTTTTGATTTTGGCGCCGCTTCCAGTTGGGATGTCAATTGTCACGTGCGTGGCGCCCATTGCTTTCTTCTTGCTCATGATCGATGGCAATAGCAAAGGGTCAATTCCCAATGGGTATTCGACTTGAATGAACAAGTCATCGGCAGGAGCTAAATCCAAGGCTCCTCCCCAAACAAGACAGCCGCCTGTTTTACTGACGACTTTTCTTATCTCTTCGATAGACAAGTTTACTGGGCATAGTGTTTCAACTCGGTCAGCTGTTCCAGCCGGAGAAGTGACTGCCCGCGAGGATGTTTTTGGAATTGTGAATCCTGCGGCGGCCACGATCGGTACAACGAGCATGGAAGTTTTGTCGCCCGGTAAGCCTCCTATGCTGTGCTTGTCAAGTAGTGGTGTCTCGCCGAAATCAATCGTCTTTCCTGTTTCAAACATGGCTCGAGACAAAGCTTCAGTCTCGCCCATGCTCAGCCCGTATACTTTAAGCGCAGTTAAGAACGCGGCTATCTCCGCTTCGCTCAAGTGCCTTTCCACTACATCTTTTACTATTGTTACCATGTCTTGCTCTCTTAGTCTTTCGCCGCGGATTTTTGCTCGCACGTAACCGAGGGATTCAGGCATTTTGGCGAGCTGCACCTCCACTAACTCGCCACCCTTAATTCCGAGCATTCCTGAAATCTCAGCGTAAAGTCCAACGTGGTTCAGTGGAAAATCGGCGGCAATATTTGCCATGGCAACAACTTCTGTTCCTCTATATGCAACGCGTAGCCTATCTGAGGAGTGCACACCCAGCAAACCAGCGGTTTCCTCGTCGATAATGGCAACGTATCTGCCGCTAGCTGTAATCTTCAGCAATTCAGCGACAAGTTCCATTAAGCCTACACCAAACTCAGATTAGCGGAAGGAATAGTTAAAGATTTTATAGCCAGCTGAGCAAGTATGTTTCCCGAAGGCACTCCGCTGAACTCAGAAGGAGACTCCTCGTGCAACTTGAGATCTTTTGCCTTGGCAAACCTAAACCGGTCATACTAGAGTACTAATTGAATTCTCTGATTTTCTAGAAGGGATTTTGTCACTCAGGCTTTCTTGATTACCAATGAAGGTTTTTAAGGAAATCTCAACTCTAAAACAACGTGAGGAAGGTTGTTTTGAAGTACGTGGACTTTGTCGACCTTAAGTACAAACCAAAAGAGAACGATCTAATATGCACTTTTGCGGTGGAGCCTGAGGGCATAAGCCTCAAAGAGGCTGCGGGCGGGGTCGCTGCCGAAAGTTCCGTAGGGACTTGGACAGAACTCACTACTACAAGACCCTATGTGGAGCAGTTAGCAGCCCGCGTCTTCAACATAGAAGGCAACGTGGCTAAAATTGCTTATCCTATCGGTCTATTCGAAATGGGAAACATGCCTAATGTTCTTAGCAGTGTTGCAGGAAATGTTTTCGGACTGAAAGCACTCAAGAATTTGCGCCTCTGCGACATTGATTTGCCAGATAAACTCGTTAGCAGTTTCAGAGGACCACATTTTGGTATAGCAGGAATCAGAAAACTCCTAAAAATTCCAGAACGTCCTCTTGTCGGAACAATAATCAAACCTAAGCTTGGACTTAGAACCAAAGATCACGCGCAAGTAGCATACGAAGCCTGGTCTGGGGGCTGCGACATAGTGAAAGACGATGAAAACTTGAGCAACCAACAGTTTAACCCGTTTGAAGAACGCGTCATACAAACTCTTGAGAGCAGAGATAAAGCAGAAAGCGAAACCGGCGAGCGGAAAGTATACATGGTCAACATCACGGCTGAAACAAACACCATGCTCAAACGCGCCGAATATGTTTTGGACCACGGTGGAGAATACGTTATGATCGACATCTTGACTTGTGGCTTTTCGGCTTTGCAGACTCTTCGGAACCAGAACTACAAGCTGGTCATCCATGCTCACAGAGCAGGACATGCAGCCTTCACTAAGAATCCTAAACACGGGATAGCCATGAGGGTAATAGCCAAGATCTCCAGAATCATCGGAGTCGACCAGCTTCACGTGGGCACAGTTGTAGGAAAAATGTCAGAAACCAAACAGGAAGTACTTGAGAACGTCGACGCGTTAAAAACCAAGATAAGTGGCATAAAAGAGGTTATGCCAGTTGCGTCAGGCGGTTTACATCCCCTCCTTGTCCCAGCTCTGATGCAAACTTTTGGCAAAGACTTCATCATTCAGGCCGGTGGAGGAATCCACGGTCACAAAAACGGAACAGTCGCCGGAGCCAAGGCAATTCGCCAGGCTGTCAACGCCGTCTTGAACAACCAGACCTTAGAGGATTACGCGAAATCGCACAAGGAATTGAAAGCCGCTTTGAAGCTCTGGAAGTATGTAGACTAGTGAAAAATCCACTCGATGTCTTCGATGCATAACCTCAACTATTGAATGAGGCGATATTATGCCTTCCTCGCAGATGATGCCATGAATGTAGTCGCGCCTCGTAACGTCGAAGGCAGGATTTCGAATTACTAGATTTTCTGGCGCTTCCGTCCAGATTTCGAGCGGACTGCGCTCCTCGATTTTCTCGTAATCTCCACACAGCGTGTCAGGGTCAAACTTTAGAAGCTCAGCAACGACGTAGAAGGGTTTTCGCGCCTCGTAAGCTAGTAGAGCAATGGCACCTGTTCCGATTTTGTTTATAACGTTCCCTTCCGAGGTTAATGCATCTGCGCCCACGATTACTATGTCAGCATCATTCATGAAGGATCGCGCGGCTGAATCGACTATCATCGTCGTCTTGACACCAAGCTCAACCATTTCTTTGGCAGTGATTCTACCCTGCAAGGCTGGGCGCGTTTCAGTGCATATCACCTCGAAGTTTTTGCCCTCTTTCTTTGCTCTACTTAACAGATAGGTTGTAGTTGATGAGTGGCAATGAGTGAAAATCACCATGCCTTCACGTATTCTTTTGGCACCTATCTCAGCGATGCGCTCCTTTGATGCTTCAAGCTTCTTTTGAAAACTGTTAGCACTCGAAGTAACCAAAGCAGCCAAGGTTTCAACGTTTCTCTCGTCAGAATCTTCAACGCGGTTGATAATCCATTTGATGGCATTCCTCATAAGAGGTTCCGTCGTCCTAGTTGCAAAAAGCGTGGTTTTTGCTTCGAAGAGTTCCTTCACAAAACTTTCCCGAGTCTTAGCTTTTGTCCCGTGAGCCATAGTTTCTATCGCCTTCACGGCAGCAATTGCAACATTTCTTGCGCCCTGCACTTCCAGTTTTCTAATTCTATCTGCAGTATCCCGCAACTTTTCCGCCATGGGTTTCACAACTCGAGGCTAAAGCTTGTGTTAACGAATATGAATGGAGAAACATATAAGGCGATTGAAACAAGTCTCCTTGGAAAATGTGCATGTGAATGTTGCCCGATAATGATAGCGTAAACAGCATCTTAAAGCCTATAATTAACCCATGGTACGAATCGCTTGAGAATCCACAGAAGGCGCAGGAACAAACCTTGAAGGATTTGCTCAAGAAATACGAAACCACAGATTACGGAAGCTCAAAGAGGCGCGTCGCACGCGATGGGAATACCCGACTATCAAGCAAAGATTCCCATAATAGATTACAAAGGATTGCTGCCCTACCTTGCACAAGTAAAAGAAGGAAACCATAAGGCAATTTTGCCGGAAACGCCTGAATGTTGGGTCATGACAAGAGGCTCAACGGGAAAATCAAAAGTTCTTCCAGCAACTCAAACACATCTTAAACAAATTTTCTCGTGTGGTGCAAGAGCACTTGTTCATCATGCACTAAGAAAAAAGAACTTTCAGGTCTTTATGGGCAATATTTTGAACCTGAATTTCCCGAGCAGTGTTCACACAATAGTCGAGGATGGTAGAGAACTAACCTATGGTTATAGTGGGGGGACTTACGCTCGGCTTAATCCGATGTTTGACAGAGTCAGCTTGCTGCCCCGTCAAGAAGACATAGACATTCTTGGTTCAGGAATCACCAGAAGCGATTGGGAGAAGAGGTTTGAACTGGCTTATCAGCAGGCAAATGGGAAAAATGTTACGGCCACGATGGGAGTAACACCTGTAATATTGGCTTTTGCCAAATATGTGCAGCGTAAACATGGAAAGAAGCCTACTGATCTTTGGGATTTTAAAGCCTTGTTCTGCACTAGCGTGCGCAAGATACAGTTTAAGTATGGTCCAGTTCTCCGCAAATATTTTGGTCCTGCGCCAATCGTGGAGATGTATTCTGCTACTGAAGGGGTTTTTGCCCAGCAATATGATGACTTACCCTATGTTACGCCGAATTATGATGCCTACTTCTTTGAGGTTGACACGGGCAAGGAAGTGAAAATGCTACATGATCTGCAAAGGGGGGAATGGGGAAATCTCATTATCTCCTCTTGCATGTTTCCACGCTATGATATCGGCGACATGATAGAATCAGCTGGGAAAAACTATTTCCGAATATTTGGACGAAGAAATACCTTAACGCTTTTGGAACACAGGTTGTACCGATTTTTCCTAGGATGGCTGCTTTAGGAAGATGGGGCTGGTGGAGGCGGCGGAGGATACCGTTTCCGCGCCACACTTGCAAAGTATACGGCCACAATAATGATTAATACACCAACTATCAAGAATATCAGAGCAGTGTCCATTCCCGTAGCGATATAACCGGATATACGAAGCAACGCGAAGAAGCCAATAACTATCAGAATTATTCCGCCGATTAACCAGCCAACAAAGCCGTACTCGCCTTTCTCTTGTTTCTCACCCTTTTCCGGTTCGTCCTTCTCGTTTTTCTCCTGCTTCTCGCCTTTCTCAGCTTTTTCGTTCCTCTTCGAAGCGGTAACTGCTGTCGTCTGCGTTTGAGCTTCAGCCTTCAGAGGAGCACCACACCGCGGGCAGAACGTCATGTTCTCCTCAACCTTATTACCACATTTTGGACAGTACGACATAACCTTCACCTTAGCATAGAATGGTTATCTTAGAATTAGTATTTAAAACATACACTCAGGGTTGAACAAAAAAGGAAAAGCATATTTGCAGAAGCAACAAATAAGCGAAAGGGGAAGAAGATTGAACAAAAAGCCAAGTGTTTTGAAAGGATCGCATAAGGCACAAGAAGGCCTTTTGAGTGCCATCGCTGTAGGATTCGTCTTTATCCTAATTGGGATAATATACATAACCACCTCTGGTCTTTGGGACAGCGTAGTAGCATTTTTCGAAAACTTGGAAACTACTGTAGTTCCCGGCACCGAGATATACTTGCCTATGCCCGCAAACCCAGGTGCCCACGCAGTCTTCTATGGCGCGTTGTTCCATCTTTGTCTGGGGTTGGGAATCCTGCAAACCATAATCTTGACGCTGAGGTTTGCATTGGGATCATCAATAAGCAACACAGCTGAAACCGTTGGAAACCTAGTATTTTGGTTTGGAGCAGCCTACCTAGTAAACACCTATCTTAACCAAACTACAAACGTAAGCGCGTGGTTCATTTTCTGGACCTGGATGCTAATAATCACAGGTTTGTCGTTGATAGCAAGAGCGCTGGTTCTCTTAGCTAGAAGAGCCCAAAGATAACCCGTGTGGGCGAGACACCTTCAAGTGCCACCAGAGTAATAGTATCTGCCTAAACATGTCAGATGAGTCTTTGAGTAATAGTACCTTCGTTTCTGAACCACCCTTCCAATTCACTGGTATCTCTTTTATCCTGTAACCTCTCTGCGCAGCCCGCACTAGGATTTCCGTATCCCAAAACCAGTGTTTAGCTTCTACCTCAGTGAGCAACTGCATTAAAGGTTCTCGTCGGAACGCTTTGAAGCCGCACTGATGATCCTTAATCTTTGAGCCTAGAAGCCAACGGACCATGAGGTTGTAAACTCTTGATGCGATGCTCCTGGTGCCACTTCTCCTGACCCTGCTCTCGTTCAGCATTCTTGAGCCCGTGGCTATTTCATATCCTTCGACTTGAACGCTTCTTACGAGTTCAGCTAGATGCCGCACGTCGGTAGCTAAATCTACATCCATATAAACAAGAATTTTGCCGCTCGAGTGATTGAAGGCGTTCTCGAGGGCTTTTCCTCTTCCCATGCGTTTCTCTTTGTGAATGTGTTTTACTATGCCCACATATTTTTTGGATAGTATGCTCGCTTTCTTGTCGGTGCCATCCGTGCTACCATCTTCAGCGATTATTATCTCGTAGGGCTTTCCATATTCTTTTAGTGCAGCAATCACTTGTTCCACTGCTGTCTCTATGCTGTCCGCTTCATTGTAGGTTGGCAGAACAACCGAAACTTTCTCCGACTGAAATGCCGTTTCTTGCACGTTTAGAACACCCAACTTTCAAACCATTTCAGGCTGTCAATAAATGTTGTAGAAGAGGGGTTTCCGGAGATTACGGGATAAAACAGAGCGAATAGAATCACGACAGCTGCAAGAAGAATAATGGTAGCTATCTTGCCCCACTTGCTGGACCAGCACTTGCTTACCAAGTATGCTGAAGCTAAACAGAGAAGCGGCACATTGAGGTAGTAATGATAGACAAAGGTAATTCGAGAAATGAAAACGTACGGAACCCATTGGAAAAAGAAAACAACCACGATGAATAAGGCAATCCAATCTACACCGGGTTGATTTCTGGCAAGGACTTGTAGTTTAGGCAGCTTTTTCCAGAAATGACCTGGGATAGCTCTTGCCGCAACTACGATTATGGAGATGAAGCCAGGCCACCAGACTGCAGGGTTGCCTAACAAGGTGATTGTAGACTTCAGGTCAAGCGGCAGGTAAGAGACGTACAGCCAAACAGGACGCAACATTAGAGGCCAGCTCCACCACGCGGAAGAAAAAGGATGTGTAGCCGAAAGAGTGGAGTGGTAAATGTACATTGATCCTTGAAGCCCAAGAACATCAACTATGGAGCGCCCAACTATCATGTCTGGTATGAAAGTTAGAAAATAAATCAAGATTGCTACCAGCAGGAATAGAGGCAACAAGTAGAATGGCGGATCCAGGAGAGCATTAAGCCTCGCGGCCCAAGTTTCCTCTAGTTTGATAACGTCTCTTAGTCTTAGAATTAATATGAAGGCAATTAACCCTATGAAACCGTAAAGAATAAACCATTTTGTTGAGAAACCGAGCGCGAAAAACAGAAATCCCAAGAACAGTGGAATAATTGAGGCTTTCCAACCGTTCTTAAACAAATCTTTAATGTAGATTAAGAAGAAAAGCTGCGAAGCTAACGAAAAAAAGACAACATAGGTATCCACGGTTGCCATTCGCGCCATTGTGAAATGCATAAAATCAAAAGCCAACAGGAAAGCAGAGGTGAAGGCGCCAATCCAGGTTCCAAACAACCTCTTGCCCAACAGGTAGATTATAGGCAGCATTAATGTTGCGAAAGCCACGCCCATTATTCGCCACACGAAAGGACTGTAACCTAAAGCGAAAATTCCGAAAGCAATTATCAATTTTCCCAGCGGGGGATGAGTCCACTCGTAAGGGTACTCAAGTCTCAGGTAGTTCTCCGCGGTTTTCACGTAGTAGATCTCGTCAAAGAAAGTCTCCGACATATACGTTGGAGGACACTCAACCAAGCCCTGTTCATCAATCAGCCTAGCTAAGTCTTGGCTAGATTCGTTTTCACCTGCGATTGCGACAATTGGAACTTTCTGATTGTCTTGGTCGAGAACCGCTATTTCAGCGACTTCAACGGATGCATTCTCGAAATGAAAACGTACATACTGTGTGCTGCTTTCAATGGTAATTTTGCTCCAACTATAGTAGTCGTATGGATAGGTGATGCTAAGTGGGAGTATTCCTTGAGAGTTCCAGTTTCCTGGAAACCCAGTGTAAGCTTGGGCTGTGGCGGAACCATTCTTGACTAAGAGATAAACAGTGTCAATGCTTTCGGTTTTGCCTATGTCTATGTAGAATGATTGGTCTTGGCTAGTTTGCCATGTGGTGATGGGTGCCTGTGTAAGTCCAAGGTTCCAAGCCGCCATTGAGAAGAAGACTATGGATATGACAGTTATCGTGAGCAAGTCTCGCTTATCGATGTCCATTCTGGTTTAGCCAGCCTCCTTCGTTTTGTTCTGTACTGCCGTAACAGGTCGAGTTCGGATACCTAATCCACCTTTAAGCTCAGCCTGAATCAGTGTCAAAGCGTAAAGGAACACTACTAAATTAATCAAGCTTACTGCGATAGCTACGGGGTCGCCTGTGAGATTGGGGCTGTAGTTGTAACCAGCGTCTGTGTAAACATTAAGCCAATAGAGAACATATGCTTGATTGACAAAACAGGTCCCAGTTAAGACCAAGTAAATGGGGCGCGCCTTTTTTAGGAGTGGAAACAACAAAGCCAGAAAGCTCATCGTTGGAAACAGATACCTTTCATGAATTCTTGTTGGAAGCATGAAGAAACTGAAAAGAAGAAGGAAAGCTGAAAAAAGAACGAGCACTTCACCTGAAACCTCAAACCGCCTATGCAGAACATACAAAGTAAAGATAGCCACGATTGCGAAAAGAACCCATCCTATCACATAGTAGTTTGTGTCAGGCAACCAGAACCCAACTAGTCCCCATATGTTGAACGCGTTCACGGATGTAACAGCGTAGCCGCTATATGCTCCGAAGTATATGTTGGTCAGGAAAGTAAGTGGGTTGCTCCACTCAAAAGGAACTATTACCAGGAAAACGGTAACTACCGCGCTGAATAGTGAAGACAGAAGACGACGCCATTGTAGCCGATATTTTCTGAGAATCAGAAAGGCGATTAGAGGAGCTAAGGCTATGCCTTGCGGTTTAGTAAGAATGCTAAGCGTGAAAGAAATAGCGCAAAGCTCAGGCTTTGAAGCCAATCCCAGCATGACAGATAGAACAAGGAAGAAAGTGTAAATCGCGTCGTATTGACCCCACACTGCTGCATTCAAGATAACTGCAGGGTTAAACGAGTAGGCGGCGGTAGCCAAAAGCGCCATTTTGAAGTCTAAACGCTTTCTAGAAAAAACAAAAATCATCAGCGCAGTTGCAGCGTCAAACAGGTTAGGAACCAGCTTGACAAGATAGCCCATTGCGGGTGTTCCGAAAAGTGAAAGCGTTTTCGCTAATGACCCGAAACCCCAGAAAAAATAGATATTCAGAGGCGGATAATCACACCAGTTCGGGGGGTTATAGAAAGTTCTTAATCCAACGTTAGCTGCAGTCTGGAACCATGCCTGATAAGTAGTCGAATCCAGTTTGTATCCTGGCAACGGAAACAAGAGAAGCCTAACCAAAAACGAAATCGACAGCACTGCAACTACACCGATGACTTCGCGCTTCTCAACCGAGAAGTTAATTTTCTGCTCCTCCCGTTGAATCAATAGTTCAGGAACCGTGTGAATAAAAGTTTTCTTACATGCATTCCCTTCAAACCCAGCCTAAGGTTGAACTTGCAACATTTGTTAGAGAACTACTTCGTATATGCGCAAGCTTCCGTTGTAAACTGGTCGCAGCCACTCTACCACGTTAAATCGCTCTGCACATCCAGGAAAATTGCGAAGTTCATCCGCGCCAACATAGATGTAAGTTACGTTGTATGCATTGACAATCTGCATCAAATTGTCTGAATTTCCAGTGTATGCAGAATCGATATCATCGCATCGTGCTTTTATATCATCCCAGGGCACGCCGTGACCGTACGCCCAGTTAACGTATGAGGCAACCGTTAAGCGCCCTCCAATCATGACTGGAGGACAGTGAATTGAGTAATAAGTTAAGAATACAGAACGTTCTGGAGTGTTTTCTCTAACCCACATTCCTAACTCGTATTCATTCCAGTTGGCTGCCGTATAGTTAGTTCCGAGATTGTAGAGTATGACATTCGCCGAAGTTAGAATGGAAAGCAAAAGCAGCACAAACGCCACACTTTTCTTGATTTTGGATAGGGCAGCACCGCTCAGAACCGCAAGTGGAATCCAAGCGAAAATAAAGAATTTGTACATGTCCCATGGATTAGGCGTGATAGAAACCAGGTTCGGAATCAGAAATAGAAAAAGGCAGACAAGCTTCAGAAAGACCCCGTCAACTTTCTTTATGAAAACCAGAGAAACAATGAAGGGAACACCAAGGTTAAGAAAGTAAAACAAGATCGGATTTTCCTTCATGAAGAGTATGTACCATAGAGGTGCTATAACTAGAGGTACAGAAACACTACCAGAAAAAAGGAAAGGCAACGCCACGACAGCAGATATTAGAAAGCAAAAGTAATGAGTTTTGAAACTCCTAATGTTTAGCAACAAAAAGGCAAAATAAGCAAGGTAGCAGCAAATGAACGACACAGCGTGGAATGGAAAAACAAAACCAGTCATAATACCCGCCAAGATTACTCCTTGTTTGTTATCCATATTTCGCAGTAGAGCGAGAACCAATACAAAAGCAGGCAAACCTATCAGAAGTGGCCTCTGCTGCAGCAGATTGTCAAATATTGGCGGCAAACCAAACAAGCCATTGTATTGGTAGGCATAATTCTGTGCAGGATTAAATGTGCCATTAGCAAGTGCCGAGAAGAAACCGAAATAGCTGAAACCCCATCCGAATGTGGCTATAATGGTTGAAAACGCAGCTGCTCGTTTACCATTTGGTCTTGCAAGAGAATAGATGGCTAAGGCAAAAACCGCAATGAAAACTGCGTTCAGGAATGGCAACAACTGCGGCAGGTATCCATAAACCTTCTCAAGAATTGCCGTGTGAAAGTCCACGAAATAATGATATGTCATCTTTTCCCCAGAGTAGTAAGGCATTTGCGGCGGGAAATTGCCACTGTTTATGCTTTCAATAATCTCGTAGTGAAGGGGTGTATCTTGCCAGTTTGAACCTGTCAAGACAATACCGTTATCGCTTTCAAACCAGACGCTTCTGTAAAGAACCGCAAAAGACAGAGCAAACGTCAAAACAAGAATTACCAGAATTGCTCTGTTGCGCTTGGCAGTTCTAATAAAACTTCTCAATGAAATAGTCGCCGGCTTTCGCCATTCGACTACACCATAGAACAGGAGCCATACAACAAATGTACCCGCTATTGTTGCCGACGAATATCCAAAAAGAAGAGAAGTGTAGTAAACCAGCTGAGTTGACACCAATACGCTGAAAGTCGGAATGAAGGCTAACAACTGGCAGGTTTCCATTTTGAAAAAACGATGGAAAACTAAGCCTGGAACAAGAAATGTGAAGGCAAACGCCGATAGAAGAGCGAGAGGAGTTGAAACAAACGATGCCAAGACCAGGGACGACAAAGCTACTAAAAACCAGTATCTACCCAAAGCCCTAAGAAAAGATTCTTTCCCAAACCTATTCAGCATATAGGGCATCTAGTTTACAGACCTGCCTCGCAATTATTAGAATCGTTTGACAACCGTAACAGCTTTTCAGTGAAGAAAACTAATAAAGCTAGGTGTAAGACTGCTAAATTGGGTCAGGAGGATAAGACTTTAAAGAATAGGACTTCAGTGGCAAAATTTGGCGGCAGTCTAATAGATGCCGAAGGCAGAGGAATTACGAAAATTCTCAAAGCGCATAAAGGAACTTGCAACAAAGGACGATTTTGGTCCAGTTGTGGTGTTCTCTGCGCCAACTGGTTGCACCGATGCACTGATCAGAATTGGGGAATCTTACGCCCAGTCAACGCCCATCGGAGTTGATGCGGTTTTTAAGATTTATGAGCATATTGCCAAGCAGCATGTTAGAAGTGAGTACATAAGGCAAGCGTTGTCTTGTGTGGCAGACTGCAGGAGGCAGACGGAGGAAGCACTTGAATCGGTCAACAAGCGCTTCAGTGGAAGTGTCAAAGCAAAAGTTCTTACCCTAGGGGGTGAGCTTTCGATGGCGACACTAGCAGACTACATTATGAAGAGCAACAACCTAAACTCTTATTGCATACCTGTGGAAAAGTGGCCAATTGTCACGGATGATAATTTTGAGGACGCAACACCGAACTACGAGCTAAGCAAAAAGAGATTGGATACTTTGGTCGAGCCTTTGGAAGGCGGCAAAATCATTTCCTTCGCTGGTTTCTTAGGCGTAACCCCTGACGGACTAGAGACAGTTTTGGGTAGAGGAGGCTCAGATCTTTCTGCGGTTTTCGTTGCAGGTCTTTTGGAGAGTAGATATCAGACTGACACACTTCTGTTTAAGGATGTGCCAGTGCAAAGTGCTGATCCGAAGGTTGTAAAAGGGCAGAAAACTGACCATGTAGCTGCTCTAACCTACAACGAAGCACACAAAGCCTCGATGATGGGCATGAAAATTGTTCAGAGTCCAGCAATCGCAATGGCAAGGCGATTCATGCAGAAGTTGCAGATTGTTCCGATAGATGAACCTGAGAAGTACTCAACTATTCAGTCAGAGACAAGCGGCAGAGAGGTTGTAAAGTGTTTAACCGGAAAGGCTGGATGCGCTATATTATCTATGAATGACGAGAAAAGTCATTCCCTTGAAGACTCGTTGAGAATCTGGGAGAAACGCAACGACTTCATGGACTTGGGCGCTGAGACGCTCGAAACAGGAGAGAGACTACGAGATTTTTTGTTTTTGGACTCTGACTTTCTAAAGAAGAATGAGGAAAAACTGAAGGGGTTTGACGAAAAACTAAAAATAGAATATGGCTTAGGAGTTGTCACGCTCATTGGCGACAAAATGAAAGACTCACCAGGAGTAGCTTCAACAGCCATCAGCGCCATCCGAGGAATAAACATAAAGCGAGGAATCTTTGCACCTCATACTTCCCAAATAATAATCGTAGTTGAAGACAAAAACGTAAACGCTACGGTGGCAGCGATTCACTTGGAGAAGGAGGAGTTTAGCAGGACTCCACATTCTTGACTACAGTCTGCGCGTACCAACTCTTGTTCTGTATATGCTTTAGAAAGAGGTTTTTGTAAGGAAGTGGATTTCGAGCAGTTTCTTCTTAACCATCTGCCGCAAAACCCGCGATTCTTTCTTCTAAATCGAAATATGCTATCCTGCAAGAAGCACCCAGCCCCAACGGACCGCTATGCAATAAGCAAATTGAAGTAAGCTTCTGACATTTCGTTTTTGGAAAAGTGTTATAGCTAACAATCAGCTAAATAGCTATTCTGAAGTGTGAAATGGTATGGTAAAAGGCGCAGGCAAAATTCTTGTTTACATAGTTGCAGTAGTTCTGGTTTTCTTAGGGTTAGTCTTTATGATTTCAGCAAACCTCGGATTCACATATTTCCTAATAGGTTTAGCCTTCTTGGCAGTTGCTGGTGGAATGATTTTTTTGACCCGCGAAAAGAAACCCATAGAAATCAAACAGACCCTGACTGTCACTGGTCCGCTTAAAATAAATAAAATTCACTGTCCCAAACTGTAGTGCTATCGTTGACCCAACAAAGACTGTCATAGTTGATGGAAAACCATTCGTGACCTGTGACTACTGCGGAAACAAATTCGAGTTAACCGAGGAGCCCACATGGTAAAGCCTAAGAGACACACGTACACCATCCTGTTAGTGGCTCTTTTGTGTCTCTTAGCAAGTTTCTCGTTTTCCTTTTTCGCTTCGGCTCAAGGCGTCACCTACAGCGTAACCCAAGAGTGGGTAAGAGTCGAAATCAACCACGACTGGTCAGCCTAAACATCTTCTATAACATCACTTTTCAATACCTTTCAGGATCACCCCAAGGCATTTTCACACTAGGCATGCCCAAAGCAGGCTACCAAATCCAAGCTGTAGAAGACTGCGGCTGGAGACTCTCTGGAATACGAGAACGCTCTTCTATACCCAATTGGCATCGACATTACACTAAAAAAACCCATAATTCTCAACCAACCAATCAGTTTCCTTGCATACGCAACGGTACCAAACATGGTTTTCTCGGATGAAACAAACCCTGGAAATGTGGGTATGCAGTTCTTCCCAAGCACATTCGCAAGCTCAATAGGAACTGAAGACCTGCGTCTGCAAATAATTCTGCCCTTTGGAGTCCAAACAACCGAAGTATTATATCCCTCAAACTTGCCCTTTGACAACGTATTCTTAACTGAGGATAATAGAACGGCTGTTTACTGGGAAAGACCCACTTGGCAAGCTGAACAAACCTTTGCCGCAGGTGTCTCATTTCCAGAAACCTATGTCTCACCCGCACCTAGCCCAACTCCGCCTCAAAATGGCGGAGGTATACTCGACTTAATCGAACTATTGTTTGGGATAGGCGCCTTTGTGGTAGTCGCAGCTGTAATTGTAGCAGTATTCATCGCATTATCCAAAGCAACCTACACCAAACCCCAAATATCCGTTGAAGCCCTAGGAGCCAACCGCACCCTAACTGCGGTGGAAGCCGGCTTAGTTCTGGGCCAAAAACCCATACGCGTCCTAACCATGATCCTTTACGGCCTAATCCTAAAACGCCTAGTCACGGTAACACAAACTGAACCCCTGCTGAAACTGGAGAAAACACAAAAACTTACTGCAGAAACACCTACCCAACCTCGATACTACGAAATTGACTACCTATCAGCTGTAAAACCCGACGGAACTCTAAATGAAAAAGCACTTAGCCCTCACATACCAAGGATTGGTGACCACTGTAAACCAAAGGTTACGCGGTTACTCAAGAGAAGACACAACAAAATACTACAAATCCATAGTCGATGCAGCTTGGAAACAAGTCACCAACGCGCAAACCCCTGAGCTAAAAGGCGACGCTTTAAATCAAAACATAGATTGGCTCCTATCTGACCAAAAATTCGACGACCAATTTAAAGACAATCTTTCCACCTGGAACGGTCATCACTCCCAAACCCGATTGGTGGTGGTACTGGAACATTCCACGCAGCCCCTCAGGGCCAGCGATTCCCTCAACTACCACGCCCTCAACAACAACACCCCCGATTCCCACCAAACCAACGACTTTACCAGGACAGGATTTCGCAAACACCGTAGTCCTAGAACATACAATCAGCTGCTAACAACATGGTCAAAAACATCCAAGACTTCGCAAACCAACTCATTCCCTTCCAATCTCCCCCAAGCAACCAATCAATAAACAAACAATCGTGCGTCTGCGCCTGCCACTCATGCGCCTGCGCATGCGCCTGCGTGAGTTGCGCTTGTGCATGTGCTGGCGGAGGTGCTCACTGAATGAAAATCCTAGAAAAACTCCATCCCAAACCTCAGAGAAGTGCTTCATCATCTAAAGGTCCAAGAAGGTGACATACGCTGGACTTCGCCTTCACTTGCGACTTGAAAGAGACGGTTCAAGTGTTCTAGTAATTAACGCGTCGAGAGTCCTCTTCCTAAACAAGACTGCAACAGAAATCGTCCACGGCTTCACCAGAGGCGAAACCCAGCAACAAACTGTCCGAAACATCCTCAAACACTACAAAGTCGACGCAGAAGACTGCCAACAAAGACTACCAAGACACCCTATACACCATAAACACCTTCGCAAAAACCCCTGACGTTTGCCCCGTCTCATACCTAAACGTACAAAAAATCGAACCCTTCCAAAAAGAGCTAAGCGCACCCTACCGAATGGACCTCGCCTTAACCTACAAATGCAACAACAGATGCATCCACTGCTATGCCGGAGGTCCCAAGCAAACTGCCGAACTTAATACCCAACAATGGATAGCTACATTGACAAACTCCACGACATAGGCATCCCGCACATGGTTTTCACAGGCGGAGAACCCACCTTACGAGAGGACCTACCTGTGCTAATTGAACATGCCCAGAAAAGGGAACTTGTCAGCGGATTAGTCACCAACGGACGAAAGCTCAAAGACAAAACCTACCTCCAATCCCTGATAGACGCAGGCTTAGACCACATTCAAATAACCGTCGAATCCCACAATCCTCAGATCCACGACAAAATAACCGACGCTCCGGGCAGCTTGGCAAGAAACCATACAAGGCTTAAAAACGCAATCGAAACGCCAATCTACACAATCAGCAACACCACTCTAAACCAATACAACGTGGAAGACATTGAACAAACAATAGATTTCCTTCATGGTCTAGGACTCAAACAATTCGCCTGCAACAGCCTAATCTATTCAGGAAAGGCACCCGAAGTAGCTAAAACCTTCGCACTAAACGAAGTCCACATTAGAACCCATCCTAACACGCATAACCACCAAAGCGCGACATTTGGGCATGGAGTTCACCTGGTACACGCCAACCCAATACTGCGAACTTAATCCTCTGGAACTCGAATTGGGACTAAAAACCTGTAGCGCCTGCAGAATTAACATGGCAACCGAACCCGACGGCACAGTTATCCCCTGTCAAAGCTACAATATAGCCCCGCTGGGAAACATACTAACGGATGACTGGCAAACCATCTGGCAACACCCAACCTGCCAAAAAATTCGCCAAAGAAAATACGCGCCAGAAAAATGCCACGAATGCCCAACCCTAAACACATGCGGAGCAGGATGCCCCCTAAAACAAACAACTGAAACCCTCTAAATTGAACAGATAAAAGGAAGCACTATTTGCAGTCAAACATCTTAGCAGCACGGGTTGCCCAATGGATCGCAATCCATTCTAACTGTAAAACAAATTTAAGCCCCTTGCAATTAAGCTGTACAGTTCAGCAGATGTGAAAAACACGTGCAGATGGCAAAAACCAGAAAACCGTTGTTTGTAGTCTTCGATGTTGAGGGAGTGCTGATTTCGAAAAATCGATTCTTCTTTGAAGCGGGCAAAAGCTTGGGTATTTCAAGACTGATGAAGATAGTTTTTGCGGGGTTTCTTTATCAGGTAGGCGCCATCACACTGAAAGTGGCATTAAAACGCAGTTTCATGTGTTTACGAGATTCGAAAATCGAATTCCTTGAGCAGATTGCTGATAGAATTCCCCTAATGCCACATGTCAGAGAAGTTTTTAACCAGCTTAGAGCAGTAGGCTGCAAAACTGCGCTAATAAGCTCAGGATTACCGGATGCCCTTGTCAAAAGACTAGCCAACACAGTCGGGGCAGACAGCGGGTTTGGGTTTGAAGTGGGTGCAAACAGCGGGACATTGACTGGTGAAATCTGGGGTGATGTCATAGAAACGAACGGAAAACTCCGGGTTTTTTCTCAAGCTATAAGTGCTGAAGGGCTGAGTCCATCTGACTGCGCAGTTGTGGCTGATGATCGCAACAACGCTTCAATTTTTCTTCCCGAAACCCTCAAGATAGGATACAACCCAGACTTCCTTTTGCGTATCAAAGCCGACGATGTAGTTACAGGGCACCTCTCCAAAATCCTGCCGGTCATTACAGGAGAACCGAAGAAGAAACCAGTTCTTTCTAGAAATGATTTCGTTAGGGAGGCAATTCACGCTTCAGGATTCTTTGTGCCATTAATCTCCAGCCTTATCGGTCTGCCAATTGTTGCTTTGCTGATTTTCGGAGTGATAACGCTTTATGCTGTTTCCGAATTGTCAAGGTTAGACGGGAAGAATCTGCCGGTTATTTCAGCTATAACACGTCGTGCAGCTTCTCAATCAGAAATGTACGATTTTGCAGCTGCACCAATATACTTTGCAATAGGCATACTTGCAGCATTATTGTTGTTTCCCGCTCCCGCAAGTAGCGCAGCCATTGCCATATTTGCTCTAGGCGATAGCACAGCATCAATTTTCGGAGGACTCATTTCTAGAACACCTCTACCGTTTAACAAAGGCAAAACTCTGGAGGGGTCGCTAGCTGGTTTCTTTTTTGCCTTTTTGGCGGGGTCAGTCTACATATCTCCATTTTGGGCTCTAATTGGCGCTGCGGTTGCAATGACCGTCGAATGGTTGCCTTTGCCAGTAAACGATAACATCCTAATACCAGTATTCACTGGTTTGGCATTATGGTTTATAGCATAACAAAATTGCGCCGTCTTTTCACATGTGGATTAAGGATTCTTCGTAATTGAGAACCATGAATTTCTTTCCTTTGGCAACTATAGTGTGCCCTTCCTTCTCCAGGAGTTGTCTGTGCGCTTCGATTCCGCCTGGATATTTTTCGTTCAATAAGCCTCCTGATTTTAACGTTCGCCAGTAAGGCGTTATGTTCTTCTCACCGCATCGTTTTCTCTCGTCTGCTGCATAGGCAGCGATCCATGCGAATATACCTGTAGTCATAGGGCAACCGATGGTGGCTTTGTGTTTTTTTGCGAGGGCAAAACGTATGTCATTTATGGTTGTTAATTTTCCTGATGGAATTCCCCGCATTATCTCATCCACCTCTATGGGGGCTGGAATTGCAACCGTACCTTCTCCCCACTTTTTGCTCATTTTGTCTGTGATTTTCTCTACTCGGGGAAGCCCCGTGCTTTCATTTAGCTTCTCGTTCCAAGACCGCTTCTTTGTTGGCATAAGATCACCAAATAATAATTCTTCAACGTTTTTATCAAACTTTCTCCAACAAAGCACTACTTAGGTTGTTCATCATCTTTTTGGAAGTTGACAAGTTGGAGCTTTTGCTTATGTGACATCTTCTTTATCTCTTTCTCACGCTTCATAGCTTTTGCAGTAGAATCAAAGAGCTCAACATAGACGACTTTTTGTGGCTTGTGAGCTTTCGTGTACCTAGCGCCTTTGCCGTTGACGTGGAGTCGTGTTCTTACTTGAATATTCTTTGTGTAACCGGTGTAGAAGCTTCCATCAATGCACAGAAGTATGTATACGTAGAACGCCAACCGCTTTCACCGCCTCTGGCAGTCAAGAGCGCATACAGTCAATGGTTGAGCTCCATGTGAAAGAGGTTGCTCATCTGGGCTTCTATGATTTCAAGGCTTCCAGAACTAGCCGGGCTGAGTTTACGTCGACTTCGATTATCAGGCAGTTTTGGAATAGTTTGGCTTCTCCTAACACGTTCCTAACAGTAACGTTGTTGCCTTCGACTTTGGCGTATACTACATCTTTGAAGAGTGTCTTTCCGTTGAGGATGACGTTAAATTCACACATTCTTACTTTCGCCCTTTTGAAGGGTGCACTATCTTGGTTATAAGGAATATGTTTGAGGACGCGCACAATTGTCGTTACTATGCCTAGCTGTTTTGCAGAGGCCAGAACTGTGTTTATGTGATCAAGCTGAGAACATAGGGAACCAGAATGATTACTATAAGGATGTATGCCGCCAACAGTGCTAAGGTTATTAGAAGATTTCTAATCCAGTCTTTGCTCCATGACAGCCCAAAGGGAATACCTATTGCGAAACCTATCATGTGGGAGATGTATGCTACATTACCTTCAGCTCCAGAATACACGGCGATCGCGTTGTAGACGAAATAGAGAATGGCCACGAGACCCTGAGGCATAAAGAGTATAATCGAGAATTTAAGAGGTTTAGTAAGCATGACTATTGAAGCAAGTGTAAATATAGCCGCTGACGCTCCGATCAAGGGAACCGATGGATTGTAAAACAGTAGACTGAGAAGAAAAGATAAGATTCCTCCAAAGAAAAATGCGCCTATTGTCTTGTTAGATCCTAGTTCCTCTTCTATTGTATTGCCAAATACATAGAGAAAAAGCATGTTGCCAATGAGGTGAAGGGGGTCGGCGTGGATGAAAAGGGAGGTAATCATCGTCCAGACTCTTCCTCGAATCAGGTTATCTCCGCTGAAGGCGAGATGTTCCAGTATGAGGTCTGGGTTGGTAAACCAGAAAACAAGAGAAACAACAATGCACCCGAATATTACAAAGTTAATTCTTCTCAACTGCACATCTGATTAATCTAATGTATTTCTGTTTAATGAAAATTGCTGATTTCTCAAAAACCTTGCGCAGCAAAGACTCCGGAATAGCCCTAATTTCTTCAACACTATTCTTTCCAGATCTGACATCATAGAAATTGAGCATTAGAACGTGGATAAGTTTAAAACATAGTGCTTCATATCTCAATTGTGCAAAAGTATTTTGCACATAACAGGACAGAGGAGTTGAAACAACATAATGTATAAGAAAGAAATGCACAAGGCAACCTGCGCCGACTGTGGAAAGGAATGTGACGTTCCCTTCAAGCCAGACGGAAGCAGACCAGTTTATTGCCGAGAGTGCTACGCCAAAAGAAGGCCGCCGCGAAGATATTAAGCTCATAGCTTAATCCGGTTTCCATAGAAAACAGAATTTTTTTGTCACTTATTTTTTTGCTTTACAAACACCTTGTCTATTGGATGAATGTCGTCAAGATGTTTACTCTTTGCCCTGACTCTTCAAATGATCTTTTCCAAAGTTGAGCTGAGATAAGTAATTATAATTCATGAGTATTATACGCTGTAAGCTGCGATGGTTTAATGAGGATTTCAGATGCCTGAGAAGAGCGCCCCGTCCATTGACATTTTTGGTTTGCTCTTGGAAAAGGAAGAAAAGGGGACGAAGAAGAAACAGCGAGAACAGATGTTAGCCACAGCTGGTGTGAAAGAATATTTTCCAGAAGGAAAAATCAGTATCGACAAACGAACATGCTGGGGATTAGAATGCAAGCTCTGCATTAAGGCATGTCCTACAAGCGCACTTTACTGGAAGACAGGCGAGGTGGGGGTTATTGACGAGCTATGTGTGTACTGCAGTGCCTGCGTGTTAAGCTGCATGGTTAAGGACTGCATAAAGATTGAAAGAAAACGAGAAGACGGCAAGACTGAGCGCTTTAGCAAGATGAGTGATGTTGTTAAGACCGAGGACAAAATCAACGCTAGGAAACGGTTTCAACGCGTGAGCGAAATTTATCCAACTGCAGAAGTGTACTGCGAAAAATACAACCCTTAAAAATGAATAATTTATAACAACCTGCGCCATCTTATACTGTGTTTTTAGCAATAACTCCAACATGTTGGAGGTTAAGAAAGTAGAGGTCACCGTTCCATGTCAAGTTTTATATTTGTCACATGTTATATGCGTAACATAATTGAGGAGGGAAATGGTTGAAACTTGTAACGGTTCTTCTACCAGAGGCTTATCTCGAAGGTTTGGACGAGCTTGTGCGAGCTAACATGTATCCAAGCAGAAGTTCAGTAATAAGATCATCGGTTAGGGATCTGCTGAAAAAAGAGCTCTGGGAGAAACGCAGTGGCCGATAAGCTCCAAGCAAATCTCTGACAGCCTTCATCCGAATATGACTTTATGTTTAATTGACTCTTTGAATCTCTTTGCTTTATCTGAAGGGTTGTCTGCAAGAGTTATCTCACGCCCTACAATAAGGTAATTTGCACCAGCATCCATGGCTTTCTCCACTGCCCCACCTTGAGCACCAATGCCAGGCGAGTAAATAGGCACCTTTTCCTTCAGTATCTCGTGTATTTCCCTTATCTTATCGGGGTATGTTGCTCCTACAACCACGCCATCAGCACCCCATCTTAGGGCTTTTCTTGCGAAAGAAATGTATTGTGCGCCCTTTGCATTTGTTTCCAAGTCGTATATTGTCTGACCATAGCCTTCATTTGCTCCGCGATGACTCATATACGTTAGAAGTATCACACCACGTTGAAGTTTTCGCGCGACGCTGAAGATAGGTTGCAATCCTTCCTCCCAGCCTACGAACGGATTTGCAATGAGCGCATCGAAACCTGCAGAGTAATAATATTCAGCTATGACCTGGTTCGTTGAGCCTATATCGTTTACTTTGCAGTCCATGATTGCTAGCAGTCCTTCCTCATGAATCTTCTCTACGAGTTGCTGGACCCCTTCAAAAGTGCCGAGAGGAAGAACCAGATGATGGTTTATTTTCACAGCGCATATGTATGGATGAACAGACTCCAGAACACTCTGTGCTTTGCCGAAAAGCTCTCCGCGTTTTTCTGGATTGTGAAATGGGAAATCCAGCGCTAAGACAATGTTGGACTCGTTTTTCTTTGCAATTTCTTTGATTCTTGCTCTGAAAGGCATGCCTAACCCCCTTTCAAGTTCGATCAGGAAACGCTTAACATTTGGGTTGCCAATTGGTCCTGTTTTGGTGTTTGTTATGACTGGTTCAATAGTACTTCTATTAGATCGGATTTGGTAACTATTCCAAGCAGTTGGGAGCTGTTGTTCGGGTCAACCACAACCGCGCGGCCCATCTCTTGCTCGCTCATCTTCTTGAAGACGTCAAGTCCGGTTTCGCCCGGTATTACTGTGACAATTTTTCTGCGCATTACTTGTTCAACTCTTATTTCGCGCCTCTTCTGCTTTTCAATCTGCGAAGCCTCTTCCAACGTTACCACTCCAACCAAATCACCTTTCTCATCAAGAACTGGGTATCCGAAGTGGTGTTCCCTCACCATCAAGTCCAGTAGCTTGTCGATTGTTAGTTTTTCATTTACTGTTACGACATCTCGAGTCATAACATCCTCAACTTTTACACGAGCGAGAGATTCGGTTTCTCTAAGCGGAATCGTAGATACAAAAGTGTATCCATAGGTTTTCTCGAGTTCTCCGGCTTTCTTGAGTCCAGCAGTTCTTTTCTGCATTGCTGCTCGAATGACTCGTTCATAAACACTCGGCTGGTCTTCTATCGGTTGAACTTTCAGAACCCCTTTTTCCACAGCTGTGTTGAAGAAGTCTTCTCCAATCTTAGTTCTGATAATCACTGTAGACCATCCTTCCAGTGGATATGCGCCTCCAACGGAAATGTCGGCGAGTTCATCGGTGAAATCGGTACACACACCACAACTAGGCATAATATGCTCTTCTATCTCCTGAAGTGGAATTCTTACGATGCCTTTGGCTGTGTGAATCACAAAATCTTTTGATAAACGTATCTGCTTAATGTCTGCAGCATTAATCTTGTACTTTCTTTCCAAATGCTCCAACAGAGGAGCGTGTGAAAAGGTTCCGAAGCAGAATAGACCGATGCTTATCTTCAGACTCTGCCCTATCTTATGTTGCCAAGCTTCTATTTTGCGAAGGGCACGGGTGTGGCAGGGAACCCCGACGTAGGCAATCTTTGTTTTTCCGTACCCCAATACTGCGCTTCCGTAAGCCTTTGCAACTGAAGAAGGAAAAAACTTGCTGCCAATTGCTGAAATTACATCATCAGGAACCAAAGCAACCGATGCCTTAGGCGTAGATGGACTCTCTTGCTCTGCAGAAGATACTATTGCGCTGTCAAACTCCTTGGTTTCCACGCCAAATTTCAAGAGGGCGGTAACAACGCCACCGCCACTGCTCTGAACTCTCAGGTTCTCGTCCGCTGCTTGTGCGATAACGATTTTTCGATAGTAACCGAAAGCTTCGTTCTTTAGTGGAGCTTTTGACACTCTCTTTAGGATTCTTAGGAGAAGCGCTTCTGAGTGTGGGCAGATTTCGTAGCATATTGGACACAAGTCTAAGTCGTCGGCGCAGTTGTGCACTCGCTTAACTTGGTCCCCTTCAATCTGGACAGCGTTAACGGGGCAGACTGCTTCGCAGGCTCCGCAGAGCGTGCAAAAGTCAGAGTCAATTATCTTCTTCTTCAGAACATTGTAAGCAATAAAGCGATCGACTTTGGGTTCCTCGTTACTGCTCATAATTAATATCTTGATGTAAGGCGTTTAAATATATCGTTGTTCAACACCTTTTCTCTCTAACGCGCTGCTTGCACTAAACTTATTACCAGTCAAGACAAACTGTATTTATGGTTCTAAAAGACGTGCTATCTAAAGAAAACAAAAACGCTTTCATGCTCTGCAATGAAGCGATTGCGAGGGGCGCATTGGAAGCAGACGTAAAAGTCGTCGCTTTCTATCCAGGTGCACCCGCTTCAGAAATTCTGGACACTTTTTCCGACGCGCTGGGGAGCTTTGACTATCAGATGGAAATCGCCACTAACGAGAAGGTTGCCCTTGAAATATGCGCAGGCGCAGCTTTTGCCGGTGTAAGAAGCCTTACAGCCATGAAGAGTGTCGGAGCAAACGTTGCTTCTGACATGCTCTTCGTCCTCGGCTACACTGGCGTGAGGGGAGGACTTGTCATAGTCATGGCGGATGACCCCCATGCGCACTCTTCTCAGTCAGAGGAGGACGGCAGATTTTTCGCACCGAACACTTACTTGCCTATGCTTGAACCTTCTACGCCTCAAGAAGCTAAGGACATGGTAAAAAAAGCATTCGAAATCTCGGAAAGACACAGGGTTCCCGTGATAATCCGCACGGTTACACGGGTAAACCATCAAAGCGGAATCGTCAAGTTAGACAACATAGAAAGGAGCGAATTCAAGAAAGTCAAGTGGAAAGAGTTGAAAGAAGAGTACACAACACTCGGAGAAGTTGCTCGACAGAAGAAGCTTAGGATGTTGGAGCGTTCGGCAAGATTATTGCAAGAGTTTGAGAAGTCTGAGTTCAATCTAACACATAATTCGGAGTCTAAGGTTGGAATTGTAACGTCTTCTGTCTCGTACCTTTACGTGCTTGAAGCATTGAAGATGCTATACCTCAACGACAAAGTCAGAATATTGAAACTAGGTACCACTTACCCGCTTCCCAAAGAAACAATAGCCAATTTCATTAGAACCTTGAATGAAGTAATTGTCGTCGAGGAGCTTTCACCTTACTTGGAAAAGGAGATATTCGTTTTGGCGAAGGACATCAACTCGTCACTTAAGATTTTCGGAAAGAGTTCAGGGACTTTTTCAGAGGCTTGGGAATACAACCCCAGCATCGTTGCCAAGGGAATTGCAGCGGCACTAGATATTGCATACCCTGGATACGAGCAGATTGTCCAAGAGGCGAAACAGTTCAAGTCAACAATCCCGGATAGGTATCCAACGTTCTGTGCAGGTTGCCCACACAGGGCTACATTCGTCGCGCTTAGTCAAGCGCTTAGAATTCAAGCGTCTAAGGGGCAAGAGCATTACTTTTCGAATGACATAGGCTGTTACTCTATGTGGGTGTTCCCGCCAATATCGATGACGGATAGCTCTCTTTGCATGGGCGCTTCAGTAGGAGTAGCTAATGGTTTGTCACATGTGATTGAAGAGAGAGTTGTGGCGGCGGTTGGAGACTCTACGTTCTATCACGCGGCTATTCCTGCGCTCATCGACGCAGTTCACAACGGAAACAAGTTCACATTAGTGATTTTGGATAATTCTGTGACGGCTATGACTGGACAGCAGTCTAATCCATCAACCGAGTTCACGGCTGGTGGGCGACAGGGGAAAAAGGTTTCCATAGAGAACATCTGCAAGGCAATAGGGGTCGAATTCCTCGAGATAGTAGACTCTTACGACGTTAAGAACAATGTAGAAGTGTTCAGAAAGGCATTGGAGTACGATGGACTTGCTGTTGTTATATCCAGAAGAGAGTGCGCTCTATACGGCGACCGGAATAAAAGGAGAAGGGGCGAAAAGATTGTTCCTTTTTATGTTGATAAGCAAATTTGCAAGAGACCGTATGTTTGCTTAAGAACATTCTATTGTCCGGCGTATGAAATTGATGATGAACAACAACCGCGAATTTCTGCGGATATATGCGATGGATGCTCTGTCTGCTCAAAACTCTGCCCGATTCAGTCAATAAAACGTGTGGAGGCGGAAAAATGAGTCTTAACATCTTTATTTGCGGTGTCGGCGGACAGGGACTTGTGCTTTTAACGAGCGTGATAGGTGACGCATGTGTCAAGAAGGGCAGGAAGGTAGTCACTGGGGAAATGTACGGGCTGAGCCAGAGAAGCGGAGCTGTTTCCGTGCATTTGAGAATTGGCGAAGACGTGTTTTCTCCTCTTATTCCCTATGGAGGGGCAGATGTACTTCTGGCACTTGAAGCTATCGAAGCTCTGCGTTACTTGGAGTACTTGAAGAAGGATGGAATAGTTCTTATGAATAGCAGGGTTATGCATCCGCCGGTAGAAACCGCAAGAATTGTTGCTTCGAAAGGAACGAAGTACATTACACTCGAAGATGTCGTTTCAAACCTGAGGAAATGGACAAACAAGATAGCAGTGGTTGATGCCTTGGCTCTGGCTAGAGAAAGCGGAAACATAAACACTGAAAACACGGTTTTCCTCGGGTGTTTATCGGCACTTGAAGCGTTTCCAGTTGAGGAGAACTTCATTAGAGAGAGCATTTCAGACGCGGTACCGAAGAAAACGGTTGAACAGAATTTGAAGGCATTTGAACTGGGAAAGAAGAGCGCTCACGGGATGCTCTGCAAGCTTGTTCCATGCAGATATCCGCTTTAGCCTTAGGTAACAAGGATTTGAGGGTAGCAGAAACTCTTAACAATTAAAATCACATTAATCATCACGAAATAGGAAGGTTCGCGAAATGAGCTATCGACCCCAAAGGAGCGCACGGCATGGAACCGGACGAGCAACATCGAAAACGCACCACGAAAAGTCGAAAACTAAAGGACATCAACACCGATCCGCCGAGAGATATGTTATAGAAGAGGACCAGAGTCCCACAGCCGAAAAAATTGTTGAAAAAACGCTTAATAGACTGCAAAGTTTGGGAAATCAGATCTTTGCTTTTTCTCCATTCAGCCAATATTTTAATGATTGGATAATCAGCCTTGAAAGCGTCATATCTGAATTTGAGTCAAATCCAGCGGTCAAACTTGACGATTGGTTCATAGAACGAGCGCTCACGAATAATCTCAATTATTGAGCAAGAATTTGCCAATAGACGACGCGAAGAGACTGTTCTTGGAGAAGCCGTAAGAAAACTTGCAGAAAAGAATCAGCTTCAAACACAGAGAGACATGGAATACGCTACTGCGTCCGGAAACCTGGCCTCAAGAAGGAACAGTGAAAATCAGCGTTTAACCCGAGTTGTAAGTGAACTTGAACAAGAATTTGACCAGACCAAACAAATCAAAGCAAACATTTTTAGCCTCGCTTCAAGAAGAGCCAAGGCCAAGAAAATGACAGATGTGGTTTCAAGACTCGATTCCGCTAGGAAAGAACTGGAATTGGTTGATAGGAATTTTCATGAGAGTCAGAGAAAACTTGGGGATGAATACGAAAACGAGAAACAAGTCATGATTGAAGAGAAGCAGAATCTTGAAAAGCAGATTGAAGGTTTAGATATTGACAGTTCCAAGAACGATCGGCGAATTGCCTGTGAAAATCTCGCCGTAGCTGTAAAAGCATTCATACAAAGAAACACATCCTAGCAGAATTCAAGCTTTCAAGTCCGCCTTCCCCACGATTCACTATCAAGATGAAGCAAGGGAGAGTCAACCTCTTTTTCTTGTGGACCAGCTATTCTTTCTTCCAAGTTAACATCAGATTCCGCCTATAAGGCTGATGGGACCACTTGAAGGTTCGGGTGAGGTGAAAAGTGATAAATAGTCTATCGGTAGTTTCTGAGTTAAGGAGAAAGAATTGAAAGAGTCAGAAATAGCGATAGAAAATCTGACTAAGAATTTCGAGGACGTCATTGCGGTAGACGGAATCAGCCTCAAAATTGAGAAAGGTGAACTCTTCGGCTTGTTGGGGCCGAATGGCGCGGGAAAATCAACTGTTATAAACACGCTCTGCGGTTTGCTGAAGCCAACCAGCGGTTCGGTTTATGTTGGAGGCCTGAACGTCCTAAAAGAAGCTGCGAAGGTCAAGAGGATTATTGGAGTTTGCCCGCAGGAGGCAGTAGCTTATCCCTTCTTGTCTGGAAGAGAAAATGTTGAGTTGTTTGGAAATCTCCACACAATGCCCAAGGAGAAACTGAAGAAGAACACCAATGAGCTTCTTGAAAAGCTGGGGCTTTGGGAAGATGCGGACAGACGCTTGGGAAAATACAGTGGGGGAATGAAGCGGCGGATTAATCTCATCATGGCATTGGTTCATGATCCCCAGATAGCTTTTCTCGACGAGCCTACTGTTGCAATGGATCCTCAGTCTCGTCACGCAGTTTGGGATTTCACCAGAGAGTTAAGGAAGAAAGGAAAAACGATTATTCTAACCACGCACTACATGGAAGAGGCAGAGGAGCTTTGTGATCGTATCGGAATAATAGATCACGGTAGACTGATTGCCTTAGGTTCTCCGAGGCAACTTAAGGACGAGTTCAAAGCAAATGATCTGGAAGAGGTCTTCATAAGGCTGACAGGCCGAAAGATAAGGGAAGAAGTGTAGCATGAATTTCCAACGAGTCTTTGCTCTCGCCAGAAAGGATTTGAAAAAACTAATCAGAGAGCCAGCAGTACTGTTCATGATTATTCTTTTTCCAGCAGTAATGACCCTTACTTTTGGATTAGCTTTCGGCGGAATTGGTGGAAGCCAGTCAGCTACTTACATTCTTGGCGTAGTAGACGATGCCCCCGCTGAGCAAAGTCAGATATGGACACAATCTCTAATTGGAAATCTCACAGAGCTAGAAATTCTGGAGATTCAATTCTATCCAGATAACGAGACTGCACAGACCGATCTTGTACAGGGAAAAATCTCAGCCATAATTCAGGTTCCAGAAGATTTCGAACAAAGTTGCAGCTCGTACTGGCTCGCACCAGACAAGCCGAACCAGTGGGTCAACACAACCCTTCAAGTCTATGTGGACAGCGGGTCAATGTTTGCCACACAGGCAATTCAACCGATAATCCAGCAGACATTAACTGAAACCATATTTGGAAAACAAACCAAGTCAGCAGCTATACCCGTTCAAATAAGCAATCCCTCTATGGTTAAAGCAACCATCACGACAACATTCGAGTTTTTTGCACCTGGACTGTTCGCTTTTGCGTCAATTTTTCTAATTATGATAGTTGCACAGTCTTTTGCCGATGACAGAGAGTCTGGACTGCTGAGAAGAATCATGGTCACACCCACAACTGCATCAGAAGTAATGTCTAGTCAAGTCATTTCAAACATGGTCAGTGCTCTTGTCCAGGCGGTTATTGTTTTTCTAATGGCATACATTGTTGGTTATCGTCCAAAGGGTGACGCTGTCACATTTGTGGTGGCTTTCGTCATAGTCTTGATCTTCTCTCTCTGCAACGTGGGGTTTGGCTTGATAACCGCGACCCTGGCAAAATCATCAGGAGCAGCAACAGGATTAGCTTTTATTTTTATAATGCCACAAATGTTTTTGGGGACTTTCGTTGGCTCCGCATTGTCCGCAGTTGCCCAGTCCGCAGGCAAGTTCGTTCCAAGCTACTATGTAACCGACGCCTTGACTTCTCTGTTTTTGAGGGGAGCACCAGTAAACAGTCCCACGATAATGCTGGACATCATAGTGGTATCGGTTGTAAGCATTGCTACATTGCTTGTAGGAATACTACTGTTTAGAAAGTACGGAAAGACTTAGCATTCTAATTAGTATCAAAAGAAAACGAAACTGAAATATTCACAAAACAAAAACAGAGTCAAAGTTGACGCCGCAGCGCAAAAATCTTGTTTTTTGCAGCTCCAAGATAATCGCTGACCATGTGAAAAGCATGCTTTGTCCTCTCGACCAACATGAATCTTTCAATAAAACCAATCAGCAGGATAAACAGCAAAATCCAGATGACAGAGTATATTTCGCCATATGTATTATGGAAAATCTCTCCAGCCTCTTTGCCATAATCGAGCATAACAATAAGAATCGAGAACACCCTGAGAACGTTCACAAAGAAAGTGCCGAAGAGGCCTATAATAAAATACGCCAGTTTCCGGAAAGCTGAAATATCCGCTTTCTTGAAGAAAACAAGAATTATCACAAGATAAAGCAGCAAACTTTGAACCCCCGCACAAGCCCAGGCAATTGTAACAGAAGCGGTTCTTTCACCCGCAGTAACCGTTAAAGCTGGAAGATAAGACTCAACACTGTATACTGGAAAAACTAACCGCACCGTGTATCCCAAAAGGTCAAAGAGGGCAGCGGCTACCGCAGACGTGGGAAGAGCAAACGCTTGAAGAGGTCGAAAAATGCCAAAGGGGTAAATAGTGTCAAACATGTATGCAACGCCTATTCCTCCGAGAAGAGCTAAAGAAATGGAGAGGCTTTTCAATCCCTTAGTTCTATAAGCCAACATTACCGCGCCAATAAAAAACACTGCAAAAACTATGTACTCGCATGATATAGGCCATTGCAAATGCAGAAAGTCCCAAGGTTCATTCGCACTGGTGACACTTCGAATACCAAAAACCTCCTGCCCTATTCTCAAAACTGTCAAATCAAACCCAAAAAAACTGGTCGCCAACACATACACCGTCGGAATAAACGCGCAGACTATGGAAGCAAGCATAACGCTGCGACTCTCTGGTTTTTCATCCATAAGTTTTTTCCAATCAATTGCTGACTCAACCAAAAGAATCCAAAGAAACACCAGCAGGAACATGCGGCCTTTCCAAGTCAACTCGAAAAGAAAGCTTTCATTAAAATACATGTTAGGCCAGCTTTCAAAGCTCCCTGTTTCACCGTTATAACGGTAGTTATAACCCTCCAAGTCATAGTAATCTAGAAAAACTAACGTCATTATCGGCAGAGCAATACATAGAATCAAGGATATGTGAAACCAGTGTTTCCTCAACGTCACCGAACCTCTTACCACATGCTTAATGCCTATCACACTTAACTTTAAGCTTCAGCAATAAAACTTGCTGTTTGACTAAAACCCGTGTTAAGTCTAGGCGGCAAATATACGCTACTGGAAAAACTTGAATTAGTAAGGATTTAACTATTAGTAGCCCCTACAGAAGGTAAATGTTTCAGTAGGAAGCTGAAAAGGTACTTTCAATGCGCCTCCGATATGAGCAAAGACCAAATTTTGCACCTATAGTTCTTAGTTTTTTTCTAGTTCTTGTTGTGTTCTTAGTCGGAGGTACGGCTGCCCTCTCGGTCACGGTCAGGGTCTTATTCATTTTGTTTCTTCCGGGTTTTTCAATTCTACAGGCGATAGTCTCAGACGAATTCGACCTCTTAGAAAGAGTAATTCTTTCCCCCGTAATTGGAATAGCGTTTACGTCATTGATGGCACTCTATTTAACACTACTAAATGTGCCAATAAATGAATATGCGATCATCACAGCTACACTCTTATTATCGGTTCCTTTGCTAGCATATTCTTGGAAACAAGGGAAACTGCGAAAAGCAAGTTGCAGGTCATTTACCTTTTCTTCTAAATATTCTATCCTGATACTTTCTATTATTGCTTCAATTGTTCTAATATCTGTTCCATTTCCAAAAAATGGAATTTTAATCCCCATGGGTGATGATCCAGCTACATCTACATTGGCTGCGACCATGATTGTTCAGCAGGGTGAAATACCGCAATCTTGGGCACCATACTTTCCTGAGCAATCCCAATTCACGTATCCGCCAGGATACCCGTCAGTAATAGCTTTTCTCTACCTCCTGGACCCAGCAGTATCCATGCCAGCTCTTGTTTCTTTTTTTTCGGCATTTTTTGCTATAATTCATGGCGAAATATTTGTCCTAACACGCAGAGTATTAAATGACTACAGAGTTGCACTTTGTTCAGCAATTTTCTCCGCTCTGCTCTCAGTTAGTTTCTATCAAATGATAGTTACGGGTCGATTTCCAGCACTGGTCGGGTTATCATTAACTTTGAGTCTGCTACTCTTTTCATATCTCTATTCAATTACCGGGAAATGCAAACTGTTAATACTGGCAGGCATCACACTGGCAAGTCTGTTCTTAACCTACACCCTTTCATTCATAACCGCTACACTTTTTGTTATTCTGTTCTTTTCATTTGGATTGATCTTTTTTAAACAAAGGAAAGAAAGCCTTTTGGGGGTAACAGCAATCATTACCAGTGGAATTACGCTGTCTTCCCCGTGGGTTCTTAACATTCTTAATAGGTTGACAATTGAAGTTCCCACAAGGGAATATGAGACGCTTTTGTTGTGGTTTGAAAAGTATTCGCTACGAAGTGAAATCGGTTCTGCAAACATCTTTATGTATTATGGCTACTGGTTGTTCCTTTTCGGGATTTTAGGTTTACTCCTTATCAGGGTCAGAAGGAGAATTGGCAGCTTTCTCCTAGCATGGTTTCTCAGCATATTTCTTCTAATATTGAATGAAATATTCAAGATTCACTTCCCAGGTTGGTACTATCTCCAATCAGGGACATTCCTCAATCCCACACTATCATTGCCTTTTACGGTGTTGACCGGAATTGGTTTTGTCAAAGCTTATGACTTCCTTAAGAAAAGAGTTCCAAACTCTTCATACAAACTGATAAAGACTAATTGGCACATTGTTCTCGTAGCAACTCTTCTTTTTTCCACAGTTATTCTCGGAGCAACGATCGTATTCTGGAAACCTGAAACCACCAACGACTTTGTGAGCGGTCTTCAAACAAACCGAATGGCTACCGCCGACTATAATGCAATAATTTGGATTTTGCACAATACAAATGAAAACGCCGTAATCTTCAACGATCACTGGATTGGAACTCCAAGTACTTGGATACCTACAATCAGCCACAGACGTATTGTTATGCCGTTATTGAGCATATCCGAAGTTGGATGGTCAAATATTATGTTTGCAAGACAAGATGAGAGCATTATCGTCGCAAAACATCCTAACTCGTCAGAGGCATTATCTATCTTGAAGAAATACAATATCTCATACATATATCTCAGCGATAGCGTCAGTGCTCAAGTTCAAGAATGGAGAAACAACTATGATGCGTATCTATTCCTAAGCAGTCCTCATTATGAGCTTGCATTCAATGAAAACAATGCTTGGGTCATCAAGGTGATCTATTAGATCACGAGGGCGATGCCTTCTGATTGCTTTGAGAACTCAAATCCCGAGTTTGTCGATTACCTACGGAATTTCCCTGAATGGTTGGAGGACAAAACAGCTGGGTATAGAGATTGTGATTCGCGCTTCCTGGAAGTTTAAAATCATTGGTGTTGACATTCTACAAGCGCAATGTTGGAAAGGTGACGTGACTACAAACAGAGGTTTTAAATAAACTTCCATTCAACTACGGAACTGAGGGCAACTGGGCAATGGGGTTCTAATGCTGATGCCTGCAAGCTACAGTATGGCTCTCCAAATCGGCTGTCGCACGTTCAAGTCAATCAATAATCGAAAAATAGTGAGACCTTAACATGGAAAACCAAGCCATGCCAGAACCAGACAAGAAAGAAACAACACCCACCCTAATACTGCCGCTGTCAATCTTGATTTCTCTGGTTTCTGCCTGGCTTGTGTATGTCTACACAAACCAAACATGGTTAGCAGCATTTCAACGAGTTGCATCTTGGATAGCCAACCCAACTATCAATTATATGCCGGTTCAAATTGATGGTGCCCCTTTAGCCTTTCTGGCAACAGTTGAAATTCTAATTCTCGGAGGTATCTCATCCAACACATTATTGGCTGATGAAAAAGACCCGGTCATCAATTTCATAAGTGCGCTCGGGTTGGGAACAGGATTAACAGCCTTAATAACCATCGTCTTGGGGATTTGCTGGAACCTGTTTCAACTGCAGCTAAACGTAGTCATCATACTTGTCGGGGCTGGTCTTCTCTTGATAGGTTTCCGCAGACACAAAGGGAAATTTAGAGCTTCAACACGCGAGTTCCTCAAGGCCCATTTCACCATGGGGAAAGTTAGAAGACCAAGCAACCTTGGACTGTGGTTGTTAGCCTGCCTCGCTATCGTAACAATATTCTTTTTCATCTTTTATCATGCATTGTTAACGGTCATCACACATTGGGATGCCACAGTCTACCATGCGGTAATGTCTGTAATCATGTTCAACAATCATGGCATTCCAGTAATAGCCGGACCCTCCATCGGTATCGAAATGAGTGCTAATTTTCCTCCTCTATTTTCTGCACTCGGGGCTTACTACTACACGCAAATAGGCTTAATCGAAGACTTCTACCTGAGAGCCATCCCCCCTGTTATGGGCATTCTAACAGTTCTTGCAACCTACAAAATCGGAGAAGTTCTCGCTGGAAAAAGGTACGGGATATTGTCGGCATTGTTGCTTATAATGACGCCTCTATTCTTTCGATATTCAATTTTTGCTACCAGCTACTCTACCCTCACCTTCTTTGGGACTGTTTCAGTTCTGTTTCTATTTCTTGCAATAATCAGAGCAAAATCCCGATACTGGATTTCCAGCGGAGTATTCTACGGGTTTGCCCTGTTAACTTCATACTTGGCCTTGTATCTTGCACCATTCTTCATTATCGCCTTAATCTATTATTTCGTCAAAGAAAAGAACGGGTTCAGGACAAACACAAAAACTGTCCTGCTGCTAATCTCATCGACTCTAGTAATTGGCGGAATCTGGTATCTTCGAAATCTAGTCTTGCTCGGAAATCCCATCTACCCCACTGGTTATACTGTGCTTGGCGGAATAAACATAGACCCGTTAATAATGGAGACGACCCTCAGAGGCTTAAGACGATCTGCCACGGCGGCTTTCTTCGGAGGCGAAATGCCCCTACTGCTGAAAACCATTATTTTTTTCACGTACAAAACGCATTTTCCTTCCATCTCCTTGCTCACTATACTAGGAATAACATTTGTTCCGACTCAAAGCAAGAAGTTCTGGTTGTTGTTGGCGTGGCCATCAACGCTGAGCATAATCGTTCTCAGCGGAATAACATGGGGGTTTCCACGGCACATAGTCTTCACACTGCCAGGCTTTGCACTTCTTAGCGCCTTACCTATCTTAAAAGCACTAGAGAAATGCGCAAAACAGGACAATCCCACTACTAATCAATCAAAAACTAAACTTAATCGAACAAAAATCAAGATACCTTTCCCCCGCAAAACCGATTTGCTGAGGATGGGCATAACCGTAGTACTAATTGTAGCTTTCATGTTTCCCAGCCTAACATATATCATGGGCGGCAAAGTGGGAATGGATAACATCCAAGATGAACCACGTGACAACTATTTGTGGTTTCTAGAAAATCCAAACGCTGAAACCTGGCTTGCACTTAAGAACGTGTTCCCAGAGGCAGAAGCATGGGAATGGATTAACGAAAACTTGAATGAAGGCGAAAAAGTTGCCACAATCGAAAATAGAATATATTATGTCAAAAACTGTAGCAACGATTATTTCTTCTACCTTGACGGATGGGAAGCTCGGCACCTCTATAACATCTCCCGCTTATCCGGCATACTTGAATATCTCAACAGCGAGAACGTGAAATACGTTCTAGATGTTGATTGGGCTCGTGAACACGGTCACTTTGACATACTTCCAATGGCACAGTTTCTGGGAACTCCATTTTTTCCCAAAATCAGTTACGATGGCTACCCTAGAATCTATAGTGTTTGGTCAGCTGAAGTTTCAGATATAACTGCAAACTCTACGATGCCCATTGCAATTAGTCAAGATGGATGGAGTGAGCCTCATTCAGTTAACGGAAACACTGTACAGTCTGTTGTCGCCGGAAGCGATTCTCCGAGATTCAGCGTTGTTACAACGAACTTGACTAGCGTAAAGCTAACCTACTATGATTCAGGAACAGATAAACTGAGCATATACCTATACAACGAATACTCAAAAGAATGGTTTGAATACACATTCATCAAGAAAACTGATACGAGAGAATGGAAGGTTCGCGAGTTTTTGGTTCCAGTCAGCAAGAAAGAATTCACGGAATTTGCACTTCACGCATACAACGAAGATTTTGCCATAAGCAAGATAGAGGCTGTGACCTCTTCAAGCCGAAGGAAAAGTCTCACTCTATTCTTTGAAAAGCGAAATGACAGAGAAAACTTCCCCTCCAACAATTATGGTATACCTCCCGATTCTGGACAAATATGATAGAGTGTTGGTTCAAACCAACTCGTATAGAAAAGAAATATGTGTCGAGGTCTTTGAAGGCGTCATTGAACCTTCAGAAACTACAGAATGGTGGAAACATCGTGAACTAGCTGCGAGGTCCCCGAACTCGATAGTCGCTGGGGAGATTAATCCTTTACTGGTTTGGAATGTCGAGAAAACAGGTTTATACACAATTGTTGTAGTGTTGAGGGAGGATTTCGCCGAAGATACAAAAGTGGAACTACAAATCTCCATTGGAGGAACCGGATAAGGTGAACTATGCAAAAAGCTATGGAATGGAGGTCGAGCAACACGCGTGACCGTGATGCTATGCTTATCATCTGGATAATGATAGTTTTAGTATTATCAGGCATTCTCGGTATTCTTAACTATCCAACTTCGGATTTCACAATGCCAAATATTTTTCAAGCTCCTATTGAGACAATCCCCTTTGATTTTGGATGGACAGGTTTCATTTTCATATTAGTCAACGGTTTCTTGCTGTCATTAACTCTGGTTAGATACGGATTGGACGCTACAGAGAGGGCGCTGCTTTCTGTCGGCTTAGGGTTTGGAACGACATATGTGATGATGATTCTGATTGGAATTGTATGGGAAATATCATTTCCGACGGTACTCTTGACCCAAGTAAGTCTTCTTCTTACCTTATTGCTGGGCACGTTCTACAGAGGATTGAAACCGAGTATCTGCTATAAGCTGAGCATAGAAAAGAAAAGGATGCACATAACAAAATCCAACATCTTAGAAGTAACAGTTTTGATTGTTATCGGAGTGTATATCTGCATTGCACTTTACCAGACAGTAGCATATCCCCCTATAGAGTGGGATTCACTAGCATACGGAGTGAATTATGCAAGAATCATATTCGAAAAGGGCACCATACCGCTTATTGCTGGTCCATCAATTGGTTTGGAAATGAGCGCAAGTTATCCCCCAGGCGTTCAACTACTTGCGGTTTACTTGTACACCTTCGCCGGAAGTTCCAATGACTTCTACTTCAGAATACTCCAGCCAATGCTCGGTTTGGTAACGATGATTGCTACGTACAAATTTGCGATGATTATGACCAAGAACAGGACAGCTTCCGTTTTTGCCATGCTAATATTAAGCGTCATGCCCACCTTTTGGGAAGTCTTTGTTCAGGAAACTTACCTCATGTGCTTAACCCTAATGCTAACTTTGTCAGCGTTCTTCTTCTTCAAAGCATATCATTCGAATGATGCTGAAGCAAAAAAATACGAACTTGTGGGAACATTGTTCTGCTGTTTTTCAGCGCTAACAAGTTTTATAGGCGTATTCTCTTTCGGACTTCTGCTTCTCTATGCAGTGAAGAGAAACATATCTGTTAAGCGTTTCACTTGGCTAGCCATTTTGGCAGTTCTCATAGTTTTTCCATGGTTTATGCGAAACTTGGTATTGTTGGGAAATCCTCTTTACCCCTTTTTCGGCATCGGTAAATACTTGGACTCGATGTTGCTGAACTCCACAATGCAACATTTTCAGAATTGGACAAAAGTTCCTTTATTTGGGTTATTTAGCGTAGTTTCTAAGATAGGATCAGTAATCCTGCTATCAGCAATCGTTTATCTCATGTTCACCAAGCGAAAACTGTTCCTTCTAATTTTACCTTCTTATTTGCTGCTCGTCGGGCTTGTCATCATGGCAACGCATATCCCATTTATTCGTTATCTAGTTATTGCCATGCCAGCGCTGGCAATTATTCTATCTGAATGCACTAGAATGCTTCTCGCAACTCGTAATGTAGTTAAGAGTGTAACTCCCATGATCCTGATAGGGCTAATTCTCATTTTGACTGTGCCAGTTCTTCCAAGTATAAACTCGTATAAACCCACACCCACTCTTGGTAACGACAAGTCGAGCTACCTTATACAAGTGTTTGAAGAGGGGGATGCATGGAAGTGGATTAATGAAAACACGCCGAAAGATGCCCGAATCGCCACATACGATATAAAAGAATACTATCTTGAACGCGAGGTCTTGCAACTTGATGGAAACGAGTCGGCTCCTCTCTACAAATTGGACACCATTGAAGAAGGGATAAGCTTCCTTAGGGAAAGGAACGTGTCATATTTTCTGAGCATCCCCTGGGCAACTCCCTCAGAAATAAGAATGCCCCTAGCCTATGAATGGAGCGTTCTCACGAGATATTTAGGCGATCCAGAATATCTTCCTCCTGTTTATGTTGGACAAAACGGGACAGCAGTCTACCATGTTGGACCCATCGAAGAAGAAACAATTTATGCATCCTTCGCAGAGAAAGACTTTGCACCGCCGATAAAACATGTGACAATTAATTTAACGATAACAAACGTAACTGGGTCGCCAAGCGCCCAATTCCACATCCCCGTTCCAGCTGATTACAGAGAAGGATTAATGACAGCTACATTCAGGAGTTCTGAGCATTTGTTCGACGTGGAATTGTGGAATGGAATAATTACAGAAACAGGAAACACAAGTCTAATGGACAAATCCAAACTTGTAATGCAATGGTCTGTTCCATCAGAGAACATCTCAGATGTTGAAGATCCATCATTTGTATGGCAAATAAACAGAGCAGGATATTTCACATTCCTGATTTTTGATAGAACAGAAACGTTCAAAGAAAGCTTCAATGTAGCTATAGACATAAGATTCTATAACTGCTGGGACCCAGAAAAAGTTGAAGTAGCAATTTGAGTGTAGTTTGCCTCTTTGAACGGGTCTTTACCTTTGGGTTTGAATCCTGCCGATAGCAGTGGGCCAACGCCTATTATGTCTGTTCCCGTGAACAACGCTCTTGTTATCAACGCAAAAGCAACAAACCTCGGGTTAATAGTAGAGAGAGGGAACCCAAGCAACAAATTAAGAAGAAGAACATAGCCCGCCTCTTGCACACCTAAGCCCGCGATAGTAATTGGAATGTAGGTTAAGACAGATGCAAAAGAAGCTAGGAAAAAGAAGTCAAGCAGTTTTAGAGAAGGATACCAAACACTGTTAAAGACCAAGTATAACGCTGTGGCATTTGCAACTAAAGATAATAATACCAGAATGGCAACGAATATCAAAGATTTCCGAATTTTTCGTCCTTCCTGTTGAACATTGCTAAACATTTCAATGAATTTGCTTAGTCTCTTTCCGATCAGCGGTGTCTTTTCAAGCTTTACAACTAGCTTTGACAGGCGTCTATTCAACATAAGCAGCAGCAAGAATAAACCTGCAACAAACAGAACCGTAACTCCGACGACTAACGCGTTTGTGATTTCAGCTGGAAGGGATAAATAACTTGAAAAATACACTAAACCCACAAGGCACATCGCTACTTTAACAAGAGAGTTGACGCCTCCTGTGGCAAGAACTCCTGTCATGCCTTGTTCAACTGGTATGCTGGCTAACTGTTTAAGGAAAACAGGCGTCATGAAGTACCCTGATCTAACCGGAGTCACATCGCTTAATAATTGCCCAGCAAAACTGGCCATCAGGATTTTCCTAAGGGGCACAGTTGGATTAGAGTTCCTAAGAGTGGTGCAAAGTGCGAGAGCCACGAAGGTTGAAGCTGTAACGAAGAATGCAACTGCGCCTATCAGGTTCAGAGGGTTGACCTGTAGGACTGTCGTTAGCACTTCGCTTGAATTCGCAAGTTGAAGCAGCCACAATAGGATTGCGATGCCTATGACAAGTTGGATAACGATCTTGGCGCGTCCAAACCCAGTCATATAGCCCAATTGCTCCTTTAGACGTTGAGTTCTAGTTTAAGTTTGTTCATGGCTCTCAGTTGGTCAAGAACGATTTTTGGAATCTTAGATGGTTTATAGACTCGAGTTGCACTCTTATCTGCTCTATAACGGTGGGTAACCGGTGTCTCTCCTATAGTGTAACCACTGAAGTGTGTCCTTACTGAGAATTCGTTCCAGAAGCTTTCGCTCATATACTTACATTTTCCAGCTATTTCCGAAGCCATCTCTGTTTTCATGAGCTTAAATGGAGCGGTAGTGTCCATCAAATTCGGGAGGTTAAAGGTGTTCTTTATCCCAAGTTGGAAGAGTTTAGACATTACCTTCCGGTGAAAGGCGTCAGCCCTCTCTATTCGCCAACCGCTCACAACGTCATATTTCTCGCGTAAGTTCCAGAGCTTCCAGAAATCTTTCGGGTCATGCTGCCCGTCAGAATCTGTTATCAACACATAATCGGCTCTGACAAGTTTCAAACCATCCTTTATCCCGCCTGCGTAGCCCTTACGTGAAGTTGAAAGGACAGCTTTCAACGGTATCTTTCCGCTCAATTCTTCAATTACTCTTTCTGTATTGTCCGTGCTTCCGTCTTCGCTTAAGACAAGTTCCAGCGGCATTTTGGGGCTTATGACATCGTAGAACTCAGTGACAGACTCTTCTATTGTTTCAGCTTCATTATGTATGGGCATGAGTACAGCAATTTCAGCTTGCCCAACCTCTGAAGTAAAAGTGTCCACTAGTTTCTCTGTCATCCGGCTGAGCGCTCCATGAGCACTTTCTCGTCAACAAACCCTTTCCGCGCATGCGTGGTCACATACCAGTTAATTGTTTTCCGCAAACCTTCCTCCAAGCTTATTATAGGCTCCCAATCTAGAAGTTTTTTAGCTCTACTTATGTCCAGGGCTCTCGTAGCGACACCCACTGGTTTGGAAGTGTCAAAAACTATTCTGTCAGGTTTCCAGCCCATAGCATCAAAAATTCTCGCAGCCACGTCTTTAACTTTGTATCTGACGCCTGTTCCCAAGTTTATCGGAGTTCCATCGGTGACTTTCTCTGCTGCCCTCACTGTGCCTTCAACAATGTCAGACACGTATGTGAAATCCCTATCTTGTTCTCCAGAACCCCAAATTTGGTAGGGATCCATCTTTTCAAACGCCTTGTATATTAATGCTATTATAGCGTGGGTTTCGTTTTCTCTCGGCCCGTACGCAGTAACGAATCTAAGGCTACAACCTTTTAGTCCATATTGTTTGATGAAGGCTATTAATTCGATTTCTCCGATTAATTTTGCCCAGCCGTATTCCAAGTCAGCGCTTAACGGTTCGTTCAGTTTGAACGGGTTGCTATCTTCTTCCCTGAGGAGATAGGTTGAATCGGTCATATCTTGTAGTTTGGGAGGATAAACGCATGCACTGCTTGCGCTAACTACTTTTTCAACGTTAGTCTTCAAGCTGGCTTCGAACACGTGATGATCTATGGCGAAGTTGGAACTCACGTCTGCAGGATGCGTATTTATGTAGCCTCTGCCCCCATGGGTTGCGGCGAGATGGAAAACAATCTCGTGGTCTTTGAAGGCATCAACGACTGCGCCTAGACCGCACCACTCCAAATCTAATGTTATTATTTTTGTTCTATGCCGCGATTTAGAAAGGTTTTCGAGTGTACCGCTGCTGAAATCATCAATAACGGTGACGTTTGCGCCCATTTCAACGAGTTTATCGACCAGATGGCTGCCTATGAAGCTCGCGCCACCTGTAACTACTACGCGTTTATCTTCCCAATGCGTGTCTTTCATGTTACATCCTGACCTTTCTTTCTTGGCTACGCAGTTCCGGAGCAAACCTCGCGGTTTGGGTTTCAAGTTCGAATGACCAGATATATAAAACATACCATGGACGCCTCAAGCCGATGAAACGTCTTCTTTAGGCTTCTTATAGAATCGTTCTGTCCACCTTTGTCTCCGTGCTTTTCTGGTTCTTAGTCTAGAGAAGTGATAGAGGAAAAGAAGGGGGATTTGGAGTTTATGTTCCCCGCGCGTCGGGTGCGAATTTTGTTTCTCTCATCTTAGCTGAGCTGTAACTGTGGGTTGGGACGCTTTCGCAGCAAGAAGAAGCTAGCTACAACCGCAACAGAGGAAAGCAGCGCTACAACTCCTATGCCAAAGCCTTCAGGTATTGGTGTTTGTGAATAGCCTGCGATTACTCCATACTCGTTTGGAACGTCAGCGTTACTGTTTGGTGCCCAAGATGCAAGTGTGCCGGTGGCTGCATCGTAAGCTGCAACCCTCATACCGTTTGGCGGTTGAGGGGTTTGTACGGTACCGGTAGTTTTGTCGGGGTCAGAGAATTCGAGAATCCAGTGGGCAGTGCTATTCCAAGGAGATACATCTATCGTGTTAGCCCATGTTAGTTCGCCTGCTTCGGGGGAAATTTCGGTCCAGCCTGTGCCAGTTCCTTTGTAGAGTTTTAGAGTAGTGTGTCCTTGAATTTCTATCTTAAAATCGTCTGTCTGAGGAGCGGTACCCCCGCCGTTGTCTGGGTCAAGGCAAATTTGCCAGTAATCTCCTGTATCCGTTGTGCTGTCAGCGAAAAATTCGACAAGCCACTGTATAGTAAATGTAGTAAAGTCCATATTATACGTGAATTTCGCATTGTTAGACATTGTCATTTCTGGGCCATCTGTCCATTCGTCGGCAGTGGTCCATTTTCCATCAATGGTAGCTCCAGCTGCCCATTGATATTCCGTCAGCGGATAAGCTGCGTTGCCCGCTTTGGCGATTCCTACTATGATTGGACTGCAAAGCATGAGCATGCAAAAAGCGACTAAGTAAGTAGTTTTCATTTCAAACCTTTCTCCTTTTGATTTGACGTTTGCTTGTTTATTCAAGTTACTTTAAAAATTTTTCTACTCAATTAATGCGCGTTAAGTTGAGCAACCTGTCCAATTTGGTCCTACCTAATTCTCTCAATAATTCTTAGAACCAGGAATGTTAGCCATCTGGAAGGTTCCTTTTTTTGTCCGAAATCCCAGCCTCTCCACGCTTTCCATTCTGATTCAGGTGTGTATCTCCCTTCAGGTCCAGCCTTCTGCATTACTATCTCCGCCATCTCTTGTGTTCTCGAATCTTTTTTCAACCAGTCAAACTGGGACAGGGTATCCAAAACATGCAGTATGTCGTACCAGATGAATGGCGCCTTCAGTTTTCTAAAATCTGTTCCCATATAGAACAAATAAGGATGCAGTTTTCTACTTTCGGTCCACAAATCTAGAAGGCACTCTGTTCCCGCACGAGCTTCCTTACTCCCTTTCCATTCCTCAAATTGAAGTAGCATTTTTAGCATTATGAGGGTTGCGTAAGGGCACGGATCATCCCTTCTTCCTGGTCCCCTGAACTTGCCTAGTTCCTTTGAGACAGCGCAAGGCCAGCCGTTCTCGCGAACTGCACTGACCAAGTATTTTGACTGCTTTCTGGATTTTTTCATCCTTTGTGAACCCAAGCTTTGCTAAGGAGTAAATAATTATTGGAGCATCGCACAAAGCCCATGCCCATTCGGTATTGCCTGAGCCTCCGAAATGTTTAGGAATAATCGTTGGAAGCTGAAAAGGTCCTTCATCAGATTTGTGTTCGAATATCTTCTCAACAATCTCATTAACGTGGGTATCGCCTTTTTTAAGTCCCAAATCTGCAATAAAGGACAGTTTGTGGAAGGGCTGACTTGCACTTTTGTGGCTGCTTAAGACTGTTCCTGGCCAGTTGGTCAGTTCTTCCAACAGTAACTGAATTTTCGGGCGGCTAATCATTTCTTTCCTTGCACTCACTACTTCGGGTTCGCTCTCCGACTGCTTCAGCAAATCTACACGAGTTCTATACTCAACCCAGGGTTCTCCTTCCAAAAGCCATTTGACAATATCCTTCAACATGACTCCGCCCTAACAGAATGTACAGTAACGTGCAATATTACAGTGAAGTCTCTTTGGATTCCCAGTTCCCAGTGTGAATGGTCTTGAAAAGATGCGCAAACTATCCGATTCAGATATTTCCATATGGACCTTTCCATTCATTTGCTCTCTTCAGAAATGTCTCATAGCCATTCTTTCTGATGAATTCGAGTTGCTTCTTGTACTGTTTGTATTTCCATCCTTTTTTGCTCCAAAACTCGGTCAGAATCATGCATGGATAAACTTGACAATCGGCGCAAGTTTCCAACCGTCTTTCCTTGAAACAGCAGATTTTGATCCCGCATTTGACCTTGCTTAGATCCCTCTCTCCGGAATCATATCCCAACTTGCAACCGCGACAGGTTCTTTCGTTGGGATATTTCCGCTTCTGCTGGTCAATACAAGTTTTGCAGTATGCACCACAGCAACCAATCTCCGTAGTAGTCAATGTTACTCAACAATAATTGTTGTCTCAGTTTCCTTTTAGTTTTTGCTTACGCAGAGCAGTCTTCAGGTTGCGCGATAGAAGACAGTTCCATAAGCATTAAGAGCTATTTCTGCAACATAGAAGGCTGACATCAAAGTCAGATGAATAATTTCATGGCGCAGTACGGTCAGGCTGTGGTTGGATGAAAAAGAACACGAGTTGTTCTGGTTGTTCTTTTGACGCTCTCATTCTTCTCAGTCTGTTTTGCAGTCACAGCCCAGAACGTCGCAAATCAAACGGATGTTTATCAAGTTTTGAAAGTGAACCTTCACGCTCACACCACCTACAGCGACGGAACTTACACTCCGGCGCAATTGGTGAACATTTACAAAGACGCGGGTTACGATGTTTTAGCCGTAACTGATCACTCCACGGTTGCAGGTTATGCAGAAGCCGCCTCTGAAGGCGAGAAAGTTGGGTTGACTGTGGTTTGCGGAGAAGAAGTGACCTGCTCATGGCCAGACGGGTCTTACAAACACGTCATAGCTCTTTTCACCAACCAGTCCGTCGGTTTTGCTGAAGACTCTGATGTAGAAATCCCGGTTATCTTTGATTCAATTCATGCGCAAAACGGCATTGGCATAGTTGCTCATGCTTGGTTTTCATGGAATAACTGGCAAAACTACAAGGATGAAAGCTACATAGATGGATGGGAAATAGATCAATCTATGGCATGGACCTTGGAGTCAGGCTACATTTACATGTTAGGCCATGACTTCCACAATGAAACCTGGTTGCAAGGGATATCAAACTACTGGACATACCTACTAGCTGAAAATCGGACTGAAGCAGCCGTGAAAGAAGCACTGGTGAATAAGAGAATACTTGTCTACGGAAACGGAACACTCTACGGTTCCGCCTACGCACTAAACCTCTACGCGCAGAACCAAGAGCTTCAAACGCCCTCTCCAACTCCTTCTACTAAACCTACTCCCATACCTACCCTAACGCCCGCCTCTACGGTCTCCCCGATGTCTACACCAACAAACGCACCCACGTCAAACACTGAATCTACTCCAACACCTGAACCCACGGGAACACAAACAAATACCATACTTCCGGAAGCTGTCTACGCTGCAGTCGCACTAGGAGTACCAGTTGTCGCTGCCACTATCATAGTAACCCTCAAAAAACAAAAAGAAAGACAAAAAACACAGTCAACATAATCAGCAAATCCTCACTTTGGGTTCTTTACCTTCTTGCTTAATTGGAAGTTTAATTTACGGAGAAATTCTAAATAATTGGTGAGGGCGAATGTTCTTAGCACAAGAGGATGGCGGAGTTGGCAGAAACAAAAACTAAGCCTATTTGGATAGCTCGGGACCTTTCCAAATGCAGTGGGTGCAGAAAATGTGAGATTGCATGTTCGCTTCATCATGAGAACAGGATTTGGCCTGAGGCATCTCGTGTACGAGTATTTATGCTAGTTCCGGGATCGGATTTTCCTCACCTATGTACACAATGCGAAGATTACCCTTGTGTCAAAGACTGCCCCTTCGAGGCTTTATCAGTAAGCAGGAAAACCAGCGCCGTTTTGGTCAACGAAGAAAAATGCACTGGTTGCGGAAAATGCATAGCAGCTTGTCCGGGAAGAATTCCCCACATTCACCCCACCAAGAAGAAAGCAGTTATCTGTGACCTTTGTGAGGGTGATCCAGAATGCACCAAAGTCTGTCAAGAAGGGGGATGGGAAGTTCTCAAAACCGTTGAAAGAGAAGGCCATGCGTACAAGCTCTATGCGCGCACTCCGGAAGAGACAACTGCAAACCTTGCCACGAAACTCTATGGTGAAAAAGCGGAGGAATTCCTCTGATTCTAGGTTACACAGGGAAATTCTTGGAAGTTGATCTTTCAAGCGGCAACATGAAGGAAACCAGATTTGATGAAGCACTGCTAAAGGACTATTTAGGAGGAAGAGGACTGGCTGCAAAAATTCTCTGCGACAGGTTAATCGACAAGTGGGAGGAAACAGACCCCCTAGGGGCAGATAATGTACTTGTTTTTCTAGCTGGACCGCTAACTGGTTTTTTCCCGGGAGGAAGAGTCTGCGTCTCAGCCAAGTCTCCGCAGAGCAATGGAGTTGTCGGTTCTACAGTTGCGGGAGAATTCGGGGTCGAGTTGCGATGCGCCGGCTACGATGGCATAATCGTAACGGGGCAGGCAGAAAGACCCGTCTACCTTTTCATAAAGGACTCGGACGTGGAGATCAGAAACGCGGAAAATATGTGGGGAAAAGATGGCAAAGAAACGAACACACGACTTGTCAAGGAATGCAGGCGCCTGCTGGATCAACGATACAAGCCTTACGGGGCTTGGAAAGAACCGGCGTCGCTTTATATCGGACCCGCAGGGGAGAACAAAGTCCGAACGGCCATAGTGGTAGCCAAATGGACACATGCAGCCGGCTACGGCGGCTACGGGGCTGTCATGGGCTCAAAAAGGCTCAAGGCGATTGCAGTTAAGGGAACTGGTCCTTTGCCCGAGATAGCTGACCTAAGAAAGGGTCAAAGAGATGATTAACCTTGTGAACAGAAATGCCTACGACAAAGTGTTGTGGCGGAGGTGGGGCACTGGCGGAGGCGGCTACACTTTCGGTGCAAAAACGAGCTCTGAGCCGGTCCGGAACTGGCAGGAGGAATGGCATAACAACAAGGGTTATGGTGTAGACCAGTTTGAAAACCGAGTTTGGGTGAAGCAAGCCTGGAGCGATTTTGGCTGTCCCACAAACTGCCTGAAAATAGCCTACGTAAAAGTGGGAAGATTCAAAGGCGCAATTACTGATAATCCGGATTATGAATTGCAGGCATATCTTGGCCCCAATTTGGGCGTGTTTGTTCCTGAAGAGAACGTGTTCTTGTCTTCGCTTGTTGATGACCTGGGCTTGTGTGGCATCCAAACTGGTAACGTCTTGGGTTTTGCCGCTGAACTGTTCCAGAGAGGTATTCTATCCAAGGAAGACTTGGATGGAATAGAATTGAAATGGGGCGACACTGAGGCTTTTGCGGCTCTAACGAGAAAAATTGCGGCAAGAGATGGAATAGGTGATTTGTTGGCTGAGGGGACCTATCGGGCAGCTCTGCGTATAGGAAAGATGAAAAATAGAGAAGTGTTGCAGTATGCAATACAAAGCAAAGGAATAGGACTTGGGGCTCATGGAATTCGAAGCGGCAAAAGTTTTGTAACAGACATTGGCTATGCGTGTTCTGTGCAGTGTGGTGATCACACTTCATTGGCTGGTCTGCCTTTTGAAGGAGTTGACAGCGAAATATGGGAAATTTTCAATGATTCAGCTGTCATATGCAATTTTAACACGTTTGGTTTGGCTAAGGATTTCAAGTTCGAATTCTACAACGCAGTCACAGGGCTCAGTTTGAATCGCAAAAAATGGGCAACAGAGGGGGACTAAAAACTCTGCAGATACAAAGAGCACTACTGCTTTTGGGAGGACCAGACTTGACGTGGAACCCAAAATTTGATGACGACAATCCGAGCAGATTCTATGAGCCCTTGCCCTCAGGACCTTACAAGGGGAAAACCACCAATAGAGACAGAGTACACAAGAACGTGCGCGAATACTACAAACAAGCCGGTTGGGACGAAACAGGCATACCCAAATCGGAAACTCTTTGGGAGCTAGGACTGGGCGAAGTCGACAACGCCATAGACAAGATACGTGGGAAGCTTGAAAAGACCTAAGAGAAGCTACACTCGAAGTTTGCCACTGTCGTACTCACTACTTTTGCTTTGCAGCGCCATGAATAGATGTGCAAGAGTACGATGAAGGTTTCAAGCTCGTTTTTAGACATACAATCTTCCTTGTTCTCAAAATAGTCTGTTTTCGCCAAGAGCAACGACTTCATTCTGGGAGTAATGGGCGAAGCAGGCTGAGTGTCTGGGACAGGTTGTGCCTTTCCAGCTCAACTCAACCTTGATCTCGACGTTCATTAATCTTGCTGACAGCTGCGTGCTCATTCAGGTGTTTATGAAATCGTGCGCAAAGTCCAACGAAAATGATTTTTGAGGTAAATTTCGAGCCTGAGATTCAAACGTATATACCTGCGTATTTGACTCATGTTAATAATGCATAAGTACATCGTGTGTAGTTTTTCGTTCGTGAGGATGTTAACTTGTCTGAACGTTTTGCTAAGAAATGGGAAAGCAAAAAAGAAAAGACTTCGTTCACAGATAGCTTGAAGGGGTCGATTAGTCCAGCCCCAGCTCTAAAACCTCGCTTGGACTACGCAACTAAGCGCTTGGAGATTCAGTTAGCCAGCATGGACCGCGCATCCGAACGCTTCAACCAGAAAGACAAAGTGCTTTTTTCAAAACTTGTGGACGCCTACACCAAACATGACACAGCCCACGCAAACATCTACGCAAACGAGCTCGCTGAAGTACGCAAAATGGCGAAGCTAACAATGAACGCAAGACTTGCCCTTGATCAAGTTATGCTGAGACTTAGAACATGCACTGAATTCGGCGATTTGGTAGCGAACCTAGCGCCAGCCATAGGCGTTCTTAGGTCCGTTGGTTCATGCATCCCGGGAGTAATTCCCGAGGCAGAGAGTGAACTCGGCGAAATCGGCAACATGCTCAGTGGAATAATGTTTGACGCAGGATCAGGAGCTGGAATGACAATGAACTTCAACAATGTCAATGAAGACACAGCCAAAATACTCGCAGAGGCAGCGGCGGTAGCTGAACAAAAAGTAACTGCGAACTTTCCAGAATTGCCCTCTGGATTCGCAACAAACGCCTCAAGCCTCAAAGCGCAAGACAGACAATCGTAAACCCTTAGCTCTTTCCTCCTTCCTTTTTTTGAAGCGTTGTCATTCTGGTAAGCTTGAATAGATTACGCAACCTGTCTTCTTTTCATGATAGCAAAAGCAGGACAGACTGTTGCATGTGAAAAGTCTTAAATTAGCTTGAAAGATACATAGTTACAGTGATTTCTTTGGTGAAAGTGAAGAAGCGCTCTGAAGATTTTGACAAAGAAAAACTGAAGGCTTCTGTCAAGAAGGCTGGAGCTAAAGAGGAACATGCAGAAAAGGTCGCCGGCAAAATCGCAGGCAAGGTGAAGTCCGGTACGACGACTGTCCTCATAAGGCGATGGGTTATTGTTGAACTCACCCCACTTGACGCAAAGGCTGCAGAAGCCTACAAGAACTATAAAAAACCAGCAAAGAAAAACTGAGGGGCAATCAAGCCCCATCTTTTTTTGGTAGGCGGAGAAAGAAGTTACTAATTCAGTTTCTTCTAAAACCTTCAATAGAAGCGACTAGCAAAGTAGATGAAGACGAGTTAGAGGCACGATGGAAAAATGAGAATTGGCTATCCCTGCATCAATCTGACGGTTGGTTGCAGCTCAGGCAGGACTTTCCGGCTGAAATCCTATTCTGAGAGCCGGATTAAACAAACCGTTAAGAACAATTTGATCTGCCTGCAAAGAATACTCAAATTTAACGTTGAGCATGATCTACTTTTCTTTAGAATAACCTCAGACATAGTTCCCTTTGCTTCGCATCCAATTAACAATTTTGACTGGCAAGAACATTTCAAAGGTGATTTTGAGAGAATCGGCGAATTCATTGTCAGAAACAGAATGCGAGTATCGATGCATCCAGACCAGTTTACCCTAATCAACTCCATTAGAGAAGAAATCTTTGAACGAAGTGAAAAGGAACTCAAGTACCATGCTGACATATTTGACTTGATGAAACTGGATGCTTCTTCAAAAATTCAAATACACGTCGGCGGAGTCTATGAAGACAAAAAAAGAAGCCTCGAAAGGTTTGTATCCAGATTCCACGACCTTGACAGTTCAACGCAGAAACGCTTAGTAATAGAGAATGATGACAAAATGTATAATCTGAATGATTGTCTCAACATAAGTGCGCAGATACATATTCCGGTTCTTTTTGATGCCTTTCACCACAAGATCAACAACTCGATGCAAATAGAAGAGAAAGGCTCTTGAACTTTCTGAAAAAACGTGGAACGAAAAACGAGATGGTATTCCAATGGTAGACTACAGTTCTCAAGAACCGGGCGGATTGCCAAGACAACATGCTGAAACAATTGACGAAGAAGATTTTAGGCTGTTCCTGAAACAAACTGAACCTTTTGATTTCGATATAATGCTGGAGATAAAAGACAAAGAAAAAAGCGCATTCAAAGCACTTGAAATAGCAAGTAGAGACCCGCGAGTTCGGAGCACGCACTTGAAAGTGCACTAACCGGAACAGAATATCCGCAATAATGTTGCATAATTAGAGAGATAAAGCCGAGGAGATCGTAGCACCCAATGATTCTTGCCTCACAAAATGGATTAGCACCATGTTCCAACTAGCATCCGCAGTGTAGGCAAATAGCAGTAATGCTAAAATATTCGGGCCTGCCCAAGAAAACAAGCAAATTCAGGTGGTTTCATTGGTAACAATAATTGAGGGAGCAGCTATTCTTTCTGCTTTGGCAGGTATTACTGCAGCGGTATTCTTTATTATCGAACTTAGACACATGGACAAACACAAGGATTTGGAGATTTCCATGAGGCTATTTGAATGGGCAGAAAAAGACGAGCTTCGCAAAGCCTTTAGGTGGGTTGAAAAGGACTTTCAGTTCGAGAGTTTAGAAAAGTACAAGCTCGAGGTAGAGGAGAATTTCGAGACCAATGATTACCTATACCAGGTCGAAGCTTTCTTCGAAGAAGTTGGCTTCTTGATTTCCAAGAAGTTGGTGGACATTGACGTAATTGTTGACCGACTAGGGGCGTATATTATTTCAAATTGGACAAAACTCCAACCTTGGATAATAGTTATGAGAAAAGAAAGAAAAGACAAGACCTTTGGCGAACACTTTGAGTACCTATACAAGAAAACTCTTGAGTACATGCAAAAAGGTTGAGAAACGAAACTGAAGAATCACCTATTTACAGCGAGCGCAGTATCTCGCTGTTTTTCGTCCGCCATAGTTGCGTTAGGCTAAACATCTTGTTTCTTGTCTTAGAGGTCAAGACTCAAGGCTTAAATTGGCGTCCCTCATGTCTCCAGAAAAGAGAGAACAAAATGGGACTACGGAGCCTTCTCAAACGCGAGTTTTCTTTCGTAGGAGGTAACTACCTAATTCTCGTTGTGAGTTGGATACTGATGGACATAGGAATGGAGATGCCTGTTCCTTACTATCAGCAATATGTTGATGCTTTGGGCGGAAACGCGTTTCCATTGGCTTTAGGAATAATTGGTTTCGCCAACTATTTTGCCATGGCATTTGTGGCTGTTCCAGGCGGCTTCCTTGCCGACAAGTTCGGTCGACGTTGGCTTATCACGACAATGACCTTCGGATTAGCAGTGTCTTACCTATTTTTCGCAATTGCGCCTTTTTGGACTTTCACGTCACCGTGGCACCTGATATTAATTGGCACAATAATACAGAGTCTCTGTCTGATTTATCAGCCAGCACTGTTTGCGATGGTGCAGGACTCTCTTCCGCCAGAAAATAGGGGAGTAGGGTCTTCGATTATTCAAATGATTCACGGCACCTTCAACACACCTGGAACTGTAATCGGAGGAATTCTGGTTGTTACCCTCGGTTTGATTGGAGGCATGCAAGCTGTCTACATGGTCGTAATGGTCTTGTTCATTGCAGCGGCTTTTTGGCGGATGAAACTTAAGGAAACTATCGTGAATACGGAGAAGATGCGGTTCAAGTACTTTGTCTCATACTATCCACAAGCTATCAAAGAAAGCTTGGGTGTGTGGAAGGCCGTTCCACGAACCGTTTCCTGGCTGTTTGTAGTTCAAGTGATAACCATGTTCTCCTTTGCGTTGACAAACGTCATAAACGCGTTGTATGCTAGAGATGTGTTGGGAATCGCGCAGGATCAGTGGTTCCTAGCTTACATTCCAATGCTTCTAACTATGATTGTGGCTTCTTATCCTATTGGAAAAATAGTTGACAGAGTAAGCATGAAACTTCCGCTAGCCATTGGGCCATTACTGCTTGTTGTTTCGTTGCTGCTGTTCGTCGTGGGCAACATATACACCGTTATGGTTTCAATGGCATTAATGGGCATAGTGCATCTTCTCATGATGTCTTCAGCCATGGCTATTTCTGCATGCCTAGTTGAGCCCCAAAAACGAGGAAAAATCAATGGGGGAGTCAACTTCGTCGGTTACATACTTACTGGAACAGGTATGCTGTTGGGAAACCTGTTCTATAACTTGACCCCTCAGTTACCATTCTACCTGACAATGGCGCTGGCTATTCCGATGCTGCTTATCACAGTTTTCAGAATAGCTGAACCTAAGAGAGAGGGAGGATATTAGAAGTATTCTGAGACACCTGCAATCCGAAAAAAGAAAGATATGAAACTACGGTTTTTCGGTCAGTTCCTCGAGTTATTCTTTGACTAGCCCAACCTCAGGTTTCGAGCGCGCTTGCGGATCCTTGACAGTAGTAGGCGAGGTTCTAACACGAAAAAGGGGAAAGTTACAAGGAAGTTCAATATCAAATACGGTAGAAGTGTTATTCTGAGTAGCAGAATTCCAAAAAAAAAGTTTCAGATTGGGCAAATACATAAACGAAATAATAATGACCAAACTAATTGGCTGAATCCAACCATATATTGTCCATACTTGATCCAGATTGGTTATTCCAACGCGTGGAGTAGACTCCCTGTTCTGTAACCCTCTAGGTCGATGGTTACGTATTTGAAGCCGAGTCTTTTCAAACCCGCGACTATTTTGTTCATCATTTCAACGGATGTGAGCAGTTTTCTCTCGTCTTTCCCAACTTCAATTCTAGCTAGCCCATTGTGATCTCTAACTCTGATTTGCCTTACACCTGTTAGTCTTCTTATTGTTCGTTCTGCTCTTGCGATTCTCTCAGTTTCACAACTGTGATTCGTTCGTTGTAAGGTATCCTTGATGCCAAACATGCCAAGGCCGGTTTGTTTTGGACAGAGAGCCCTATTTTTCCAGCAAGTGCGCGTATTTCCTCTTTTGTGAACTCGTTATCTACCCAAGGACTGAGCACACTTTTCATTTCCTGAACAGCTTTGAAGCCTGGTCTGTGGTCTGCTAAATCGCTGAAGTTTGTGCCTTCGAAGACTGTCTCGAACCCGAGCTCGTTCGCCACTGCTTTAATGCGTTTTAAGAGCTCTTGTTTGCAGTAGTAGCAACGATTTTCGGGATTCGCACAAAAACTCTCAATTGAAAGTTCGTCGGTGTGTACGATATACAGTCGGATTCCAATTTCTTTTGCCAATTTCTTTGCTTCCGTTAGCTCTTCAGGCGTGTATGTTGGGGATTTTGCGGTTACAGCTACTGCTTTCTCCCCTAGAATACTGTGACTTACGGCTGCCAGTGTTGAACTGTCGACTCCTCCTGAGAAGGCTACTACAACGCCGTTTTTTCCTTTCTCTCTGATGTAGCGTTTTAGTTCCCCAAGTTTCCTGTTTTGAACCTTCATCAGAATCACTTTTTCAGCAGAACTTCTCTGGCTTTCATTGTCACCAGCTCGATGATTTCTCTGAGGGGTTTGCCTGTTCTGTCAGCTATTCTCTTTGCATCTTCGTATTCGGGTTTGATGTGGATAATCTTGCCGCTATTATCTTTGGCAACTTTCACTGCGACGCGCTCTTTGGTTTCATCGATTTGCACGTTTACCAGAAGTTTTTCTCTATTAACAATGTGTCTTTCGCATGGGTACACCCTTACACCCAGCGTTCCTGTTTCTTCCATAATAACTCTTGAAAGGTGTTTAACGTCTTTTCGGTCAGCCACAACCTTGAGAATTTGACCAGGCCTATTCTTCTTTGTGAACATTGGGATTATGCTCACGTCCTTTGCGCCTTCACGGAGCAACGTGTCTACCGAGTTTCCGACGATTTCACCAGTAACATCGTCAAGGTTGGTTTCGAGAATAGCTATCTCATCTTTCAATAGCCAGTGATCTAAGGGTTCACCCACGGTAATGCGGAGAATGTTTGGCATTTCCTCAAAATCCTTGCATCCTGCACCGTAACCCACCTTTTTTGGAGTCATCTCTGGATAGAAACGACTGACTTCTTGCGTCAAGTTCACCAGAAGTGATGCTCCTGTTGGTGTTGCTAGTTCTGATTCTACAGGTCCGCCTTTTATCGGAAAATTCTTTGATGCGAATATCGATAGAGTTGCAGGTGCTGGACTGGACATTGTGCCATGTGAAAACTTGAAAAGACCTCCGCCCACAGAAACAGGTGACGCGTAAATTTTGGAGTTGATCAGTCCCAGAGTTTCCATGGCGACTGCAGAACCGATTATTTCTGCGATTGTATCGACTAGACCTACTTCGTGAAGATGGGCGTCCTCCAGATTCTTGCGATGAAGACTTGTCTCCGACTCGACAAGTGTGTGAATAACATCTGAAGCGAACTTGCTTGCCTTTTCAGAAAGCTTAAGCTTCTTTGCAGTGTTTTCTACGATGTCTATGAGTTCCCTTGCATTTTTTTCCGATGTGCTTTCCGCTGTAACATCAATTCTGGTGGCCTTGAATCCTTTTCTCATGACATGTTTGATGTCGACTTTGATGTCTTTGTAGCCGTAGCCCCCAGATTCCAAGGATTTTATGGCAGAAACGATCTTCCCAACGTCAGCTCCCAAATCTATTAGGGCGCCTAGAAACATATCTCCAGAAATCCCGGCTACTTGGCAATCAATAAAAACTATTTTACCAGTTTCTGACATCTAGATTCCACGTAAACGCTTGATATGAAAAATTAAGCGTAAATGATATATTAATTGCGGTCTTCAAGAAGTAAATTGAAAATGTACACGCTAAAAGAGATATTGGAAAAGGTTGCGAAAAAGGAGCTATCCCTCGCTGAAGCTGAGAAACTTGTGCGAGTGCTCGCGGTTGCAGAGGTAGGGGAGTTGGCGAGGATCGATGCTAACCGAGAGTGCAGAAAGGGCATCCCTGAAATTATTCTCGCTGAGGGTAAATCGACGAGTGATCTTGTCGGAATCTCTCTAAAGATGCTGGAAGAGAACGGAAGAGTGATAATTAGTCGATGCGACGGGAGGAAAATGCGTGCCATTAAAAGCGCGGTTCCAAAGGACGCAGTAATAAAAGTATATGACAAAGCAAAAATGGCTGTTGTCAAGAAGAAAGGCTTTGTCATTAAGAAAACCGGCGGCCGGATTGGGCTCTTGACCGCGGGAACTTCGGATATTCCTGTTGCTGAAGAAGTGCGGGTGATTGCGGAAGAGATGGGCTGCGAAGTCTATTCAGCATACGATCTGGGCGTGGCTGGAATTCACCGACTAATGCAACCTCTAAAAGAAATGATCATGAAAGATGTCGACATAGTTGTAACAGTCGCCGGAAGAGAAGGTGCACTACCCTCTGTTGTGGCGGGCATGGTTGATGTTCCTGTAATTGCGGTTCCCACCTCAAACAGCTACGGTTTCGGAGAAAAAGGATTAAGTACACTAATGGCTATGCTTCAATCGTGTTCATTGGGGCTGGCTGTTGTTAACATAGATGGCGGAGTAGCTGCAGGTGCCATGGCTACATTGATCGCGAACCGAGCTGCAAAATTTAGAAAAACATAAACACATGTTCAAATGATCCTCGTCCTGCCACCGTAGCATTATGTTATTTCAGCTGTGCAGTAACACGTTTCTCTTCTTCGTAATACCTTCAATTATTTGACGTCGCTGCTGGAGCGCTTTCCTTGCGATTAATCGGAAAAAAGGGGCGCTAATGGGTAAAAGAGCCGAGCAAGACAACAAGATTTTAATAAAGGTAATACTATACTGAAAAAAAGTATTACCTCGGAACAACGCAGGAGATATCGATAACGAAATGCACATACCAGACGGCTTCTTGAGCCTTCCAATCGCCATCGCGGCATTCGCGACAACCATTGTTTTCTGGATAATCTCCTTCAGGAAAGTTAAGAACAGTCTGGATGAGCGTCAAGTGCCAATAATGGGTCTGCTTACTGCTCTCTTCTTCGCCGCGCAGATGATTAACTACCCAATATTAGGCGGAACCACTGCCCATCTATTGGGGGGCGCGTCACTGGGAATAATTCTTGGTCCATATGCAGGATGCGTTTCAATGAGCATTATTCTCGTTCTTCAATGCTTCCTGTTCGGCGATGGAGGAATAACCGCGTTAGGCGCCAACGTCTTTAACATGGGCGTAGTCGGCGTTTTCGTACCCGCCCTCTTGATTCTAGCCTTCAACAAGGTCACAAAAGGCAGAGGACTATTCGCGTGGATTTTTGTCTCAGCTTTTGCATCTGATGTTCTCAGCGCTATGTTTGCTGGTGTGGAGCTTGGTTTTTCAGTTCCGACTTTTCATTACGGACTAAACATTGCAGTTTCCGCCATGGCGATTAATCATTCTGTAATTGGTGTGATTGAAGGCATAGTAACCGTGGTTTTGATAGCAACGCTCCTGAAATTGAGACCTGATGTCTTGAGCAAAAGTCCTATCTTGAAAGACCTTCCGTTTTTTAAGGTTTCTAAAAGAGTTGAACAATGGAGTGTGTAAATCATGAAAGCTAAGGGGGATTTCGTAAAAAGTCTTAATCGAAAAACAGTGGCTGTAGGCCTTGCAGTGGCAGCAGTGTTTGTTGTTATCGGCAACTTTGTATTTTCTTATGCGTTAGAAACTCTGGATGTTCAAGCTGAAAGACTCGGAGTCTCTGGAGAGAGCATTTTGGAGGCGCCGTTCCCCGAATACACGATTCCAGGATTTGACAGCGTGTGGGGTAGCGTTCTCCTGGGTATTGCTTCGATGTTATTGATCTTCACGGTCACGCTAGTTGTTGCTAATCTGCTTAAGAAGAAAGGACAGGACAGTTGACAGGATGAAATTGTCAACCTCATTAAAAGACCTTGTGTCATCTGCTGAAACATTAGTTTGCGTTGAAGACCTAAGCAGCAACAAGGGCTTTTTGCAGTCTCTCAATCCTCTGGTTAAACTGGTTGTGACAGTTTTTATGATAGTCATGGCACTGTTTATAGTGTGGCTTCCTTACTTGGTTATTCTCTGCATTATTCCGGTAGTTTTAGCTCTAGTTTCCAAGATTCCCTTGAGGAGCTTTCTGACGAGGGCTTTTTTGATTCCCGTGTTTGCTGTTGTAATCTCGCTGCCAATGCTGTTTGTAACTTCGGGCAGTCCTGTTCTCAGCGCTGACATAGGATTGTTCACATTGTCAATCACGTTTGAGGGATTGCAGAGATGTCTGGTTTTTTCCGTTCGCGTTTGGTTCTGTGTGACATCTTTAACTTTGTTTACACTTTCAACAGGCTTTAACGCGATACTGAGATTACTTGCTACTATCAGGGTTCCTTCAATTGTGATTCAGCTGTTTAGCTTGACCTACCGTTACTTCTTTGTGTCGATTCATGAACTTCAAAAGGTTCTGCTAGCCAAGGAAGCTCGAACCTACGTGAATAGACGCACGGCAAGTCTGGAAAGCCTCAAACGTTCTGGCGCGTTGCTTGCGACTCTGTTCATTCGAACTTATGAAAGGTCAGAAAGAGTTTATTTGGCGATGAAGTCGAGGGGATTTGGAGTGGATCACATTGTCAAATCTCCTATTCCCACATTCAGACTACGCGATTTCCTATTCGGCACAGCAGCAAGTCTTTTTCTGGGGTTACTTGTGTTTCTATAGGAGACCATTTCCGTGAGCGATTCTATTATTGAAGTCGAAGATGTCCAATTCAGCTATCCCTCGGGAGTCAATGTCATAGAAGGAGTATCTCTCAAAATCTTCAAAGGAGAACGAGTTGCACTGCTAGGTCCCAACGGCTCCGGAAAATCCACGCTCATGCTCTTGATGGCTGGGCTTCTGACCCCTCAGAAAGGGGCAATAAATGTTTTCGGGAAGAGTACATCATCAAAAGAGTTCCCGAAACTGAGGCGAAGAATAGGCGTGGTCTTTCAGGATCCAGATGATCAGTTGTTCACTCAAAGCGTAACTGAAGATGTTGAGTATGGACCGAAAAACCTTGGACTTCCCGAAGCTGAAATAAAACAAAGAAGCGAGGAGGTCCTTACAAAGATCGGCATTAACCATCTGAAAAATCGCCCACCGCACAGATTAAGCTTCGGAGAGAAGAAGAAGGCTTCTTTGGCGACTGCCCTAGTTTTGAAGCCTGAGCTTCTAATTCTCGATGAACCTACCGCAAACTTAGATCTCATTTCCAGGAGAGGCCTCATCGGTATGCTTAACGAGTTGAATAAAGAAGGAGCAACATTGTTGGTGTCGACCCATGATGTGGAAGCACTTCCAGAACTAGCGGACAGAGTGGTCGTAATCAGCCAAGGATCTATGCTTGGCGAAGGAAAAACTTCTGAGGTTCTACAGGATATGAAGCTCCTAGGATCTAGCTGGTCTGGAACCGCCCGCGATTGCCAAGCTTTTCTCGGAGCTAAAAAACTGCAGGATTGGTCAAGGACACTCCCGTCACGATAAGTGATGCACGTACGGGAACTGAGCGGCCTCCTGAAGAAAGAACGGCTAAGTTAATGTTTTATTCCGGCTCAGACGGTCGCAATCATTGTCTTGAGTATTTTTACGCCTTTCTTTGTGGCAAGTTCGTCTCCGAGTTTTCGGATATCAGAGGCTTTGCCCCTTACGGCGATTGCTTCGAGGCAGTCGTGTTCGCTTACGTGAATGTGCAGAGTTGAAGATATTAGCTTGGAATATTCGTGTTGGGCTTCAGTTAGTTTGGCTTCTAAACCTCTGACGTCATGATCGTAGACCATGAGCAGAATCCCTGTTTGAAGGGTGTTTTCGTCTTCCCGAATCCATTTTCTTTCCGATACAAAAAGGGTAACTGCGTCTTGGATAGCTTTGGAGCGGCTCTCATACCCCATTTTGCCTGTTATTTCGTCAAAGTCTCTGAGGAGGTCCGGGGGAAACGTTACTCCAACTCTCGTTATTTTCGTCATTTAAACCAAAATGAGACTTAAGATAATACGCCTAAAAGCTTTTTCGCGTTCAAGGTTGAAGCCCTATGGAGTTTGCCTGATAAAAGCTGAAATACATGCAGAATAAGATACGTTTATGCATTGTCTGCGATGTGGAGCTTGCTGCATAAAAACCGAAATGCTACTTTCTGAAAACGATATTGAGCGTTTGGAACAAAAAGGCTACAGCAAGGACTCTTTTGTTGCGTTTGACGAGGAAGGCTATCCTAAACTGCGAAACCTACATGATCACTGCTTTTTCTACAATGTTGAGAATAAACGATGCAAAGTTTATCGTTCCAGACCCTTGGGTTGTCGCCTTTATCCCGTAGTTTTCGATGAGGAAAAAGGGATCGTTGTGGACGAGGATTGCTGCGCAAAAGAGAAACTTGAGGGAAGCCGCGTTGCGAAAAGAGGGTGGAAAGTGCTTAAACTTCTGCAGAAAATAGATTCAGAAGCGGAAAGCAGACTTCCATAAAATTCAACGTTTCTTAGGAAGCGTCTCGAGTAAGATTTTATACAGTGAGTCTACATTATCGTTCGGCAAGGAGTAGGCAAACTTGGGGTCAAATGCGAAAACACATACTCGCGGGTGCTATGACTGTGGTAATGATTTAGAATTGTATGAAATAGACATGGAAAAGGGAACAAGAATCTTGAGGTGCCCCGTATGTGGATTATTCCATTTCTACAAGAAGGACTTCTTTGGAGGATGGAAGACCCTGAAAGTCACCAAAGACCCTTCACGCGTGGAAAGCCCAGAGTAACACGAGAAATCGGAAACGAACTTGTTTTCTTATTCATCTTGCAGGCGTGATTAGAACTAAGAGACAAAATTGAGTATAGAAGTACTGGGAAACGACTTGACAACAGATGTGAGAGTTAAGAAGCCAAAGCTTCCCAAGAAAAAACTTCTGAAGAAGCTTCTAAAGAACACAAAGCCGCCAGTAACTGCGCAAAGCTCTACGAATGATGAACTTTACGTTGAGCTCTTACGCTCCATCTTTGACTGCTATTTCTATTTCTTGTTATTGGAGTCGCTGTTTCTTCACAAAGCAGACTATTGCTCTCTATAAGAGTAACATTAATTTCTGATGAAAACAGGAAAACCCTTTTCTATTTTGAACCTTTGTTGAAGTTGGCAGGTTGATATACAATGAACTGGGGCAGAATCACTATTCTTCTTGAAGTGCTATTCTTCATAGCTACAGGGTTTTTCATTATGCGCGACCAATTCCAAACAATAGGAGTTTGGTTTCAGTTTACAGACCTGCATCACGAGACTTTTGCCATAGCATCTTTTGCCGTTGCCATCGGCATTCTGATAGGTGCAACAAGCAAAAAATGACAAGTTTGGAATCAGTAAAAAAGCAGGCACTGCCAAGCCTGCCAAGGCCTGAAACCTAATCTAACAACAAGCCCATCTACGAGGTAACCACAGCGCGTGTGTGCGTCGCATAAAGAAGGCGGAGGGCTATTCCGTTGTTTTGCCGTCAAATTCCTCTGGCTTAGCAAGTGCGTCTGCTTTTGTTTTGCGCACCGTGCCGTCTTGATGTTCTGGCGGCGAGTATATAGTGTACAGTTTGAGCTCCACCGTTTTTGACGTATTGATAACGTTGTGTTTCGCTCCGGAGGGTACTATGACGGCATCTCCATCAGTGACTTTCTGCCTAACACCGTCTATTGAGACTGAGCCTACACCTTCTTCGAACCTGAAGAATTGATCGACGGTCTTATGAACCTCTTCGCCTATTTCTTCACCTGGCTTAAGAGTCATCAGCACTAGCTGACTGTATTTGCCCGTGTAGAGCACATGTCTAAAATCTTTGTTTTTCAAAGTGGCTTTCTCAATATTGGACTTAAAACCTTTCATAAGTGACGCCCATCCATATGATTTGAAAACCCACTTATTTAAGAGTTTAATGATCAGCATGTGCTTTAGATGGTTTTAGATGCCTCCCTGAGGGAACTAAACTCAACAAAACTTGGACTTTTAAGTTATTTAATGGCTCCGGCTTTTCGTCTTAGCGGTCAACTTTAATAGGCATCTTCAGTACTATGGTAGATTGCAGGTTTAGTTCACGGAGTCGTATGTATGCCTTCGCTAGCAAAAAAGAATAAACAGAAAAAGAAGAAACACGACGAAAAGACGGGGAAATAGCACGAAGTAGTTGTGAATTCGTGCTTAGCCCTTTTTTTCTTATGCACTATTTATCTACGTAATAGTAACCGTCTAGAAATAGGCTTGGACTCTCTTTATTCTGGAAATCGAAATAAGTGCTATAAACATTGGGACCCAACTCGGTTTGGGGTAGGATAATGAAAGGTAGATTAGGGTTATTCTTCGTTTTAGCCCTATCTCTTTTTGTATCCAGCATTTACGTTTTCAATGTTAACGGAGAAATTGACTATGAAGCTGTAGTGGAAAATGTGGTTAATGGAGACACATTTGAAATTGCCACCGGAGAGACGGTTAGACTTGCTGATATTAACGCTCCGGATTATCGCCAAATAGGTTATTCGAAATCCAAAAGCTATTTGACAAGCTTACTTGACGGCAAGACAGTTTACTTGGACGTTAGTGATGAAAGTGAGACAGACAGCGACCAAGAGTGGCTTGTCTGTGTAGCATATTTGGCTTTCAATGAAACCCATTTTCTGAATGTAAACAAAGCAGTTGTTGACGGGAAATACGCAACGATCAATGACGACGAAAACGAGTTCAATCCTTCCTCGTGGGTTCTTTACGTTTCCCGGATTGCACCCACTCCTATTCCGACACCCACACCAACACCAAATCCAACCCAGACACCGACACCTACGGCAACGCCAACACCAACAACCTCACCAACTCCAACCTCCACAACTACGCCTAATCCAACATCAACCCCAACGCCAACACCCTCAACCACGCAAGCACCCTCGCCCACAGTGTTACCCACCCTATCACCTTGGCCGACAAACACATCAATGATCGTCCCACCAGAAGGCTTTTACTCCACAGCAGCCATAGGAACGGCATCCATCATAGGCATAACCTTAGTAGCCCTTAAGAAACAGAAGAAGTGAGTCCATCTTCATTGCGTCAGATTCAGGTAACTGGCGAGTTTTTGACCGTGAAGGGCGTAGCGCGTGCTGCTGCTCTGGCTTCTGCGTCTACGAAAAAGCTATAATAATGCACAGAAACTGGAGTAGTTGAAGGTTGAGTGGAAATCGTGGCAGCAGAGCATCAAAGGATGCTTGATGGAACTCGTAGCCCTGATGAAAAAGAAATCTCAGATTTCATACAAGATTCTGGAGCAGTGGAAGCTTGGAAAGAGCTTAGAACATTTCTGCGCGATAGCTATGACATGACACCTGAAATGATTTTTGACAAGAAACAGGGATGGGACGTTCGATATCGCAAGAGTGGCAAGACTCTTGTGACACTCACCCCTGAAAAGGGATCTGTCAGAATTCTCCTTATACTGGGCAGAGAAGAATCAGCGAAAGCTCTCTCAATGCAAAACGAACTGAGCCCTAAGATGCACAAGCTAATCGAAGACACCAAACAGTTACATGACGGACGTTGGCTATGGATTAGACTGTACTCGGCAAGAGATGCAGAAGACGTTAAGAAGCTGCTGCCGCTAAAAAGAAAACCTAAGAAAACCTAGAACCCATTTTTCTATGGACACTGCAGAAGATATTTCAAGCCCAAACGTCTTACTCTAATGGTTGAGGATGAATTAGGGTGAAATCATTACTAGTCGTTTACTATTCTAAAGCAGGTAAAACGAAGAGAATGGCAGAGAACATTTGCGAAGCCGTTAATGCGCTCAAGGTGCAAGCTGTCCTGAAAGGAGTGGAGAATTTTAACGTTGCCGACCTAGTCAAGTTCGACGGAATCGCTATTGGTTCCCCAACTTACTTCAGCAATATGGCTTGGCCAATTAAGAAGTTAGTTGATGAGTCAATATGCTTCTACGGGGCAACATCTTCGCTTGAAGGAAAAGTAGGTGGATGCTTCACCTCTGCTGGGTGCCAAACTGACGGAATAGAATGCCTTAGACTATTGGAATTATCTTTTGGTTTTCATCATAAAATGAAGTTGGTTCCTGGGATAATTAGCGATGAAGACGAAAAAGAAGATGAACTGATACGAAGTTGCCGAGATTTTGGCGCTAAACTCGCCGGAAGACTAACTCAAGGTTAATTAGCCTTACTAGAAGAGTGAGCTGCGTCTGCCCAGTTCCTGTTTTACTTTTTCAAGTTCCTGGCGAATATGGATTTTTTGGGGACATTTCTGCTCGCAAACTCCGCATTTGTCACAAAGCGTGGCGTTGCCGTTTGGATTTTCATGGTTAACTTCTGTTTTTTTGTTTCTCAGTTTTTTGTAAGCTCCCCGCGACTGCATTCGTCGAAAACGGCTTCTCTCAAGGGTTAAATTGTTTAGGCAGGCGAAGTTTTGAGGTATGTTGACTCCTTGAGGGCAAGGCATACAATAGCCACAGGCTGTGCATGGAACTGCTGTCTTTTTTCTGAACACCTCTGTGAGTTTTTGAATTACCTGTTGCTCTTTGGGGGATAGTGAGTTTATCCCAGAGTTGTCAGCACTTGCGCAGTTTTCTCGTATCATTTTCGCGGTGTTCATTCCACTGAGTACTACTGAGATTTCGGGCTTGTTCCAGAGAAACTGCAAGGCCCAGTCTGCAGGGGTTCGTTTCTTCTCTGCTGAATTGATTATGTTTAGTGCTTCTTGTGGAGGATTTACTAGAGTTCCTCCTTTCAATGGTTCCATAACCACTACTGCAATTCCTTTGCTATGTGCGTATGATAGTCCTTCTGTTGTTGCTTGAATCCCAGTGTCCATGTAATTGTATTGGATTTGGGTGATGTCCCAAGGGTAGTAGTCGATTATTTCCTTGTACACTGGAAGTGTGTCATGAAACGAGAAGCCTATGTTGTGGATTAACCCTTCTCTCTTTGCATTTTCCATTTTCTTGATTAGTCCCAGCCTTTTTATTTTGTCGAATTGACCTTGGTTTACTGCGTGAAATAGGTAAGCGTCTAAGTGGTCTGTCTGGAGTCTTTTCATCTGGGTTTTCAGATAGCTGTCGAAATGCTTGGTGTTTGTGACTATAAACAGCGGCAGTTTGGTGACAAGGTAGACTTTGTCTCTGTAACCGCCTTTCAATGCTTTTCCAACAATTCTTTCGCTGTCGCCCAGATGATATGGCCAGGCAGTGTCTATGTAGTTGATGCCTAAGTCAATTCCGTAACGGATTAGTTCGATTGATTTTTCAGTTTGGGCTCGTAATCTGTTGATTTTTCTGGGTGGCAGCCTCATGCAACCGAACCCCAAAGCCGACACTTTCCAATCCAATGAACCCATTCTACGATACTGCAATTTCAAACCCTTTTTCTAAACCATGACGACATGGTCTAATTTTAACATGATAGGAGATTTTCGGTTGTTTAATGATTCTGTCACATTTGATTATCCTGTGGTTTCTTAATCCAGACTTTGACTCTGCTTTGAATTCTTATTCTCGCCTCTGTCTGCAGAAGTTTGATTTGGGCGTGGACTAATCTGTCGTCCTTGTAATTGAATTCCTTTCTAACTGCGTCCTTTAGCATGGGCAGTGAAATGTGTTCGTCACAGTTAACTATGTTCCAGAAGTGATTTTGAATTTTCTCTCTTCTCTTTCGCCCTTCCACTTTAGTCTTTCCAGTCATAGCTATCGTTAAGAAAAGCAACGGTACATTAACATTATTTCAACCTCGCTGGAAATTCTCCGTTTGAAATTTTGTTGAGATAATTATCGAACCCCATAATTAGGGGAAATTAGGCCACAATAGGGACAACATTTTAGAATGCGTAATACTTCTACTGCCTGCCGAGGTGGACGAATTTGTCAAGAAGAGACAAGAAAGCTGCAGGTTTGGAACAACATAAGAAATTGCAGCGAGAAAAAGACCAAAAGAGGAAACAGAAAAAGCAGGTTTCGCTTCCAACAAAACTTTCGAAAGGAAAGAAATAGTCACCTGCAATCTTGGGCCAAATTCGGTCCACATGCACATTTTTACAGTTATTTTACCTTAGCTGAACAGGATTTACTTTAAAGTGTATAAATGAGGATGGCGTCTACAACCAGTCTTCGGCATTTGAGTTTTTTGTGTCAGAGCTTTAGCTTGAAGGCCTCTGCCAATTTCTTTAAGCCTGCTGGATCAGCGCTTAAGATGTTTTTGGCTTCTATGAATCTTTTGAAGTCTCCTGGGACTTCCACGAATTCGTTGCAGTTTGAGCATCGCACAAATCTTGATGTTTGGCGGTAGTCAGTCATTATGCACTGTTTGTTTACTTGGCAGTTTCCGTTTTTGTCAAGGTTGTAGCCTTCACAGACGCGGAAAGTGTCAGGCGACAAGTCATCAATCAGGATTATTTCGCCTGTTTTTACGTCTCTTCCCCATTCCATTTTTCCATCGACCATGTGAAAACCTCTTCTCAGGAATTCTTCATACAGTATTTTGCCGATTTGTTTTGTCCTACTTTTTGTTGTTTCCATTTCCTTTTGATTCATCATTCCCAGTTGAACCAGAGCGTCGTCAACCATCAGAATGTCTGGTTCGCCTGCTTTCCCTTTTGCGTAGAATTCCACGACTTCCAGTTTGTTTCCAGGAGTTTGAGATGGGTATCTTCTCCACCAGCTTCCCATAACTTCGTTTCTGAAAACGGTTTCAAGACCGTATATTTCGTCTGAACCTTTGAAGTCTTTTGCCTGGTTTGCTAAGCCTAAGAGTTTGGCTGGTTTCACAACCATAACGTTTGGCTCGGATCCCATTTCTACAAAATCTGTGGGAATTCCTTTTTCTCGAAACAAGTCAAAAAAATACTCCGTAAACTTGCATGAAATCTTTCCCTTCCCAGGAATTTGCCCAACAACTTGATCGTAACCAGAATTAAACACTGGTTTCCCGTCCGCCATGTAGCCTGTGGCATCGTCTTTGAAGTGAAATTCTAGATTCCCGTCCGGTCTGGTGAAAACATCTTTTGTTTTTCCTCGATAAAGCAGATTCATAACAGTATCTCCATGTCAAATATTGTAGTTTGAAATAAGAATGTTGGAAAATTTAAGCTTGTTGCTGGAAGAGCACGTCATACATAACACTATTGCGAGGGCTCAGTGCCTGATGTCGTGACGGAATGGAAGCTCTGAAGAAAGGGCTTGAATTAAAGAGACCGTTTGGATTCGATTTGTTTTCATCATTAATGGGGATCTTTACAGTCGGAATTCAATTGAAAATCAAAGTTTTCGGAGGCAGAGGATTTTCCGGCGGTTTTGGGGCTGGAAAGATTTCAGCATTGTGCGCATGAAGCTATATGAGGCGTAAATATACTATCAACCCTATTTGTATGAACACGAAAAGCGGGACGAGAAGGAACTTGGTCTTGCGAGTCTTGTGTCTGAAGAGCAGCATACCGATGTACGCGCCGAAAGGTCCTACGAGGGCTACTAGAAGAAGTCTTGATTCCGGAATCCTCCAGCCTCCACTCTTACTCTTTAGCTTATCGAATCCGAAGAACATAAGTGAACCTATGTTGACGACTGCGAGCAGAATTACGAAGGGGGAAATTTGAATCATTTTCGTTGCACCGCCACTAGCGATCAGAAGGGTTCAGGGTTACCGCATTACATAAAGAGTACCTACCAGTAGTGAAACTAATCTCTGAATTCTCTTGAGTCAGCACGAAAACACTTGGCATAGGATAGGAAGGGTAGTTTGTTTTTTAGTTCATGAGCTCAAACTGGATTGTTGTGTGTTCGATGCTGTATTTCTGGCTCAGCAAATCATTTATTTTGTCCAGAACTTCCCGGCTCTTTCTGTAGTCGCTTGCATTAATGCTGACATGTGCTGTTAAAGAATACATGTTGGAAGTAATCTCCCAAACGTGCATATCAGTAATCTCTTCAATTTCAGGCAGCGCTTTCTTCAGTTCATGACTTATTTCGTTGATGTTCATACCCTTTGGCGCAGTTTCCAGTAGGATGTTAACAGAGTCTTTGAACAGGCCCCAAGCCCAAGATAGGATTAGAATGGAAATGCCTATTGCCAGGAGTGGGTCGATGATGTACCAATTTGTTAAGGAAACCGCAATTGCCCCAAGTATTATAACCACTGAGGAGACTGCGTCGGCGAACATATGAAGAAAAGCGCCTTTGACGTTTAGGTCAGTTCTTACGCTTCCTCTTAGAATAAGTATGCTTAACCCGTTTGCAGCCAAACCAAACAGTGCAACGATAAGCATGTCCAAGCCTAGTACTGGTTGAGGATGGAGTAAACGTTCTATTCCTTGTAGGAAAATGTAGGCTGTAACGACGAAAAGAAAAATGCTGTTGAAAAGTGCTGCGAGGATTTCTGCTCGATAGAAACCGTATGTTCTATGATGGCAAGGCTCCTTGCAGGCTATGATTACTGCCGCAAAGCTGATTGCCAGGGCGAAAAGGTGGGTGAACATGTGACTAGCATCGCTGCCTAGGGCTAAGCTACCTGTTATGAGGCTTCCCAAAACCTCGATGACCATTACAGACCCAGTTACTAACATGGCAAGAACAAGCCTATTTTTGGAGACACCTCTGTATTCATGCATGTTTGAAATTGAATCTTGTTTCGGTCTGTGCGTATGTTTCATTATGCAATCTGGGGCTTCTCCCTTTAATATGAATATTTGTCAAAAGTCTTTGCAATTCCTCAGTCTGGCAGATTTGCCATAGTCCAGGGTAGCGGTTGCCTGTTACAATTCTTTGAAAATACGAGCACATACGTTTTTTAAAGGCATGTTTTATTTTCATAGTCATGCCTGTCGTTGAAACCTTCAACCTGACTAAAAAGTACGGAAAGTTGACCGCGGTTGAAAACCTCAACATTAGCATTGACGAAGGTGAAGTCTTCGGCCTTCTAGGGCCGAATGGCGCTGGCAAGACAACGATAATTAAGATGCTTGCCACGTTGTTGGAACCCACGTCGGGCACTGCAAAGGTGAATGGCTTTGATGTTTTAGCGCAACCAGAGAAGGTTAGAGAGTCTATTGGGATAATTTTTCAGGAGCCCAGCAGCGACGAGCTCTTAACGGGCTACGAGAACATCAAGCTGTACGCTATGATGTATGGCATACCTAAAGCGCAGATTAGCATAGGAATTGAGGAGGCGCTTGAACTCGTTGAGCTCTCAGATAGGAAAGATGATCTTGTGAAGCATTATTCTGGTGGAATGAGGAGAAGGTTGGAGATCGCGAGAAGCCTCATCCACAAGCCTAAGGTGCTGTTTCTTGATGAGCCAACCTTGGGATTGGATCCGCGAGGTAGGGAGAAAATGTGGAACTACATAATCCGCCTCGTGAAAGAGTTGAAGATGACGGTGCTGCTGACGACGCACTACATGGAAGAGGCGGATTCTCTTGCGAACCGCATTGGAATAATTGACCGAGGTAAAATCGTCGTTCTAGATTCACCGAGGGCACTGAAGAAGTCTTTGGGAGGGGATCTTGTGACAATTAGGGGAGTTGAAACTTCACGTGTGGATGAGCTGCGAAAACTAGGTTTTGTGAGAAACATCAAACAGGACGGTTCGGAAACAAAGATTTCGGTTGAAGATGTTGGAGAGAATCTGCAGCTGATTCTGAAAGTCGTTGGCAAGATTGAGTCCGTGGAAGTGAGGACCACGACTCTGAATGATGTTTTTCTGCGCTGGGTTGGCAGAACTATTGGAGATGAAGGCGAGAGTGGATGGTTTGAGAAGATAGTTCAAGAGAGCGTGGAGAAAGCATGAATTGGGCAGGTGTGTATGCTATTTGGCAAAGAGAGATGCTCACGTTTTTCAGGGAAAAACCTAGAATTGTGTCTGCCGTTGCCAATCCTATACTCTGGCTATTGGCCTTCGGTGGTGGTTTAGGGTCTTCGGTTATTATTCCAGGTGTGGAGAACTATTCGCAATACATTTTCGCAGGGATACTCATGCAGACGTTTTTGTTTTCATCCATTTTCTACGGCGCTTACTTAGTCTGGGATAGGAGAATCGATCTGCTAAAAGCGATACTCGTAACCCCTTTGAGTAGATCCTCAATTTTCCTGGGCAAGGTGTTAGGGGGAGTGACCTTTTCTCTTGTAGAAGCCGTGATAATCCTTGTCTTCGGTGTGGTAATTGGCATACACTATACAGTTTTATCTGTCTTTTTGACTTTGTTGATGGTGGCCGTTGCTGCGGCAGGTTTAACCGCTGTCGGCCTCACAATAGGCAGTTTCATGACTTCTCCAGAAGGTTTCCAGTTGATAACCACCTTTGTAATATTTCCGCTTTTCTTCTTGTCTGGTGCCTTGTACCCACTTGGAGATTTGAACATCTACCTTGCAACGTTGAGCGGTATTAACCCCTTAACCTACATTGTAGACGTGTTAAGGAGCATACTAATTGGATTGCAGTATTTTGGAACCCTTCAAAACATAATCATCATAGTCAGCTTCACTTTAATTGCAAACATCATCGGAATCCAAGCTTTCAAACGAATGCGCGCCTAAACAGCACAATCTCATTATTCCAGCAGAAAATTCTGCCGTTCGAGAAGCAAAGGCAAACGGGCGGACAATAGAAAGAGAAAGTCGACATAGACTTAGCTAGACGCTCTTCCTTTTATCGTCTCTTTTCTAATCTGCATGAAATGTAAATACCAGTGATTGGATGGAGAATGCATAACTTATATGAACATGGCAAAACTATACATGCAATAGTGAGGGTAGGTATGAAACAGCGAACTGTTCTCTGCTTTGCTCTCGCAATCACATTATCTCTATATATTGTTAGTGTCTACGATTTTTCGCTTGCCACTGGCTGTTACGGCCCACACATTACTGCAGAAATAAGTGAAACGGAAGTTAACATAAACGAAAACGTTACCGTGACGGGTCAAATCTGCCCAGTAGAACCGAACGTGACGGTAAGAGTGACGTTTACCCGGCCGGATTACACTTGGATAGATCAGTTTGTCGTTGCTGATGCTGAGACGGGTGAGTTCTCGGTTACTCAGACCTTGGACATGGCTGGATACTGGAATATTTTTCCGATCTATGGTCACATATGTGACAGGCTGTACGCGAACGTGACTAATCCTGCTGATCCGTTAGCTCCGCTGCCGATGCCTTCGTTGCCTCCTTACAAGCCTAATTATTCTCTGATATCTGCAGCTGCAATCTCGATGGGCGTTGGAGTGGTAGCGATAGCTACGGGCAGGAAGAATAAGACAAGAAGCGTCAGTTCTTTGCGGCTGCTTGTTCAGATAGGTTTGGTGTTTCTCATTTTCTTTGGGATGTTTATCGATCACCGAGTCGTGCCGGTGCCTGCTGAACAGATTACCCCGCATGAATACTTGATTGCGACAAACGTGTTGGGCATATCGATGCCTGACGGTTTTCCAGTTCCGTTTCTTGGCTGCTATTATCCCTGCGGGAAAACTGTGACTTGCGCGCTTTGGGAGCTTCAAGTGTACTTGTATCCATTCTGGGATGCTGGGCGCGGCTGGGGAGTAGACTACGTCTCTTCGGGCTTGATGAGATTAGCAGTTGTTTTGGGATCCGTAATCCTGCTATCTATGCTTGTGGGGAAGTTCTTCTGCGGGTGGATATGCCCATTCGGCTTGTACATGGACTTAATCACGCGTCTCAGAAAGGCGTTGAAGATAGAACACCGGAGTCTGTCTGACCATTTCAACAAGAAGTTCCATCAGCTTGGCTACGTTATTCTAGCCCTCATCATAGTTTTGAGTGCCATCTTTGGCTTGCAAGCTATAGCTGACGCCCAGCTCGTTCCTGGAACAGAAAAAGGCGGTTTCATCTATACCTATTTTGCAGCCCCTTTCTGTCAAGTCTGTCCGATGAAGCCATTATGCGTGATGCTGCAGACTTCTGTGGGGCTTATGAGACCAGAGTGGCTTACGGAGGCGACAACGGGCAGTTTCTACGAGGTGGGTTTCTACTTGACATCGCTGAACCTGTTTGTGTTGGGCTTGGTGACGGTAACAGCTTTCTTCTTCCGACGTGCCTGGTGCAGAATCTGCCCCATGGGCGCTTTGATTGCCCTATTCAATCGTTTTCCACCGTTCAAACGATTTGCCGGTATCCGACTGGATAAGGTGGAGGAGAAATGCACCAAATGTGGTGTCTGCAAGAGAGTCTGTCCCACTCAAGTAACCGAAGTTTACGAGAAAAAGGGCGGCGACGTGACCACTTCTGAGTGTCTGCTTTGCATGCGTTGCGTCGAAATGTGCCCGTATGAAGATACTCTAAGAGTGAAAGTAGCTGGAAAAACGGTGTTCAAATCGCGAAACTGGCTAGTACAAGAAACAGAAAACAAAAACAACACGGCGGAAAAGGCATGAAGATCCTGACAACTACTTTGACGCTATTGTTTCTTTCCGCGTTTTTGATTGGGGCAAATGCGAGTCCTTCATTGTCTTTAATGACAGTTCGCATTCTATCCGACGGCAGCATCGAGCCTTCCAACGTACCGATACAGCGCAACGGTGATGTATACAAGTTTACCGACAACCTTTGCGCCCAGATTGTTGTAGACAAAGATAACATCGTAATTGACGGTGCTGGCTACGCTCTTCAAGGAACCTACAACGGAACAAGGACAGACCAATGGGTAGTGGGGGATGGACCATACCAAGAATTCAATGAAACGGCAGTACCTTGGACGATAGGAATAGACTTAGCGAATGAAAACAGGCATAACTTGACAATTAAGAACTTGAACATCAGAAATTTCTACATTGGCATGTACATTTGGACGGCGAACAACACGGTTGCAGGATGTTCGGTGTCAGATAACATAGTGGGAATATTGCTCTCAGGAGACTTCAACACTATCCTCGAGAATCATGTAGCTCGTAATGAGGAAGGTGTTTTTTTCGGTGTCAACACGCCCGGAAATACACCTCTTAGCATAATTCTTTCGCGTAACAGTTTCATAGACAACGTTGTCCATTTCAGCGGTTGTTTCTGCGAGGAGTACAACCCGAGTGAACCGATACACAATTGGGATTATGGCGAGCAAGGCAACTACTGGAGCAACTATAACGGTACAGATGCCGATGACGACGGAATTGGTGACACACCATACATAATCGACGTTCAAAACCGAGACCGGTATCCCCTAATGGAAAGTGTTGCGGTTCCTCCAGTCTCAACTGCAAAAATGCCGGTTGAAATAGTAGTTGCAGCCGTTCTTTTTATTGTAATCATACTTATCGCAATCGTTTTGTTTAGGAAAAGAAACGCAACTTTGAGGAATTGACATCTGACACGAGTTCTGCAGAGGTCGCCTTTCTGGATCGACTGTCAATTTAGGCATGGAATGCAGACGCAAAAGTTGATATAGAGTTTTCAGCGAATGAATACTTACAATCTTAGCGGGATACATCATGCTCAAAGAGTTGTTCTTGGTTGATAGTTACCTGAAGGAAGTGCGCGCGACTGTGATTTCTGTCAAAGACGGAAAATACGTGACTTTGGATAAGACGATTTTCTATGCCAAAGGCGGAGGTCAACCGCATGATACTGGCAGGATAATCAGACAGGGCGAGGTTTTCAATGTGGTTTATGTTGGAAAGTTCTCAGGCGAAATTAGCCATGAAGTTGACCATGTTGGCTTGCAGCCTGGCGACGATGTCTGCTGCGTCTTGAACTGGGAAAGAAGATACAAGCTTATGCGCAGTCACACCGCTGCTCATGTTCTTGCGGCTCTACTAAACAAGGGCACGGGAGCGCTCATAACGGGCAATCAGCTTGAAGAAGACCACGTGCGCTTCGATTTCAGCCTCGAAAAGTTTGACAGAACAATCCTGGAAGAGTATCTTGTTAGGGCGAATGAGTTGTTCGAAGAGGATATCGAGGTGAGATGGTACGAGTTGCCTCGGGAAGAAGCCTTGAAAATTCCCGGCGTGGTTAAGATGGCTGAGGCGTTTCCCCCTAACCTGCCAGTTCTGAGAATTGTTGAAATCGTTGGGTTAGACAAGCAAGCTGACGGTGGAACCCATATTAGAAACCTGCGTGAGATAGGAAAGGTCGAGCTTGTCAAAACAGAGAATAAAGGCAAGAACAACAGACGCATCTATTTTAAGCTAAGCTAACTTTCAGTTTGAAGACTACCTCTGTCTGCAAGTATGTTTCCTCTTGATTTGGTTTGATACTGCTTTTTCCCCTTTTGGCATTACGATGCCCTGTCCGGGTGCTCCGTAGGTTATGCTTTTGCCTTCCAAGAAGAGTTTCCCAACGAAAGCGCAAGTTGCGGCGTCTAGCTCGTGATCACTAAGCCCATCCTTCAACCCTTCAATTCCAAGCCGCTCCAAGCCAGCCTTCAACTTGTCGGTACCATACTTTTTTCTGGGAATCCGCAGGATGTCTTGCGCGCCTCCAGGGTAAGCTTCTATTACAGTGTAATGTTTGCTTTCGAAGATGCCTCTGATGTAGATTCCTCGTTTGGCGAGTTTTCTCATCGGTCCAAGCGTAACAGGAAAAAGCTTTATGCCATGTTTTAGAAGTTCTCGTTCGCTTTCTCTGAGATGATCACCTTGTCTATCATCCAATGATTTTCTTCCTGCTGGAAGGCTCAAGGGGGCGTCAATGGCGATTACTCGTGGGTTGTTTTCCTGTGTTTTTCTGAGGACCTCGTCGTTAGTGTATAGCATAGTTGTTTCTGCTTTCATGCCAGAAAGGAGGCAGAAACCTGTGGGTCGAGTTTCGGATCCTGCCAGATCTAAACCGATTATTGACATGCACTGATCAGCCGGTATTTTCAGTGATCAGTCTTTTATAACTCTCCAATTTTTATCGATTGCTAGTAATGCAGATCTGAAGCGCAAAGAAAGAGAAGGAAATAGACTCAGCGCTAGATTATTCCAATGCCGTGGAGAATGTGTATTCCTATAATGATAAAGAAGGATATCGCTACGCTGACATGAAGGAACCTATTGTTTTGAGGCTTAAGGAGTGCTGAAATTCGAAATCTGTTAAAGAAACCTGTGATAGTGAGAATAAGCATGACGACATATAATGCTATACCTGTTCCCAAGTCGGGAATGGGTTGTCTGGAAACTTGGCTTGCGAAGTGAATCGATATTAGTAGAAAGGCAATCAGATTGCCGTACACATGAATTCTTAGGAGAGCCCTCGTCTTGAGAGGTGATCGCCGTCTTAACGCGGAAAAAACTGGCACTGCCAACGCAATGTAGAATGATGCTATCCAAGATACCCAGTGATTCATACGGTATGGACCCAGCAAGAAACCGAAATTGAGCCAACGAAAATATGCGACGACTGCAAAAACTGCTGCTGCAACAATAAGCATGGTTACTAGCCAAAATTCCTTTTCTGTTTTCACACTCAAAACCTGCTCGGCATTTTATTGTTTTTTTACTATTTTAGTATTCTCTTGTTGCTTTGTTATTTATGGCTACCACACATTTTGACCAGCGTCCTTGATAGTGCAGGCTAAAATTCGTTTGATAGCGAGATTCTAGCGGGCTTTCCCAAAATTACAATTTGTGGAGCCTTGTTCGAAAACCCCAAATTCTGCTAATACTGAGGTTCTGATTTCTCTGAGTTCAGCGAAATCATAAGTCTTCAATGATGCACCAGGGAATTGAGCTCGCAAAATTTATAGCCAATTGGAGAACAACAAGTAGTTGGTGTTTACCTTTGAAACTTTGGCCCCGAAAAAGATGGAAGAGAATTCTGTTGATTTCGTTACTGGTCGTGTTTGTAGTTTCGGCCTCTTTGTTGGCGTACATGGCATATGCAATCAGCACTGATGTAGTCACCGAGGTAGTTGTTGAAAACCCAGGAGGTGGCGTAACAGCGCTTGTATTGTATCATCCTGGTCTGTCTTCTTTTGCGCACGATGTAGCCTATGCGTTCACGGTAGGTCTTGTGTCAAATGGTTGGCGAGTGGAGATTGCCACACCAAGCACTCAGGCTCCGAGTGAACCCTCGGAGTACGACTTGCTGGTACTTTGCTTTTCAACCTACGGTGGGGAGCCAGATTCACCGACAACGCGGCAAATCGAGAGAATGGGGGACCTTGAAGGAATTGATGTTGTGCTGGTGGGTCTTGCTGCTGGAGATGCGGCGGGCAGCAAAGCAAAAGTCTCGGAATTGGTGCTTGCTGCAAACGGTAACATTATAGGCGAAATAGCTCTGACTAGCATGGCGCCGAATGAAGGAAATAAGAGTGCAACAGAACTCGCTGAGCAAGCAGGAAGAGAAATCCCAACGTAGTGGGAAGCACAGGAAGAGCAGCTATTTTCCGTTGGTTATCAGCGTCCAGCGTCTTTTGGTCTTGCCTTTTCTAATTCTTTCACTTCACAACGGGTTTGTTTTTGTTGCGGATAGTTTGTTTCTATTCGTGGTAGGCACGGATTTTGCAGATGGTTACGTGGCGAGGAAATTGGAGGTTTCCTCAAAGTCAGGAGCACGCCTTGATGCAGCAATCGACTTCGCCTTTGTTTTCTGCATGTTTGTGAACTTTGTCAGTCAAGGCTTCTACTCTGCCTGGCTTTTGTTACTGATTGGCGTCGCATTTGCTCAGTTTCTGTTTAGCAGCCTTTTCTCAAGAAAAATCTATGATCCAGTGGGCAAGTATTATGGAAGTCTACTCTACGGTGCAGTAGGTCTAACACTGCTCTTTTCAGGGCAACTTATTCACGAAGTAGTGACCGCGGGAATAGTAATCGCAACAGCAACACTGTTCCTTTGTCGAGTAATCTATCTTGCCAAAACCTAAAGGCAAAGACTCGGCATTCTCGCCAAAATGTGAACCTGGATAGGATTGGATAGGATAACGCGAGGGAAATGTCGCGTCTTCTGTTCTGTGTGATTTTGAAAGCTCAATTGAGTCTCGTGTGGTTGTAGTCATAACAAAAAGACATCGTGTTCCAAGATGACCTCGGATTTCGCTCTGCTGAGAGTTTTGCTGCCCCGCTTTGAATCCAAGTGTTAATACCCAAACTAGACGACTAAGGGCGTTTTCAATGTTATGCAGAGACTTGGGAAGGGGGTGTGCGATAAACTTTAACTATGTCCTTTTTTGTTAACCATGGGAGGGCTTTGAAGAATGTTGCTCCAAGCTTTGAAATCCGAAATAGTCTCTCACATTTCGTATATCATAGGATCAAAAAATGAAGCTGCTGTTATCGATCCGAGAAGGGACTGCCAAGTTTATCTGGACATCGCTGCCAAATGGGGTACCAGGATAAAATACGTTTTTGAAACTCACAGAAACGAAGATTACGTTACTGGTTCTCAAGAGATAGCCAATTTTACCAAGGCAACAGTGTTCCATGGTCCTGGACTGCCTTGGAAATATGGAAAGACTGCTGAAGACAACCAGGAGTTCTCGGTAGGATTGCTAAGAATTAAGGCCTTGCACACTCCAGGTCACTCTCCTGAGAGTATGAGCTATGTGGTGTATGATTCCGAATCTGGAGATCAGGCTGTGATAGTATTTACGGGTGACACACTCTTTGTGGGAGATGTGGGAAGAACCGATTTTCTAGGAGCTGAATTGACCCCAGTAATGGCAGAGAAGATGTATGAAAGCATAATGGAACGGCTTATGCCTCTTGGTGAAGGCGTGATAGTGTACCCCGCACATGGTGCAGGCTCGGTTTGCGGCGGCAAGATAAGGCAGAGAGAAATTAGCACACTCGGAGTTGAAAAGAAGACAAATCCGATGCTGAAACTCCGCAAAAAAGATTTTGTGGCACACAAAAGCGCTGAAAAACACCAAACTCCACCCTATTTTAAGAAAATGGAGAACTACAATCTAAACGGGCCACCAGTATTGGGAACCATACCAAATCCCCGCGCTTTGACACCTGTGGAGTTTGCAGAGATGTCAGAGAAGGCTTATGTTATCGACACGAGGAGCCCAGCTGCTTTTGGAGGGGCACACATAAAGGGATCCTACAGTCTAACGCCCAGCAGGCTTTCTAATGCAGGTTGGGTTGTAGACTATGAAAAAAATATTTTGCTTGTTGTCGAAAACCTTGAAGCACTCGATTTTGCAGTCCGTAATCTATTCCGTTTAGGCTACGACAAAATAGAAGGCTATCTCACAGGCGGTTTGGAAGAATGGTACAAACAGGGATTTCCAATATCCAAAGCTGGCTTAATAACCGTCCAGGAACTTCGAAGAATGACTGAGGCAAAAGATGAAGTGATCATAGTCGACGTTCGTCGTCAGAGCGAATGGGACGAAGGTCACATTGAAGGTTCAAAGCACATCTATCTGGGTCAACTTGAAAAGAAAACAGACCAGCTTCCAAGAAACGTTCCAATAGTGGTCGTTTGCAAAACAGGAAACCGATCAAGTTTCGGAGCAAGCATACTATTGAGGGCAGGATTTGGATGCGTTTACAATTGTCTCGGTGGGACTGATGCTTGGATCAAATCTGGTTTCCCGCTAGCCAAATAGGATTGGGCAGAGAATTCTGTTCGAAAAAGTTTAAATTTTTCCGGGGTTCAGCTTTTCACATGTTTCCTCTTGGAATAGAACCGTACTTAGTAGGCGGGGTAATAATCGGCATTGGCGTCAGTCTGGTATATCTGATGACTGGGTTGCATGCAACGCAGAGCAGTTTTTTCACAACCACTCTATCGTGGTTTTCAAAACGAAAGCACTTCCAGAAGGAAAGTAACATACAGGAGAGAAACTGGAGACTGGTTCTGGCGATAGGCCTGATAATTGGGGCTCTTGTGCATACTCTGACGCTGTCACCAGCGGGTTTTTGGACAACCTCAGTGCAGTTATGGAGGTTAGCCTTGGGCGGCCTGCTGGTTGGTTTCGGAACGAGACTTTCTAGTGGTTGCACTTCTGGACATGGAATAAGCGGTTTGGCTTCTCTTTCTAAAACTTCTTTGTACGCAGTCATTGTTTTCATGGGGGTAGCCGTGGTCACGGCCAACATAGTTCAAATGCTGGGGATTATACCATGAACAAACAGAACGTGGTGGTCCTTGTTGGGGGCATCTTATTTGGTTTCGGGCTGGCTTATAGCGGAATGACGCGACAGGAAATTGTCCTAAGCTTTCTTCAACTGAAAGACCTCGGACTAATATTTGTCATGGGAGGAGCAGCAGCTATTACTTTTTTCGCGATTAACGTGGCGGCAAAATACATCAAGACACCTATCCTCGGAGGCAAATTCAAGCCTAGACGCTTGCCGTTTTCGCCCAATGTTATAGTCGGCGCGGTAATCTTTGGTGTAGGATGGGGTTTATCAGGTCAATGCCCGGGTTCCGCTGTTGCTAGTCTTGGAACAGGTAATATACCCGTCTTGGTAGGAATAGCTGCAATGTTTATCGGTGCATACATAAGGGGACTCTTGGATTCTTGATATCACCAAGAGGTAAGCTTGCATGAGCCTTGAAGTAGCCTCCCTTTTCTTGATTATCCCTGCCTTTCTTACTGCAGTTGTTGACATAGTTTTCGGAATGGGATTTGGGCTTACGATGACGCCGATTCTTCTGCTTTTGGGTTATGCTCCGCATCAGATTGTTCCTGCTTTGTTGTTCAGCTCTATGCTTGGCAATTTGGTTAGCCCGTTCTTTCATCACAAGTTTAAGAATGTTGATTTCAGTTTATGCAGCCGTCACTTCAACATGTCGGTGTTGATTGGAATTCTCGGTGTTGTAGGGAGCTTTGTTGGTGCCTCAGTCTCAATTGGCATATCGGATTTCTATTTGAGCCTGTACATAGGGCTTCTAATAACTGCGCTAGGGTTGTTTCTTTTGCTGAATAAGAAACTGAGAGCAAGCTTTTCATGGCTTAAATTGGCGTTCTTGAGTCTTTTTGGCTCGTTTAATAAGGGTATTAGCGGAAGCGGTTTTGGACCGATAACTACAACGGGCATGATAGTAATGGGAGTAGACGAGAAAGTCGCTGTCTCTATACAGACCTTCTCAGAACTGTTTGTCAGCATAGCCGGTTTTCTCACTTTCGTATTGGCAGGAAGCCAGATTGCATGGAATCTCCTTTTGCCTTTATCTATAGGTGTTGTTTTGTCAACTCCGCTAGCTGCTTTTGTAGTTCACAAGTTTGAGAGTAGAAAGCTGAGAACGGCCATAGCAATAGTGACGGTTGTACTGGGCGTTGTAACCTTGTTCAGCCTGTTTTGAAAAAAATAACATACGAAGATAACCTTTGCTATCGTATCTGGCAAGTTGCTTCTTAATGATGCAGATGTTTTACGTTCTCAACGTACTTGTCAGCATCGAATTTCCTTCGCAACCCATTATCGTTCATATAACGTACGTTACCAAATATAGGTCTCTCTCCCCAAGGACGGTCATGCTTTCCGAAACACCATGATACTCCTGCAAACCCGTTTGGGTCTCTTCCATCCAGCTCATATTTGTTGTTTAGTTGCAGGGCAGTTTTGAAGGCTATTTCGGGCGTTGCAGTCCATTCAATAATTTTCTTTCCCCAGTACATTCTCATGTAACCATGCATCTTTCCTGTTAAGCGCATTTCGTTTTGAGCAGCATTCCAATAGGGGTCGTGAGTTTGTGCGTTCTCAAGTTCCTCCAAGTTGTACAAGTACTTCCGGGGGTCTTTCGTATGATTGCGGAGAGAGTGTTTTGCCCATTCAGGCAACCCTTTGAAAGCATCATAGTCGCTATTGTATTCGACATAGTTAGCTGCCTAGTTCGCGTCGGAGTATCAACTCTTCGAGATATGCCTCTTTTGCTTCAGTAGCAGCATTTGCGCTTAGGATTTCAGAAGCGATTAGGATGGGCGAAATTTGTCCGAAATGCAAGTACGGACTTAGGTTTGACTGACAGTCTACGGTTGGATCGTTTCTCAGTTTAGGATAATCTTGCAGTTTGTTTTCTGTGAAATTCTCAAGATGTTTTGTTGCTTCGCCGGCTCCGCCCTTGAAATGCGCGGTTTTGTCCACCGAGTGGTCGATTTCTAGGTTCGAAGTGATTTTGGCGATATCTTTTAGATCTAGAGATTCAAGTTTTAGGCTCAACGAGTCTCTGGCAGGGTTAGTCTTCGTTGGTTTTGATAGGAATAGCGATCTTTTATTGGCTATCTTTGGTCTAAGTGTCGCGGCAGAATACTCTTCTTTTCCGGAAGCTTCGTGCAGTGGAATAACAACATTGTCTTCAACCTGGATTAAAGGGCAATCTATGTTTTCAGCCACAAGTTTGTACCATTGCTTTAGCGGTTTAAGGTAACCTTTGTCCACTACTGTTAAACAGGAAGCCTCTGCAAGTTCAATCACGCCTTCTTCAGGTGACTTGGCTGCTACCGCCAGTTTTACTCCGATTTCTTGTAGGAGTGTACTTGTTTCCCGAAGACCTTCCAGCATGAAATGATAGTGTCGTAAATTCGCTTCTGGAAATGCAGTTGTAAGTCCGAAGAAAGCGACAAGGGGTTTGTTTAATTTGTTAGCTTCTGAAATGGCGTATTCCAAGGCAAGGTTGTATTCTATTCTCTGTGAAGATTGCATCCAGTATAGAACGTATCGCCTGTTTCTGGTCTTGTTTTTGTTGAGATTTCTAACGCGCTGTTCAGGAATCAGAATTTCCATCTCGTCCAGATTGCTGATATAGTTTATGAAGACTTGAGTCCGATTTTTTCGGTTACGCTGTCGAGTTTTACTATTAGCAGGGGTTTTTCAGGCGTCAAGAAATCCCAACCTTTTTCCTTAGGAAATCCGTGCGCCAAGATGAAGTTTTCTGATAAGAGTCTCTTCCTCGCAGTGTCAACGATTTTTTCAATAGCGAGAGCTCTTTCTGCAGGGTCTGTAACGAGTCTCAGTTTTCCTGTCAGTGTAACAAACTTGTATTCACTCAAATCCGGAGCGTATTTTTCGATTTCGACGCATACGGTTTTGTCTTCGCTGAGGAGTTCAATTTTTTTCCCATAATTTGTGAAGTGAAAATAGAGTTGATCTCCAACTAAGGCGTACTGGAAAAGTGCAATAAATGGAGCCTGCTTGCCGCAGAAAGCGATGCGACATAGAATTTGATCTTCTAACAGTTGGACTATTTCTGTTTCATTCATTCTCGGCATTTTTTCAGGTCTCAAGTAATCCCATCCAAAGTTACGGGTTTAGCAACTCATTCATAAACTGATAATTGATTCGCTGTTCCATCTTAAAAAACTCTTGCAGAGTCCAGTCTCCTCTATTCCAGCGCGACTAACCGCCGTATTGACCGGTGATCGAGTCTTGGAAAATTGGCAGGTGAGGTGGGTAGAATGTGAACACAACGAAGACGAGCGCGAGCAGAAGCAGAGCAATGAGGGCAATCCTTTCTGTTGACCCTCCAATCGTATTTTGCTTGAAGAGCTTGTAGCTTACGAACTGGCCGATAATCACAGCGATAATGAATGTGGCGATGTCTATAGCAAGAATGCTTTCTCCAACGAGAGCAGTGTAAGAGTAGAAAACTGCTGGAATAGTAAACACCATTACGAAGGTGCCGATTGCTTTGGCAGAAAAGAAGTTACTGACTGCCCTTCGAAGGGGAAACATTGCTATTAAGATCCAAAAAAGAGATGGCCAAAAAACCATTTTCAAGTGTTCCCATACAGATTCGTTAACGGGAGAAAGGGAGCCAACTGCAGGATTGTTGCCTGACAATGCGTAGGTGAAGTGAAGGGCACTACCTAAAAATATTATGAATACTGTTCCGATCATTTCTGTGGCAAAAACACTTCTATTATTAACCAAGCGATAACCAATCCCTAAACTCAATGTTATAGCTATCTTCGTCTTAGCACGGTGAGGAGGATTGTGGCGAGCACCGCAACTGCCACGACAATAGCACTTATTTCCGTTAGTAAAACTATTGTTTGGTTTCCACTCTGCTTTACAGAAATGCCGACCAAAGCCCAGATTACAACCAAAGCATAAGCCACATCCTTTCTAGTGGCGAGTACAAGAACAGTAATAGCAACAGCCACTATAATGACTAGTATCGCCCATGTTTCAGCGTTTACTCCTAAAAACACGCTATCCCAGTTCATTGATACCAAAGTGGCGCTTATGTTTGCTATTGTAGCTATTGTAATCCAACCTAAGTAGACACTGAAAGGAAGATGAACCGCGAGTCTTTCACGCGTGTCAGCTTTTGATTTGCCTATGTTTAGGCGCAGATAAATTAGTATAAGACTTGCCAGAAGCAAGAACATGAGAACTACTGAAAGGCTGAGATACTCAAATTGCCAAAGAAAGAGCCAGATTATGTTTGCTGCGCAGCTTAAGACAAAGAACCAGCCAATCTTCTTATGAAAATCCTTTCCTCGTTGGCTTGGAAGTGCTTGATAGACTACGAAAACTCCGAGCAAAACATAGATGATGCCCCAGATGGAGAACACGTAACCTGCAGGGGTTATGAGAGTCGGGTTTGCATCGGAAATCTGCGCCGTGTTTTTTCCTCCGATAGTTGTTGTGCTGCCGGCTAAGCCATTAATGATGACCATTAAGACAAATGCGATAATGTTAGCCCATCTTGTCAGACCAGAATTTTCGGACGCCATAATCCTCCCCGATTCTTTTCTGTTATTGGAGATATATAAAACCATTTATCTGTCTGATTGTGAAACTTGCGGTATTGTGCTCTTTAGTTGCGCATGAAGAAAGACTTATGAGACAAATGCAGCAGACTAAATGTTGATGTTTCAATCTGTTTCTTGAGGGATTCGAATGAGAGATTTTGCTAAACCCAATGTTGTAATTTCAAAGTGCATAACTTTTGCACCGGTACGTTATGATGCCCAAATAGTTGCAAGCGATTTTGTGGAGAAGCTTAAGTCCTATGTTAACTTTATTCCCGTGTGCCCTGAAGTTGAAATTGGATTAGGGGTTCCTCGTGACCCTGTTAGAATAGTGCTTGTAAATGGGGAACGTAGACTAATCCAGCCGGCAACAGGTTATGACTTCACGGAAAAAATGGAACAGTTCGCTGAGTCTTTTCTGAATTCTTTAGAAAAAGTCGACGGTTTCATACTCAAGAGGGGTTCTCCGTCGAGCGGATTCAAGAACGTCAAGATATATGCTAAAACGGAGAAGTCAGCGCCAGTTGGCAAGGGTCCTGGGTTTTTCGGAGGGGCAGTTCTTAAAAAGTTTCCCCACCTAGCTATAGAGGACGAACTCCGTTTGATTAATCTCAGAATAAGAGAGCATTTTCTAACAAAGCTTTTTGCTTTCGCATCCTTCAGAGGTGTAAAGGAATCGGGTAAAATAAGAGAATTGGTGAGATTTCAATCAGAAAACAAGTATCTGTTCACGGCGTACAGCCAGAAAGAACTCGGGATTTTGGGCAAGATTGTGGCAAACCAAGAGGAAAAATCTTTGGAGGATATGCTGAAAGATTATGAAGCTCACTTGCATCTTGCTTTGGATCGAACGCCGAGTGTTGGTTCATACGTTAACGTCTATGCTTAAGATTATGGGCTATTTCTCGAATCAGCTCTCAAAGGATGAAAAATCATTCTTCCTTGATTCAGTCGAGAAGTACAAGAGCGGGCGACTTCCACTAAGCGCGAATTTGAGCATTCTGAGAGCCTGGATTATCAGATTCAAACAAAACTATTTGTCTGCTCAGTCTCTGCTTGAGCCTTATCCAGAGCAGTTGGCTGAGTTGGAGAGTGTGTTCGGCGAGGGCGGTGGAAAAGACTACTGGAAATAGTGAAATAGACTATATGAATTCATCAAAAAAAACAGAACCTGTGACGAGAATTTGTTGTGGAATAAATAACAAGAAAAGAAAAATGGAAAGTTTACCAAGGCCTAGAATGGTGCGAATATTCCGACGAAGACAAGCCAGGCCAAGGCTGTTTTAGCTACGAAGCTCAGGATTATGTACACCCGTTCGCCGTACAAGTAGTCTTTCCAGCGTCCGACTCCTTTGTACTGGAGCACCATGTTCAGCGCGAAGACATTGAACACAGCGAAGTAGATTAGGCAAATCAAGTAGACGAAGGTAGGCGGATTCGTTCCTGTGGATGTTATGGCGGCTATGAAATAGGCGAAAATGACAACCCAGGGAATTCCTCCGGATATGCAGCCGACGATGAACGCTGACCATGATGTTTTCTCTGTTTTTTGGTTGACTACCTCCATGTAGTATCCGAACATGATCATCATTGCATTCAAGGCGAAAATCATTACTAGTCGACCAGAGTTCCCAGACGCCTACGAAAGTTGAGATTAGCACGATCATTATTGAACTTGAAATGGAATATTCGTACCAGCGGTATGGATTCATGCCTTTCTTCAAATTTTCAGTTGTAGTCTTTGTTCTTGGGGAAAGCAATTAAGAAATGGGCTATAGCGGATAGCAGAGGGAAAGATGCAACGATAACGCCGATGTAACCAAGTGTGTAGAAGATTTGGGGATTTGGAGCAACGGAGATGGGTGGTCCAATACTGAATTTCAAGTAGAACGTGTAAATGTCTCGTTCCCATGACAAGAGGGTACCCAGAGCTAGCATGAGAATTCCCTGTGAGAGGTGTAGAATCCCAGCGCCGAGGTTGAATCGCTTAAGGTAACCGAAAGAAATAGGCGATTTAGCTATTATTTCCTGTCTCTCTCTGTAATTCATTCTGTCACCTCCCTGCAATTATTGTTCTGTGCGATAGTTCGAATAATCTGTGTATATCTCTTTTTAAATTGTGCGACCGCAAGAAGGAAAGCCTGAGGAGAGGGGCCAAACTCGACTGCCCGAGGTGATTATGTGAATCGCTTTATGATTTTTCTTTCAAACTCTTCAAGGCTGGAGATGGTATGTGTGCCCGTTTTTGTCCCGGTTCTGTCGAGTAGAAAAGCATTTATGCCAAGTTTTTTTGGGACTTCGAAATCGAAATCTTGGTCATCCCCTACATGAATCATTTCGCAAGGTGAAATCTCGCAGGCAATGCAGACTTTCTCGTAGACGCGCGTTGCGTTCTTAGTTAGGCGAAAATCCGAAGGCGAAGAGAAGATTCGTTCGAAAAAGCCCTGTATTCCGGTTTGCTGCATTTCTATGTCTACAAACTCTCTTCGGGCGTTAGTGATTACAATTAGCCTGTACCCTCGATTTTTCAGGTTCTCTAGCACTGTAGGTACGTCTTGAAAAACGCGTATTTTCTCTCTAAAAGATTTTAGAACCTGTTGTGGTGAAGCGTCGATGCTAAACTTGTCTAACCAGTAGTTGAGGTCATACCATTCCAGTTTCTCATTGCCAACTCTGTCGTACTCGCTTTTCACCCTTTTCCGCGCTTCTTCAAGCGAAATCTGGTTATTTTGCGCGAAGAGTTTGGGTATTCCCTCCAACCACACTGAATCTACAAAGGATAGGTCAGTGAGAGTTCCGTCCATATCAAAAGATATTACTCGAGTGGGCTTCATGTTTCTGTTCTTCTGTCTTGTGGACTAACATGTTTCTGGTGACTGTTTTAAACCGTTGTTCGTTTAGTTTTTAAGCCTTCTTGCACTGGCCTATCACAAAGACTGTTCTCACGATGCAGGAAGTGTAATTTAGAGAAAAGAACGCGCTTTTCAGGTCATCAACGGACCACAGACTGAATTTTCAACAGCCTGGATGTTGTAAGTTCGCCCAGCACGGCTAGGTCTTCCGTTGGCAGGTAATGACTGGCTGATTCGTCGAAGAGTATGCTTGCCTGAGCGGGAAACTCGTTCGTTTCCCATAAAATGATGGTTAAGGGTATGCTGGGCAGTGCAGATATCTCAGCTGAGGCATCGCCGTACGTCTTGGAGAATCCTCCGAGTGTTTTTGCGCATTCTGATAATTTTTCGGGTTTTTCGCCGAATGTGTCAGCTATTGGTTCGACTGCTCTTTTCAAGAAAGCTTTTTCGTATGCTTGCCCTCCTGGCAAACTCGCGAACTTTACAAGTCTTCCTGTTCTTTCGACTGGGTCAGCTTTGCAGTAATGAGTAAGCAGTGTCTGCAACACATCAAACTCTCCCCTCGCAAGCTGGCAGTTGGCCCTCAACGTATCAGATATTTCTCCTGATTCCAAATCCACCTCGTACCCCAAAAACTCAAACCGGACGCTAACCGACTTAAACTCAACGCAAAGCCGCAGACGTTTTACTTCATTTTCAGCAATTTTCAACTTCAATGAATGTCATTCCACCGGTTGACTTGCTGTCAATAGCGCGCTGTTATGATTTAGAGGGTATTATTAAAGTTGCACGCTGATTCAGCCAAACTTGAGGGCTTCAATGTCAAAGGGTTTCATGTCTACGGTCGCGTAAACGCCCAAGGAGCAAGCCCAGAACACGTCATCATGCGTCCCGTTTGGATGAGACAAGCCAATCGCGCCATCCTTCCGCAACTCGAAACGCTCTACGTTTAGCTCGCTGCACAAGTCGCTCCGGTATGGTTTCTCCCAGGTCAAATGTGGAAAAAAGAGTTGCTGACTCATCATCCTCTGTTTAAGCAAACCAGCCATCTCGCTCTTCCTGGGCACGCTAAAGTTAACACCTTCAACATTGTTTATGCCAGCGTTTTCCATGTCGCTTATGATTGAAGGCCCTTCTTTGGTGAAGTCCACGCGGATCTTCTGGAACCCGCCCCACCTATCCTGCAACGCCTTAACGTAACCGAGCACGTTAGCGTACTTGGTTGGCTGCTGAAAAATCTTCAAGTGCCTCAAAAACAACACGTCGTTAACCCTGTCAAAAATCGAGAGAACACAGTAATCTCTCACCTGAGCTAGATCCAAACCAGCGAAAAAGTCTCCCGAGTAGCCAACATCCGGGTTCCATGGTTGAAGGTCTTCACCGCAATTCTTCACCGTTCCAATACAACTGGCAATCAGCGATTGCGGCAGCCAAACGTCCTCGTCTTCAGCCCATTCAGCCTCCATTTCCCTTCGCCACCGTGCTGGATCCTCTCCAAACTGACGCCTGATCTTGTCCAAAATTGCCTCCTTCAAGGGACCGTTAGGCTCCTTTGCCTGCTCACACGTAACGTGATCCCTTGCAAAATCCTCGTAGTTCCTGTGATTGCACATCTTCCAGAAAAGTGAATCTGTATTCCATGGTGTACTCGTGCAAACAAGCTTTCCGTTTGTCGTGCCCAATGTAAACAAGATTGAATCGTACAGGTCCTCATCGTTGGGAGTAAAATTCGTCTCATCCCACCAAACAACGTTAAGTGTTGGTCCTCGGATAGTATCGGGATTGTTCGGAAAAGCCTCGATCACACTGCCATTTGGAAAGTTAATCCGGGTCTTCTGAGCCTTCACCCTTGGGTCATCCAATTTTCTTAGGAAGAAGCTTATTCGGCGAACATTCAGTTTTGTCTGACGCCAGCTTGGACCCACAACCGCGATGTAACTATCATCGTGGTTTAGGGCGTAGTTCAACAGCAAAGCGCTAATTGTCCAGCTCTTGCCGCTTTGACGGCACCAGCGCGCAGCCAAAAACTGTCTCTCCTCGAAGAGCTTAATCAGGTTGCGTTGATAGGCAGTAGGTTTAAAACCCAAGATCTGCTCGAAAAATTCTTCCGGCTTTCTTTTCGCGACGTTCGATTTTATGCTGTTTTTCAGCCTCAACAACGACCAAAGACTCTTCTAACGAATCTCTTTTCTGGACAAATTCACGCGGAAGACGGGTCGCTCTCAACCTTTTTCGATAGCGTTTTCTTAGCCAAATCACTATATTTACTCTCCAACTCAAATAACCGCTGCTCCAAACCCCTCAAGTTCAAGTACACGGGTAATTTTTCGCAGTAAGTCCTTACCAACATCGCCACAACCTGCAGACGATGAATCTCCAGTTTTGTCAACCCAGATGAGCAAGACATCTTTAGAGTGGCTACAAGCGTCTTCAACGCGTCCTCGAGGCTAATGAGTTCCTCGGGCAAAATAACGTTGGAGGTTGATAACCGAATTACAGTCGACGGGTGTTTATCAACTTCTATTCCCAGTCGCTTCAGTTTTGCCCTTACAGCCTCAGGGCTCTTCTCGAGCATAGTTGAGATTTCTCGGAGAGAGCGCCCATCCTCAAAGTTCTTTCGGAGCTGTCTTTCCTCATCAACAGTCCACTCCTTACCCTTCAATTTTCGCCATCCTCCTACATGTAATACGACAATAATTTTCCGATAGTGTCGGATTGAACAAATTATTTTCGGCATATAATAGCAAATCAGCCGCATTAGGACGAAATAGTTTCTTAGTGTCCGCAACACTCAAGTTAAATTTTGACGTTATTGCATCAACAGGATTGTTGCCTCTCAGCGACAGTTTTGTCGATATGAGTTTAGATTCGCTATTAACGCATGTTAGCCGACACTCTATTTCATGATGTTGAGGTGCAAAAGTTGAAACTGAACTCTCCAAAACGACGGTTTTCAAGCTTTTCAAGCTTAGTTCACGCTTAAAACACAATAATAACCCATAATTTAAGCTTAATTGCATAAAGTAAATTTTATGCAATAAAGTAAATTTTATGCAATATTATGCAACATTATGCAATGAAGTAGAATGGCAATCTTGGTTTTTAAGAAACAACTTGTTTGCAAGAAATAATCGGGCGATAGGGTGGTTTTTACGTATGCATCTTCGCTGTATAGGAAGAAATAAGAACGAAATCTATGGTCTAAAGAAGTTGAGGAGTAGAGTTTGGTTCAAGAGGATTTTGTGTTCGCGACAGATGAAAGCGAGGTAAAAGAAGATAGAATGAAGCTTGTTAGCGTTGCCGGCAAAAGAGTTCTGTTGGCTAAAGTTGATGGCAGAGTCTATGGCGTCTCAAATCGGTGCCCGCATATGGGATGTTCACTCGCCATGGGAAAACTGAAAGAATATTTCGTCGTGTGTCCTTGCCACGGTCAAATCTTTGATGTACGAGACGGCCAACATCAGATCACAAAGGAAACGGCGCTGACATGCTACGAATGCAAAATCGAAAACGGTAAAATCTATGTCAAGATACCTAGCAGCCCGTAGTAGGTAGCGCTTGTGTTCAACCCGCAAACCTGATTAGCTTCGGGAAGTGGTCAGTTTTCGTGCGTTCCTTTCTATGTTTGTGGTTTCTCGGTTTTGAGGCTAAGTCTGGTTCGTTTGCTCTGCATCAGCCCCTCTATGAAGAAAACGGTCATCGCCGAGCCTGTTATTAGAAGAATCAGGGTGAAGAACACCATGAATTTGAAGTCTTCAACCGGGTAGTGCAGCAGGAAGACTATGAGTTCAACGATGAAGACGCATAGGAAAAGGATTGAGTAAGCTGTCATCTTGGGCATCATCCGATTGCCGATCCATACGTAGCCGCGCACTCGAGCCTTGCCTTTCTTTATGTACATGCCGTACTCGTTTTTTTCAAGCAAACCGAGATCTTCAAGCTTCTCAAGGTGCCTGTAGGAAACACTTGGGCTGCTTAGGTTAGCTCCCTTCATTACGTCTCTGGGACCCACAGGTTGGCCTTTGTTGACGACATACAAGTACACGCTGAGGGTGATTCCCTCGATTTCTTCGCTGTGTGCATCCGTCACTCTTGAGCCTCACCGGATAAACCGTTAATCTCGTGCTCAGCGAATATTAATTTTGCCAACCCCATGCGCGGTACTCTTTCTCAGGCAATAGGCTGTTCTCTGAGAAAAGCAATAAGCCTGTAGCAAACTATATGAATAATAGTGCAGAGTTCTATTGTGGAGACAGCGCGCGTTAAATGAGACAGACTAAACTGTCGCTTCTGGTATTCATCGCGTTGCTGCTTTCTGGCCTTGTTGCCTCCGAGTTTGTTATGTCTGCGTTTGCAAATCCCAACCAGGCAGCTAGTCCGCTTTTGTCCATGCCTGTAGAACATGTTAACTACACTATCACGCGTGTTAACGGGACGCTGTGGGCGAAGATAGATGGAACATACCCCATATATCTCTCGACTGATTCTTCGTGTGCCTCCCAGCGAAGCCTGATGATGGTCTATCCTACTCCTCCCGGCACCGTGAACATTCGCGTATTGTTGAATGAAACAGAATTGGCCTGGAGTAACTACACCCAGACTTACCCTGCGGCTTTACATCACACAGCAATAGGCGATTGGCCAATGATTAACTGCACGATTGCTCCGCTCAGCGACTTTTTTATGTTGAAAATCCATTACGAGCATCCACTTGCATCAATAAACGGTAGTTACCTCTTCCTGTATGACCTCAACATAAGCCCCTACCTGTCACCGGAAAGCCCAAGCTCGACAGCCTACTTTGTAATTAGCTTCGAAGAAGATGTCCGCGGGTTAGAAGTTTACACCATAAAAACGGATACAGAATGGAATCCAATAAACTACACGCAGAACGTTGAGAACGAGACTGAAATAGTAAATGTCCTGATTCAATCTGAATACTCGGAACCGCTTTTGGGCGACTTAGTAGTAATGTTCAATGAAGTCGAGAACGAAACTCCTCCGTTCTCACTGTGGACTATTCTCATTGCAGTTGCGGTTTCGTTAATTTTGGCTTGGATTGTTTTGTTTGTTTGCTGCTGGAGAAGGAGAAAGCAAGCAAACGAACCAAATCCAAGATAAAGACGGGATCGCTGCAAGAGAACCCAAAGTTGCAGTGTCGTCTTGACAAATGGGTTTGCTGGAGCCCTGGAACAGAAAGATGGGAGAAAAAGGAGAATGCAAATCTCGACAGCTACATCGCTATCAGGATCTTAGTCCAGAGCTCTCTCAGCCCCTAATTTTTTTTCTCCTTCTATTCATTTTTTGAAGTTATTCTTTGGATTTTACTCTTTTCGGTAGCTACATATTTAACATTTTCCACAGAATAGAACAATCCAAGAAAACCATAATCATAGATTACAAAAGTATTTAAAATATTAACCGATGTTTCTACAATTAAGAAGAGCTTATAAACAGAGATAACAGAATAGTTCCAAGCCGAGTTGGCAAAACGTGAATCCTCAACCAAAAATCGACGAAATTGACATCAAAATCTTAGAAGCACTCCTCAGAGACGCCCGCTGCAACTTCGCAGAAATTGCGAAAAACTGTAACCTCTCAATAACCGCCATCGCCCAAAGATACAAAAAAATGAAAAAAGCAGGTGTAATCACAGGAACAACCTTAATAGCTAATCTGGAAAACCCCAGAGGCAACGGTACCCTGGTAGTAGACATAATAGCTGAGGCTGACTGTGAAAACGCTATTATTAAAGCATTGAAAAAACTTCCAGGAGTCCTCAATTGCTGTAGAGTAATCGGCAAATATGACATCCATGCCGCGATAAGAGTTGGCTCTCTTGAACAAATAGACAACGTCAGCAACGCTCTCAAAAAAGTAAAAGGTGTGCTAAAAATCGAATTGACTGGATGCACAGACAAACTCGACTTTTATCCAGAGAACATCCTGAAAACATCTTCAGAATAGAAGGCAAAAGAGAATGGATAACCTAGACCGAAAGATAATTCAAGAGCTTTCCGAAGACGCTCGAAAACCGTTCATGGCTATCGCCAAGAAACTGGGCACTTCAACGCAGACGGTTATAAGAAGATACAACGAAATGAAAGCAAACGGGACAATTGGCCTTTCTGCAATCACCATAGATCTCGAAAAGATAGGATACCATGGCACGGCACATATGTTGATAAACATTAAGCTGGAGGCAGACTCGGCTGAGATTGTTGAACAACTGAAGAAAACTCAAAACGTAATAATCGCCACTCGAACGACTGGAAGCTACGAAGCGTATGCAGTTCTGGCATTCAGGGATATTAACGATCTTTTTAGAAACGTATCCAAAATTAAAGCGCTGCCCAACATACGAAAAGTAGATGTGTTTTTCGCGGTGCCTGGAATCAGACAGTTCCCTCTCAGAACAAATCAGTTTGACGCTTGTGAAAATTCAGCGGAGACATAAGGCTTTTTAAATAAAGTTGTCATAAGAAGACAAAAAGCGAGCCGCAGGAACCTGAGCGAGAGTTCTTCTTGTCCTAATATATCAAGTGCATTGCAGATTCCCCGAGTTTTTTTGGTTCGTTATGCGTGGTGAGGGTCTCGATTCCTTTCAATAAACTTGTCTGTCCGTTTAGCTTCTTGCCGAAAATCACTAACTCACTAAAAAAGGGGAGTGAAGGATTGACCTTCCGACTTGCTTACCGTTTTCTAAGCATTAGTGCGAGTACTGCGCCGACTACTGCTATTGCAGCGACAATTATGCCTATTCCCGGCAGCATGTATTGGTCAGCAATAGATGCGGGTGCGGCTGTTGGTTCAGCTGTTGGTTCTGGAGCTGGCATCACTGTGAAACCGTCTCTTGCGTATGATGAGTAGAACGAGTCTGAACCTTCAAAGGTAGCGATGATGGTGAAGTCGCCTGGAATGTCAGGAACCCATGTGAATCTGAATGTGCCGCTTGAGTCAGATGTTGTTGTGCCTATGTTTCTGTAGTTGCCGTTGTCGTCTATGACGTCGATTGTGATTGGAACACCGGTAATTGTGGCTGGGCATGGTTGCTGCATGTAAACGAATTCCATCCAGTCGCTCATGCTTTCGTCAGAGACGCATGGAAGACCGTTGGGGAAGTTTGCTGCTACTGCTTGTTGCAGTGAGCCTGCTGAGATGTCAGTTACTGTACCCTTTATCATTACGGGTATGTCCATGGTTGAGCCAGTATCTGGTCCCGAAACAGTTACTTTGGTTGGTCCTTTGCCGTATGCATATATCTGGTTGTCATAGGCGTTTAATGTTACCATTACGCCGTCTGATATGGCTGGTCCACTGGTAACGTCAAAAGCGTCTATGCTCCAGACTTCTTCGCCAGTTTCTAGGTCCAAAGCTAGTTGCTGTGCATCGTGGAATAGTGGTGGACTGTACATGTGACCTTCAGGGACGAACAGTTTGCCGTCGGCAATCGTTCCCACAGTGAAAGTCCATATGGAATTGCGACCGTATGGAGACTCGTATCCAGCAGTGGGCGTGTGATATTCCCACTTCAATGCGCCAGTTAGGATGTTGAAGGAATAGACGTCTCCTCCGTAGAGCCATATGTAGATGAAATCGTCAGCCACGATAGCGTTTGCGCCGAGTGAGCTAAATGGACTCGCGTTAGGAAGCGCAGTTGGTCCCCATAGCTTCTGACCGGTACTGAGACTGTAACCTGTGACTGCCAATGCTGATTCATCTAGTTCTACGTAAGCCCCGCTTCCAGACCAGACACTGCCCATGTATATAATTGAGAATGGCGTTTGTGTTCGGTTTAATGGACCCCATAGCAGATGGCCATCTTTTGCACTGAAGCCTGCTTCTTCCTGCCAGCCTGGCTGGTAGAGGAATGCACCTTCATTAGTTGTTCCAGTCAACAGCACAACATCGCTTTGTACAGCGGAAATCGACAGCAAATAGCCAGGGAATGAAAAGCCGAAATAGCTCATCATTACAGTCAATGAATTTCCTGCAGTGTCCGTAGCGGGTAATGGCGCAGACCACTGGTTTCCCAATGAAAAGTCGAGTTGCGCGCCGTGTGGGGGTCTCCACATCCACTGATCAGGAACCGGTTCGCCGCCGCCGTAGTTGGCTACGTTGAGATTGATGCATCTGGTAGAGTTCCACATAGTTAGAGACGCTGTGACTTCGCCTGTCATGAAGTTCGTGGTAGTGTTGACGTAGTAGCCGATCAAGCCTCCGTATTCGTCTGTTACAATCGTCATCCCCAAAGAGCCCGTAACGTTTAGTATCCATTCGCCTGTCATTGCGTCATACATTGACATGTATGAAGGTGATCCTCCGAACCCAGCGCCGCTTGCGGGGATTGACCATAGGTAAGCGAGGGCTCCATACTGGTTTGGCGTGATCTCGTTAAGTATTTGACCACATCTCAGTACTTCACCGTTGACTTCTTCGTCAGTCTTTGTCCAGATTGTTTGTCCGGTATGAAGGTCAACTGCTACCCATCCTTCTGGATGAGTGGAAGACCCTGGATAAAGAGTGTAGTAGAGTATGCCTTGCATTATTATTGGCGCAAACTTTGGTTCGTACTGCGAAGTTGAATAGTAGTTAGATGTTTGAGTATTGCCATATTCCCCTCCAATAATTCCGCCGAAGGCTTCAGGTTTAGTCCATAAGATGTGAGCAGAGTCGGGTGCTTTTGTGTATGGATTAAAGTTTCCGGTGGTTCTGTACATTCCAGTTGCAGCGAATGTTGATTGGCCAAGACCGAGCCAGTTACCGCCGATTTGATACCATTCATTGTTTTCACCGTAAATTGGGCGAGTCCAGTATTGTGTCGGAAGCGGCACAGCCGAGGGATATGTTAGTTGCTCATCTTGAACAGTCAGCTTGAATATGTTGCTGCTGCTAGGCTTGAAATAGTCTCCAACCATCGCGCCAGGCGGAGTTCCCGGAGGGAGATTGGCGCCTGCCAATGTTTGTCCTGCAAAGAACATCTGGAAAGTATATTCGCCAACCGTCGTGGGCGTGTATGTGGTGTATGTTCCTCCAGTCGCATCGGATGTGAATGGTCCCAGTGTCTGAGTGGTTCCATCAGGCTTTGTAACCTTCACTGTTAAACCGCCCCATCTGTCGCCATACTGTGCACTTGCCGTAGGTGGTGGTATGTTTACCCAGAAGTTTACGTTCACCTGTTGCCCTACACCAATTGGATTGGGCGAGACACTGCAGAAAGAATATGTTGGTACTTGCCATGCTGGAGTGTGAGCAAAAGCTGAGGGCATAGCACCGAGTGTAATGGTTAGCATCAGAAAAACAGTAGTTGCTATAGCAATCTTGCTTTTTTGCATTGTTTTTTTCTCCTTTCAGTTTATGCCTTTTTCAAGGCTATGATTCCTTTCAGAGCACTGCGTATTTATCATTTGCTCCGAGGGACTAGAAAGAATGGAAAAAAATAATATAGATACAATCTGTCCTACAGGCTTTCTCTTCTGAAAAACTGAATTCTTTTGCCTTGTTTTTGTTTGTTTAGAAGACTTTTTTTGAACAAAAGAAAAGGGGGGAAATTGTTTTGGGTTTTGGAAGTTTATTTTTTCCTGAGTAGTAGTGCGAGCACTACACCGACGACTGCTATAGCTGCGATTATGCCGCCTGTTGCGGGTAGCAGATACTGGTCTGCTAGTGATGCTGGTGCTTGTGTAGGTTCTGGAGTAGCTGCAGGTGCGGGGTCAACGATGAAGGCTGTCTGTGCGCTTGATGGATAGTAGGCTTTGGAGCCAACGAAACTGGCGTATACGGTGAATTTGCCTTCGATGTCAGGGGACCATTTGAAGCTGTAGAATCCGTTGGCATCGCTCTTGGCTGTTCCAATGTTTCGGAAGTTGCCATTTGCGTCCAGAACGTCTATCTGTACGTCTACACCTGTCGCGTTCATTGGACGACCGAACTGTTTGTATACGTATAGCATCCATTCGCTCTGGCTTTCGTCAGAAACTGCTGGAACTCCGTTTGGAAAACGAGCGGTTCTAGCATATTCCTCTGTTCCAGGGGATGTGTCCGTTACGTAGCCTTCAATGAGTATGCTGCCCGTGTTTGAAACCTTCGGTGAAGCCATGACTGTTGTTGCGCTTGGGCCTTTTCCTATAGCCCATACTTGCTGGTCGTATGTGTCCATTGTCGCTATTATGCTGTCGCCGATTACTCCGCAGCCACCCCATCGAGTCTGACGGTACATTCCGTTTACTCTCCACACTTCATCGCCTGTTTCAGCGTCGAGGCACACGTATGGTGCGCCGCGTGGCATAGGTTGTTCTGCAGAGTGCTCAATATGGCCTACGTAGACTTTTCCGTCGGTAATGAGGTCTATCCAGCCCCACCAACGATCACCAGTCACTGGTTCATTGTACGCATCATCTAGTTTGTACATCCATGCTACGTCTCCTGTCTGATCGTCATAGGCATATACTATGCCGCCAACGCCTGTTGAGAAGTATTTGCCGTAAGCAAAGTACCATGTGTGCTCAGCATTGCCCCAGCCGTAAGCGTCCAAGAAGTGTTCGCTGTCTGTTTCCCACATGAAGTTTCCAGTTTCCACGCTGAAACCATAGTGCTTTCTGAGTTCTTTGTTCCATAATGTGAAGACGCCGTGTTCAACCTGGTTAGTCGCGCTGGCGTATTGTATTGTGTTCTTTCCGTCATTCCATTCGGCAGGTGCATTCCACCATTTGTCGAACAGCAATTGTCCTCTATTGTTTGCTGCTGTACTCAATGCCCATGTCCTTACATGCGTATAGTTCCACCATGCAGTCATTACTCTGTCAGGATAAATCTTGAGTACTGGTGCAAAGAATGATGTTCCAGCTTGTAGTCCTGCGGGGATTGATACGTTCCAAGAGTAGGCTCTTGAGACGTTTGCGTCCCATTTGGATCCGTGCACTGAGTTGCCCCAACTGCCATAGTCAGGACCCATTGCTCCTAAGTGAGCGTGTCCAGCAGCAGTTGAGTTCCAAAGAGCCATCCAATTATTAGCATAGTCGATTTGGTAGATGAGTATTTCGCCGCTTGGTCCGTAAGCCCTAACGCCTGAAGGTACGTAGTTGAAACCATACTGGAAATTGCCCGTGAAGGGGTCGTATGCGTTCCAATTGTTGTCCCAGAGGTAAGTGTATGTGCCGTCATAGTTCCAACTGTTGAAGTACAAGACTTGACCAAATGATAGTGAAGTGTTGTTCTTGAAGAAAACTTGTTCTCCAGTGTGCAAGTCTATTCCGATGATAGCCGGTGCTCTTTCTGCTCTGGTATCTGTTCTTGTATAATAGACGATTCCGCTGATTACTACTGCGCTGGGGAATTTGCCTTCGTACGCGTCTCCTGTTTCAGCTGACGATGGAGTTAATCCTTCTCCCCATAGGCCTCCGATTAAGCCTCCGGTGGTTAATGGTGTGCTCCACAGTGCGTGAGCAGTCTCTGGTGCATCGTCGTTGTAAAGCGCCAACGAATTATCAGGTCGTTGGACCCAGTTGCCTGCGATTGATGCCCATTCTCTAAGCTGCGGATCTATCGGACGAGTCCAATATTCCGAGGGCAGAGGATTGCCTGGATAAGCCGGTAGGGGATCTGCCTGAACAACAACATCAATAGTCTCGCTGGTGCTGGCTGCCATCGTCGTTCCATCGAAAATCATGTTACCCCCTTCAAGGTTGAAGAAGGCTCCGAAGGTCCAAGTCTGTTCTGGGAAATTGGCCTTAATCTTGTATGTGCCAACTTGTGTGGCTGGGTATAACGTGTAGGTTCCTCCTGTTGAGTCTGTCGTGAATGGTCCGCGCGTTTCAGTTGTTCCGTCTGGTCGAGTGATGGTTACCGTCAGCCCCGAATATCCGAACGCTACGTTTGGCGTCTGCTGTAGAATACCGAAGCGAATCAACAGGTCTTCGCCAACGCCTACCGGGTTGGGGATGGCATCGACGAAGGGATAGGTTTTCAGTGTAACTCCTGGTTGTGCGTTAGTTGGTAGAGCGAAAAGTGAAAAAGCCATTGCAAACACTAAGATAGCAATCGCTATAGCTGTCTTACTTTTAGTCATTTTCTATTCTCCTTTCATTATAAGCCTTTTTTCAAAGCTACTATTCTTCTAGTATGCCTCCTATTTAAGCAATTTTCCAAATCGAGAAACAGCAAGGAAAAAGAGAGCTGAGAACGAAACCGGAGACCAAGCAGGGAAGAACAGCAGATTTCAAATCCCAATAGCTACCCAGCTATCGCTGATTCCAGTTCAGAGAGCAAATTTCGCCCTTAATTGGCTTCTACATCTTTCTCCATCAAGTCTGATAGAGATTATCCCACTAAAACTTATCGCAAGCGTTCATTGAAGTGCCATGAAAACGTTTTTATAAAAAAAGGGGAGATTGAAATTTGTATTTTCGGGTTTTTTACCGTTTTCTGAGCATCAGCACTATTACTGCGCCGACTACTGCGATTGCTGCGATTATGCCTGCTACTGAGGGCAGGAAGTACTGTTCAGCCATTGTCGCTGGAGCTTGTGTTGGTTCTGGAGTGGCCTCGGGTGCTTGCTCGACGTTGATTGCGGTTTCTGTGTACGATGGCCAGTAGGACTTGGTGCCTGCGAATCTAGTTATGACAGTGTATTTGCCCGGAACTTCCGGAGTGAAAGCCAAGCTGAAGAATCCAGCGCCGTCGCTTGTAGCTCTGCCGACTTCGTAGTAGTTGTTGTTCGGATCAAATACCTCAACTATTACTTCAACGCCGGTGGCGTTTGCTGGGCATGGGAATTCTTTGTACACGTATAGCATCCAGTCGCTCATGCTTGCATCAGAGACTGCGGGAACACCGTGTGGAAAACGAGACGCCAAAGAGTCATCCTTCGTGCCGGCTGAAATGTCAGTCACCATGCCTTTCACTAGAACGCTGTCTCCGTGAGTGACGATGTCGTCTTGTATCGTGACTGTGGTAGCGCTTGGTCCCTTGCCTATTCCGTATATGCGCTGGTCATATGTGTCCATGGTTGCAATTATGCTGTCGCCTATGATTGCACGTCCACCCCAGCGGGTTTGACGGAACATGCCGTTTACTCGGAAAACTTCTCCGCCTGTTTCTACGTCAATGCAGATGAATGGTGCACCGCGTGGCAAGGGGTTCTCTGGTGAGTGTTCGCTCTGGCCTATGTAGATTTTTCCGTCGGTTATGAACAACGGAGTGATAGGCCACATCTCGCCTCCGAACTCTTTTTGGTACATCTCGCTGCTTCCGTAGGGATCTCTAACCTCGTATGTCCATTCGAGCTCGCCTGTTTTCACATCGTAGCAGTATACTATTCCGGCAAAGTCGGCTGTGAAGAACAATTTGTCGTATGCGATGTAAGCAGTTGCGCCGTATATGGAGCGGATGTCAAACGGTTCAGTTGGACCCCACATTTGGCACCTGTGTCAAGGTTGAAACCGTACATCTGCATCTTTTCTTTGGCACGCAAAGTGAAAACACGACTGTCTCTGCTTACAGCAGCTCTAATCATGGCTATGTCGCCTTGTGGTCTAGCCCAAGTTCTATTGTATAGCAGTTGTCCTTCTTGTCCCTGCTTTGAGGCTGACTGCCCAGAATACAGCGGGGTCTTCGCCTACAACCATCCAGCCACCGTACAATTGGTTACCGACTACCATATCGTCTGGGTAAACAGCCCAGACTGATCCTGGCAGACCTAATGGTATAGTCTTGTTCCACATGTAGCCGAGGCTGCCGTTGAGTGTTGTTCCCATGTAGCCTGAACCTTGATTCAGCCAACTTCCGTGGAATGATCCTGATGGACCATAATCCCTGATCTTTTGTTGTCTTTCAACGTGAGTCGAGTTCCATAGTGTCATCCAGCCTGCTGCCTGGTTGATCGTGTATATGAGCAGTTCCCCATTGGGTCCATACAACCTCGTGCCTGACGGAACATTATTGATGCTGAATACCCAGCGTCCGTTAGAGGCTTCGTACACGTTGTAGGTTGTGCCAACCACTGAATACAGATATGCGTAGACTCCGTGGTAGTTGTAAGAGTCCCAGTAGAATAATTGGCCGAAATCTAGTCTTGTGTTGTTCCAGTTTCTCTTCCATAGTTCTTCGCCAGTACGTAAGTCCACAGCAACAATCTCCCTCTCAATTCTTGTAGCACCGTCAGCTTTTTCTACGTTGAAATAGAGCACGCCACCGATAATCACTGGCCAGCGGCTGCCGAGTAGACTTGAGCTCATGAAGAATCCTTCGTAGGCGTCGCCAGTTTCGAATCCAAGGTCGTAAGCCGGTCCTCCTGTAGTAAATCCTCCAGCTATGCCTCCGCCGAGTGGGCTAAACGCTCCTTCTATGAGTGGTTCTGCCCATAGTACGTGAGCTGTTTCGGGTCCTTCGTTGTTTTCAGTGTACATGTTGAAAGGCGCGTCAACCCAGTTTCCAGCAATCATTGCCCATTCTCGTTGCTGTGCGTCTATGGGACGGGTCCAGTATTCTGTTGGCAGTGGAACTCCTGGATAGCTTGGAAGCGGTTCTGTTTGTACAGTGAGCACGAATTCCGGACTGTCGCTGGCTAAATACCATACAGGACCAAAGAATGTGGGATCAAAAAGTGCAGGGGATGTCCAGTTGTACCATTGTGCGGGGAAGTGGGATTGGAATTTGTAGGTGCCAGCCGTGGCAGGTACGTATGTCGTGCCTGTTGAGCCTGTGGCGTCTGTCTTGAAGGGTCCAAGGGTTTCGGTTGTACCGTCAGGTTTGGTGACCGTTACAGTTATCCCGGTCCATCCGTCGGGATACTGTAGAAGATAGTCTGTAGTTCCGCAGATGATGTGCGCTGGTTGACCAATGCCCACTGGGTTAGGTGTAGCGATAACGTAAGAGTATGTTGTTTTCTCTTTGTAACCTTGTGCGTTAACAGTAGGTAAAGCAATAAGTGAAAATGTCATGGCAAATGTCAGAAGTATAGCAATCGCTATAGCAGTTTTGTTTCTAGTCATTTTCTTTTCTCCTTTCAGTATATGCCTTTTGCAAGGCAGATACTCTCATGGGATCAACTCGTATTTAATATTTTTCAAAAGAAAGGTAACAGTGGAAAATACTAAATGCAGATGTGAAAAAGAACACCCGATTCAAGAAAATAGCGTGCAGTCTGTCCGCGCTAAGGTAGATTTCACGCCATTTCTTGCTCATAATGGCAGGTTGCACAAATCCTTCCAATGACCCACGTAACAACTCTCCTGCAAAGCCTATGGATAGGAAAGCTTGGCTCAACACGTAACAGAAATCGCTATCATGCTCGGCATTCTAGTGCAGGGATTCTGATATCAGCAAGAATTTTCAGATGGAAATAGCCAAACTGACGCTTCAATCGTGCTACAGTGTACTATTTAATTGTGCCATTCCAGAAGAATATGTTTCTATAGCGGCCGCGTACAGCGTCAAAAACTTCCGAGTCGTCGTAGACAATATCCAAACTGGAACCATACCTTGCTATCAGGGTGTCTGCGTCTTCCCAAACCTTCTGTGACAAAACATCTGGACCCCACAGTCCCCAAATCTTGTCTTCCGGACTCCTAAAACCAAAGCCGTAATCCTCGGGCAGAACATACGCCACCTCCCCCACGTATTCTCCATAACCGTGCGGGTTACTCTGGACATAATTCCAGAATTTTTTGATTGCATCAAAATGAGCGTCTGTCAAAATTCCGTATTGTTCAATTTGCGGGTAGTCAAAAATTATGATGTATTTTGCCCCATTCTTGTAAGCCAGAACCATGTCCTCGTAAAGCTGTCTCCTGACCCAATGTAGGGAGGGTTGGTGTACTCCCAAGTGACTATGGCACCCCAATCCTTGTTATAGGCTTTTGCAGCGCCTCTACAAAGTGCTATGTTCAAGTTTCTGCTGTGGTTCCACCCGAACTCTGCAAACACGGCACTGTAGCCAGCTTCGTAGTCAAACCAGTAAAGACCATAGTCCGCCGTAAAGAGCCTCGTCGTATAATCCAAATAGTAATTAACTATTATCCCCAGATTTAAAGTAAAGAGTGATGCGGCGTCGGCGTAGTCTGTAGCGTTCTTAATCATCATGGCAGCACCCTGGTCTAGCTGGTTTCCTCCCGGCTCGTCATACCTATAGATGCCCAGCAAACTGTCACCATACTTTAGCCTAGCGTCATTCATCCAGTCAAAAACGGTGTAATTATGAACCTGACCTGCCTTGACAATTGTGAAATTGTACATTGTGCTGTCTGTAAACAAAACAATCAAGCGTAAGCCAGCATCAACAACATAATCGCAAGCCTCGTCCAATCCAGTCTGATTGAAAGTTATCGGCAGTGAACCTATTACGAAAAGACTCGTGTAACCCTTTACTTTGTCAACCAACTCCTTCAAGTCAGACACTTTGTCACTATAGGCGAATTCAACGCCAACAAAGACGTCTGAATCAGAGCCGCTTCTGCTAAGCAATTCTTTCGCTGCAAATATCGAAATTGAAAGAACCACTATCAGAAAGATTACTATTACAGACTTTCTCGCCACCAACTTTCTTCAACAATTACACATTGACAATGAGGACTCCGTTATTAGTTTCTCTTCGCCAAAAAAACTGCAGACGCAAAAGGTTGTTAGCGCACGATTAAAGCGCGTGCTAACGGTCACCGCTGCAACTCCTAACATCAATTGGCAGTCATTAGTCTGAACAACCCCACGCGAAAATTGCCCTACAACCTTCAATACTGGGGACCGAATCCAAAACTGGAAAAAGGCTTTTATGCGATCATGCACTCTTAAAAGTGATGCCAACAGTCAAGGACTTAATGACAAAAGACGTTCTAACCATCGATGTTAACAGGACTGTTATTGAAGCCGCAGTTTTAATGTCGCAGAATGACGTAGGCGACTTGGTGGTCATGGAAAACAATACGCCTGTCGGGATCATGACCGAAAGGGATGTTGTACGGAGAGTATTGGCGGTGGGAAAATCGACTAGCACCAGAGTTTCAGAGGTTATGAGTACCCCCCTCAGAGTAATCGACCCAGAAGCTCCAATCAAAGAAGCTGCTCGAAGAATGGTCAGCAAAGGTATTCGACGACTTGCTGTAATAAAGGATAATCAGCTAGTTGGAATAATCACCGTCACCGACTTTGCAAGGTTTCTAGGCAAGAAAACCTTCTCCGATTACATTCTCGAAGCAATGGGACGAAGTCACTACCCCATTCCCGAAGCCTTCGAAAAATAGCAGAAGCCTTACCCTAACGCCAATAACTACAGTGCATCCTCAACGGCAAAAACCAATTCTCACCTGTGGCTCCAAAAGCATAGTCCGCGCCTTATGAGAGGAGCGTGCAAAGGAAGACGGGGCTTGTTCGCTGGAGTGAAGAGAGGCAACTGCTGAAATAGGGGAAATGAAGCTTCGGTTAGACACTTGTCAATATCGGGAGCATAAGTAGGGCTGTCATGCCTATGAGTTTCATGAATATGAGAACAGAAGGGCCTGCGACGTCCTTCAGCGGGTCTCCTACTGTGTCTCCGATTATTGTAGCCTTGTGCGTTTCTGATTTCTTTCCTCCGTATAGTCCACTTTCAACTAGTTTTTTGGCATTGTCCAGTAAAGCGCCTGTATTGTTAAAGAAGAAGCCTAGCATGGCTGCGGAACCTGTAGCCCCTATGAGTAGCATTCCCAGCTCGGTTGGACCAAATAGCAAGCCCACAGCTATGGGCGTTGCTATTGAAATTAGTCCTGGTGCCACCATTCTGCTGAGCGCATTTTTGGTAGCTATATCTATGCACTTTGCATAATCAGGAGTGACCTTGCCCTCTCTGAGCCCTATGATCTCCTTGAACTGGCGGCGTGCTTCATCAACCATTTTGAAAGCGCCGTCGGAGGTCGCCCTTATCGTCAGTGAAGCTAGTGGCAAAGGCAAGACTATACCTAGAAACAGTGCCGCAATGGGATATGGTGATGCAAGCGAGATTAGGGAAATATTAGCCGTTGCAAAATAGGTTGCAAAGATCAAGAAGGAGGTAACTGTGCCTGACGCCATGGCATAGCCCTTAGTTGATGCCTTCATAGTGTTCCCCACAGCGTCTAGAGAATTCAAAGTCTCAGAGGCTTGACCTGAGATTCCAGACATTTCAGCTATTCCTGCAGCATTGTCGGTTATTGGACCGAACGTGTCAGAAGCCATGATGAATGCAATGGCAAAGTCCGTGCCAATGTTTGTTATGACTAATCCGTAGAGAGATTGGCCAGTGATTATGAATGAAACTACTACAGCAACTAAGACTGCAATCATCGGAAATAATGGAGTTGCCAGTCCGGTCGATATGCCAGTTATCAAGTTTATAGCAGGACCTGCTTGCGAGGCCTCGGCAACATGATGTACGGGCCCACGTCCTAGACCAGTGTAGTAAAGTGTAATTAGGACACAAACGAGTACTGCTGAAACCCCAAGAAGACCTGCAAAGAATAGCGACACATCATTTAAGAACAACGTGGACAGAAAGAACAAGCCAATCGAGCTGAGAATTGCTGTAACCAGGAGACCGATAACCAAAGACCCTGTTGAGCCTATCCGTCTCCACCTTCTAACCAGTGACATCCCAAACATGGACGCCAGAACACCAACTGCTTCGAGCATGAATGGAAACACTACTCCGTTGGCGCCATATCTCGAAATGAAGAGGACGCCCATCAACATGCCAGTTATGATGTCACCACTGAAAGTCTGGAATAAATCTGAACCTCTTCCAGCGCAATCACCCACATTGTCTCCAACCAAATCGGCAATCACAGCCGGATTTCTCGGGTCGTCCTCAGGAATCTCCATTTCGATCTTGCCAACCAAATCTGCCCCAATGTCAGCTGCTTTGGTATATATGCCACCTCCGATCTGCGCAAAAAGTGCCGCTAGGCTTGCTCCAAATCCGAATCCAACAAGCGCCGAAATATCATTCAAGGCTGTTCGCAATAGGAATAACGAAATTAGACTTATCCCTGGAACCGCTAGGCCCATAACCGAACCTCCCAAAAAACCCGTTCTCAAAGCTTCTCCCGGTGAACGCGTAGCGGCGCTTGTGGTTCTTATGTTGGCTCTTACTGCGACGTTCATGCCAATGTACCCTGCCAGTAGGGAGAGAAGGACCCCGCAAACGAAAGCTACGGAAGTAGTCCAATTGAAGAAAAAGAGAATTGCCACAGCTAACCATGGTATGACAAGAAGGATAGTCCTTAATTGCCTCTTTAGGTAAGCGTTAGTTCCTGTCACGATGTACCTGTTCACTTCTCGCATGCGAGTCGTACCAGAATCTCGTTTGAGTATCCAACGCGTAATAAAAGACGCTGCCAAAATGGCAATCATCCCAACCCCGAAGGCAAATAAGAGCGGATCTGTCATAACAATTCCTTTAGTTTCGTCTTGCGCTCTTGGCTATCTGAAAGAATAGTGGGTCGCATTTTTTCCCATTCATATAGTGGATTTTCCTCTTGTTGAAGAGAGACCTCTAGCTTGATAGCTACGCGCGCATTTAAAGCCTAGCATTCTGAAGTTTTGAAAAATACGCGCTACCGAAAATGCATTACTTGCTTGCCTGCATTAGTCATGGGTGGTTGGGTTGGACTAGATTTTAGTCAACCAATAACTCTTACGTCACTCAGCTATAACTCGGTCACTTCATCACTCGCTCTTGTGTCGAAGCTTGATTGGGCAATGCCTGTTCTTATTCAATTGTTTCTGGAAGGAGACTTGGCAGTCTTCCCAACACTCTTTCTCTTTCCTTGAGAATGTTGGATTTTTTGCGTTTCATCTTGAGTCGGAAGTCCTCAAAGAAAGCCATTAGTGCCTTGACCAGTTTCTCGCGTCTATCCCGTCCTGAAGTCGGGCTACTGTTTCTTCTAATGCGTAGTCAATGGCGTCGTTGCACGTGCCATAGCCGGGTTTTCGACCCATCACCAGACTTTCCACAACAGAGGTTACCAGTTCATCCGCAAACACGTCTGCAAAGAAGGTTGCCTTGCCTGTTCTTAGGTCAAAATAGGACTTCCGCCACATCAAACAGTGAATCAGTTCATGAACCAGAGTCGGCTTTATGTCTCTCCAGGTATCGCTTTTTCGAATGTATACTTCGCATTCAAGAGGCTTGGTTTCTTCCATTCCTCCGAGGTTGTCACTGTTTTGTCGTTTGTGCAAGTAAACGGTCATTCCCTCTGCAATTGTTCTGGCGGGAAAATCCAAGCCGCATTGCCTCTGGATACGACGTAACGTGGTTGGTCCTTTCTTGACCCATGTCTTGGAAAGATAGTCTCTTTTCTTCGTGAGCCAGTCTCTTGTCGCCTGGAGGAATCCGCCGCCTGCCAACTTCAAACGTAATGACAGGAAGATCTCGGTCATGACCTTGCGCCTCAGATAGACTGGACGTTGGCCAAGCTTAATATGGACTTTGGTAAGCAACCACGCACTAGCAGCTATCCAAATCTAAAATCGACAACACCGTAAAATGCAGATACCGATTTGCTTACTCCTACGCCCATATACCCGTTTGATGAGGTCAGCATAATCTCACGGTGCGGTGGTGACTCAAGCCACACGTCAACGAATTTTTCTTGCCACCTCCGAAGGTGTGCCTCCACTTGTATACGCTATAATTTCTCCGCATGAATACGAAGAGTAACCGATGCTTTCCATTCTACTCGCAAAGTCGCCATGGGTTAAATCGTTGATTGATGCAAGGTACTCGCTCCACTCTTTAGAGACGCCGGATAGATTTGCATCAGTGCCCAGAATTGGCAAATCTCGACCTGCTCTCTCTTCGTTGATGAATTGGAATATGTAAGCTTCTGTTTGCTCAGTTTCACTGAGTCCTGTGGGAACAGGTGTTGGAGTAACCGTTGGAGACTGCGTTGCAGCATGGAGCAGGAGTGATCGTGGCAGCTGGCGTGGGCGTCGGAGTTGGCTTGGGATTAAGCAAATTTGGCGATTCCTGAAGCAAGTTAGGAACAAGAACAATGACACCTGAGAAAATAAGCGTTGCCATGACGCCTATGGCGATTTTCACCGATGTTTTCAACCGAGGTTTAACCTGCAGATAACCGAATCTGCTCAAAACGCCATTAGCCTTATGAACCGTGAATCAATAAATGATTCCTTGAAGACATGCTACTGGCGTGCGCTTGCCAAAGCTATTTAACGATGTTTTCAAGGTCTTTAATGCCTTTCAGTTCATAGTCCGCCGTCATCATTTCTTTGCTTCTTGGCCATACTTTGCAAGAGCTGTCTTCATTCCAAGTTGTTTTGCAGGTTGGATGTCCCTTTCGATTGAATCTCCAACCATGAGTATCTCGGACTCTTTAATGTCTGGAAGTTCTTTTTTGAGCTCGGATAGAGCTAGTGAAAGGCAAACCTGCTTGCTTCTTGCTTGCAGTGTCCTCAAACCCTACGACAAATTTGAAGTAGGGTTCGATTCCCATTTCTAGGAATCGCTGGTATGCTTTTGTCTTGGGAGCATCAGTTATGACCCCCAGAACAATGAACTGGTTCTGCAGTTTTCGAAGAGTTGACTTTACACGGGGATACGGTTTTATGAAGTCAGATTTCGTTTTCAAGTACGCGTTTATGGCAGCTGCTAAAACCTTGTGATTGAATTCACCTGTATTGCGTAGGAACTCCGTAAAAGCTATGTCTCGTACTCAAGGCCCAAGTCAAAATAGGTCTTAACAAGCTGGTCGTATGCCGCTTTTTCAGTCATGTTTATCCCAGCAGCTACCATAGCGTGAGCAGCAGCTTTGCAAGCTTCTTCTTTCATAAGCATGAAGTCGCTTAGGGTGTTATCCAAATCGAACAGTATTGCTCTAATTTTCTGCATCTGAAAATTATTGTGGTACCTGCCTAAATTAACATTTCACAAGAAAACCGCGTGGAAAATTAATTAATCCGCTTTTGCTACCTTGTAAACGTCATAGGTAAAACATTTGAAAATTGGGTACGCGCACTTAGCTAATCTGGAAAAAACTGAAAATGCAGTTGTTTATTGCTTTTTCTGTTTTTGTT
>CAVRFW010000008.1:0-109414 GCA_963720565.1 Candidatus Bathyarchaeota archaeon | reverse complement strand
CGGACATTTTGTCATAACAATCAATAGTTAATTAAGCCTTTTTTTCCAATTAAGATTTTTGTGTTAGGAGGAGATTAGCGCGTGCGCACTGAAAAACCATAAAAAAGAGAGAGCTACGTTGATCTGCAATCTCTCAATTCATTATTCAGGGTCACAATCATTAGTTGGTGGTGGTGCTGGTGGTGGTTGTGGTGGTGTGGTTATGCTCGTGCTCGCTTTGAGAGGGGGCTAGCAAGCCACCTATGAGTCCGCCGATTGTCGACGCGATTGCTCCGAAGACAGCAAGCAATATCGCTATGACTCCAACTCCCAATCCCGCCAAGCCGCCTAAAAGTCCGCCTAGATTCCTCCCGTAAACGCGCCTGCCGCGATTCCGCCCATGATAGCAAGTACTGCAACAATGATCCCGCCGAATATTCCTGCTAGGAAACCGGCTACCGCTCCTGTTATCATGCCTCCTCGAGCTATGACCCCTGCAGCAAACCCACCGATGAGTCCGCCTATCAGGTGCCCAAGTCCGGGAAACAGCCAGCCAAGAACCAGTGTTATGAGAAAGCCAACGAAAGCTCCAAGCCATAAGCTTCCCATGTTATCACCTTCACTCTTCTGTGGGAGAGTGGTGAATATATAAGATTTTCCGTACGCGCGCTAAACTCACGCGCTCAAAACACAGTAGTAACAAAAAAGAAGAAAAGTAAGACAAGGAAAAGGCTCAACACGAATTTCTTACGGTACAATCAGTTTTTATTAGCGTTGTTGTGTAAATGCATGTTTAAGTGGCCTTTGAATATGACGCGGTTTTCCAGCAACTTCGATGAAGAAAAAACCACTGGTTCGTATCAAGAAACGTTATGGCTAGGGCTGAGAATCTATCGTGGATTAATCCTAAACCTTTTTGGAGTAAGGACCCCGCTGTTTTGCGGGCACAAATTAACTTACAACTGTAATCTCCGATGCAAAATGTGCCCATTCTGGAAGAGAATTAGCGAAGATTTCAGCATAGAGCAAGAAAAAACAATTCTACGGAAAATTTATGATTCAGGTGCTTGCGGAATCGCGTTTGAAGGCGGAGAACCTCTCCTCAGAAATGATTTAGCGGAAATTCTTGCTTTTTCCAGGTCGCTGCCCTTGCATACAAGCCTCATCACTAATGGAACTCTACTCGAATCCAGAATAGACGAGATAGCACAATACATCAACGGCGCCATCTATGTTTCGTTAGACGGACTGGAAAAAACACATGACACGATCAGAGGAGTCAATGGCTCTTTTAAAAAAGCGGTAAGAGGCATAGTGACGTCCGCAGAAAGGGTTTCAGTGACAATTAATACCACGATTATGGCTGAGAACATCCATGAGATTGAAGATATAGTGAAGTTGGCAAAGGAACTGGATACACAAATATCACGTGGCCGTAACGCATGAATACTGCAACGCCAAGGCCTCTGCACCTTCCAGTCACGAAATTAGGAATATAGCGGCAAAGCTTGTCGAGATGAAAAAGAAGGGCTATCCTCTCGTAAATTCAGTCGGCTATCTTAAAGCAATCGCAAAGGAGAAAAACTGGACGTGTAAACCTTGGGTATCGGTTAACATTGGTCCAGAGGGAAAATTGGTCCTGCCTTGTTATGTTCGAATGAATATGCGACTATCCTTTCTGTTTTTGAAACACGACGTCAAAACTGCAATCTCTGAATTTGACTGGAAAGAAACACAGAACTGCAAAGAATGCAGTCTCCATTGTTATGTAGAGCCGTCTCTTGTGCTGTCAGGGGATTTTCGCACTTTCGTGAATTGGGCGGTTCAAGTTAGCCCGCGCCTAAGAGCTTGAATTATTCTTAAAATAAGTAGTTAAGTAGTTTGAGCAAAGATGACTCGTACCCGTTTGGGAGTAAGTGTTCTCCAATTTGGACTAAAACTTAAGCAACAAAAAAAGAGAGTGTAGATTTTATTTCCACAACTTTTTGCCAGTCACAAGCCAAACAACTATCAAGATCACGGCTAGTGACAAGCAGTATATGTACCAACGTGCCTATGCCCGGTAAAGCAAAGAAGCCCACAGCCCAAAGCAAAACGAGCACAACAGCAATCGCCAAAATCGTATTAGTATTCATAGCCAACTTCCCTCTATTTCTTGACCACTGGTCTCAGGTACATGTGAAGCTGATCCTTTGAAACTCTTACCTGCAGTCCCTTTTCTGTCCAAGCGGCAGTTCCTTTCTCTATGGCTAAAATGTTTATCATATTTCGTACTCCGCCTTTCTTTGCGCCAAGCACCGATTCGGCTACATCCTTGGTCAATTCGATTTCAAGATGAGTAACTTTCCACTCTTCCGGATCTACTTCCATTCCTTTGATTTTGCCGATTTTCTCTTCCAAAGCAAACACGTCTTTGTCTATAAACTCGTTCGGTCTCATGTTTTTCTAAACCTTCTTTTCGCGTATGTTTTACGCTACTTTATAAAGGGTCATTGCCAGAGTTAAACGTGTGTGACTGTGAGACCACACCATCATTCCGAAGGGTAACGTTTGCATTTCGCTGTTTTCGAGCTTGAAACCACGGACCGGAAAATGGAAAGACATTTTTCGTTTTCCCCTCTTCGTTGGTGACAACGTGCGCGTTTGGTTTTGTCCTCTCTGGATAGAAACTGATTTTTCCAAGTCTGTCACGGGAATCGAGATAGCTTTGTCCCGTTAGTGTCGTAATATATTTTCCGTTATTTTGCATAATCATCCTTTGTCGTGTGAGGATGGTTAAGTAGGACTCTGCCTGTACATCATTCAAACCTAGCCGGTTCGTGATTGTGCCCTTGTCTTTTGATGTTTCGCAGAAGCGGATAATGTGAGCCATAATTCTTAAACTGTCAGTACTGATCATAACGTATTGAAGTGCTGAGCAGAACATAAGCGTGTGTGACTGTTTAGCCACAGCAACAAAGACAGGTATTAAAACAATAATTTGCTGCTCGAAGTAACTGATATTGCGGTTTTTATAGTAAGTGTGCACACGTTAGTCGAAATGAAAGTAAGCACGCACTGTGATAGTTGGTCCAAACACTATTAGGAATTTGGCGCGCCGCTCCCAGCCACAACGTTATGTATGTAATAAGGTGTGAATGTCAATTATCGACAAGAAAATGAGAACCGGCGCATCGGCGGTCGTGTTTTCCAGTTTGTTATCGGTGTTGTGGTCTTCTGGATTAGCTATTCTGGCTGAGATAATCCCGTGGTTTTTGGTGCAATTAATATTTTAGGGATTACAATTGCTTATGCATTAGTTCAGAAAAGGCGTTTCCAATAGTATTCTTTTCAGGATAGTAACGCCGTGACTTATCTTCAGCTTCTTCTCTCCCAGCCGTGCTCTGTAGCAAATTGGTATCTCGCGAATCTTAAAGCCGTGCCGCTCCACCAGATGGTTCAACTCCACTTCAACGTCGAAACCTTTGGATTTAACACGCCATCCTCGCAAAACCTCCGCGCGTATTGCCCGCATTCCAGTCAAAGGGTCCTGAAGCGGCTCACCGTTAAGCATGTTATGTGCGAAAGCCAACATCCTGTTGCCAACGTGGAAGACGCCGTGCAAAGCTTCCTTGTCAATGTATCCGTTGAGCCTGTTGCCGCAGACCATGCCGACAAGCGGGTTTTCCTCGAGTATTTTTATCATGGCAGGTACGTATGCGGCGGGGTAGGTGTAGTCTGCGTCAGTGAGAATGATGTAATCCACGTTTGGGTCGGCGTGTTCGAGAGCCTTGGCTAATGCGTCGCCTTTGCCAACGCCGTCCTGGCAAACAACTTTTGCGCCCAGGTTTTTGGCTATTTCAACTGTTCGGTCGCTGCTTCTGCCGTCGACCACGAGAACCGGGATTTCACCTAGAGTGTCTTTCATCTCGGCTATTGTAAGCCCGATTCCCGGAGCTTCGTTTAATGCTGCAATTATTAGCTGCGCAGAGTATCGGGTTTCAGTATCTTGAACTAGAATCGTCATATCTTTTCCTCTAACTATACTCGCACAATCCCTCTTATGGTCATGTGTGTGTACCTCGCCACCTACAAGATTAGTATGTCTTCGCAGGCATTTGGGAAATTGCTGAAAAACTTGTCTCGGAAGGCGGATATATGTCAAACGGGAGTGGTGTGTTGGTGCTAGCGCCACAGTCACACGCGTTTATACTGCCTGCAGTGTATATTATATATTAAGAAATAATATTGAGGCTTCTAGATGTTTTGGCAGAACCTTAGAAAAATACCTGACAGAGTCACTAAAAAAACTGTAAACTCAAAGGCGCCTTTCGCCACTCGAACTAGCAATCATGGTCACAGGAGAGCATTAATCGTCACAACGTGCATAATTCTAGTCGTCATTCTCGGCACCATTAATATGAATTCCGGCTCGCACAGAAATACTGCTTATGCTAATTCCGTGAGGGGAATTGGAGTTGGAATTTACTGGGATCAAGAATGTACAAACAGAACTCTTTCGCTTGACTGGGGACTCATCGAGCCAGGTTCAAACAGCACTGTGATGGTTTATGTTAGAAATGAAGCCGAATCAGCGGTTTCTCTGTGGCTTGCGACGTCAAACTGGACTCCGTTGGCCGCCCTGAGCTACATGACTCTAATCTGGACCTACCCAGGCAGAATCCTTAGCGCAGATGAAGTGATTCCTATGAAACTAATTCTAGATGTCTCTCCCACCATAAGTGGAATAACCGATTTCAGCTTCGACATAGTCATAACCACAACAAGCTAGCCTTCAACCATCCCCTAAACTTGGCCAACCGAACCTGCAAGGACTGAAATCCTTTCGAAGAGTGTCTATTGCCAAAACCCCTCACGGCAGTTTTTTTGGATTAAGTGTCTCTGTGATTCAACAGTCACAATGATTTAAGAGCGCGTCGAAACATAATAAAATCGAGAACTATGTCAAATTCTCTAAAAAAACTTGGCCGGCAAACGCAAGAAAAACCTAGAGACAAAGCGGGAGCCTTTTACATTGTAGCCAAGTCGAGAATTGGCGCAACTGGAATCTCACCTATTTTTCCATTGAATTTACCTAAACTAACTCGGCTAGAATCTGACGAGTTTTCAAATGGAATAACAACACTTGCAGAACATGATGGTCTTAAAGCACTAATATATAGACATGAAGAACTCTCTGATGATGACAAAAAAGGTTTGCCTCGTATGCTGAGGCTAAGTCATGAGGACTCTATCCGAAATGAAGCAACAAAGAACAAAATATTGGCAAACCGAATATACATGCAACTCATTTCTGTTGCTTAACTCGACAACTTCAACATGTCGAACTACTTAATCAGACCGTCAAGGTTTTTGAGAGACAGCCCAAACACTTTCGAAATTGAGAGATATTAACGCGACGAAGCCTTTGTTATTTGTCCAAAGACTAGGGTTCCTTGTCAAATACTCATTCTCTAAGCTTGTCTCGCTTAACGCCTCTCTATGATCAACTACCAAAGAATGACTCATAGCGACTTCTGCGGATCGAACCTCTATATTTGGAGAATTCGGTAGATACTTTTTCATAATTTGCGTAAGCATCTCTTTGTAGTCTGGGTCGTTTATCGAACCCTGAGCTATCAATCGTGCTTTTACGCCTCTTTTTACTGCTTGTTTGAGAGGGTCAGAAAACACTGGAATGAATTGGTTGAGCTGTTTTTTGGCGTATACGGCATCTATTTTCTTTTCGGCAGCGGCTATCATGTTATTGGCTTTTACGACGATGCCGTTTGGTTGGGTGAGCAATATGAAACTGGAGTCTTCACCTTTTTCTCCGTTTGTTCTTTTTCCCTTATTGTAGTTGTTAACAAACTTCGCTGTGGTGACTTTTAACTCGGAGATTCTTTTGTCGACGTTTGTCTGTTCCACATCGATGAGGTTTGAGAGTGCGTGTTGGACTGGCAAAGCTCTGATTTTTGTTGGCGTAGATAGAAGTTTTTCAACTAGTCCCATTTGTTCGAGTTTGGGAATTGTTCTGTAAACGTCTTCTCTGCGTATTTTTGTCTGCTTTGAAATTTCGCCAATCGATATTCCATTTTGATTTAGCACCGCTAGATAAACTCTTGTCTGATGGCCGGTGAGTCCCAAGCTGGAAAGAGCCTCAGTGTCCTCTCCAGTGAAAATCATTTTTGAACCAACTATTTGCCTTTGACACTGACCACTAGTAAGATTAGATTTATATCTTTTGTTTATTTTGGATATACCTTTATTTTTCTTCGAGGTTCCCAGTTTTGGCCAGCACTTTGTGCGTCAAGACTTTTTTGAGGCGTGTGTTTAGGGCGCGTTTTTATTGTGTTTTGGCTGGCGTGGCATAAGTATATTCTCTCAGGAAGTTCCTAGTCAAGAAGTAACCAAGTATTATCATTATGAGAATGACCATGATTACAAAGACTATAGGAAGCCACTGCATAAACGTCGCCGGATTATAGACTGCCTATACGCGTAGGAGTCTATATTGTTTGCCTTATGTTTGCAGTTTCCAAAAACATAATAGCAAACCACACACGCGCGCAAAGGTTAAAAGGTTACATTTCCGAGTAGAAAAGTGGAGCTTAAGAAAAATGGACCTAGTTTCAGTGTTGATTCAGATAGTTGTCGGCGTGATAGTGCTGGCTCCTTTGCTTTGGATATCTGGAAGGTTACTCGCGGACAAAGGCAAAGCGAAGTTCACTGATGCCATCTGGATAGTTGTTCTTGGCGTAGTGATTGGTGCAATCGTAGGAGCTTTGCTAGGCGGACTGATAGCGAGCATCATCATGTTCGTGGTTTGGCTAGCATTGATAAAGCACTTCTTTGACTGTGGCTGGCTCAAGGCATTCCTGATAGCCGTTGTTGCAGTGATTATCTTCGTGGTAATAGTTGCAATATTGGCTTTTCTAGGTATTGGACTACTAGCGCTCTGGGCATAGTTTCTGTACCATTCTTTCCTTGCTCCCCTTTTCTTTCTATTCCTTCACCGAGAAGTAGTAAGGATAAGATTGCAGCATTCGCGTTCTCCTACATTTAGTTACACAAAAGAAACTTTTAAAAAGAACACATATACTCCGCCGAAAACGAGCCAAGCTAAGAGCGTTTTTCATCTCAAGCTATGGATTTAAGTAATTGAAGAGTAGCGTTGAGAATATGACTTTGCTGCAGTTCTCTGGATATTGTTGCTGCGTTATCTCCAGCTTGATCGCCGTACCACCCGAATTGCGCGTGATTTCCTCCAGCTATCTCAACTCGTACAGTTGAAGCTGGAAGCAGGCTAAGCGAATCATCTATTTGCGTGTTGCTTACAAGTCCATCATTGCTACCATGAATTGTCGTAACCACCAAATCGCTTCTTGAAAGATCCTTTCCAGCAGCTGGGTACGCCGCCCAAAGAACAAGTCCCCCAATTTTTGAAGGGTTTTCATACGCAAATTGAGCTGCCATCGTTCCGCCAAGAGAATGACCGCCGATAACCCACGCGTTAATCTGTGGGTAAGACGCAATAACTTCGTTTGCAATGTTTACTCCAAAAACAGCCAGATTAAGCGGCATTCTGGCTATCGCCACTAAGTATCCTTCAGCAGCAATAGCCCTAGCTATGGGAGCGTAAGACCTGAAATCCACTCTGCCACCGGGATAGACAATAAACCCTGAACTTACGTTAGAAGCCACAGGTGCAAAAACCAGCCAATTTTCGGCAGACACAACAACTGATGAATCAGACTCCAAAGCCTCGTAAGCTTCAGACATTGGCGCCGGCGGCGTCTCAGCCCAAACCACAAAGCCGACCAAAACGATGGTGACAGCGAGAAGAGTCCCGATTACAATTTTAGCCCACCGTTTCACACTACATCCCTCGATTCTAGTCCCACTAGGCCACAAGATATTGCTTTCGCGCATGCTAAACACGGAGGAAGAGTTGGATAGAGCTTCTGAGGAGCTTGACGATGGAACATTCATAATGGATCAAAAACCAGCAAAACTATCTTGCACGAAATACCGAAATTCCAGTCCAACCAGCCGAACAGCCAAAACGTGCGCGTGATTACGCGCCCGGAGACCAAATTTGAGTGACAAATCCGTGATCAAACGCTTTTTCCGTTTATCCACTTAACCCCTGTTGCTTCAGAGAGGTCTTTATTTAGCGCCACCAAGTCTTCTGTTCCCAGCTTCTTGATGTCATCTTTCCCCACGATTCTTGAGAAGTTCGCGACTTCCTGATTTGAAACGTTAACAAAGTTAGTCAGTCTGCGAACCCCCTCATCAACATCTAATCGCTGAACTAAAGCTGGATCATTCGTTGTTACCCCGGTTGGACAGTGCCCCGTGTGGCAAATTCTGTATTGTTTGCACCCCAAGGCTATCAACGCGGAGGTCCCGATGTAGACTGAATCCGCGCCGAGAGCCAGAATCTTTGCGAAATCCGCGGAGGTTCTTAAGGCTCCCCCGGCTATCAAACTTATCCTATTCCTTGCACCGATTTTCTTCAGATGCTTGTCAGCCCTCGGGAGGGCTGCTATGATTGGAATTCCAACATTTTCTCTAACGAAAAGTTCAGTTGCACCTGTTCCTCCACCGAAGCCGTCGAGTGAAATAAAATCAACGCCACTTCTTGCCAGCAATTCAACGTCCCTCTCAACGTTCCCACATGCTATCTTAACCCCGATGGGCGTTCCACCCGTTAAGTCTCTGAGCCAGGTTATCTTCTGTTCAAGCTCCTCTAGATTTCTAATGTCCGGATGATGCGCTGGAGAGTACGCATCTTGCCCCTCCTTAAGATGCATCAACTCTGCCACTTCCAGCGTTACCTTTTTAGCGGGCAAAAGACTCTCCCAACCAGGATAGGCCCCCTGGCTAAACCTAATCTCCACGGCTGACCCCTTCTTCAACGCTTCTTCGGTTGTTCCAAGTCTTCCCGCCGAGTACTGCACAATGAGATTCTCTGATGCAATATCAAGTTCTTCTGGCAGAACAATATCCTCTCCCGAGTTCACTCCAAGGTTCAATTCCGACGCAACCTTTGCCAAAATCAACCTAACATTTCTAGATACAGCTCCATAACTCATTCCACCAAACATTATTGGGGAAGAGAGTTTCAGAGGTTTTCTTGCCCCAGGGCCAATGAGAACTTCCGTGTTCACTTCCTCGCTCGTGTCGAGCGGGATTTTGAAAACTTGCGCCGGCACAAAATGAAGGTCGTCAAAAGAAAAAGGCATTTTCTTCTGGGACCCCATAGAGCAAAGCGTACTAACTCCTCGTTCGGCTACATTATTTATTTCAGTTATTGCGGGATAGAACTCTTTTTTCTGATCTAAGCCTTCGCTATAACTCATATGAGATTTGCCTCCTGAACTTCCATGTTCGGTTATCCAGAGATCTTCTTTGGAACCTTTTAAATCGCATTGACTATTAACATTTGTTACGTCCTATCTCAAGCGTCGCAGTCGCCCGCGTTGAAACTTTCGGTCACGTCTTCTGTTCGCTAGCTGCCCTCAAACGCAGATTGCCATTCGGGGTTTTCAGCGAATTTATAAGTCGGTCTTCAGATTATGTAGGGTCAGTAACGTTCTGTCGCGAACAGAATCGCACAAACAGATGCGTTACACTAAAGAAACAACTAAAAAAAGGAGTGAAGAAAATGACTAGTAATGCAGACGTTATCTTCGTCGGAAACAAACCACCAATGAGCTATGTTTTAGCAATAATCACAAGCCTATCCTCTGGAACCCTCAATGAAATTACATTGAAAGCCCGCGGCCAAGCTATAACCACAGCAGTTGATGTTGCTGAAATAGCGAGAAACCGATTCATCAAAGACTTGACAGTGACAAACATAGCCATTGGAACAGCAGAGATGCCCCCAAGAGAAGGCGAGAGCAAATCCAGAATGGTTTCGACGATGGAAATAACCCTGACCAAAAAAGGAAACTAATGATACAAGGCAACAATAAAGACAAAACCTTAAACTTTCCATTTTTCAATTTTTTCTTTTCAAAACAAACACCAGTTCTCCCCAGTCACAGTGTCGCTAGCACTGCTTAGATATTTATTCCGACCGCTCAAGAAGAGAACAAAAACGAAAAGAAAGTAAGAAAAATAAGGAGAACGCTTAGCCTTAAGGCTTCTTGGTTGACTGCCACGCCTTCCTTAACTCATCAGCCTTGTCAGTTTTCTCCCAAGTGAAGTCTGCATCATCTCTTCCGAAATGTCCAAACACAGCTGTATTCCTATAAATCGGTCTGAGAAGACGCAGATGTTCAATAATGGCTTTAGGTCTCATGTCGAAGTATTTTTGCACCAAAGCAAGAATTTCTTCGTCAGGCAACTTACCAGTATTGTACGTGTTTATGAAAACTGATATGGGTTGAGCAATGCCGATAGCGTAAGATATCTGAATTTCGCATTCCTCTGCTAAACCCGAGGCAACAATGTTTTTGGCGATGTATCTAGCCATATAACTTCCTGATCTATCAACCTTCGACGGGTCTTTTCCGGAGAAGCAGCCTCCGCCGTGGCTTCCAACGCCTCCATACGTGTCAACGATGATCTTTCTGCCTGTCAATCCTGAATCAGCCAAGGTTCCCCCAACCACGAATCGCCCGGTTCCGTTAACGATGTACCTTGTCTCTGCAGTCAACATTTCAGGAGGAACAACATGCTTAATCACTTGGTTGATTATGTCTTCCCTCATCTTCTCAGTGTCGACTTTATCCGTGTGCTGCGCAGCGATCACGACAGCATTCACCTTCTTGGGTATCCCGTCGAAGTATTCCACTGTTACTTGAGATTTGCAGTCAGGCCTCAAGTAGGGCAAAATTCCCTTCTTCCTGCACTCAGCAAGTCGCTTAACAAGTTTCTGGGCGAGAACTATTGGCAACGGCATCAACTCTTTCGTTTCAGTTGTGGCATAGCCAAACATCATTCCTTGGTCTCCCGCGCCCTGCTCGTGGTCCGCAGTCTCGGTTACTCCTCTTGAAATGTCCGGAGACTGTTCTTCTATGGAAACCAGAATTCCGCAGGTTTCCCAGTCCAAACCGTCTCTGGCATTATCAAACCCGATTTCCTTAAGGGTCTTCCTAACAATCTTGGATATAGAAACGTAACAATTTGTCGTAATCTGTCCGGTGACGACGACGTTTCCCTGCATAACAAGAGTTTCGCAGTCAACCCTCGCCTTCGGATCATTACTCAAGATAGCGTCCAGAACACTATCCGAAATCTGATCTGCAACTTTATCTGGATGTCCCTCGCCAACGGCTTCAGAGGTAAACAAATACTTTCCTTTTCTTCTCATAACAATTCCTTTTGCTTGGCTTTGTGATACGGGTTCTAATAACCATTTTTCTTAAAAGCCTTTCTCCGAAACTAGATTAAGTGAAACAACGAACTATCAAGGTAGAAACAGCAAGGTCATTCTTTCACTATTCGAAACCCTGAAATAAAACCCTTTAAATGTCTGGAAAAGACCCAATAAGCTTTGGAGAACTCAAATGTCCAGTTCAGAAGAGAAACTGCCCATATCCGAGTTTTACACAGTAATCGATTACGTTACCATATTCAAGAACGCCAAATGGTGGGAGGCAATAGTACTCTACGAGTCTTTCGGCAAACGTTCCATAGGATTCTACCTCTGGGAGAAAAAGAAGGAAGCATGGAAAAGAAAGAACAAGTTCAGCTTCAAAACTACTAGAAGACTGGAACAAACTGAAAAACGCCGTTGACCAACTCACACCAAAACTCACACCCCAAAAACCTGTTCAGAAGGAAGAAACAGAAACCAAAAACCCAGCCTCAACACCTTAACAAATGGTTCACACAAATTATAATAGTTGCACCATTTCAATTAGAACTGTTGAATAGGCATGCCATCCACATTCAAGAAGACTGTTGAAAACCTTGCGCGTGGAAAAGCGCCTGGACCATCAACTACCTTTTCGGTATTTCATTTCTTCCTTGCCTTAGAACTCATGGCTGAAAAACCAGTCGGGCGCAACAAAATGGCAAAAAAACTAGGCGTCGGAGACGGAGCAGTTCGAACAATTATAGGACGCTTAAAAGACGCTGACTTGATAACAATAACCAAAGAGGGCTGTAACCTCACCGAAAAAGGCATGAGCACCTGGAAAGATTTTGAAACCATGTTCCCCAAGAGGCTTTCAATCGAAAAAAACGAGTTAACAGCCTCTAACCACAACTACGGTTTCTTGGTTAAGGACAGGGGTCACAGAATAAAATCGGGCATTGAACAACGCGATGCTGCGATAATGGGCGGCGCAAGACGCGCCATAGTCATTGTCTCCAAGGGCAACAAGTTAGTAATCGACTCTATTAGCAATGATGTAGCCAAAGAGTTCCCTAAGGCTTCGAGCCAATTAGTCAAGGCTTTCACACCCAAAGATAATGACGTGATTGTGATCGCCGGCGCTGACGATCCCCTGAAGGCGAAACGTGGCGCTTTCGCTGCAAGCTGGATACTAATTGACCAGAACTAGAACAATGCTTATTGAGATTAGGTTGTGTATTTTTCTCCTCCAGTGAGAATCCGCTCTAACGTGGAGTTAACGTTTGTTAACCCTTGATTTGTCTTAGCCGAGATTGGCATCAGAAGGAATTTCAAGCCAAGCTGATTAATTGCGCGCATCATGTTCCTACCAAACAAACGCTTTGTGCCCTCCAATTCCTGATCAATCGCGTCCTCTAGGGCTCTTGGATCTGCAGACCAATCCGCAATCCGCTTCACCTGCTCAGCCGGGATCAAGTCGCATTTAGAAAGCAAATGAACCTGGGGTTGGAAGAACCGGTTGTAAACAGCCGCTGAAAGGAACATGTTCGAAACATAGTTAAGAGGATTAATGGAAAACACCGCGTCAAACAAGTAGATTAACGCTTTCGGCTCCTTCGTCAACTCCTCAACAATGTAAGGGCCACTCGCCCTAAAAGCGAACAGCTCCATCTGCCCCGGAGTATCAACCAGAACCATATCAGCATTAATCTCATGAATATCTCTCGTAATCTTCTCTACTTGATCCGCAATTAGATCCGCAGCAAGAATCAAAGCGCCATTAGGCCCCAAACTGTACTTCTCCATCAAATCGCCCACATCCACATAGTTGCGAACATCCACATCCGGCGAATACGGTAGCTTAAGCACACCCGGATCAAGGTTTACGACAGCAACATCTTGCTTTGACATTTTCAGCCACTCGCTCAAAGCGGCCGTAAACAGGGACTTGCCCGAACCGGCTGTTCCAATAATAAAAGTGACAGGCATAACAAAGTTCTCCTACAGGCGGTTGTGTCGATCTAGTGATAAATAACTATTGCCTTTGATTCAATCCTTCATTAGATAGTTTGTTGAGAAGGTTTCAAAACGCTGAAACTTGCGGGTTTGCCGGATCCGGAGAATTCTGCCGCGACCTTGAAACTAGAGAAGCGATTACAGCAATGAATCCCGCTATGACTGCTACGGCAATCAAGACACCAACAAAAAGCGGTATCACAACCGTATTCTTGGTTGAGCTGATAGCTCCTGTGTATTGGTCGTCACCTGAACAACTCGCCTGGACCATGCATAAACCCGCATTCTCAGCTATCCAGAAGTACTCAAAACTTCCATCTGATTGGGTAGCTGTTGATCCGATGACTGTCCACGTTGAAAGGTTAAACTTTGCATAAATCGTGACCTCTCTGTCTGCTGCTCCCGGAGAAATCTGACCCCGAAAAGTCACTCCGCTGTCCTGAAGCACAACGAATGATGAAATCTGAAGCGACATCGTGCTGGGATCAAGAGCAGAGAAACTCGCAGACACCTGACCAGGAGCAACCGCCTCAGCACCTTCCAAGGAGTATATTCTAGAGGAAGCTTCCTTGCAATCTTCTGGGCATTCCCCCACTCTCCACCCTTCTTTCCAATTTCCACCCGTACACTCCGCAATATAGTATCTAACACCATCATCCGTCACATAGAAGACTGAGTCTCTAGCATACTCCGGAGGACTGGAAAGGCCAACTCCAATATTCATGTGAGAAAGAGTCTCGTAATGAAGCAACACAACATCAATCCCTCCCGCCTCGAGTATCGAAGCAGCAATAAACGAGAAAAGATCACAATCTCCCTTACCATCAACCATGGTCTCAACAGGATACTTCGATGGCGCAGTCTCCTCATAGGTTATTTGATGAACAAGCATAAGCACACCATTGGTGAATTCCTCATCAGTCTCGTAGATCTGCCACAAACAATCAGCTACGGGCTCTAAAGCATAAGGAGTCACATAGTCCGGGAAACTACTCGAACGCAAATCGGTTCTCTTATCTTCATAATAATCGAGCAAGCTCTGGGGAACTACAACGTTTAACTCGTAAGCCACATTCCCGTTCAACTCATTCAAGAGCTGATAGGAAATCTGACGATCCTGCCCCCAGCCAACTGAGACCGTGGAAAAAACAGCCAAAACTATCAGTAATGTTAAGACTACTCTTGGAACTCGTGGCTTCATATATCTCAAACAACTAAAAAAGACCCGTGTTTATTGACTTTGTGAAGACCCAATTATTACTCATAATATTGCGCATGCGTCGTTATGGGTCCTAAACGATCTTGCCGCCAGCCTCTTCTATGGCCTTTGAGAGCTGTATCATTGTCTTCTGAAGCGTCTCTACGGGTTTTTCAGCTTCTCCAGCCGTGGTGGACAAGTGAATTTCAATATTGGGTTGGTTTTCCCTTCCTCTCGGGTGGGATTTTACATACACACCGGGGTTATCATGCATCACAGCATCTATTAATGGTGCCAGACTCGACTCCATGATGTTATTCGCGTACATGCTTCTTTGGTGGAACGCTAAATCACCTGAAACCTGTCTAAGCATGGGCAACACAGACTCTTTGAAAATGGCCTCCATCTCCTTAGGCACACCCGGCAAAGCTATCAGAAGTGTATTCCCAATTTCAACACGAACTCCTGGCGCGGTTCCAATAGGGTTAAAAATTGGTTTGGTATTTCGGGGCAACGTCGCCATCTTAACCCGTGGCTGCGTCAATTCAAATTCTGAACGATTCTCAACTGCAAATGCCTCATATTTCTCCTTAACCATTTTGAGCGCTTTCTTGTTAACCACAAGTTTTCGGTTCAACGCTTTCGCTATTCCTTCCATCGTCATATCATCAAAAGTCGGACCCAATCCACCAGTGGTTATGACAAAACGGGGTTTTCGCCTCAAGGCTTCCCTAATCGCAGCTACGATTTCCTTGATCTCATCCCGCACCACCGTAACCCGCCTAACGCTAATACCCGCCAGAGTAGCTTGGCTAGACAACCATTGTGCATTTGTATTCAGAACTTTACCTATCAAGAGCTCGTTTCCAATGCAAACTATCTCCATATCCGCCGTCACAGCAACACTCTCTCCATATCACAAATTAGAGAAACACGCATTATTTTTTTCTATACTGTTTACTAACAATTTGACACGAAAGGATTTAACTTCGCGGCTATTTCTTCTTGCTAAGCCACCATTTCAGGTACTCTTTTCTCTGCTTATCTTTCTCTTCTTCAGCAGTTTCCGTTTTGGGCCTTAGTTTTTCTCTAAGCTCCCATAGTTCCTGCTGTGTTACAGACAAGCCACAGCTTTTGCAGACATTCTGTTTGGTGCCAATGACGTAATGCATTTCTCCGCCGCATTCCGGGCAATAGGGCATTCCTTAATCACTTGGCAAAATAAGCATAAATCGTGAGATATTAGTCTTCGCCCCTTGTTTAAGCAATTTCGTTTTCAAAACAAAGCGGCTAATAATGTCTTGGGAAAAGGAAAAAAGGGGAGGCGTATTGTTGTTCTGTCTCAATTGCGGTTTTAGAGTTTAGAAGTATTTCTTTGTAGCGAACGCCGCAATCGTCGGGCCAATCACGATAGCCACAGCTATTATCGCCGCAGCCTTAGACGCATCGCCAGTAATGCCAAAAGCCCCAATGCCCCAGTTCGCAATGCCCAAAGCCAAAGCACTGAACAACAACGCAATCGCTAACCCGATGAAACTAATCACAAGCTCCTTCATAACAGACGCTGCTTTCTCTGCCAATAAGATCTCCTCCAAATACTCGTTTCGACAAAAATCATATTTAAAACTTTGCACCGCCTTCAGCGTCGGCGTGGAAAGGACTCGGATAAGCTTTTAAGCAGAATGATTCAAAATGAATATTCGGGTATAGTTTATGCCTGAACCAGTGTTTGAATGGTATGTTGACAAGAAGGGTAAGTACAGGTTCCGTTTGAAAGCAGGCAACGGCGAAATCATAGCGACAAGCGAAGGATATGGTTCAAAGGATGGCTGTGTAGGCGGCATCGAATCGGTAAAGAAGAACGCTCCAATAGCCAAAATAGTCGAGGCAAAAAAAGAATAAACTGAGCCTAGTACAAACTCCACTTTTTTCTTTTTTCCTTTCTAACATAAGACTTTTAAACAAAGTAGTTTCAATCTCTATTTTGGAGAAAAACATGTCGTTTCTAGATAAGGCGAAGAAGAAGACTGAAGAAGGCGCCAAAAAAGTCGCTGAGAAGGCAAAAAAAGCCGGAGCCGAGGGTTCTAAAGAAGTAAAAGAGGCCGGAGCTAAGGGCGCCAAAGATGTAAAGAAAGCTGGAAACAAAGGCGCCAAAGAAGCCAAAAAAGCCGCCAAAACCGTAAAGAAGAAATTGTAGAAGAGCCAACGACTTTCCATTTTTTCTTTTTCAAAAAAATCCATGTCTGACAAGTTTACGCCCAGAATTCAACACTGCTTCACACAATTTCTCCCGGACTGTAGGAGAAGCTCACACGTAACTTTTCTGCTTGAGTTGCCAACACGCTTATAAACAGACTAAAGCTAAACTACTACAATTACGGTGAGATGTATGTCCGCAATACCCTCAGACTTCCTTACTTCTTTACTGCTCTGGTTTGTCAGAGCTTTTATCTCAAGCACCATATGCTTAGCATTTGGGTTTATAGCCATAAAGAGCCTAACTCGCATAACAACAAAAATCTCCGAGTTTAAAACTATCAAAGGAGATCCGATTGGCACAGGTCTCTTCGTGAGCGGGTTCCTAGTTTTTGCTGGTCTTGTTGTCTACGGATCAATGGTTAACCCTTTCTTCCTAGGTCAATCTGTAATATTCAGTTCTTTCTTCAACATTCAACGTCTACTAGTTGTCGTTCTGAGCTTGCTTGTAAGCCTACTCTTCGGATGGCTCTTCTACGTCATTTTTGCTAAACTAACACCTTTTGGCATAGATTTAGATGATGTGAATAAATCTCCAATGGCGGTTGGAATATACCTCTTTGGCTATGAAGTATTCCTCGGATTAATTGTCTACGGAAGCCTCATGATACCGCTAGGCTTAGAAGGGGGAGAGATATGATCTGGCCGCGATACCTCGCAACGGGAATGATAATACTATTCGCTTTTTCCCTGCTCAGCTCAACCTACGCAATTCCAAGCGGCAATGTTTATCCTCCGGAATTTACGTACCGAAACGGAGACTGGTACGACAGCTTTGGATTTTATAGAGACTATTACGGCGGAAGCAGCGGCTTTCTCCCTAATATCGCTTTTGAATCAATTGGAGAATACAAGGAAAAAGCTTACAGCATTGGCGAATCGTTCAAGACCAACTATCCGGAAAAAGTGGACAGAGCCGAAGCAATCCTCTCATACGTCCAAAGATGGACTGATTATGGCTACGACGAAGAAAATGTCTTTGTCGAAGGAGAAGCCCAAGCGGAATGGGCTTGGAACGCAGACGAAATGGCACACATGTTTAACCAAAACACATTAGCCGTGGCAACCGGGGACTGTGAAGACATGGCTTTCTTATGTTCCACAATCTACCTAGCTGCAGGCTTCGATGTGGCTATAATTTCCCCGCCCGAGCACGTCGCTTTGATGATTTGGCTCCCAGAATACTCAAACGCCAACTATTACTGGAACCTGAACGATGGAAAAGGCGAAGGATGGATATGGGTCGAAGCCACGGGAGAAAACAATCCTTTAGGCTGGACTCCTCCAGACTACACTGACGGAGAACTTTGAAGTTTACCCGATAGGTTCTTCCTCGTTGATAACCAACATCAGCTATTCTCCCACTGAATCCGCAAGCAGAAGACAACGTAGTCGTAACCGTCTCAGTAAATACCCAGAGCTCCATTAGCCAAGTTGTACTGCACTACTCGATAGATGGAGGCTCACAAAGAACAATTACCATGACCCGGCAAGGATCGTCATACAAGGCAACCATACCCCAACAAGCAGATGGCACAAATGTGGAGTTTTATGCCTCAGTAACAGACACAGAAGGAAACGTTTCAGACTCCACCACCTACTCCTACACAGTAGGAGGCGAAACCGGGATAGAGATTCCGGGTTTTCCAATTGAATCGATACTTATCGGCTTGATTCTTGGGTTCGCAGCACTGTATTTCCTCACACGCAAAAGATCCGCAATATCTCTGCCTTCTACTTCGATGAGTAGGCAATCCGGCCGCGAGTAATACCGAAGAGGAAATCCCCGAACTCAGGCAACAGACGATTAGCAACAAACACGAGTACAAACACTCCTATAATGCCCAGCAAGAGGCTAAGAGGATAGTGCGCTAAAGACCAAGGCAGTATTTTGAGGTAAACCAAACCAAACTCAAGAGCTATCCGTAACAAGTTTGCAACATAAAGAATCGTGGAAACAATCGCAAGAGTGAGAATCTTGTTTTTCCAAGAAGCCTTTGGAACAGGAATAATTAGTCCAAAGAAAACTGCGATAACTTGCACTCCAGTACAATCCTTCACTATTTTGATGTCTTCCAGAAAAACGCTTTCGCCAACAATCTTTGTCTGCACGTTCATTCCAAGCGAATTAAGCAACACAGCAGTGTGTTCAGCCGTTGCTTTTTCAAGAAAGAAATAATTTGGCAAGTAATATAACGCCAAAATAATTATAGCTGCGGCAACGATGTAGAGAATAATGTTTCGAGGAGACTGATTTTTGGTTTCAAGTGTTTTGCTGCTGGGCATCTTGGTCCTATGTATTGGGGCTTCCTTATATCTATTGAATTTCGCCGCTGCCGCGCAAATCTGTATTTTGATAGGACTTGCCCTTTTCATCATAAGCATCGCATCGGGCAAAAGAAAGTCTGAACCCTCCAAATAGCAAACAAACGCGATAACCTTCGCGCGTAGAACCAACTTGGGTATTATGATTCTTTATCTATTCTTGGGCTGCACGGTTTCACTGATACACTAAACGATTCCCGCAATGCGCGATTAACTCACATTCGATTACAGTTTTTGCGTCTCTCTTTGTTCAAGGGTATGCTGGCGGCGTCTTATTGCATAATCTAAAACTTCTGCGCTTTCTCTAGACAGTCTCGGTTTGCTCTTCACTCGAGAAAGCTGTCGGAGCAGATATATGCCCAACAAGACAATCAAGACAAGGCAAACTGCGCACACGATCAAGTTTCCCACAAACCCTGTCATATTTCCTCCCTCCATAAGCGTCTCAACAACGGGGTAAAGAGATAGAGCAAACAGGATCCCGCCTATTCCAAAGACTAAACCGCACGCAACGCCTTTCACAAGGTCAACGTACCCTGTCTTTCCCTCGTCACGATCCAAATTTTCCTTTATTTCTTTTAGCGCCTTCAGTTCGTATTGGTCAATGTCCTCGTACTTCCCAGAGGATTCTTTCATGAGCTTAGATTTCTATTGAATTAATAAAAAGTTTTGTTTTCACACGCTCAAAGAACGCGCTAACAAATGAGTCCCTTATATATGCGAGTAGATGCGGTCGCTCGAATAATTCCCGGTTTGCATCTCATTCCCTATCTCTCTCAAAAGCATTATCCGCTTGAAAGTTGAGGGGTGAGTTGCAAATAGGCTGTTTAGTTGGTTCCATGTAGACTTGGCTTCTTTCTCCATGGCGAGATCCAACTCTCGCTCATCCAAAACGCCGTCTTGATCCAGGTCATACTCATTTTTCTTCTCTGTTATGGCCTGCGTTTCCTGCTTAGCACGCGCAGGATCCTCAATATAGAAAGCCCGCACCTGGGAAGATTGCTGAGGAGCAACGGATAAGCCGTAAGAGATTTTCGTAAGGGCACTCTCAAGACTCTTGGGTGACCCCGTCAAATACGCAGAATAGGCATCTGCAAAATGCTCCCGCAAACGACTAAGCCTCATAACACTCAAGAAAGTAACAATATAAACTGCAAACGAGATAATACCAATTATCACCAAAGCCCCGCCTGAATTGTCTTTCTTGCCTCTCCGTCCATACCTGGCACTGGACATACCAGCCCGCAATGTCAAGTTGGCTACGATATAGGCAATCAACGGCAACGCCGACAGAACCGTCATAACAATGTAATCCTTGTGTTTAATATGACCCAGCTCGTGGGCGATTACACCTTTAATCTCGTCTTTGTTCAGGTTGTTTAGCAATCCTTCATGAACGGCCAAAGTAGCGTTGCTGGAAGTCCTGCCAAAAGTAAAAGCGTTAGGAGCACTACTGGGAACCACGGCTACTCTAGGCATCGGCAAACCATCTTTGTCTGCAAGCTCCTTAACCGTCGATTCGAGCCACGGATTCTCTCCCGGCTTAACGTAATTCAAGCGCGTCGAAGAGGCTACAACCATTGGTCCGATCAAGTATTGAACGAGTATGTAGAGACCAACGCCCGCTAAGGATAGAATTGCCCCCGTTACGTAATCAAACTGCAAGAGGAATAGCACAGCCACTATGAAAATGCCAAATACGAAACCCGCGATTAGAATGCTGGTTCCCATAGCAAGTTTTAACTCTGAAAGCCTAGCCATTCCGTTTCAACCTGTTATTCCAATCACGAGCGTGCGCAGAATTAAATCTTTCTCAGTTAGCCTCCGTTGCAGGAAGAAAAAAAATTGTATGCCCCACGTAGCAAGTTTATATAATGAGGCAAATCTAAAACTACTCAACCAACTCCGTGAGCAAAATGCTAGACATCAAACTTATCCGCGAAAACCCCGATTTTGTAAGGGCCAATCTGTCCAAACGAGGAAACCCTGAAACACGTCAGAATGCTCGAAGAACTAATTTTGACAGACAAGAAATGGCGTGAAGACCTTACAAGACTCAATGACCTGCGGCACGAGCGAAAACTAATAACCATGGACATCGCCACCCTGAAGAAGTCCGGAAAAGACGCCAGCAGCAAACTCGGAGAAGCGCGAGCAATCGACGCCAGAATAACCGCCGTCGAGAAAGAAGTAACTCAAGCAGAAGAGACCACACACTCATTCTTGATGCGTCTACCCAATCTACTGCATGACTCCGTACCCTTCGGAAAAGATGAAAATGACAATGTACAAACGAAAACATGGGGAAAAATGCCAAAATTCGATTTTCCCATAAAGAACCATACAGACTTAGCCTTAGCCTTGAACCTGATCGACGTGGAAAGAGCTGGAAAAGTCGCCGGAGCCCGATTTTTCTATCTGAAAGGGCAAGGAGCCCTTCTGGATATGGCTCTAATGAGTTTTGCCATGGAAGAAATGGTGAAAAAGGACTACGTGCCCATTGAACCCCCATACTTGATGAGGCGTGAACCATACGAAGGCGTAACATCCCTCGGAGACTTCGCAGACGTGCTATACAAAGTCGAAAACGAAGACCTTTACCTAATAGCAACCTCCGAGCATCCCATGGCCGCAATGTTCATGAACGAAGTGCTCAAAGAAGACGATCTGCCAATAAAACTTGCAGGGGTAAGCCCGTGCTTCAGAAAAGAAGCTGGAGTCCACGGCAAGGACACACGCGGTATCTTCAGAACCCACCAGTTCAACAAGATAGAGCAGTTTGTATTCTGCAAACCCGAAGACTCATGGAAAATCCACGAAGAACTACTGCACAATGCCGAAGACATCGTCCAAAAACTCGGTCTTCCATACAGAATAGTCAACGTGTGCACAGGCGACATAGGAACAGTCGCAGCCAAGAAATATGACATCGAAGCGTGGATGCCCGCGCAAAACGCTTACCGAGAAATCATTTCTTGCAGCAACTGTACAGACTATCAGGCAAGAAGACTAAACATAAGGTACAGAGAAAAAGAAGGTGCACCCACAAAAGGCTTCGTCCACACACTGAACTCGACAGCCATAGCCACGGGCAGAACAATAGTTGCCCTAATGGAGAATTACCAACAAGCAGACGGAACAATATCTATCCCAAAAGTACTAAGAAAATACATGGGCGACATCGAGAAGATAAATCAGAAACGGTAAACCTTTTAATACATCTCTGAGAATGTTCAAGCCGCATTCGGAGGATATACTTGTCTTCAAAATCAAAACAGATGCGTGACAAATGGCGAGGCAAAGCCTGGCACATGGTAATCGCGCCTCCCTTCTTCGGAAACGTAGAGCTAGGCGCAGTTCCAGCAGAAGAACCAGAGCAGCTCATCGGAAGAGTTGTCGAAGCGACTCTCTACGACATTACAGGCGACTTTTCACATATGTACTTGAAAATGTTCTTCCAGATAAATGAAATCGACGGCAAAACAGCCAAAACACTGTTCAAAGGACACGAGTACAGCCGCGACTATCTCAGAAGCTTGGTAAGGCGAAGAACCACAAAAGTTGACGGCCTTTTCAACTTAACAACTAAAGACGGCTATAAACTCAGAATTTCCGTTTCAGCCCTAACGCTCTCACGAATCAAAACATCTCAAGAGAAGATTATTCGCGAAATCATGGACAGAACCGTTAAAGAGAAATCCTCTGGACTAAACCTAGACAGCTTCGTACAAGAAGTGGTCTTGGGAAAAATAGCCTCAGACATATACAACGAAGCTAAGAAAGTAGCTCCTCTCCGACACGTAGGCATAAGAAAATCAAAACTACTGTCCGCACCAGAACAGGTCCCAACGCAAGAACAAACAGCATAGCACGCCCGATTCTTGCTTCGAAAGCACACAACCTACTTTTCACTCCATCTTAATTGCAGTCTTTTATGCGAAACGTCTTTAGAGACGGATTACTTAGGTTAAATTGAGATCTTAGATTGAGGAAGCGACAATTTTGACCACAAATGCTGGAGTCCACGAAAAAGGAAAATTCGCCCTCTCCGACGTGATTAGCAGCGTCAAAACGAGTGATGGCTTCGAAAAAGCTGGGGCAATAGCCCTATTCATCGGCGTTGCCCGCGGCGAAACCCTAACCGGCGAAAAAGTCCAGAAACTCACCTTGGAAGCATACGAGGAAAAAGCAAACCAAGTCCTCGAGAAAATATGCGACGACCTATCCAAGAAACCCGGAATAGTTAACGTTCAAATTCACCACTTGCTGGGAGACTTCGATGTAACCGAAGACATGGTTTACGTTTCAGTCGCCGGCTCGCATCAGAACCGACGTTTTCCCCGTCCTAGAAGAAGCCGTGGAAAGGTACAAAAAAGAGGCGCCTGTCTTCAAGAAAGAACGAATCACCGACGCAAAAGGCTCAACCAACGAGTACTGGGTCTCTGAGAAAGAGGCTCACAGACCGTAACAAGCAATAAACAGTTTTTTCGGGGTCACCAATTTGATAACGGCCTTGGCCGGCGGAACAGGGGCGGCGCGTTTCCTCACGGGGCTGTCGCAAGTCATCGGCGAAGACGACTTATCCATAGTTGTGAACACAGGCGACGACATCGAACTGTTTGGTTTGCACATAAGCCCAGACATAGACATCGTCATGTATACGCTGGCAGGAATCGTTGACGAAGAAAAAGGATGGGGCATAAAAAACGACACTTTCCATTGCATAGAAGAGCTCACGAAAATGGAGGAAGTATGGTTCCATTTAGGCGACAAAGACCTTGCCACGCACATTTTCAGGACAAACCTTCTCAAAAACGGCTTAACTCTATCACAAGTCACCAAAAACATCAGCTGCCTCTTGGGACTCCGCGAAAACATAATCCCCATGACAAACGACAAATTTGAAACCAGAGTCATAACAGACGTCGGCCCGATCCACTTCGAAGAATACCTGGTAAAAAGAGGTTCAAGAGACAGAGTACTAGGTGTCGAATACGCAGGTTCAGAAAGCGCGAAACCGGCCGCCGGAGTCCTGGAATCAATCCTAGATTCTGAATTGGTGATAATCTGCCCAAGCAACCCGATAGTAAGCATCGGAACCATCCTGTCTGTGAAAGGAGTCAGAGACGCCTTGAAACGTACTGAAGCAAGAAAAGTGGCGATCAGCCCCATAGTCTCGGGTAAGCCCATCAAAGGCCCCGCGGACAAACTGATGAAGGGACTAGGTCTAGAAGTCTCCGCTTTTTCCGTGGCCAAGCTCTATTCTGACTTCCTAGACACTTTCATTCTAGACAAGGTTGATGCCAAAGAAAAGGATCAGATAGAAAACTTGGGCATCGAAACCGTAGCCACAAACACAATAATGAAGAGTCTAAAAGACAAGATCGAACTGGCAAACACCGTTCTTAGAACATGAATCCAACAGACTGAAGCCACCGAAAGACCGAACCAACAAAAAAACCTTTGACATATGTTTCGTCTGCTCGAACAACAAGATAAGGGTTATATGTGAACCTCCCCAAATAGTTACAAACGGAGATGCACCCAGTGGAAAAGAGAAGCTACGGATGGTTTGAAAAACGTCGCAAAACAAAAGGGCTTGAACTTGCCCATGAGCAAATAACAAAAGCCTTCGACACAGTAACCTGGCTCAACAAAGCTATGAAAAGCTTTTCTGAGGGCAAAATCCCAGAAGCTAACCGGTACATACAGAACCTTTTCCTTGCAGAAGAAGAAGTTGACAAGCTACGAACAGACGTATTTACAGAGCTTTCAAAAGGCGCAGCCCTCGTAGCAGATTACCGCGAAGACCTGCTGCATCTCGTAAAAAGACTTGATACTCTAGCAGACCACACCAAAGATGCAGCACGTTGTCTAGTCATGCTCGGCGAAACAAAAATCCCCGAGGAACTATGCAAAAAAACAGTCTTCATGACTGAAAAACTTGTAGAGACCGCCCAAACCCTGCGGAGCAGCATCGAAAAAATGTCCTTAAACCCCATCGAGGCTATAGAACTAGCTAAGAAAGTAGGAGACATCGAACACGACCTTGACGCCGAATACCTTAAAGCCAAAACACTGTTCGTGAAATACGGCGAACAAATAAACTGCGGCGCAATGGTGATTTTTGACGATCTCATCGAATTCATCGAACATGCTGCAGACATGTGTGCAGACACCGCAGACTACATAATAATCCTATCAAGCAGAGAATAATCCCTCTCCTTTTTTCCTTCTCATTGCTTAGAATACCCTGTCTCTCCCAAACACAGAAGCTTTAGCAATGGCATTTTCTCTCAGAACGGAAAAGCCAAATCCGAGACTCAGAATTTCCACAGGAACATGGTTGGACGCGGATTTTCCAGAGTAACTCAAAGAAAATAAGTCGAAAATACAGAAATATTTAGATACTCCAAACAACTCAAATATCAGAAATGTCACCTTCCAAGTTTGAATCCAGAAAATTTGTCTCAGTTGACCCAAGTAAGTGTACTGGCTGCGGAATTTGCGAATATGCCTGCACTTTGGAGAAAGGCGAAACAATCTGGAACCCAATACGCTCCCGCATTCGCGTCGTTCGCATGACGCCGTTGTTCAATTTCGCACTCGCTTGCAGATTCTGCGAAGATGCTAAATGTGTTAAAGCTTGTCCGGAAAAAGCTCTGGTTCAATCTGAAAATACTGGCATAATAATGCTCAAGGAAAAACAATGCAAAGGCTGCGACTGGTGCGTCCAAGCGTGCGACCATGGAGGAATTACAATACACCCCGACACTGGCAAAGCTACAACATGCGATTTCTGTGGAGGCGAACCAAAATGCGTCGAAGCCTGCCCTGAAGAAGCCTTGGAAACGATTACCACGGATGAAGAAGCAGAACAGCGATTCTCAGGGGCACTGGAAAGGCTTCCGATAGAAACTGAACGCTTAACCAACACAATCAAAAACAAAGACTGGAAACCACTTCTGGCCGACGCTGAGAAACGATCGCAAAAAGTCACCGAAAAACTCGAAGCGCTCAACAAGAAGGCGCAATCTCAAAAACAAAAATAGCTCTTTTCAAACCTGCTTCAAACCAGAATCTTTAGGGTAACAGTTTTTGCAGGCTACCTGTATCTACGATTCTCCTTCATAACCCTTCAGAAAGCAGTCAATATCTTTTCCGTTTGCCTCACCAATGTATCCGCCTTCCATTATGAAGAATGTAGGTTTCCTAAGTGAGGCGATTCTCTTTCCTATCTCATTGAAACTGTTTTCTGTCAAGCCTAACGATGCCAAGTCCCCCGCGTGAGTGTCAAAACCAACTGAAACAGCTAGAATTTCAAACTTGTTTGCGTCAACCGCTTTCAACGCTTGATCTAGGGTTTTCAGGTATAGTGGCTCACCACAGTCAGCGGGTAAAGGAAAGTTCAGGCAATTGCCTTCTGAGCGCAAACCCGTGCCAGGATAATGCGGAACCCGATGCAACGAAACGTACGTTACCTTCTTGTCACCTTGAAAAATCTCCTGTGTTCCGTTTCCATGGTGACCATCGACATCCAGAATCAATGCTTTCTTGTTTAGAATTCTCACGGCTATCGCAATATTGTTCAAGTAGCAGAATCCACGCGTATGTACTCCCAAAGCTGCGCCGTTCCTTCCAGCATGGTGACCGGGGGGTCTCATCAGCGAAAAACCGTTGATTTTTGCAGCAAGCAATGCCCCTCCCACCGAAAGCCGAGCGTACTCGTAAATATTATCGTAAGCCGGAGTATCCGGGTCTTCCACCAAACCTTTTTTGAGGTTCCAAATGTAATCTGGATCGTGCACACTGAGCAAATCATCTTCACAAGCAGGGGTAGGTTCAGTAAAATCGTATCCTTTCCCTTTCAGCGTTTCGACGGCTATCTTCACTCTTGTCGGTCCTTCGATGTGCCATGCACCATAACGTAAACTTTTTTCTGAAAAAATTATTTTTGTTCTCATTGTCTGCTGCATCCATATGTAGATAAGCGACGTTTTTCACATTAAAATACAACCTACCCTTAAAGGTTTAGCGCTCTCCCAAAAATACCTGAACGGAGATACCCTCAATGACCTCGGAAAACCCATTCGCTCAGTTCCGCAACGAATGCCAGCTCATCCTAGCGGAAGCGTTAAAGAAAACCATTCCTGAAATCCGAATTGAGGCACTACCCTTGTCTAAGCCTCCAAACCTCGAGTTTGGACAACTCTCCTCTTCCCTGTGCTTTGAACTTGCTAAAAAACTAAACCAGAAACCAGCCGATTTAGCAGCACACCTGGTCAAGTCCATTAACAAAAAAAAATTCCGCCTAATAGAATCCTGCACCGTTGCAGGCGGATACCTGAATTTTCACGTGAATTTTCCCAAATTTTCTTTGCTGACCGTTGAGTCGATTATGAAACTGCGTTCATCTTACGGTTTCATCAAGATCAAACAACCCCTGAAAATAATCGTTGAACACACCAGCGTTAACCCCTTGCACCCTATCCACATAGGACAAGCAAGAAACCCAATGCTTGGTGATGCAATAGCTCGAATTTTGATGCAGAGAGGTCATACCGTTTCTCGGCACTACTACATTGACGACGTAGGACGTCAATCCTCAGTCATCGCCTACGGCTACATCAAGCTTGGAAAACCCAAGCCCGATGAAAAGAGCGACAGTTTTGTTGGCAAAATTTACACGGTAACCAGCTGCATAGTGGAGCTTCAACGCCTAAGAAAAGCACTCAACCTCGCCAAAACCACTTCATCACCTGACGAGATAGCCAAGATCACCAAAGACATTGATGAGTGGATGTCCATCGCAGCAGAGCTCAAGGAGAAATTCCCCGAGCTCTTCGAAAAACTCCTTGAAAAAATCACCGCCGACAAAGATCCAGAGGAAGAAATCAACCGGCTGAACCGCGCCTACGAAAACGGAGAACCAAAGGCCAAGAGTGTTATCCGCGAAGTCAGCGAGTTATGTCTCCAAGGCTTCAGGAAAACGCAAGAGCGAGTGGAAATATCCTACGATTCATGGGACTGGGAAAGCGATTTTGTTTGGAGCGGTCAAGTCAGCGAGGTTCTTCAAAGACTAAAAACCTCACCATATGTTCACAGCGAAGGCGGCGTCCTCGAGTTTGACGCTGAAAAAGTAGCCCACACCTTAAACCTGAAAAGCAAACTGGGCTTAAAAGAAGACCACGAAATTCCCCCCTTAACACTGGGGCGGGCTGATGGCACAACACTCTACACTACTCGAGACGTTGCGTATTCCTTATGGAAGTTCTCAAAAGCAGAAAAAGTCATAAACGTCATCGGAATGGAACAGTCGTTGGCACAATTACAGTTGAAAATAGCTCTCTACGCCTTAGGCTACGACAAATACGCAGACAACTTCGTTCACTTCGCATACAACCTAGTCACGCTACCGGGTTACAAGATGAGCAGCCGCCGGGGACACTACATCACATTCGACGAAGTCTTAGACGAAGCAGTTCAACGAGCTTACGAAGAGGTTTCGAAACGCTCACCACAACTAACCGAAGACGAAAAACGCCAAATCGCAAACTTCGTCGGCATTGGCGCTGTACGATACGCCCTGGTCGATGTTGACTCTTCAAAACCTGTAGTTTTCACCTGGGACAGAGTGCTAAACTTCGAAACCAACAGCGCGCCCTACGTTCAATATACCCACGCAAGGGCCTGCAGCATCCTCCGCAAAGCAGCAAGAAAAGCCGGCAATCCAGGCTTTGAACTCCTAACGGAAAAACTGGAACGCGAACTCGTATTATCTCTAGCCAGTTTCCCCGATACATTCATAGATTCCACGGAATACCTAAAACCCAACCTAATTGCTGACTACGCCAATGCACTCGCTGACAAGTTTAACACTTTCTATAACGCCTTGCCAGTCATTAGGGCCGAACCGAAAGAACTCAGCGACGCCAGAATAGCCCTGACTGATTCAATCCGCACAGTACTGTATAATGCACTCAATCTAATCGGGATAGTCGCCCCAGAACGAATGTAAAACTGACACGTCTTCCTGCTTCAGTTAGAACAAAGCTGACGGCACCTGCTTGGAAACACCCACAAGGTTTGGCAGCCTACACTGTCCCCCTTCGCAGATACTTGAAAACTCGGTTGATAGGAGCAAGTTTTATATCGCGAAGTTTTATCTAGCTTTGCTTGTGAAATTGATGGCTTCGAAAAAGGCACCATTATACATGGTGACTTGGCGGTGCACCAGAAGATGTGTGGGCAGTTGCCTATACTGCAGTTACACTCCTGAATACGCCAAAGACACCGAAATAGACACCAAAACAGCCTACAAAATGGTTGATGAAATCCACGACTTCGGCTCTCCATGGTTCGGAATAAGCGGTGGAGAACCTCTAGTGCGACAAGACATTTTTGACGTAATAAAATATGCCAAGGAAACATACGGCATGGAAGTAAGCCTCATTACAAGCGGGTTCGCCTTCGATCAAGAACGTCTTGACAAGCTTGCAAAGTACGAAGTGCACACTGCTGTGAGCGTGGATGGTGACAGAAACTCAAACGACATAATCAGACGCAAAGGAAGCTACGACAAAGCTCTTTACGCCATGAAGAAACTATCTGAGAACGGTCTCTTGGACTGCATAGTCACGACCATGACCAAGTACAACATCAAGGACATGGCTCACCCAGCCGCATTAGGCGAAGAATACAAAGCAAGAATGGTTGTCTACCATAACCTGGTCCCTGTGGGACGCGCTGGCTCTAACATGCCTGATTTGGCGCCTACACCGGAAGAGTATGAAGCGGCATTCAACGAGATTTACGACCTCCAAGTGAAGCTGTCAGGAAAAGTCAAAATCAACGTTTACGCGCCATTTTACGCCCGAATCGTGCGCCAAAGAAACCCAGTAGACTTTTGGGATTGGTTCCAAAATGGCTTCCTAGGCAGATGCACAATCGGCGGAAACTATGTGAGCGTAACAGAGAACGGTGATTATAGGTCATGTGGTTTCCATGAAGGCTACAGACTAGGAAACTTGAAAGACAAAAAGCTAACCACGGTCTGGGATGAACTGCAGCACAGCGACTTGCATCTTAAGCTCCGAGACAAGAGCAATATTAAGGGCAAATGTGGTGTATGCGAGTACCGCGAAATTTGCGGCGGTTGCAGAACACGAGCTGAGTACTACACTGGCGACCTGTTCGAATCCGACCCAGCATGCGCATACATACCCAAAGTTCTCCGAGAAGAATAAACCAGCAACAACATCCCTTTTCTACTTCTTCTTAAAGAGTAAGCGTTAAGCTTGAGGCTTCAAGTAATGAGAAGGCAATCTTGGTCTAAACGGTTTTCAAGCTGTTAGTCGCCTTTTATTTTGAAGATGACGTATCTATCGTTCGAGTAAACAAGTTCTAATAATCTACAGTTGATTATTTTAGTGTCAAGTTGGTTCTTGTCATAAACGATGAATTTTATGTCGTTTTCTTCGATGTAATCTCGGTAGTTCCTACTATCAATGATGAATGTGGTGGCAGATTTGACGTCAAGCAGGCTTTTTAGATCACTTAACTGTTGCATCCCAGGATAGCTGCTCTTGGAAAAGGTGAGTATCTTGTATCCGAAGGATGCAGCTTGGCCAACACTGATGACGTCAAAGTTGTATCGGAACCTCATCGCGTCAATCTGCCTGCTACCTAAGGCACCCACATTACCCCAATCCGGAAGTTCTCCGAACTTTACTGCAAGAGCGACTTCCTCCTCTTCATCGTAGAATCCTAAATAGTTGTCTGTTAAGGTTGATGGCGTGAAACTGACGACTGCCCAATCGGTTCCTTGAGAGTCAGAAGGTCTGTCCCAAGGGTTCTCCCAATCCAGTACACCTGGAACATATGCGCTATTGAAGGAGAAGTGGAGATCGAAGAAGGTGGTTATGTTCAAGACGACATTCCTAATCTCGCTTGCATTAGGAGATAACGTCCAAGTAACGCTTATTGGGTAACTATCATTCTGCATAACCATGGTTTTAGTCACGGTTACATCTACGTTAGAGTAGCTTATCGTAACCTTCTTAGGCATGCTCCCATCGTCAAAAACTATCTCTCTGTCAAAAGTAGCCAAGGCCATCCTATCTTTTTCGACACCGTTCTGACTGTAGGATATGAAGTCTCCGTCCGCAGCCGAATAGGAAACTCTATTCCAGACATCATTAATTGAAACATAGTTTTCGTCAGAAATGTCACCTTTTGACTCGTAAGCCCTGATCATTGTTACAGAGTGATCCAGCTCGTAGGACAAGTCTAGAACTGACTCTGCAATCTTGTTTCTTTCCACAACTGGATCAGTGGCAGCGATCACAGTTTTGCCCGAAAACAACCTAAACCAAAACCCAGGAACCTCTGTCACCACAACAGTTGCTTCACCGGGAAAATTGGTTTTGAGCCAGATTCCCGCATCGTACGCTTTCAGGTCAGATGTTGAATAGTACACGCTAGCTTCCATTATCTTGCCGTAGACAGTTCCAAAGCGAACCAGAAACAGCAGAGAGACCATTGTGATTAAGAAGATGGTTACTGCCCTCAACCGAAGCTTACTCCACTTCTTCCTGTTTCTAAGATAGAACTCTGAGAACTTGTTAAAGGCAAAATCCAAGGAAACAGCTGCGAGAATCACCATTCCCGGCATGAGGTAGTAAACAAACCAGTGAAAAGGCAAATATAACCCAAACAAATGAGACTCCGCCAAAACTAAAGGAACAACAAAACTCACTAGCAGGATGATAAACAGCAGAGGCTCTTTTCTTGCCCTCAAGTTGAAGAACGCGATGAAGATGCCGAATATAGAAGTTATGAACACGAAACCGAAATTTACCATGAAAGCATTTAGCGTTGTCGCCGGAATCTGGTAGAGTGTCGTTTTCTGCATGAAGAAAACATGCTCAATGAGAACGCCCAGGTAAGGTATCATTGCCTGAAAATAGTAGAGGAAAAAAGCGATTCCTCCGCCCAGCACCACCGCGATTAAAGCCTTAAGCTGCCTACCTCTGAACTTCATTAGCATGTACAGAAGGATAGGGGGCAATATCAGCACCGTCAGAAACATGGCGAGTTGATGGGACAAAACCAGAGAAAACGCTACCAAAAAAGCAACTACAACGTGTCCGAAATCCTTGACTGCTAAGGGTAAATACAGGAACAACAAAAACATAAACGCTAACCCGAGCACACTGGTGTAACCCCCCCATAGGTTCATCTCGAACATTGGAAAACAAAAGAGCAACAGCACCGCAGCAATCCCGCCGACTTTCTTACCGAAGAACTTGGTACCAATCAAGTAGACAGAGAAGAACAACAACCAATCAACGAGTACGGCCAACGTTTTTTCCAAAAAAATCAACTGCTCAAGACTACTAGCTCCCGTCAAAGAAATCAAGGCAGCCAGCAAAAGCTGGAAGAGAGGCGGAGTCCAACCCAAGTTCTCCAACGGTATTTTGCCCGTTTGCAAGAAAATCTGCGCCTTCTCCAAATGAACAGCCGGATCATTACCCAAAACCAACCCATTCATCGAAATAAGCGCGTAGAAAACAACCATAATCACCGCTGAAAAAACAGCTGCAAACGCAATCTCAACAGTTTTCTCCTTCAAAGGAGGCAATTGCAACACGACTATTCTGCACCACTTAGTCGAGCTTCTTTCACAGCAAATATTGCAACATAATCATTAATAAAGACCAAACCAAAAACCGGATCCTTGACAAACTTGGGGATTAAATCGAAATCGCGAAGCGCAACATAGGTGACTGAGTTGTTTTTCATAGCGCTTCTGTAGTCAAAGGCTGCAATAGTGAGGTTTCCACCCTTTCTAGGCGAATCTAAATTACTCTTGATTATTTCTCTGAAGTATTCCTCTGTTATCTCTTTGTCTAGGTAATACTTCAAATCATCTGTAACCGAGTAGGTTCCTACTGAAATCTGGATTTCTGACTTAGATGATTTTTCCAAGTAGTACTCTAGTTCTATTATGCCAGGGCTTTCTTCGTTATCCCAGTCAACTCTATTAGGCAGTCTCTTATCGAAAATCAACTGGCTAAATGCCTTCACGCCTTCATCCAACAAACCAACAGTCTTGCATTCTATCTCGCCGACAACTCTGCCTTTGCTGTGTATCGTGAAATCGATCCGATTTAGGCTAACATAGTCTAATTGACTTTCCAACGAAATTGACATGTTTACAAAATTAAGTCCTTGGTAAATTGACACTAGCTGAGTATAATTGACGAAATCATTTCCCTTTTTTACAACAATGGTCGCTTGTTTGCTGTCGTTTTCAATCCACATCTCGCGCACTGGAACCTGATCTAAACATATAGACTGAGGATTCCCGTTTACTTGATATGTTATTTGTGTTTCAGCGTTGTTGAAATTTAGGAAAGCGTAAGGAAAATAAGTCCAGTTAAGCTTGGTCAAAAACATAGGGTTATGTCTTCCAATATATCCCCCGTCTTCTCGGACTTGAATCAATCCGTTATCTATAACATAGTCTGTGTCGAGCAAATTCTTGGCAAACTCTGCGGGTCCAACCTCGCGTGCAAGCGCTAGATACTGGGGGTCAACGGCGCTTATTACGGACCGCTGTGCGAAGCCTGAGAACCACCACCCGTAAAGCGCGTCGGAAACAAAAATCGAATCAGTTGCGGTGTTCTTTCGCGCCCATTCAATGGCTTCATACTCTGGACTATTCATAGTTTGGTAAAAGCTCTGGATAGTTACCCCTTGAACGGGGGTCAAGAAGATGGGCACAGCGAAGAATGCTAAGATAAGTAGAACCAAAGAGAAACATGCATAGAGGGTTTTGCGTGACCGAGAAGGCATTAACCAACAAGTGTATTCGCTGCTGCTTATTGCAGTAGTTACTCGCTTTTTCACGGACAAATAGATGTCTACCATTTCAGCAAAAAAGCTGGAACCGTGATCGATTGCCATAGCGATTAGAATCACGGCTGGGAGAATAACGTAATACAGAAATCTGTTGTAATCTGTGTAGAATCCCACAATGTATCCTTGGGTGAGAAGAAGCGGTACTGCTACCCAGACTGCAAGAAGCAAAGAAGGCACTGTGAAAAACCGCTTTTTGTATTCTCTTGAGAAAAGAAAGAACAGGGGAATACAGATGAAACTAGGCAATACGTACTCTAGAGGCAGAATTCTCGTTGAGAGAAGCGCATCTTGAATGTCGCTCATGACAACTTTAAGCTGACTGGCATTAGTCAGATATGCTCCAGCAGCCTCTGTCAAGAATGGCAAAACAATGAGGGCCCCCAGAAAAAGAGGCAAAACCCAGGATAGAGCATGTGTTCTTGAAACGCCGACTTGTCTCGAAAAAATAGTCGCTAACGCTGCGGTGAGAATTGTTATCAAAACGAAGAGAACTGCGCTAATAGAGTGGGTCAGAAAGATTGATCCTGACAATATTGTGGTTGCTACAAGAAAAGGCAGCTAGGGAGAATCTTTCTCTTTGCATAAACAGATAGAACGCTAAGGGCATAAGCATGAGCGTTACCACGTTGGGGAAACCGCCCCAAAGCAGCATTTCTATATCAAAGCGTGAAATCGCTGCTAGGAAAGCCACCGTTAATGCAGCTGCTTCTCCTTGAAAGACTCGTGCAATTAGGTATGCGCACAGGACGATAAACGAAGAGAAGAATGAAACAACTGTTGAGAGTGCCAAGTAGTCAGGCATACCCGTCATCATCATCACGTATGAAACGAATATGTGAAATCCTGGGAAGGTTAGAGACAACCCTCCTCCCATCTGGTAGTTATTATATGCAAAATTCGTATTTCCTGACCCAATTATCGAGTAGATTACACTTTCGTGAAGACCGATGTCTGCTCCGGGCGGGTATGTTTCCCAGTGCATGAGAAGCATGCGATAGCTAAATGAGAATGCAAAAATCAGAAACAGTAAAAGGTAGTGACGCGACGTTTTGGACATTTCTCGTCTTCCCGAATCATCATTTTTGTTATTGAATGGATGGGGACGTTTCAGAGTCAAAGTTTAAATACATTATTCGAGTATAAAAAGCGAGGGTATAAAAAACCAAGGAAAAGTGGTGTTTAAATGTCATGGCTTAAATCTATGATGGAAAAAGAACCTCCTGAACCAGAAAACCCAATCGGCACAGTTGTCATCGGAAACATCGAACCAGACATGCACGACACAGCAAAAGAAGCAGTCCGCAGATCACTAAAAAGAGCGGGATTCAAGACTATTGACGTCGGCAAAAGTGTTGCTCCACAAGTCTTCATTGACAAAGCAAAAGAAACAAACGCTGACATAATCGCACTCTCCGTAAACACAGTACCGGCAAAGAACAATTTGGCAAAACTAGATGAAGCACTAAAAGCAGCTGGACTCAAAGACAAAGTTATGCTTATCATGGGCGGCGCTGCAATCAAGAAGGAAGATGCAACTGCAATGGGGGCACTTTTCGGCAAAAACAAGGAAGAAGGCGTTGAAATCGCCAAGAAAGCAATGGCCGGAAAGAAAAAATAAACTCGTTCAGATGAGGCAAGATGAATAAGTTCAACACGAAACAAAACATCTATGATGTGGGAAAAGTAAAAGTTGGCGGTCAGCCTGGAGAATTGCCTACATTTCTTATCGGCTCTATCTTTTGGCTCGGTCAGAAAATGGTGCAAGATGCCAACAAAGGCATTTTTGATGCACAGCAAGCTGAAGACATAATTAACCGAATGCAGATTCAGAGCGACATTAGTGGTGTTCCATTCGGTTTCGACATTGTCGGAACCACCGAAGAGGCTTTTGGAAAATACATCGATTTCTGTGCTAAGCACAGCGACGCTCCACTAATGCTGGACGCGATGAGTCCCAAAGTCCGAATGGCTGCTTCAGCTCTTGCAAAGGACATGGGTCTGCAGGACAGATGCTTGTACAACTCGGTCTACAAAGGCGTCACAGATATTGAGCTGGCAAAACTGAAAGATAGCGGAATTAAAATGTCCATAGTTCTTGCCGACAACCCGAGAGACAACAGCTTAGAAGGCAAATTTGCAATTCTGCAGGAAGCATTGGCTCTAGCCGACAAAGCAGGAATTACCAAACCATTAATTGACACTGCCATTCCGGCATTTGCGCCAGATATGGGCACAGCGGTCAGAGCTATTCCTCTGATAAAAGAGAGGTTTGGTCATCCAACGGGACTCGGAACTGGAAACGTCGTTACAACGATGGGCTGGGTTAAGGCAAACGTAGCGAAAGAGTATAGGAAAGGTCCTGTTACTGCCACAAACGCGATTATGCAGACAGTAGGTGCAAACTGGCTTATGTTCGGACCCGCTGAGCAAGCTGAATGGGTCTTCCCCGCAGTAGCCATAGTCGATACTTACATTGCATCTGCGATGGCTGACCTAGATATTAGACCGCTCGACGAGACACATCCAATCTTCAAAAACTTCCTCTAAAACCTCCTTTCTTTATTTTTCTTAAATCTCAATATTGAATCTTTATGAAGGACAAACAGTGAAACCTCTTCTCTGGTTCGGCGTTATCATTCTATTTACAGTTTTGACTATGCTGATTGCATATTTTGTTCCAAGCGACTCTTCGTTTTTCATTGTACGCTACGTGTTTAGTTTCTTATTCATCGCAATTTTGCCCGGTTACTGTCTTGTCACCGTTCTGTTCTCAAAGAAAAACAAACTCGAATTAGTAGAAGAAGTCGTGTTGTCCGTTGCTTTGAGTTTTGGCATCGCAGGACTTGTGGGCTTAATCTTAGGTCTCTCGCCAATAGGGATTAACTTTACTTCAATTACTATTTCGTTGACTGTGATAGTTTCAGTTCTATCGTTCGTCGCGTTCTTAATGAAAAATAGGGAAATCCACTACCTTAAGGTAAAGAACCAAGAACCTTAAGCAAGAAAAGAATAGTTGGCGTCTTTTCAAAAAAGAAAGAAATAGAGGATTCGCCTAGAACAGCGATTCCCATCGATTGACAAGCTCTAGAACTTCGTCGCCGCCGTGGTCTTTGAGAAATTCACGGGTTTCTTTGTCTGCAACTGCGTTCTTCTGGAATTCCTGTATCCACTGTGCTTTCTCAGCGAGGAAGATTATTCCGTCAACCCCTGTTCTTGCGGCGCGAGTGGCAACCGTGAGTATCTGTTTAGTCGTCGCAACGGTTTCCCATGTTTCTCCTGGTCCTCGGACGTAAAAGTTAACGAACATTGGCTTTTTCAGGAAACTTTTGTACCCTCTGGCTATGGTTTCCCAGTACCAAGGCGTGGGATAAGCTTTTGAGAACATCGGAATGACAAAGTAGTCCGTGTATTCTGCCATGGCATCAAAGTCGTAGCCAAAGCGCTCTTTGCCAAGCAATGGGTCCGGTAGGCAGTTTACGAACAGTGGCTTATTAACGACACGCTCTCGGACTTCTGCCAGGAATTCAGTTACGGTCTTGGCTCTCCAATCAACCCAGTTTAATCCACTATTTCGCCACAGTTCAACACAGCGGGGGCATGTGCAGAAGGCATGTTCAGCGAAGTGCTGACTGCTTATGCTTATGCCTGGGGTAACTCTAGCGCAGTCTTCAATTAGCTTCAAATTGTACTCTCGGACTTCCGGGTTCGTCATACACAGCACATCCCAGCGAAGATTGAATTTCTTGTTAGTGCGGAAAGCTGGGCCGTTCGCGCTAGTTGAAATCCATTCTGGGCGCTTCGCAGCTAGGGCATTATCGCCAAAGCATGCGATGTTAGTGTACATTTTCGGGTTTGGCGTCCCAACAGTTCCAGATTCTGGTTTGATGCGGTAGAAATTGTAATCAACTCCCTCAACGGGTTCTGGTTGATATAGAAAAACACCGAATTTCAAATTTTACACCATTTTCCATTGTTTTGTTAACGGAATAAATTTTGCATGTTATTTAAGGTTTTCAGTTTTAGACTCATTCCGAGCTTCTTTTGCCATATTTACTAGAACCTGCTTCAGGAATGGAGACAAACTAACTTCGTCATTCTCCGAAACGTCGGATTTGGCACTACTTTGCATCTTGCTGTACAACACGAATTCTCCGAACTTTCTACTTGCTGCTTCAATTCTGCCGAACTCGAGCGGGATAAGATTGTTTTTTACGTCCTCATCCATTTTTGCAGCCGCCATTAAAATCCATGCAGCTTCCGGTTTGGTTCTCAAGGTTCTTTCTATGTAGTATTCTAAAGTTTCTTTGTCGAGGTTCAGGGTTTCACTTTTCGACAATTCGGAGGCTAATTTTTCAATTGATAAATTTCGTTCTCTTAGCCTTGAAATCAGGGATCTGCCCGGCATACATTCACTTGCTTTCATTACTGCTTCTTTCACTGCTTCTCTAGTGCAGTACCCGACCAATTGTCCAAGCTTTGAGGCTGGACCTCCATAAACTAGCGGAGTTCCCCGGTTTGTTTCAGCCACAACCACAGAGTCCGTAATTGTTCCAGTTGCTTGATCGCCGGAGTATCGACTTCTGATGTCAAGCTCCCTTAGCGCGGCCATTTTAGCCTCGGTTATGGTGATTATTAATCCTGCAAGACAACTTTCAGTCGGATTCCCGTCTACCACGGCAATGATGTTTATTGTTCCCTCAATAACCTTAACTTCGATTTTTTCTCCCGCTGACTCAGCATGATTGCAGGTGTGACCTTCGTTATCTGCTGCGGTGGCAATAACGTTGACGCCGAGGTCCTCTTCTCTTTTCGAGACCATTGAAAAGTTTTCGACTGCAGCTGCAGTAACCATGCCTATGAAGCTTTCGTTGAGTCCAATAACTTTTGAGGATTCCATTATGTAGGCTTCGGGGTCATCGTGGAGGGTTCGATCACTGTACGATTTCAAGACTTCAACGTTGAGTATTGCATTTGTCTTCTTTATTCCACCGCCATTGTGAAAGGCGGAACTGATAGTGTTTAGCGGAGAATCGGAAAGCACTGCAAGCACATTTTTTTCCAGAATCAATTTTACTCCAGGAGCTTCCAGATCAAACTGTTTCATGCAATCACCATTATCCGTATAGGGATTGGTCATCTTTCTCTTATTGTTATGGCTTTTTTCTGGCACAAGTTCGCACAGACGCCGCATCGGGTACAAGAGGCAATGTCAACGATTTCAGGTTTACCACCTTTTCCAGCCTCAAACAAACCCAAGGGACAAACCCCTACACAAATAAGTCCTGAACACGGCGGGCATTTTTTGTAGTCGATAAGAACAGGCGACTCGTGCTTTTCCATTGTGATTCAACAGCTAAATAAGTCGCGTGAATATATCTGTTGCGCGAATGAGTTGAAGAGCATGAAAATGGGCTTAGTTACGTACACTCCGGAAAAAGTCGAGGGTTTCGATATGCATGTCTACTATTCAAAGTGGGTAGACGGCTCAGTTTTTCCAGCAGCGAAAGAAATGCAGAATGATGTCACATGCTTTTGTGACGCAAAAACCATTCGAGAAAACCCCAACTTAGTTGCAGTTTCAAAAAACGGTCCTGCCCTGAGGAAAAACCGGAAAGTAAACACGCCCTTTGATTTTGTTTGCCCAACAAACCCTGACTACCGAAAAAAAATCTTTGACTACATCAAAGAACTGAACAAAGAAAACATTGAAGGCGTTACTCTCAACCTTTACCACTTCCCAGAAGAAGAATTCTGTGTTTGTCCCCGATGCGTAGAACTCTGGAGGCAAAGCGGACTAAACTGGACGGGATGGCGTGCGCAAGAAATAACGAGTTTCCTAAAACAGTCAAAGGATCTAGTTAAGGGAACCTTTGCGGTTGAAATGTACCCCGACCCTGTCCTGGCTAAGGAACGCTTCGGAATAGACTTTGAAAAGATAGCGGAACTGGTGGACTATTTCCATGTGCCCCTTTCTGCAAGAGACTATACAACAAACTATTGGGTGGACCTCCTAGCGAGAGACTTCACACGCATCTTGAAGAAACCTGTTGTTCTAGAATTAAGCGCAGAAATGCCAACCAATGAAAAGCTGGATGCCTTGTTGAAGACTGTGGCTTATGTTTCCAAGCAAAACCTCAAGGGCGTTCTATTTTTGGTTCACGATTCCGAGAATGCGAAGCAGATTTGTCGCTTTGCAGTGAAAAACACAGATTTTCGAGCTTGGCTAAAAACATATGAATTCAATGAGATGAGCCAGATCGTGGATGACTGGGCCAAGGTTTACTGATAGTCTTTCTGTATTCATCAAGTCTCGTCATGTCCAAGTCAACCGTTATAATCAAATCTTCCTCCGCGTCAGATACCTCTTCGAGTATGCCCCAGGGCGCGATCACCGCACTTCTTCCTCCCTTGGTGCTGGAACAGACGTTCCCAACTTTGATCACGAACACCCCATTGTCAGTCGCTACCTTCTCCGTCAAAGGATGTCCCTTAACGCTGGGGTGTGTTCCCATCGCCGCTACAGGAAGAGAAATCACTTCAGCTCCTAAACTGACAACTTGCTTTACTAGATTCGGGTCAAACATGTCTGCACAGACAATCAAACCAACTTTACAGTGCTCCGTTTCTATGACAACAGCCTGAATGCCTCTTGCCACTCCCGCTTTTATTTCGGCTGCAATAGGATTTTTTTTCCGATACTTTCCTATTAGCACACCGTTTTTCCATAGAGTACTTGTGTTGTAGAGTTTTTCCTCCTCCTTTTCCAGAACTGTTCCGCCGAGGAGGTATATTCCTGGAATTTCTCTGGAGACTTCCGTCAGGAATTCCAAAGTGTCTTTGCAGGTTTCTTGGAAGATTTTTTCTGCGTCCGTGAAGTTCTGCATGCAACCCGGCACGGAGAAATACTCTGGGAGGGCGATAAATGCTGGCTTCTGTGCTGCAGCTTTGAGAATTCCCGCCTTCGCCGCCTTTAGGTTTTCGTCTAGTGTATCGCGGATTTTCATGTGAACTATGCTTATCCGCAAAACGTACGCTTCTGGGTTTGAAGATTCTGGCACAGTCACCGACATCAAACTCTTGATATGAACGAAATGCTAAAACTTTTAAATGTACCTAATTAAACCAAAAGCGCATCAATGGGATCCTAACGGTTTGTGTGTCCAATTTTGGATTTAATTTCAGCACATATGTTTACTATTTTAATGATTTTGTAAGCATACGGATAAATTTATATACGCGATAGGCAACAAACTTGGTTGTTGCAGGGGAAACGTAATGGTACTGGATGAAAAAGAATACATCAACCTCTTGCCAGAAACCAGAATCTTAGTACACAAGGTCGTGCAGAAAAACATGGCTGACGCCATGCTCTTCTCAGCAGGAACCGACACGCAAATCATAGCTTATGAAGCAGTGAAGCACAACCCAAACCTTCCATGCCTAACCATGGCTTTCAAACATGGAAACCCGAAAGACGCAGAATACGTCGAAAAAATGGTCGCTTTCCTGAAACTGAATCAGGAAACACATGTCTTCGACCGTGATGACGTCCTAAATTTCGCTCCCAAAGTGGTTGGGGCGCTAAAAAAGTTTGACCCCATGGAAATTAGAAACAGCATGCCTGTGTACATAGGCCTAACCCTGCTGAAGAAAAAAGGCTTAAAAAGTGTCTTCACAGGCGACGCCCTTGACGAGCTTTTCGGATACCCTTGGCAATTCCACCTTTCCGAGACTGAGTTCCAGCAAAAACAAAAAGAAATGTGGGCCGAAATGGGTTTCTCTTCAATCCCTATGGCTCAATCTATGGGTATGAGCATCAAAGCACCCTATATGGATCAACTTTTCATGGACTGGGCTAAGAAACTCCCAATCAAACTCAAAATAAACATGCGCGAAGGCGTAAAATACGGCAAATGGATACTTCGCAAGGCATACGAGGATGTCATACCCAAAGACATCATCTGGCGTCCAAAAGCTCCTCTTGAACAGGGAACAGGAACTGAAATCCTCCGAACATTCTTCAATGACATGCTCTCGGATGAAGACTTTGAAGAGCAAAAGAAAGCGATCGTAGAAAAAGACGATGTGAAAATCCAGGACAAAGAACAGCTACTCTACTACGAGCACTTCAGGAAGATATTCGGAAAACCCTCAGAAGTCTATCCTGACAACGGAGGAATACAATGTCCATACTGCAAGAGCTACACAAAAACAAAAATACAGTTCTGCAAGATATGCGGAGCCTACCCAATATAGAATTCTCCTAAAATCCTCATTTTCCAAATCAGTAGTCCTCTTTTCAACAGTTTTCTATTGTACCCAATCAGTATGAGAAGGTAAATTTCAAATACAAGTCAATTAACTTACAACGAGGTGCAAACTAATGAGCAAATACTTCAACAAGAAACTCGAACCCATTAAAGTCAAAGAGAAGAGCGTCTCACAACTTCTGTCTGAAATGGGTAGAACGGCTTACCAGGGCAGAAAACTCGGTGAAGCAGTTGATGTCTGGGAAAATATGATTGAAGAAAAAGACCTCACAATTGTTATGGGCATAGCAGGCTCATTAAGTACTGCTGGGCAATGGACAATAGTCAACTGGCTTATGGAAAACCGCTTCATCGATGTTCTCGTAAGCACGGGTGCCAATGTTTCAGAAGACATTGTTGATGCTATGGGACTTGGCTACTGGCAGGGTAGCCACATGGTTGACGATGAGGCTCTCTTGAAAGCAGACGTGAACAGGTACTACGACGTCTTCGGAAAGGAAACCGACTACCGGCAAATGGAAGATCTCGTCACAGACTTTGTCATGACTCTCAAATCCGATTTTCCCTACTCTTCAACCGAATTTCTCCACCTGCTGGGAAAATACCTCGGCAAGAAGAATATCCCCAGCATAACGGCAGTTGCCGCAGCAAACGGAGTTCCAATCTTCAGCCCAGCCATGACCGATAGCGCTTATGGAGAAACCTTCTTACTTGCAAAGAACCGCGGACGCACTGTAATGCTGGATTCTGTGAAAGAGTTTGAACAGTTCGTAAGCATCGGCGAGAAAACAAAGGATATCGGTGTAGTCTACATCGGCGGCGGTGTCCCCAAGGACCTTACGCAACTAATAGCAATATCAGTATCGCCCAAGACAAATGATCAAGGCGTTCCAGGCAGAAACGGTCACTTGCGCGACGGCCTCCAAGAATACTATTACCCGCACAAATACGCCATACAAATTACAACTGACTCGCCCCAATGGGGTGGCTTAAGCGGCTGTACACTGGAAGAGGCGATAAGCTGGGGAAAGATAAACAGTGAAAGTGGTAAACGGGCGGTTTGCTATTGCGATGCCACGATTGCTCTGCCTCTAATAACGCACGCGCTCAACGAAAGAGTGAAAATCAAGCGCAAAGCGCCAGACATGTCTTGGCTCTTCAAAAACGTGTCCTAAGTCTTTCCGAGCCGATCCAGTAGTGCGCTTGTCATCAATGGCAGTATCAGCGAAGCGTCACCTTCAACCATAACCCTCTTAGCTTTTTCGCTAATTTTGCCCCATGAAACTGCTTCGCGTGGTCTTGCGCCTGAAAGGCTGCCGTCCCACTCGTCTGCAGTGCTAATGTACACTACGTAGTCTAAGCCGTCTTTGAATTGGTTCCACCATATGGTGTGGTGTTTCGATATTCCGCCTCCGATTATGAGGGCGCCTGTTTTCTTAGTTGTAAACATCAAATCGCTTAGTTCTCCTTCATCCTTGAGCAAGTTGAGCTTGAAGTCGTGGTCTTGGCTGAAAAACCACGTCTGATAACCTACTGCCCCGTCGGTGATGCCTGGTACATACACTGGGATATCGTTTCGGGCTGCCCAGTATAGAATCGAGCTTTCGTTGCAGCATCGTAAACCTATCTCCCGGCAAAGTTGACTGGCTGATACTTCCCTTATTCCCTCTCTCCACAAGTCTTGCAGCATTGCCTGCATTTTCTCTTCTATTATTGTGCCGTAGCTGTCGTTTGGAACCAGCACGTTGCCAAGGCGGTTTATGCCTTGTTCATGCAATTTAGCGTCGTTCATGATGAACGAGCCCTTGTAGTAGTTTTTCCAGCACCTCGCCATGTCATGGTCTAGGCTTCCGCAAGTAGTTATAACAATGTCGACCATTTTCCTCTTCACAAGCTCCCTGAAAACGCCTCGAGTGCCGGTTGCAACGAGGTTTCCAGTGAAAGAAAGAAACTTTTTGCAGTTCTTCGTTTGAATCATGCGTTCCATAATCTTCACTGCAACAGCAAGTTTTCCTGCGGTGAAGCCCCAGGCTTCCTCCATCTGGTTGACAAGCTCGTCTGCCGACATTTCTTTTTTGAACTCGTAATCTTTTATCGCGTCTTTGAGCATCTCTTCTTTTCTCCAATCTACGCTTTTCCATTATTTGAGTCAGAATAAATAGGTGTCGAAATAAGCAATGCACGCGAGCAGGATTTAAATTAATCTGACGTATTCTTGCAGTAGGTGGGCTAGGAATTGACACGAGAGAACCCAATGGTTGGCCGTTTGAGACAATTGAACATTGGCCACGCTTATCTACATTCGAGTGCCTGTGGAACGCGAGAGTTTCAGGAGCAGATTCGGCAAGTTTCATGAAGAAGCATTTCCTCGAGCTATTGCAACCCTGAAACAGAGAGGCTTAATCGACGTTGAAGATGCAAAAATAGTCTTAACTGAAGGGCAACCCTTGGCGATTCAACATAGCTTGGGAGTTCTTCAGAGAACCGTCAGCTATCAATCCATAAATTTTTGTCGTCGTGTATTCGCTTCTTTTACTCGCGATGTCTGAGATGTTTCTCCAACTGGCGCCTCGTCGGTTCGAAACACGCTAAACTTATCAGTGAGAAGAAACAATAATTCTATGACTAACCATGAAAGCCTACATGACGTTAGCCTGCAAACCGGGTGCTTTTAACAGGGTGCTTGACGAGCTAATAAAAATGAACCTTACTAAGAAAGATGTCTTTTTGCTTTTCGGACCCGTTGATATTCTGATTCGGCTTGACAACTTGAAAGACCTTGATGAGTTCATCAAAGAATGGTTTGATCGTATCAGAACAATAACTCCTCAAGACCCGCTAGTTGAGAAGACCCAGACTCTCATCGTCATTTCGGAAGGCAAAGAGTTCATAGAGGAACCATATGCCTTCTTGTTCCTTAACACTCAGCCTAGAAATCTCGAGTTGGTGCAGGAAAAGTTGCAGAGTATTCCAAAAGTCTTGTCGGCTGAGACCGTCTTCGGCCTCTATGATATAATATGCGCTGTCCGAGCAAATGATACGCATGACCTTAAACTCCTCATTTCTCAGATACAAGATGAAGTTCCCAATATTCAAGGAACGGTAACGGCGATCGTAGCTTCGCTTTACTAGCGTTTGCGTTCGACCATCTGGTATCCCTTGAAGATTAGGCGCTTCTTGTTCTTTATGTTTGGTTATTGGCCCCTTGATGTAAGCTTCAGAAATTGTTCGAAAGTTAAGAAGTGACGGATTCTGGAGGCAGCCTCTATAAGCTGTAATTTCTGAGTAATACATTTCATGTCCGTAGTGATGTCTAAGGCGAAAAATCATTGCTTAGCAAGCGTTCGCTCCTGAATTCTAGAGAAATCCCATGTCTTTCAATCTCAGCGCCAGCATAATGTCGCCCTTGAGTTGAAGTTTGCCGGAGAAAAAGGCATTTTGTCCACTCATCTTGTCGTTAACAACATCTAGGTAGTCTTTCTCCTTCATTTTAACTAGCAGTTGGGGAGATGGATGCGTTCCCTCTTTCACTTCTAGCTGCTGGTTACTTATTGTAACTACCCAATCGCCTCCGTTTTCTCCGACGATACTAACCTGAACGGTCACTTCGATACCTGCTGCCTTATCCGGTTTGAATCTTCCCGGCAGAATTTTCTCGAAAAACTCTCTAGGGGTTTTAGCTTCCATATTTTATCCGTCTTCCATACTGTGCTATTCTTAGAGATTCTGTTTTTTGAATTTTTTCTTCAGCGAAGCCAGATTCATTTCGGTCTTGCCTTCCAGAGACATTACCAGAAACTGGATTTTTGCTGCCTCCTCAACCATTAAGTTCAAGTTGCAAGCTGCTTCAATGGTTGAGCCAATCGTCACAATTCCATGGTTCTCCAGAATCAAAGCGTCGTAATTCGCAATTTTCTTCTGAATTTTCTCCGCGAGCGCTTTTGAGCCTGGGGTTTCAAAAGGGATAATGGGGACTCCATTTGGAAGTTGGATGAACATCTCGATCTGTAGTGGAAGAATTTCCATCTTCGCTATTCCGAACGCTGTAGCTGTAGGTGGGTGCGTGTGGACCACCGCTTGAACATCTTCTCGAGTTCTGTAGATTGCAGTATGTATGGGTGTTTCCTTAGAAACAGCTGCTTTTCCCTTAACCTTGTTTCCTTGAAGGTCTACGACAACTAGTTCTTCCGGTTTCAACGATTCTAGGCTAACTCCTGAAGGCTTTATCAAGAGAGTATTTGTGCCCGGTATACGAGCGCTGATGTTTCCGCTATTTCCTATAACTAATCCTTGTCCGATGAAGTCTTCTTCCAGCTTCAGCTAAATCACCGCTGATTCTTTTGATCGATTTCGTTGTTTCCTTTGTCGTGTTGTTCCCCTTGATATTTGTCAACATGCTTTTCTTTTTGGAGAATTAGCTATTTTTCAAGTTATCAGTCTTCATGTCAAGTTCTTCTGAACAGGTCTTTCTCTTTCGGTCTTGTGAGCGACCTTGCTGAGACGTTTTCGTCTGCGAGATAGTCATATCCTCTTATGATTGCTGCGGGTATCCCTTCGTTTGTTTGTCCAATAACAAGTTCAGCGGCAGATGCTAATTCATCAGCCACTGCAGTTTGCTTTATCTTCATGACATATCCGAACAGGTCTTTTTCTCCGCGTCTATCCCTTATTGGCTTCAATCCGGCTACTCCTATTGCAACGTTTATCTCTCCCATTCTCAAGGGTCTCCCGTGAGTATCAGAAACAATTACCGCCACGTCACAACCTGATAGCCTCATGATTTCGTGTCTAATTCTCTGGGCAGAAGCGTCAGGGTTTTCAGGCAGCAAAACCACGTTCCTTTCGCCCTCAATATTGGACTTGTCTACCCCGGCATTCGCACAGACAATTCCGCTCTTAGTCTCTGTGATGAGGCTGTTATTTCCTAAACGTACGATGTCTTTGGTTTCGCGCAGAATTACCTCGACCAACGCTGGATCCTTCCCCGTTTGACGCGCTATTTCTTCTGCCCTCGCCGACGGAGAAATTTCATCAAGATTGACGACGTTTCCCTCTGATTTCGAAACAGCAACGTGGGTTATGACTATAACATCTTTTTCCTGTATAGGCGTTTTCTGCTTTCTAGCGGCGTCAAAAATTTGTCCAGCAATGTCATCTCCCTTCTTTATAAGAGGTAAGTTTTCGACGGCTATTACGTTTACAGATCTCATTCAGACCCCTCTTCTCTTGTTATGAGTTCACGATTAAGTCATTTGATAAGGGTTAGGGTTGCAATACTGGAAGAAGAATGTTGCGCCTGATGTTAATCCTGTTTTGCTTTAGCATTCACTGGGAAACTGTATCTGTGGTTTTCGGTTCGGGTCGCAGAAAAAATGGTGGTATTGTCGCAAGATATGCTTCTAAAGCGTATTCTTCGCCTATTCCCAAAAAATCTTGAATCGCACAATTATGAAGAAAAAAGGAAAGATGAACCGCTTATGAAGATACTGTTAAGGTTTCGTTCTACTTTCTGAATTTCTGCAGTTTTTGCAGCATCTCTTTGTCGCCTTCAGCATCTCCAGCACATGTTGCTATTATGCCGTCGACGAGGCCGTCCAATTTTGCAGCGGTTTCTTCCACTTTGTCCATAGTTGTGGTGACTGGCCAACCAATCATCTTCACAGTTTCCACGTTCTTAGGCGTTCCCACCAGGAAGTAAGAGTATATTGGCTTGTTTAGTCGTTTGCATTCCTTAGCGACTTGCTCCAGTATCGGAAAAGTTTTTTCTTCTAGCCTCATGAAGTAGATAAAGTCCCAAGCGCCCCTTACGCGTTCTAGGGTCTCTTCCACAGATCGTCGTGCTGTCAACAAGCAGCCTAGCTTTAGATTCTTAAGTTTCACTGATGTGCGTAGGAAGTCTCGGGCTTCTTCGGATGACTTTAGCATTTTTATCGGTTCTCCGTACTTCGGGTTGTCACCCATGGTCACTGCCAAACCGTCGAGACCAATTATGTCTGACGCTAAAGCCAAGCCTCCCACTTCAACCGGACCCTTGTAGTGCAGTATGAATATCGGCACGACTATTTTTTCAGGGTACTTAGACTTGAGAATGCAGCTTACAACTGTGCCGCTGGGCGCTGGAAATCCAGCTGCGCTGTCAGTTACGTTCCATCCGTCTACCAGACCGTTGATTTCTTCCGCTAGCTTCAGAAATTTGCGTGTTGGAACAAACTCGTTTAATATTTTCATAGAGACATCATCTTGGGTAATGATGAGATAGGTCTGGACTAAAATATCTTTTGCATGAGTGCGACGCCTCTCTATTTTGGTTCTATCATTATTTTTTCCACAAGCTCATGTACAAACCTAAAGTTCTACGCGAAAAATAGTCAATTCTTTGAGCCTAAGAAGCTGAGCCTTTGTCAGCATACAACTCTGAGATTAACAATGGGCTTCAATCATAGCGAGGTTTGTTCGATGTAGCCCTTTTTTCTGGTCGTGGCTTCTTTACAAAAGCGTAACTCTGACCTCTGAGATTTGTTTATTTGCCTTCAAGGCCGATACGAAAGCTTTCACGACTTGGGCGTCTCCTTTGACTACCATGATTTCGATGCAATAAGCTTCTTCCACATGTGTGTGAAGGAATGTTAAGACTAAACTACTGTACTTGTGCTGAATGTCCAGTATCTTTCCTGCCCTAGCCCCTTTTTGATAGATGATTGTTATTGTAGCTGTGATTTTTCCTTGGAGCTCACCGAGTTTTAGGCCTTCAGCCATGTAGGCTCTTAGAGCTTGTCTGATGATTTCAGAGCGATTCGCGAAACCTTGCTCGCTTATGTAGTTGTCAACCTTCTCCAACAGGCTTTTCGGAATTGAAACGCTCAAGATGTTCATAGTTATCTTATTAAGATATCTCTCTTAAATATGTATAATATAATAGGAAATTGGCAAGACTTAATAACTCCGCGTGCGTTTGCTATTCGTGATAATTAATGGAAGCCTGGATAATAGGCCTATTAAGCGTAACAGTTATCAGCACCATTTCCATGGCTGGCGTTCTGACCATGTGGTTAGCTGATAAAAAGCTGAAAAAAGCCTTTATCTACCTGGTCAGTTTCGCTGCCGGAGGCTTGCTTGGAGATGTTTTCCTTCATCTCATTCCAGAGGCAATGGCGGAAACTGGCTTCCAAACTACCTCCTCCCTCGTTATCATTCTGGGCATTCTTTCTTCTTTTGCTGTAGAACGCTTTTTACAGTGGAGGCATTGCCATATTCCAACGTCTGAAGAGCATCCGCATTCCTTTGCGTACATGAATCTCTTCGGAGATGCAGTTCACAATCTAATAGATGGGCTAATAGTAGGTGGCAGCTACATAGCCAGCATTCCCTTGGGAATAGCGACAACTATAGCCGTTATATTCCATGAAATACCTCAAGAACTTGGTGACTTCGGTGTGCTGATTTATGGTGGGTTCAATAAGAGAAAAGCATTGATGTTCAACTTCCTGACTGCGTTGACGGCGATACTTGGTGCCATGATCGCCTTTGTTGTGGGTTCAGCCATAGAAGGTTTCGTACCATTATTGATACCTTTTGCTGCGGGTAACTTCATCTATATCGCAGGGTCGGATCTAATTCCGGAAATTCGCAAAGACGCCCCTGAACCAAAAAAAGCCGCATTGCAGCTGGCCTCTATCATTTGTGGAGTGGTCCCGATGCTTCTTCTTCTGCTGATAGAGTAGGTTAAGATTTAATCAAATCGAATGGGTTTGCCTTCTTGTCTAGTGTTTGTGCCCGCATGAAGTTGGTTTCCATTTCTGCTTGCTCATTTTTCTTCGCTGCCAAACAAGCCTTCTAATTATCATAAGTACATTGAAAACTCTACCTCTTGATTTGACAAAGCTGGTCAGACTCGTTGGGGAGAATAGCTTTCGAATGTAAGTTCTGTTACTGGAACATAATCGAAACAGACTGAAACTGGTTCAGTAATCCTGAGAGGATGTTGAAGAGAACTAATTCAGAATGAACAAATCAATCTAAAGCATGTCTTTGCTTCAGATGGAAATGTAAATAAACCTTAACAAAGAACCTTTTCATGTTGAGAACGTATGAAAATTGCAGTTTCCGGTAAGGGTGGAGTCGGCAAAACCCTGATTGCAGCGGGTCTTGCGCGCGGTTTCGCTCAGAGAGGATTAAAAACTATAGCAATAGACGCTGATTCTTCACCGAATCTTGCCTTAACCTTGGGCTTATCCGCTGAAGAAGCCCGTAAGATAGTACCCATATCGGAAAACAAAGAGTTGGTTGACTCCAAGACAAGCACAGGCTATTCAGGAGTTTACCGCTTATCATTTACAGTTGACGATATAGTCCGCGAATATTCTGTAAGTACTCCTTTTGGCGTGAATTTGATTGTAATGGGCACGGTGAAGTCGATGGGATCGGGTTGTATGTGCGCTCCAAACGCTGTTATTAGAGCTCTCCTGCGCCATTTGATAGTCGACAGAAATGAAGCTGTTGTCTTAGATTTGGAAGCGGGCGTGGAGCATATAGGTCGAGGTACTGCAAAACAGGTGGACGCCTTGCTCATAGTGGCTGACTCAAATTTAAAATCTCTGGAGATTGCCAAGCACATTTATGACCTAGCCTCAAAGGCTGAAATGAAGCAGCTCTATCTTGTTGGGAATAGGGTTATGAATGAAGCTCAGAAGACCGCTATCCGCACTTTCGCTGAGAAAAACGGTCTGTCCCTCCTCACTCTCATCCCATTTGACCCAAGAGTGACTGACGCGGATATGCGCGGAGAAACACCTCTTATGAAAAAAGAAATTGAAGCCGTAGAAGTCATCGACGGGCTATGCGAGGCGTTTATTAAAAAGAGCATCTAAAATTGAATTAGCACATAATGATTAGAGGTTGTTTGAATGAAAACCATCGTAACAATCGGAAGGGGAGGAACTGGGAAATCCAGTTTCGTAGCTTTGGTTGCAAAGAGCTTTGTTGAAGCTGGTTACTCTCCGCTACTGCTGGTAGATGCTGATCCCGACCAGAATCTCGCTGAAATGGTTGGAATTGACCTTAGAGAAGCGGGCAAAAAAACCATTTCGGAACTGCTTGTGACCACGTTCATCGAGCAAGGAGGTACAACTGTAGGAGTAGCGCCAACTGAAAGGATAGAGAGCAAGATATGGAGTAACGGTCTGTTTGAAAGCCCCAACTTCGATTTTCTAGCTGTAGGCACAAAATGGGTCGAAGGTTGCTACTGCATGCCAAACTCCGCCCTGAAAGGAGCACTAGCATCTTTGACCAAGAACTACAAGTATGTTTTGATTGACTCCCCTGCCGGCCTTGAGCATCTTAACAGGCGCATCACATCAAAAGTCGATGACATTCTTGACATTCTAGACCACTCAAAGAAATCATTGGATCACGTTAGACGAGCGCACCGGATTGCCAAAGAGGTTGATATGACGTTTGAGAATTTCTACCTCGTAGGTGGCTATAGATTCCCTGCAAATCTGGGTAGCAAAGCAGAAACCGAATTGAAGTTCAAGTATCTCGGAAAAATATTTGCCGACGAGCAACTAGACGATTATGTTCTTACCGGCAAGTCCTTGCTTGATCTGCCCTCTGACAACCCAGCGTATCTTTCTGTAAAAAAGATTTTGAAAGCCGCAGGCTATATGTGAATCCAAGGCGTCTGCAACTTTCACATTCTTCCGACTTAGACTCCTTTTCGATTCACCCATCATAGCTTTTGTTTATGGCTTCTGGAAAAGTTTAAAAAGACTGTCTTGTTGGTACTAATCGAAACCTTTACGGAGGTTCCATATTGACCACTAAAAATGTGCGCGTAAAAATAGGCGAAATGAAGACCAACACTAGTTTTATTAAAAATCTTGAACTAAACATCGGCAAAGTTGTCGACGACAGCTGGACCGAACCTATGGGTCCCACACCTAAACCTTCACTCTCAACCCTTAGAGATTGGGATTTAAAACTCCTAAACAGATACAAACCATTCTACATGCCTGATTGTGATTTGTGCTGTCTATGCACTTTTGGCAAATGCGATTTGACAGCTGGAAAGCGTGGCGCCTGTGGCTTAGACATGGCTGCCCAGTCATCACGTATCGTGCTCATAGCTTGTTGCATTGGCGCCGCGACTCACACGGCTCATGCTCGGCACATGCTTCATCACTTGATCGACAAATACGGTCGAAGATATCCCTTGGACATCGGTGGCTTAAACGTGAAAGTTGAAGCTCCCATAACCCGTCTTGTTACAGGCATAAAACCTGAAACCCTTGGAGACTTGGACGAAGTCTTAGAATACGCCGAAGAGCAAATTACTCAGACAGTTGCTGTTGCTCACACTGGGCAGGAAGGTAACAATTTAGATTTTGAATCAAAAGCATTCCATGTTGGTATGATTGACCATGTGGGAATGGAAGTCGGCGATATCGCTCAGGTTTCCACTCTTGGCTTTCCCAAAGCCGAACCTGAAGCTCCTCTTGTTTCACTGGGTATCGGAACAGTAGACAAATCAAAGCCAGTGGTTATGTGCATTGGTCACAATGTTGTTCCCTCGATAGCAATTATTGACTATGCAAGAGACAACAAAATAGATGATAAGATAGAGGTTGTTGGCTTGTGTTGCACCGCGCACGATATCACAAGATACCACAACCGAGGAAGAATCGTCGGTCCAATCTCTTGGCAACTGCGTTTCTTGAGAAGTGGTTTTGCTGATGTAGTGGTTTTGGACGAGCAATGCGTCAGAACAGATGTTGCCGACGAAGCAACTCGTGCTAGAGCCCCGGTTATAGCTGCATCAGAGAAAAACTGCATGGGCTTCAAGAATCGCACAAACGACCCCGCAGACGAAATAGTTGCCGACCTAGTAAGTGGCAAAGTCCCTGGTGTCCTGATTCTTGACCCAGACAAAGTTGGGGAGGTTGCGGTTAAAGTCGCTCAAAAGATGGAGCCAATTCGCAAGAAATTCAAGAATCTCCCAGAAGTTCAGGAAATCAAGAGCCTTGCCAAAACCTGCAAACAATGTAACCTTTGCCGAAGATCATGTCCTCAAGACCTCAAAATACCGCAAGCCCTGAAAGCAGCAGCGGAGGGGTCAATGGCTGAACTGACAGACTTGTACGAATACTGTATCGGATGTGGACGCTGTGAAGAAGCATGTCCAGAGGAACTTATGATACACAGCTTCATTGTGAAAGCTGGAGAAAAACAAATGACCGAAGAAACGAACTTGTGTCGTTGCGGTCGCGGAGCTGTTCAAGACACAGAAATCCGAAATGTTGGTAGCCCAATCGTTCTCGGGGAAATCCCAGGTATTCTTGCTGTCGTAGGATGCAGCAACTACCCGAAAGGCGGCAAGGCTGTCTATGACATATGCAGAGAGTTTGCAAAAAGACGTTACATCGTAGTTACTTCAGGGTGTGCAGCCATGTCAGCAGGTTCCTATAAGAATTCGGACGGTCAGGGTCTTTATGAGGAATTCCCTGGTGGCTTCGAAGCTGGAGGCGTACTTAATACGGGTTCTTGTGTCAGCAACGCGCACATTGCAGGCGCAGCCATTAAAGTGGCAAATATCTTCGCTAAACGCAGCCTCCGAGGCAACTACGAAGAAATAGCAGATTACATATACAACCGCGTTGGCGCAGTAGGTCTAGCATGGGGCGCATATTCACAGAAAGCCGCAGCTATTGCAGCAGGATTCTGGCGCTTAGGAATTCCAGTCCTAGTCGGCCCACATGGCAGCAAATATCGCCGAATGCTCCTTGGCAGAGAAGACAAGCCCGAAGACTGGGAAGTCTACGACGCCCGCACAGGCGACAAAGTCAACATCGGTCCTGCACCTGAACACTTGTTCCAAACCGTTGAAACGCCTGAAGAAGCCATGGTTGCCATCGCGAAATTATGCATCAGACCGAACGACACCTGGAAAGGACGCAGCATCAAACTCTCACACTATATTGACCTGAGCAAGCGTCTCTACGGAGTCATGCCGGAAGACGTGCACCGATTCGTACGCACCATGGCAGATGTGCCGATGACCATGAAAGATGAAATAACAAAGATACTTGATGAAAAAGGCTGGAAAGAAACCGTGATTCCGGATCCGACCTTGCTTCCAAGAATGATTAGAAAAATCAAGGAGTGATAATGAATGTCATGTGAACCCTGGCAATGTGCCGAAATAGCAGCCACAAAGAAAGCAAACGCGATTCAGAAACCAGAAATAGTAGTCGCCATGGTGAAAAGAGCCAAACGCCCAATTCTCGTGGTCGGAAGCTACGCAGTTGAAAGATTCATGGAAGGCAAACCGCTCATCGAATACCTCATTGACTTCGCAAGAGCATCCAAAGTTCCAGTCGTCGCTACAGCCCACATGGTAGGCGAATTCCTTAAACGCGGCTACACCCCGGCTGGCTTCATGTCCGCAATGGACATAGGCAACAGGCTTGTAGACCCAGAATGGCAAGGACTAGACGGCAAAGGACCATACGACCTAGCATTGTTCGTAGGTATGCCCTACTACATGGAGGGACTGATTATCTGTGGGCTCAAACACTTCGCTCCAGACCTCAAAACCATAACTCTGGACAACTTGTTCCACGCTCACGCAAGTTGGTCTTTCCCAAATGCCTCTCTGGAAGAGTGGGCGAACAATCTCACAGTCATGACTTCAAAGTTTGAAGGAGGACAATAAAAAAATGTCAATGTTTAAAGACATACCAGTAGATGTTGGCGTAATATACGAGGGCGAACGCATCCGCAGAAACGACATGCAAGTAGAACTCGGTGGTCCAACAGTCAAAGAAAAATTCGAATTAGCCAAAGTAAGACCCCTAGACGAAGTTGAAGATGGAAAAGTAACGATAATCGGCCCTGACATCAAAGACATGAAAGAAGGTAGTGTCTCACCTCTTGGAATTCTAGTAGAAGCCGCTGGATCAACGCTTGACCCGCAGCTTGAAGGAGTAATCGAAAGGCGTATACACGGCTATCTGAACTACATCGAAGGCTTCATGCACCTTAACCAGCGCTACGACATCTGGATGCGCTTAGGCAAGAAAGCCTTCCAGAAGGGCCTGAACTCTTTCGAGTACATCGGCAAAGTTCTTCACACACTATTCAAGAGCGAACTTCCAATAATCGAAAAAGTCCAGATAACCTTCATCACCGACCCAGCCAAAGTACAAGAAATGTATCCCGAAGCCATGCAAGCCTACGAGACAAGAGACGCCAAAGCCAGAGGCCTCAAAGATGAGGAAGTTGACAAATTCTACGGTTGCGTTCTATGCCAATCATTCGCTCCTAGCCACGTATGTGTCATCACACCTCAACGCTACTCCAATTGCGGTGCAATCAGCTGGTTTGACGGCCGAGCATCAGCACAAATAGATCCCAAAGGACCAGTTTTCGCCATTGAAAGAGGCCAACTGATTAACGCGGAAAAAGGCGAGTTCTCAGGCATAAACGAAACTGTCAAGAAACGCACTTTGGGCGAAGTTAACCAAGTCTGGCTCTACACAGCTTTTGACCATCCACACACTTCATGCGGCTGCTTTGAAGCGGTAGCTTTCTACATTCCAGAAGTCGACGGTTTTGGCGTGGTCAACAGAAGCTTCAAAGGTGTGACGGTCAACGGTCTGCCATTCTCGACTCTCGCTGACTCAACGGCTGGCGGACGGCAGATAGACGGTTTCCATGGAATGTCAATCGAGTATATGCGCTCAAAGAAGTTCCTTGCAGCAGACGACGGATGGAACCGTGTAGTCTGGTTGCCAAAAGAAGTAAAGGAACGCGTAAAAGAATTCGTACCAGCAGAAGTTGTGGACAAAATAGCTACTGAGGAAGACGCGCAAAACATCGATTCCTTGAAGGCCTTCTTGAAAGAGAAGAACCACCCTGTCGTGAAAAGATGGGCCGAGACAGCAGCAGTTGAAGAGGCCGCACCTGAAGAAGCAAAAGAGGAAGGCGTAATGATGCCCGTGGCAACAGCAGCTACTCTGCCAATAATGGCAGGCGGTTTCAAGATAATCCTAAAGGACGCAAAAATATACGCCAAAAAAGTCATAATCCGCACGGCGAAAAGCGAGAAGAAAAACTAAGGTGAAGCCTGTGGCCGAAAAAAAGAAGAAAGACGAAGGCTCCGGCTTAGCAATCAGCCCAGACCTTCTTGACCTTCTCGCGAAGGCTCAGGAGATCGAGCTTGAAGACTTCGAGCTAGAAGTCAAAGACCTAGAACTATGGCTCGAATCTGGCTCATTGCCGAGGCAACTAATGCCTCAGCTAAGAGCCGCAGCCCTGAAGGGAAAACCTGCACAACTTGTCTCAACAAAATTTGCTTACCCTATCGAGACTTATTCCGGTAAAATCGCTGAAGTAAAACTGGGCGCCACCAGAGGTGAAGGTGGAACGCGCGGAAGATCAATCACAATCGGCGGTGAAACCTCTCCTGCTTTCTACTCGTTTGAGAGTACAATGCCGCATCCTCCAGTAGTCACCTTGGACGTCTTCGACATGGAAGTTCCATTGTCCAAGGCTGTAAAGATGCACGTGAAGGAGGTAGTCGGAGATCCTGCAGCCTGGGCAAAACTTGCAGTTGATAAGTTCGGAGCAGACATGGTAACGGTTCATCTAATCAGCATTGATCCATTGTTAAAGAATGCATCTCCCAAGGATGCTGTGAAGACTGTTGAGGCAATCACCCAAGCAGTTGATGTGCCGCTCGTTATAGGCGGTTGCGGTGACCCAGTAAAGGACGCTGCTGTTTTCGCAGAGATCACTGAAACCTTTGCTGGGGAGCGTTTCCTAATTAGTTCGTTAACTGCTGACATGGATGTCGAACGTTGCGCAAAATTCGTGAAGAAAAACGGGCACGTGGCTTTGTCTTTCACTCCAATGGACTTGAACTTAGCCCGCGAGCTTAACAGGCGATTATATGATTATCTAGGCAGAGAAGACATAGTTATGGACTTGACAACGGCTGCTCTCGGCTACGGTTTAGACTACGCTTTCACAAACATGGAAAGGGCAAGAATAGGCGGATTGATGGGTGATGCTGAACTGGCACATCCAATGTCTTCTGGCACAACTAACGCTTGGGCTGCACGAGAGGCATGGCTGAAAATGTCTTCCGAATGGGAACCACGTGAGCTAAGAGGCCCCTTATGGGAAGTCACTACTGCATTAACACTTCTGCTTGCAGGTGTAGACCTCTTTATGATGATGCATCCAGCTGCAGTGAAGACACTAAAAGACGTGACCCGTCAATTAGTAAGCGGCAAGAAAGCTGACGCTAGCAGCTTCGCTGACTGGATTTCTGCAAAACCATAGAGGATGTGGATGAAATGAGTGGAAAAAAAGGTAGAGTCGGAGTTAAAGAACTCAGTCCAATAGACGTTTACAAACTGCTTCCCAAGACAAACTGCAAAGAATGCGGTCAAGAGAACTGTATGGCTTTCGCCACAAAAATCGTTAACCGCGAAGTAAACATCGATCAGTGTCCGCCTTTGCTGAAGAAGGAACACGAGAAAGCTTACAAACAACTAAAAGAAATGCTGAAACCTGCAATAAAAGAAGTAGTCGTTGGCGTCGGTGAGAAGGCCGTCAAGCTTGGAGGCAAACTCGTCATGTACCGCCACGAGTTCACATACTTCAATCCAACCGCTATTGCAATTGACGTCACAGACGAGATGCCTGAAGAAGAAGTTCTAAAGCGCATAAAGAACACGGAAAAATTCAGCTACGAATACATAGGCTACATACTAAAACTGGACATGATCGCGGTCAGATCAACCTCAGGTGACGCAGAAAAATTCAAGGCAACCGTCAAGAAAGTCTCTGAAAACACGACTCTCCCACTAATACTGTGCACTCTGAACTCCATCATAGCTGAAGCAGGTTTGATGGCAGTGCCCAAAGCCAGACCACTATTGTACGCGGCAAACATGGAAAACTGGAAAGAAATGGCTGAACTAGCCTTAATGTACAACTGCCCAATAGTAGCTTCGGCACCAAACGACCTGGACATGCTGGTGACGTTAGCCCAAACTCTCCAAGACTACGGAGTACAAGACATAGTCTTAGACCCCGGAACATTCGCCAACGAAGGAATGGCTGACACACTAAACAACTTCACGATGCTCCGCCGAGCAGCCTGCAAGGCAGGCGAAGAACTCGCCGGTTTTCCATTACTAGGCGTTCCGATGGTTGCTTGGGTGGGCAAGGGTGACGCTGCAGACGAAATCATCAAGTGGCGCGAAGCATACCTGGCAGGCATGCTCATCGTCCGCTATGCAGACGTTTTAATCATGCATGGAGCAGACGGATGGTCACTTCTCCCCAACGCAGTGCTTCGACAAAACATTTACACTGACCCAAGAAAGCCAGTTGCTGTAGATCCAGGATTGAAAGTGTTCGGCACGCCAGACGAAAACTCGCCGGTATTCTTCACTACAAACTTTGCTTTAACCTACTACACGGTAGCTTCAGACCTTGAAAGCTCGAAACTCAACGCTTACCTGATCGTTGTAGACGCTGAAGGCTCAGCCGTGGACAGCGGAGTCGCCGGACGCAAATTGACAGCAGAAAAAGTCGCGGACTCCATCAAAACCACAGGCATTGAAGGCAAAGTGAAACACAGAAAACTCATAATCCCCGGCAAAGCTTCAAGAATAAGCGGAGAAATCGAAGAGCTCAGCGGCTGGAAAGTTCAAGTGGGACCACGCGACTCTTCAGAAATCCCGAAGTATCTCATAGAAAAGTGGCAGCCCTAACCTTTTCTCTTTTTCCAAACTTTCTTTTTTCTTAAATCCTATTCCGTTAAAAGTCTATTCTTGAAGACGTCTATTCTCGGTATTCTTCCATGGGCTGGGCTCTGCAACTAAATATTATATTGCACATAATACTCTAACTAGGGAAACGGTTGAGAGAACTCAAGTTCGGCGTGTTTCTTCCTTTTTATGCTTTCGGTCATGAAGGACCCCAGACCCAGCAGCACTTCAGTTATATTCAGGACATTGCCCTCGAATGTGAACGCCTTGGATATCACTCATTATGGATAGACGACCATTTAATGTTCAAAGACAGCCCTATCCTTGAATGCTGGACTACTCTCTCAGCTCTATCCTCCAAAACCAGAACTATCAGACTAGGAACCATGGCGACCTGCAATTCTTTCAGACACCCAGCTTTGCTTGCCAAGATGGCTGCAACCATTGACAACATATCCCAAGGCAGGTTAGAACTAGGCATCGGCTCAGGCATCCAACAAACCGAGCACGTATCCTATGGATTACCCTTCCCGAAACCAAGCGACAGGACAAGCAAACTTAACGAATCCGTGGAAATACTCAAGAAAATGTGGACTCAGGAAAAAACAAGTTATGCGGGAAAACACTACAAAATAGACGAGGCTTTTTGCGAACCCAAGCCAGTACAGAAACCACATCCGCCAATAACGATAGCTGGCGGGGGAGAAAAACTGACGTTAAAGGTAACGGCACAACACGCAGACAGGTACGATTGGGGATACTTGCCATCAATAGAACAGTACAAGCATAAACTGGCAGTTCTGCAGAAGTACTGCAAAGCCATAGGCCGGGACCATCGGGAAATCGAGAAGTCATGCTGGCCTGGAGGTCAAGTGTTTATCGCGTCACAGCGAAGAGAATTGGATGAAAGCCTCTCTCAGCGAAAACCCCGAAATATGTCCATGAGTGACTTCGCGAAGACAAATCTTGCGGGCACCCCTGAGCAATGCCTTCGTTCAATACAACAGTATGTTGACCTGGGCGTTACCTTCTTCATGTTGCTCTTCGGAGACCTTCCAAGCACAGATGGACTAAGACTGTTCGCCGAGACGATTATTAAGACGCTCAATTGAACCCGTAAGAATCGGCAATGGCTTGCATCTGGCTTCTTGACAAGTTGGACGGCTTATCAATATTCATGCTTCATAAATGTTAAGTTAATCAGACGAGAATCAGCATTCAAACAAAAAACGGGAGGAAAACTAAGAAAATGACTGACTATTTGGTTCTGATGAAACTCAATCCAGGAAAGATAATGGACACTTTGGGCGCTATACGCAATCTCTCTGAAAAACCGGTTTCCGGCGTAGACCTCTGCTACACTATGAACATTTTCGGTGCTTGGGACGTTGGTATTTGGATCAACGCTGAAGACAGTGGTCAAGCACTTGAATTTGTCCAGAAAAAGGTAAAAGACATGACCGGCGTCACCGAAGTCTACACTGTTCCAACATTCCCACATGGCAACAGAAACCTTCGAGGCGCAGAGGACCAAAAATCTTCTAAACCGTGAAGAAAGAAACCCGAAAAGTGAAGAAACGAGCAAATGCTCGCTTCACTAATTCATTTTTTCCAATTTATGCCCTTTTTCTCGCTCTGTAAAGTCTGAACGTGAACTGAATGGCATGTTTTGATCTCAGAAAAGGATGCTAAAACCAGATGTGGAGTACTGATTCATAAGTGCTAATTAGTCAATCGGGGAAACCAGAATGGAAGTGGGTTAAAATGACAGAGATAGCTGTTCTGCCGCAAAAAGTAGTTGACACAAAGACCGCAGTCTTGAAGTCTCGGATTGATTCCAGAATGGCTAGAAGCCAAGGCGAACAAATGAAGAGAACCCTCTTCAGAAACTACGGTTTCCTAAGACCAAATGCCGAAGCCGTTCAGCTTGTTGGCTTTGAGAAGTACTATGAGCCATATATTGTCATCGGCGGAACTTATTCAATTGATTATTGTAGGCAACACGTATGCAACGTTAAAGTGGAGGAAAATACCAGAGAGATTTTTGTTGGCGGCAAAAAATTTAAGAGCGAACCTTCAAGCGAAGGTGATCAACCAACCAGAATCATAAAACTCGTAGGCGAAGAAATCGTCCATTACGAAAAAGAAACCTATTTTGTTCTTGACAGATTCAGAAGAGAGGTTTCACCTGAAACATTTTCTTTTGCTCCCTGTGAAGATCAGCTGGAACATCCGAAAAACGCCAACCTGAGTTTCAGGAAATGTAACAATTCAACAGAAGCTGATATAGAATTTCTCCGTGCAAAAATCGCTCAAAGACCCAAAGACATTGCAGAGATTATGAGAGAAGTATTCGAGATCACAGAACGTACCTTAATCTACAAACCAATATACGAGCTTACATTTCAAGACTCGAAGACCTCAAAGGAGGTCGCCCTACAAATTGACGGCGTCAGCGGCAAGACAGCTTTAGTGAAATACTGCCAGAAAGACACAAACAAAACATCGAGAGAACCCAGCGTATCGTTTCACCCAAACTATCCAACTGATCAAATATTCACTAAGCAAAACGCGTGCAATCCTCCGCAGAAGTCTGTGAGTGTCAGCCCAATTGAAATTAAAGATGTTCAACAGAAGGCGCCGATAGTTAATAATTATCAGCCTCACAAAGACGGCGTTTCCGAGAGTGAAGAAATCCCCAATTTTCCAGCCGATATCAAAGCTGAAGTTTTTACTGTCGGCGACAACGTGACTGCAGTAATTGGAGATTTAGAAATACCCTCAGGAACAAATGTGAATGAATTGCTAGTTGTTAAGGGAACTCTAAAAATCGGCGACAGATGCCGAATGTCACGAAAACTGAAAGCTCTAGGTGACATAATAGTAGGATCTGAAACAGTGATTGAAGGCAACATAGTTTCTGGTGGAAACGTCGTAATTGGTGCGGATTCTGTAGTTCATGGTTCAATTAAAGCGGCGGGAAAGATTGAATTCAAAACATCAGTAGCAGACGAAAAAACCTTGAATCCAGACCCAGCTGTTGCCACAGAACATGACGACCTTGAACTTATCGCAGAAACGGGAAAAGATGAAAGCGTGGTATCTTGCAGAGAATAACTCGCTACTCTGCTAAACGCATACTCGACCGACTTGCCTACGTCACAGTGACTTTGGGGGTGAGTTTTCTTATTCCCCTATTCATTATTGGTGCAACTTTAATTGTAGGTTTAATGATCCCCGGTCTTGTTATTGACACAACTCTCTTGACAATTTACTTCATTATAACATGCACTCTGTACAACATCTTTTTGTTAGCGATAATTGCCAGGGGGCATTCAAAGAAGGGTGAAGACTTCGGGCATTACTTCAGTATTGTCGTTCCTGCACATAACGAGGGGAAAGTAATACGTGCAACTCTAGAGCGCGTTTTGAACATGAATTATCCCCCTGAACTTTTTGAAGTCGTAGTTGTCAATGACGGTTCAACAGATGAAACTGAAAAGGTAGTGAAGGATCTCCAAAGAAAATATCCCGGGCTTAAACTGATGAATGTCCAACCATTTAACGGGGGTAGAGGAAAAAGTGTAGCGTTGAATTTGGGATTTGCTGATTTTCTTCTCACTTGGCGTGGAATTGAAATCACGCCCAGGCATCGCTGGATAATCGGTGTTTTTGACTCCGATGCGTGCCCCAAACCTGATATGCTCAAGAAAGTTTCGTTTCAGTTCAATGATCCTAAGGTTGGAGGTGTTCAAACACTTGTGCGTATCAAAAACTGCAAGACTTCATTTCTTGCTAAAATGCAAGACATAGAGTTTTTGGCTTTCGCCAGAGTCATACAATTCGCTCGAACAAACTTTGCGGGATCTGTTGCACTAGGAGGAAACGGTCAATTTGTTAGAGCGTCTGCTCTAGATACTATTGCTGTGGAGCATCAGAAACAATATTGGAACAACGGAGCTTTGACTGAAGACTTGGATTTGGGGGTCCGTCTGCTAACCAACCAATGGAAAAACGTTTACATCGACAACACTGACGTCTCGCAAGAGGGTACGGAGACTTTGCTTACTATGTTTCGTCAAAGAGAACGTTGGGCCTGGGGAACAATTCAGACTCTGAACCGCTTTGTTCTTAACCCAAGTTTCTGGCGGACAAAAATTAGTCTCAAAACCAAACTTGACATCTCCATATATTTAGTGCATGTTATATTGCCGGTTTTTGTTTTTGTATGTTGGGCTTGGACTGGATTAAGCCTATTGGGAATAATTGAAGTGGCCAATCTTTTTCCATTTGCCTTTACGATGTCGAATGGATTCTCGTTTGCCCCTCTTTTTGGATATGGTTTATGGAAAGAAAGGAAAGAGTATCCAAGGTGGCAAATAATACCTCTCGTGTTTATAGCGGCTGCTTATACATACCACTGGATTCCTTGTGTAACATCCGCATTGGTCAAGAATTTGACAACTACACCCAAGTGGGAAAAAACCCCCAGATTCAGCAAGAAGTAACGGTAAGGCGAGCCGTGGGAGCTCCGTAATAGACGCGTATTTTGACGTTCCCTTATACCGAATAGTTATTTTTGGTTCATAAATCACTTATCTTCCAACAAGGACTGTTTTCAAGGTGAACGAATCTGAGTGACAGGGAATACCTTGCGGGATTTCTCACCCGTGCACGCAACCGCCGGCTTGTTGTTTTCTGTGAGGCAATAGGGCTATCCAGAAATCATATTCAACCCGTTCACAGCTGGCACGCGTGACCAAGTTGTTACTTGAACTATCGTCTGATGGAGGTGAAAAAACTTGTTGAAGACCTATAGAAAACCATTATTGATTGTTGCCGTATTTCTCTGCTTAGCTGGAAGTAGCCTAACTGCATATGGACTTTTGTACGCCCAAAGCAACGTTGTACATGTGGATATGCAATATGCAGCTGTTCTAACTTCTTCAGTCGCAGGTAGTGAAATAACATTGAACGCTGCAGTCGCAAACAACGCCGTTGCCGTCGGAGCTGGCATTAGCGTCGATTTCTACTATTCACTTAGCGGTGGAGAGTTTACATATTTTGCAACTGGACTCACTGATACTGCTGGTGTCGCACAGGCCAAATACATAGTAACTCAAAACGGCGGATATGATTTCCGGGCAACGGTTGTTGTTCCATAAACGTAACCTCCGGCTTTCTCCTCTAGCTAAACGTGAAACGTACCGAAAGCAGAAATCTACTCCGCTTCATATCCCTTTTTTGATTGCAATGGAGAACTCACGCTCAATTTATCCAGAGTATACCTGTTAATGATGTCTAGAACGCTAAGCACACCCCATGTGAAATATTGCTGAGTGCGCTTTGCTTTCGTCTTCAAAATGAGAGTGTGAGACTTCAGCTCAATCCGTTTCTAAGTCTTCTTATGTTTTCCAGAACTTCATCTGTAACTTCGTTTCTAGTCAGGTTTCTAACAAAAATAACGTCATTCGGGTTAAGGTTAAAGGTCAAGCTTATTTGAAATCTCTTGGCGTCAAGAAAACTGTTTATCACTCCGTCCAGTTTTCCATCCTCAAAATCAAGATCTATCATAACGTGAAGAGTCTTCCTTAAAGCATCCTTTATTTCCATGAAACTCTGTGGGCTAACTGACGATTGTCCGTTTCCCGGTTCTTGCATACTATTTCAACCGAGTAGCTTTCTGTCTGTGACTATAATTTCGGTTATTTCCAATATCGACATATTTCTCCCAAGAAAAGATACTAGGACAATACACGGGTTCGCTTGGAAAAGCGTTTGTTGACACTACACTACATATTGGACTGTCTTGTTCAAATCTAACGTCGTGTTTTGAGCATGCTTTAGCAACCAAAGAGAAAGTTTCTCGCACCTGTTTGGGTCGCAGGAAAAACTCTTCTTTTCTTGATCCCAAAGCTGGCAGGCGGAGCATGGAATTTCCACGTCATATTCCATTTTTCATCGTCGTTATGTCGACCCATTCTTGATTTATCACTTATGAATTGGAATTAATGTCCAAACATTGTGATTAGAAATATACCTGCCAAAACCGGATTGAACTTACTTCTAGAATATTCTGTGCGCATTCCGGTTGCTTAAGCTATACGCAAGGTTTTTTATGTCAGATTCTTAATAGCGATTTGTCGCATAGAGAATTTGGGAAAATTGGTAGCCTTGTTAGCGGATTTGGCTCTCGTTGAAGCGAACGTTCGAACCATGAACTATTCTCAGCCCCTTGCTGAAGCAATTGCCATAAAAAAGGACAGAATCATCAAGGTTGGCACGAACGCTGAAGTTGGCCAGTTCATTGGAAAAAGAACTCGAATCGTCAAACTCCAGGGAAAGACAGTATTCCCAGGGTTTATTGATGCGCACGTTCATGTTGTGGATTTTGGTCGTTTCCTCATGTGGCTTGACTTGCGGGGTGCGGAATCCGTTGCAGAAATGCAGCGTCGCCTCAGCGAACGCGTCAAGAAAACTCCGGTAGGTCAGTGGATCTTAGGTCGCGGTTGGAACCAAAAATGCTTCAAAGAAAAGCGCTTTCCCCATCTCTCTGAAATTGACACTGCTTCTCCGAGCAACCCCGTGGTTCTCTATCATGAACGCGACATGATCTGTGCGGTGAACAGCAGGGGTTTAGAGTTAGCTGGAATAACAGAGTCGACAGTAGCGCCTGCAGGTGGCGTGATAGACAAAGATCCTGAGACGGGGAAACCTTTAGGAATACTGCGGGACACAGCGACGGATTTAGCTTGGAAAGCAGTGCCTGAACCACGCCAAGATGAACTCTTGAAAGCCACTAGATTAGCCCTCAACAAGATGGCCGAAGTCGGACTTACCAGCATACATTGGCTGCTTTCTTCAGAGAACGAGATTTCAATAGTCAAGAAACTGAGGTCCAGCAGAAATCTTCCCATACGAGTATACGTGATAATTCCGGTCAATCTGCTGGATGAGGCTGCAATGGTTAACATAATCGGTAATCCTTGGTTGCGAATTGGCGGCGTAATGCTTTCAGCAGATGAGTATTTAGCCTCGAAAACCGCGGCGCTGCTTCAACCCTACCAGAACAAACCAGGCGACACCGGAAAACTGCTTTGCAGTCAAGATGAATTGATCAACGCAACATATAGAATACTCGAAACTGGGCTTCAGCCTGTAATACACGCTGTAGGTGACAGGGCTATCGATGTTGCCTTGACCGCCATTGAACGAAACACAAAATCGCATGGTAACACCGTTCGTTTTCGCATTGAGCATGGCGCGGTTCTTAATGAATCCCTTATTGATAGGATGGAAAAGCAGCAGGTAATCGTGTCAGTTCAACCTCGTGTCATGCTCTCAGAATTCTCGGTATGGTCTGCTACAGACAGCCTAGGTGCACGGCGAGCTAGGTGGCTTTATCCGCTGAAAACCCTTATCGGGAAGGGCGTACGAGTCATCGGTGGCTCCGACTGTCCAATGGAGCCTCTTAATCCCCTTCTGGGGATGCAAGACGCTGTGTTAAGAGAGTATTTTCGTGAAGAGCGGCTAAGTATTGAACAGGCTTTGCGCATGTACACGGTCGACGCTGCATATTCAACCAATGAAGAAAGCAGCAAAGGGTCAATTGAAGCGGGCAAACTGGCAGATTTGACGGTTCTATCAAATGATCCGCTTACCACTGCACCAAACCAAATTTCGAACATCAACGTGGAGATGACAATAGTAGCCGGAAACATCTTTTCGAAAAAAACCGTGTAGCACAATTCAGATTGGTGCACATAGGTTCCAGTGGGCGCCTACACGACAAACTAGTCTCTTAAGAAGAGAAAAGAAGAGATGGGGAAATGGTGGAATCTAACTGCTTATGCGCTTCCACGCAACATTGATTTTGCTCTGAGTACGCTTCCCTTCAAGTCGATTCTAGATGGGCATACATAACTGCAGTGTCCGCATCCTGTACAGTAGTCCGCATTGAGTTTGGACATTTTTTCGACGTTCATCTTGTCAAATGCTTCCTTGATGTAGATTGGGCTCAAATTGTGGCAGCAAACGCGCAGGCATGCACCGCATTTCATACAGTCGTAGGTCTTGACGGTGGTAAACGTTTTTGCCTTGGGCAGTTTTGGCTCTTTCTTCTCTACTCTGGGCTTTAGTTTTCCAACTCTGTCTATTAGCGGCGAAAACAGGTTCATTATTACCAATGCTAGAATCGAACCGCCAAAGAAGTTCATGTACGTCTGAATCAGCACTGTTAAAACGCCTACTCCAACGCCAAATAAGAGCTGTCCTTTATACGTTAGCGGCGTGGTTGCAGGGTCGGTTGCCATGAAGAATCCTAGAAATATTGAGCTGCCTACGAATAGTGAGAACAGAAGCCTTACGTCGATCGCTCCTCCGTAAACTACTGCCATGAGCAATGCCATTAAAGCTACAGATGCAAAGTATGTCAATGTGATTCTCCATTTGATGAATCTGCGAGCAAGAACGAACAAAGCTATGCCGACGATTATTACAGCTATGCCTGAAGCGCCGCCAACCCATCCGTGAAACTTCTGAACAATCATTAGCCAGTTAAAGTCAGCATAAGTTGTTGCGCTTGGAAGGTCATAGCATCCCTGCAAGTATTCAACAAACGAGATAAGTCCGTTATTTCCAATTACTTCACGGCCTATGGGCCCTGCCAGCAGAGGCATGCTTAGTCCTCCCCCTTCCAATGTGGCGAAGTGTTCCTTGGCTAGAAACGCACTGTTTATGAATGGTAGCAAGACTATGAGTTTTGCTGCTGCAGCTGGGTTTACGCGTCCCCTGAATACTTTCTTAAAAAGCACCAGACCGATGAAAGATATTAGAGCAACATAGATGAATGCTCCTGGTGCAGCCGCAACTCCTAACGCAGATGCATCAACGTCAACACGAGCCATTATGGGAATGCCAAGGCTGTATGAGAGAGCAACAATCAAGCCGAAGACCGCTGCAGACATGGTGTTTAGAGGGCTGTCAGATACAACTTTGTAGAGGAAGAAGTCTGTTCCGACTGCTACTCCAACAGCTATTAGGCAAACAATGGCAACAGTGAGTCCCAGGTTCATGAGTGGTTGACCGGTCAATGCGTCTATCGGTGTAACTTGAGACCACATAACAGCTGAAATTACTGCGAGTACTATGAGAGCTCCAAAAGTGTATGTCATAAGTTTGTCTTTGGTCATAGAAGCGTATTCCTTTGGTTTCGACATTTTTTGCAATTTCTCCTCGATTTAATCTGGTTTCAATCTAGTCTGGGGGGTTTTATAAGATTTTCTCAAGCGAATCTGCATTTAACATACATTCAAAGATAGTTCCCTTGGAAGCAGATTCACGTTTGTTTGCAGTGTTTTGGCTGTGCTAACAGTTTTCAAAGCGGAGTTGAAGGCAGATCATATTTTTGAAAGAGACTATTTTGAAAAAAGTGCTCTCTTTTCGTCGTCAACTTTGGTTTAGAAAACCACGCGTCTTTTCTATCTGCCGTGTGGCTAGTTAGGTCTTAGTTTTAGTTGTAATGAACCTTTTAGATGGGCTAGAATCGTGAGGGCTGTTGAGAGTGTCCAGAAACTGCGCTTTCGAAAATTATTGACAAAATAGCCCGGTCGCAGGTAGAAATGGTGAAAGGCTGCCTCTCGCAGTTTTCCAAGTTCGCTCATGCTGAGCCAGGGAGTTTCAAAAATGGGTGTCGTGGTGTCATATTTGTCGAAGTCAGTTACTTTCAGCCACCCTTTCTCTTTGACTAAATCGTACAGTGGTGTTCCTGGAAAAGGCGTTGCAACATTATAAAAACCCACGTCATCTGGGCTTATTTTCTCTACAAACTTTATGGTTTTCCAGGCGGTTTCCTTAGTCTCTCCGGGGAAGCCGAGAATCACGTTCGGAACCGGTTTCAGCCCTGCCTCTCTAACCAGCGCAAGGCTTCTAATCGTTTGTTCAGTTGAAATTCCTTTGTGCATGGAATCAAGAACCTGCTGGGTTCCTGATTCGACCCCAAACCAAACGGAGATGCAACCTGCCTCCTTCATCTTAAGAAGCAGTTCCTTTGTAATCATGTCCACTCGAGTTCCGCAGTTCCACTGAATCTTCAATCCCCTTTTCATGATCTCCCTGCACAATTCTTCAGTTCTAGCTTGGTCAACGGTGAATGCGTCGTCGCAAAACGTAAACTTGTCTACGTTGAACGTCTTGTGAAGGTACTCTAACTCGTCCGCCACGTTTTTTGCGCTTCTCATGCGGTATTTTCGTCCATGCATTCTGACTGTCGCACAGAATTCACACCAAAAGACGCAGCCTCTGCTCATCGCCAAGTAGAGAATATCCTCATACTCTCTCAGTCTCTCCAAAGGCCAGAGGTGCCGCGCAGGGAACGGAAGCTCATCCAAATTCTCTATGTATGGTCTATCCGGATTCCTTACAATCTTACCATTTTTTCTGCAAGTTGTGCCTACCACATCATGATAGCTCTTTCCGGCTTCTATTCTCTGAACTATCTCCAAAAACGTGTTTTCGCCCTCTCGCCTCACGACAATATCCAATTCTGGACATTCATCTAAGGCTTTGTCGTCCCAGAAAGTAACATGAGGTCCACCCAAAGCTGTCACACAATTTGGGCAGGCTTCTTTGGCTATCTTTGTTAGCTTTATCGCAGACTGGTAGGTGAGCGTCGTCGAAGTAAATCCGACTATGTCGGGTTGCCGTTTGCCTATCTCGGTTCGGAATTCTTCCATTGAAAGTTTGAGAACCTGACAGTCAATCACATCAACATTGTACTGATTCTTCTCCAAAACCGCCGCCAGATACCCCAAACCCAGCAACGCGAAAGGCAAATGCATTGTAGCTCCGCTCGGAGCAGCTGGATTAACTAGAGTCACATGCGGCTTCATTCTTCGTCACTTATGTTAATTATTCCACAAATACACAAACGTTCGAGGCTTAAATGTTTCGTAGCCCAAACACAGAATGCGAAAACCGAAATCAATGAGAAAAACAGCTTCAAAATACTTCTTGCACTCTCTTCTTTTATGGCGTTAAAAGCGAGTGCCTTGTCTAGAAAGGGAAGAAGCACCATCGCGTAAGCAAGATTATGGGCAGGCTTAGCAGTATGCAGAGAATTATTGCACCGTTTCGGATTCTCAGTGCGAGCAGTATTTTGTCAGAAGAAAGCAAATCAGTCTGGTCTCCAAGAACATACCGCCCTGGTTTTTCCAACTGGACACGCAAGGCTCCAGCCATAGCTGCCATAGGCCAACCATGGTTCCTACTCTGGGTTTTCGAATGGTCACGGCGTGCAATCACCCAGGCATTCTTGTAGTCTTCACCTAGAACCGCTGCGGCAGCAACAATCAAGATGCCTGTTAAGCGGGAAGGCACGAAGTTAACTATGTGGTCTAGGTTTGCGCTAAACCAACCAGTGTTAATGTGCTCACTGTCTTTGAAGCCAACCATGCCATCGAGCGTGTTGATAGCTCTGAAAGCAAACGCGCCCGTAACCCCCAGAAACGCGTAACTGAGAATGGGGCTTAGCTTGAAATCTATTAGGTTTTCGGCCATGGATTCAATGACTGCAGAACTGATTTGTGCGCCAGTCAAGTCTTTGTTGTCTCTTCGGCTGAAGTGCCCGTACTTTCTTGCTTCAGCCAGGTCATTCTGTTGAATGGCTTTAGCAGCAGCTTTCGCCCAGTCAGTTTCAAGCTTTATGCATATGGTAAACTTCAAGAGGATGATGGCAAACAAGGCATAAATGAAGACGCCTGCGAATACGTAGAGAGCCCACAAACAGAGAAAAACGGGAACCGTGAAGACAAGTATCACCGTCAAGGCTAAAATTGCACCTTTTATTTTTGCTGTCTTAGGGTTTGCGCTTTTCAAGTGGGGCTCAAGGGCTTTGGTGAATCTGCCCATTAGCACGGTCGGGTGCAGTTTGAAACCGAGTTTTTCAGGATAGTTTGGAGAAGGGTCACCAAGAACAACATCTAATGCAATGGCTAAGACCAGAACTGCAAAAGACATCAGCGCGGTTAGGATACATTTCACCTTTGGAGATAGCTACATTTCTGAGTGTGGTGAAAAATTTATTTGTATCGATTATTCTGTGCTTTCTGACTGAATTGTCTGAGTGGGAGGCCTCAGGGGCGCATCCTTAGTATGCATTCGGTCATATTGTTTTTCAAGATAAAACGAAGGCATGGAAAATTTGCTTTCCTCCATATTCGATTCTCTCGACGGATAGCCTGCAATCAATACTTGCTAATAGTGTTGCGTTATTTTGTGTAACTGAAATGAGCTTTCGAATATGGGGATTAAATTTATTAACATGTGCAAGCGTAATATGAAAACGGTGAAAATCGATGGAAACAGAAAAATTCAAAATGTCTGACATACTCTACGGTGCTGTTCTCCCAATAATTATTGGTCTAGTGATCGTCGCTTTTGCAACGGTAATTCGAGGCTTTCTTGTGACTAACTTGCCAATGGACTCGCCAATACCCCACATACTCACATTCGGCTTCGCGCAAATGATTCTTTTCGGTGTTCCTTTGCTTTTGGGCTTGATTTGGAACAAATGGGCAGGCGGTGCTGCCGGTTTCATAATGGGAACACTCTACTACCTTGGCATGGCTGGCTACTCTACTGTCACCTACCTTCAATATGGAATGACAGTGAACTTCTATGCAGATGCAAGCTTGATCGTGTACATAGTGACTGGAATATTGATGGGCTACGTTGGTGGCGCTTTGAACAACAAGTCTACCAAACTCAAGCGAATGCTAGGAGCAGGTCTAACCGCGTCAATAGCCACTGGTCTAATTATGTTCATGGTTAACATTGCGTTGGCAATTGAAGTAAGCCGAAACATGGCTACTGCAGATCCAGCATACTCGTTCTTCTTGACGATGCTCCCACAAGTAATTCTTGGAATTCTAATACCTGTCATTGCTAAAGTCTTCACTTGGTACGGACTCGGCGGCGGACACTCTTAAAATCACCTTACCCTTTTTTTAGTTTTTTTAGAAATCAATCAGCTTCTAAACTTCATTGAACATCAGAACTAATCTTTTAGAGACCAGTTAAATCATGAATCTGATTGTTCTTGTTCTTTTGAACGGAAAAGCGTGGCAGAATGCGAAATTCAGCATTTGTCAGTTCGTGTTCTTTTCCGCAAACTCCCAGGCAATATTGCCTTTCCAGACTTCGCCCAGTTTTGTTATCCTGACTTCTTTGTCGTCAATTTCTATGAGGCCTTTCTCTTTTAGTTTTTGAAGTTGTTGCGGGAAAACCTCCTCAGGTATTCTCCCGAATTTCTCCATGAACTCCTGCTTGCTTACTGGCAGCCGCAAGTACAGCCTGCTCATTTCCCTTCGCATCATCTCGTCGTCTGTGGATTCTGATAGTCTGTTGATGGGTAGTTTTCCAGTTTTGACGGTTTCCATGTACTGATTTATGTCTTCTAAGTTAGAATACGAAAATCTTTGTAGGTATCCCATGAAGCAGCCTGCTCCGGTGGTGAGTATTCCCCCCCATGGCCAACCGTTCAGGCAGTTTTCTCTCATGTGCCATTCTACTCGACTGTAACGGTCGTGTCCCACGGCCTTGTATCCTGCTTCAGTCAATAGATTATATGCCGCAAGGTACATTTGCTTCTCGTATTCAGCATCTCCCTGCGGAGGCGACACTCCTTTCTCGATCATTTTCTCAAGCGGTGTGCCCGGATCAACATGCAATGAATAAGCGTCGATCTCAACATCCAATTCGACGGCTTTCTTCAATGTGTCTATCCAACTTTGCATGGTTTGGCCTGGAAGATTGTACATGAGGTCCACGCATACGCATAAGCCCAGTTTCTTGGCGTGGCGTATAGCTTTTTCAACGCTGGCAGTTGAGTCAGGTAAACACATTGTCTTTCTAAGTTTATCATCGAAGGTTTGTGCGCCCATGTCCATCTGGTAGACGCCGTAGGCGGCAAGTTTGTTGATTTTCTCAAGTGCTAGTGTCTTCGATGAGCCTGTGACTTTGATGAAGTACTCGTCGTTAATGTTGAATCGTGCTTTGCAGAATTCTATAAGGTCAATCATCTGCTCAGCGGCGAGCACGCTGGGGGTTCCTCCTCCGAGCACGATTTCGTCGAAAACACTCGTTTTAACGTATTTTGTTTTAGCGTACATTTCGAGTTCTTTCTTCAAGGTGTCAAGGTATGGTTCTATCCGTATTTTTGTGGTGGCTGTGGTCGGGAAATAGCAGAAAGCGCATCTGGAGTCGCATATTGATATCCACGGTTGTAACTCCATCAGTCTTTTCGATGTGTTTTCCGTCGTCAGAAATTCCATAAATGCCTCGTAGGTTTCAAGGTTGATGTCTGGGTAATCGCGGTATGTGTACGGCGGCCAGTTTGACCTTGAATCGTAAGCATCGGGTTTGATTGCCTCAGGAACACCTTTTTCCATTATCTTTCCTCAGTTTGCAGGTTTAGAAACCGTTCGATAACGTAATAAAGTTTCCGTCAGATCCCGTTTTCTTTCGCTCTTTCGATTGGATGTTGAGGTTACCTTTTTTTCGGTCGGAAAATTTTCTGGGCTGCGGACGTAAATGTCGAAGTTTATTCCCCGGATTTGAGTCGCCAGAGCAAGTAATTCGCAGAGGTTCGCGCCATAATTTTACTGTACAAATTACCCTTAATGTAACCTTTTACGAATTGGCGGAGGACATACTGTGGAGAATAGAACTTGTTGTAGAAAGCCTTTCTCATTTTCGTAATCTCCTCCGCAGGCAAAAGTGGGTCTTCAAAGATAGGATTCATAGTGTTGTAGAGAGTCCAGTCTTCAACCATTTTCCACCCGTTTCTCTCCACTAAGGCACGTAATTCTGTTCCGGGATAGGGAGTAGCGTGACATAAGTAGACATCATCAGGTTCTACCTTGCGGACGAAATCAAGAGTCTGCTCCAATGTTTCTTTTGTTTCTCCAGGATATCCCAGAATCACGGAAACGGTCACGAATATGCCTGCTTCTTTTGCCCATTTGATTGCGTTTTCGCACTGTTCAGTTGTGACTTTCTTCTTAAGGGCGTCGCGGATTCTTTGACAGCCAGATTCTACGCCGAAACACACCTCGTTGCAGTGTGCCTTTCTCATCTTGGCCAAGACTTCTTTGGTAACGACGTCGGCTCTGGTTCCACAACCCCAGGCAAGCTTCAGGTCCCTCTCTAAAATTCCATCACAAATGTCAAGTATCCTTTGCCTGCTAAATGTTAAGGTGTCATCTTGAAAAGTCACTGCCTCGGCTCCGTACTCGTCTCTCAACCACTCAAGCTCGTCAAGCACGTTCTCTGGGCTTCTTCCCCTGAATCCAGCTCCAAACATCTGGCTTGCAACGCAGAAAGAGCATTGAAAAGGGCATCCCCTGCTGCTCATTATTGGGAGTAGCTTTCGACCATGAATGCGATACATGTCAATTGGCAGAAGGTGGTAAGCGGGACGAGGCAAAGCGTCCAGATCCTGAATGAAGGGTCTAGCGAGCGTCTCCGCAATCTGGCCATCTTTCCTGAAGACTATGCCTTTGACTTCCTCGAGGGACCGCCTAGCAAGTAACTTTTGAGCCAGTTCTAGCAGTGTTTCCTCCCCTTCACCCCTAACAATAAAATCTACTGCTGGCTCGTCGGAAAGAATCTGCCTACCCATGAAGGTAGCGTGCGGTCCACCCATGACGACTATTGTGTCTGGGCATGCTTCCTTGGCTACTCGGGCAGATTTCAGGGCTGACTCTATTGTCGGAGTCATCGATCCAACCCCAACTATTGCGGGATTGAAAGAAGCTAGTTCCGACTTGAGTTTATCATGGTTTATTCCGTAAACTGGGCAATCAATTATTCTCACTTCGAACTCGTTCTTCTCTAGCACAGCTGCTATGTACGCTAAGCCCAGGGGAGGAAAAAGCGGGTGGTGACCAATTCCCTCTATGAGCGGAGTGTTTACAAGTGCTACCTTTGGCTTGTTTGGTTTTTCCATAGTTTATCAGCTGGCTTTATTTTTCAGAGCGAGATTAGTTATCCTGTTACGTTTTGACGAGGTTTTGTTTAACATCGCTGGGCAATTTTAACTTTCTGCGAACTAATAAGCTTTGACCGAACAATGCCCGAGACATGTTTTGGTTTTTTTGGGGGGGCTGTTTTGACAGATCGATAGTTTTGCCATAAAAACCGTCAAGTTTCCCGCGGGATGTCCGCACGCAAACATTGCTCTAAGACTATTCTTGGTGTTTTCTTCTGTAGAATATTATGGCGAGCAGCACAACTGACAACGCGGTCGCCCCTAAGAACAGTGAAAACACGGTCCACGGAAAAGGTTCCGTATTGCCCTGTTCACTGGTTGAGGGACCAAACGCGTAGATCAAGTGGTCATATGAACCGACATAAACAGTTCCGTTGGCTACGGCTGGTGAAGAGACTACCATGTCGCCAGTATCGTAACTCCATAAGTACGCGCCAGTTCTAGCGTTCAAGGCATAAAACTCGCCATCATAGGACCCAACGTATACAATTCCGTCTGCTATAGCAGGGGAAGAAGCAACGTCACCGTTTGTTGCGTAATTCCAAACAACTGTGCCCGTCGAAGCGTCTAAAGCGTACAAGTTGTCGTCTCCTGAGCCAACATATACTACGCCATCGGCTATGCCTGGCGAAGATGCTATTTCGCCGTTTGTTGCGTATTTCCAGACCATAGTTCCGCTGGAAGCATTCAAAGCATATAATGTATGGTCATATGATCCCACATAAACTAAGCCGTTCGCCACGGCAGGCGAGGAAACTACAAAGCCTCCTGTTGGAAATTTCCAGGCAAGGTTTCCGTTTGAAGCGTTTAGCGCGTAAACATAGTAGTCATTTGAGCCAATGTACACTCTTCCGTAGGCGACGGCGGGGGAAGAAACCATGATAACATCTCCAGTCGTGTAGTTCCACAATAGTTCGCCGCTGAGACCATTTAGGGCGTAAATATTATGGTCTTGTGAGCCAACGTAAACGATGCCATCAGCAACTGCAGGGGAAGACACTACGGGACGGCCTGTCGGATAAGACCACAAGTAAGCTCCCGTTGTTACGTTTAGGGCGTAGACTTTGTAGTCATATGAGCCTACATAAACCACTCCATCTGCAACGGCTGGCGAAGAAAACAGAATGTAGCTTCCAGTTGTGTAACTCCATATTGCATCGTTGTGTTGCTCCCAGTCAAAGCCAATCATGCCGGTGGAAGCGTTAAGAGCGTACACTTTACCGTTATGTGAGCCCACATATACTATTCCGTCTGCGACAGCTGGAGAGGAATCCACTTTTCCGCCCGTCGCGTAATTCCACTCAAGATCGCCGGTGGAAGCGTTCAAAGCGTAGAGCTTACCATCCCAAGAACCTGCGTACACTATGCCCTCTGCAACTGAGGCACAAGAAATCACGAAATCGCCGGTTGCGTAATTCCAAACGAGCTCGCCGTTGAAGGCATCCAAAGCGTAAATCTTGTTATCCATAGAACCAATGTAAACAATTCCGTTAGCAACAACCGGAGAGGAAGAAACGCTGCCCGACGTCGTGTAGTTCCATATGTGTTTACCGTTTGTTGCGTCTAAGGCGTAAACTCTGTTATCAATCGATCCAACATAAACAACACCGGCAACCACGGTAGGAGAAGAAAACACGCTATCGCCAGTCGTGTAGTTCCATATGTGTTTGCCATTTGTTGCGTTTAAGGCGTAGACTTTGCCATCTGATGAACCCACGTAGACTATGCCCTTTACAACAGTTGGCGAAGAGACTACCTCGTTCCCGGTCGTGTAGTTCCATATGTGTTTGCCATTTGTTGCGTTTAAGGCGTAGACTTTGCTGTCCAATGAACCGATGTAGACCGTGCCATCGCTAACGACCGTTGAGGAAAGCATTATTGGACCACCCGTGGCGTAGTTCCATCGGTGAGCTCCCGACAAAGCGTCTAAGGCGTAAACGTTTCCGTCTTCTGACCCAAAGTAGACTTTGCCATCATAGAGAAACGGGTCTGAATCCACATAGTAGCCCGTTGTGTAGTTCCATATACGCATGCCGCTAGACGCATTCAAAGCGTAGAGGTTGTTGTCTTCTGAACCAACATAAACAATTCCGTCGATTACAGCGGGGCGAGAAATCACGATGCCTTCTGTAACGTAATTCCATCTTATCGTTCCGTCGGAAGCGTTGAATGCGTAAACTCTTCGGTCATATGAACCTACGTAAACTAAACCTCCAGAGACGACGGGCGATCCAACTTGGCCACCTGTGTTAAACTTCCACAAAGTTTGATTTATCTCAGGTCCTTTTGAGTTCGAATTTCCCGTGTGGCAAAGGTTATAGTGAAACATAGGCCAGTCTATACTAGACTGAGTTTCTGAAGAAATGCTGTTGCTGATTTTACTGGTTGCAGAGAAGATACTTGCTCCACTTAAGAGCAAAATAGTTAGTACCAGGCAGACAATTCCTTTGACTCTCACTCTTTTCCTCTCTCCCGCGGTATGCCTACTTTGAATATTCATCCGGCAGCAAACCAGAACATAGTCTAAACCAACACGTTCTACTAGCCTTTAACCGCCTTAAAACTAATAATTTCTTCTCTTCTGCTGCTTCCTTCTTAATTCCTATTGCACTGTTTTCAAGTGAAATTTAACTGCTACAAAAGTTTTTTTTACTCTTTCCGGAGACTTTCTGGTATGTACGGGCATGCTGGGTCAGATTCGTAGATGTCGCCTGTGTATGCATAGGCTCGATTTCTGCATCCGCCGCAGATCTCTCGGTACTCGCAGACTCCGCATTTCCCCTTCAAGTTGTTTCTATCTCTGAAGCTACTGTAATGCTTGGATTTCTGCATTTCTTCCCATGCTTTGGTTAGGCTTTTGTCTCTGACATTTCCTAGCATCATTGGTTCTGAAGGTGTAAGGTCTGTGTAAAAGCATGGGATTAGGTCGCCGTTTTCGGTTACGCTTATGTATCCCCCAAAGGCGAAGTATGTGCATTTTCCGTGAAATTTATGTTCGTACCATTCCTCGAAGTTTTTGGGGTTTCTTTGCTTTACTACTCGTGCGTAGTGTGGGCAGTGCACGTGGATCTCAAACTTGTCTTCGTATTTTTTTGTTAAGTCCCATATATGATTCAGAGCCCACTCGTATTGCTCTGGGGACGGAGTCAAATCCATCGTTTCTTTGGCTCTTCCACTGGGAACCAGATGATTAAACCAGACAAAATTAGCGTGGTATTTTTCAGCTAATTCAGCTACGTGGTCTAAATGCTTGTAGTTTATTGATGTTATCGCAGCGGCTAATCCGTTTAAGATTTTTCCTTCTGACAATTTCTGGATGGCTGACAACGCTTTTTTGTATGAACCTTTACCCCTCAATTGGTCATTTATTTCTTCAGGTCCGTCTATGCTAACAGAAGTCCAAACTTGGTTCTTAACCAAGTTGTCGTAAATTTCTCCGTCTACGAAGCAACCGTTAGTTAGCAGACACACGTTTAGACCGAGGCTTTTCGCGTGATTAATTATCTCAAATATGTCTTTTCGCATGAGGGGTTCGCCGCCTTTTATGCCGAACCATTTGACGCCGAAACTGTGAACCTCATCCACTAGGTGCAACGCTTCCTCGGTGCTTAACTCATGCGGTGCATGTGCTCCGGTTGCATCGACATTGCAGTACTTGCAACGGGCGTTGCAGGCGCCGGTAGCCCTCCAAGAAGTCATTAGCAACGGACCTTTCTTCGCCAACCAAAATCACCTTATGATTATCTTCGCCAGTTAACCCTTCACGTTTAAGGTTTACTCGAACCTAAAAAAGATTATGCGTTCTTTCTAGCTACGCATTCTCAGTTTTTTAGCAGATGCTTCCTTGTTTTTTCGAGGCTGAATCGGCTTAGTCATGTTCCGTAAGGTTTATAGTTGCATTGAATCTTACCACTAGATGCTGGGGAAAACAAACTCTATGCAGATTGTTGTTCATCCTTCAATCTCAGAGGCTAGGAAATGAGGCTCTCGAAGCTTTTTCTTATCATTATTGCATTAGTTCTTCTGCTAATCGGATCACTTTTTGTAAGGGACCTATACTTCAACAGAAACCTGAAGCCCTCAAACGGCGGAGATGATGGTTACAGCGCCTTGCTCCAGTATGAGTGGCCGCAGCTTCAAGGTGATTCATCTTTCTCACGTTTTTCAGCGGGACCTGCCCCAGAAACGAGTGATTTCTTGTGGAAAACTAACATTACTGGAATACAGAGCTACGTCTCAGCGTTTTGTGGCAAAGTATTTGTCACAACAAAAACTCAGGTTTTCGCCCTCGACAGGAAAACAGGAGGCGTCATATGGAACACTACTGTGCCCGCGCCTGGATCGTGGCCATCAGTGTACAAGATTGATGATACGCGTCTAGTCATAGGGAATAGTTGTCTTGACGTAGAAAACGGGCGTGTCTTATGGACCAGCGATGTTTTCTCTGCAAATCCTTCGGCTTTTTTTGTTGCCAACGTCTACAGTCCAGAGGAAGAAATGTTCTACATTAAAACTGGTTCTTTCGTTCAAGGCTGGGATTTTTCCAATCCATCAACTCCCCCAACGAAAGCATGGGAGACATACGTTTCCGGGGGCGGATTAGTCGGTTCGGGAGTGCAGTACGGAGATGGCAAAGTGTTCCCCGGATCATATGATCCACATCAAGTAGCGCTTGACGCAAGAACAGGCCGTGTTGTCTGGGATACAGAAACAAAAACTCCAATGGTTTTCTCCGGTTCTTACTACCAGGGCAAATTCTTCAGGGGAGGCACCCATGACAACTCTTTGTATTGCTTCGATGCCGACACTGGCAAAATTCTTTGGACTTTCAACCCTGGAACCCAAGATGGCTATTTCTGCATTGGTCCCGCAGTTGCTTATGGAATGGTATACGAGCTCAACAAAGACGGGCATCTCTATGCTCTTGACGTAAACACGGGGAATTTGGTTTGGAAGTATGCAGGACCGGGAACTCTGATATTTCCTGGAAATCCCACTGTCGCTGATGGCAAAATCTACGCTACAACAGGGCAAACCGCTTCCTATACAGGTCAGCAAAGCGAATCTGAGTTCGTATGCCTTGACGCTTACACTGGGGAACTTGTATGGAAACTTCCAGTTGAGGCTTTTGCTCCGCGAGAATCAGTTGCCGTTGCCTATGGCAATTTGTACCTGATTCCCGGTGACGTGACAACCTCTGTCGATGTTGAATCAGGAGAAGAGTACGCAACGACTAATCAGATATGGGCAATCGGAACCAACTCGTGGCCTATGTGGCGGCACGATTCAGCTCATTCAGCAGCTGGCCAATCAGGTCCAACAAATCTTGCTTTGCAGTGGAGTTTTGCATCTTCTGGCGCTGTTGTTTCTTCACCAAGCATCTCAGACGGCCGAATCTACTTCGGATCGCACGACAAGAACATCTACTGTGTCAGCGCGCTGACAGGCAGTTTTATCTGGAAGTTCCAAACCGGCGAGCGCGTTAAATCTTCACCGGCAATATTTGATGGAAAAGTGTACATAGGTCCAGACGATGGAAACATTTACTGTCTCGACGCTGACGACGGTAGTCTCGTCTGGTCGAGGAACGCAGGAGGTAAAATTCAGGTTAATTTCGGTGCTGCACCAGCATTGCGTTCATCTCCCACTGTAGTCGGAGGTAAGGTCTACGTGGGATCGCTGGACACTAATGTCTATTGTTTAGATGCAGACGATGGCAGCATAGTCTGGACGTATAAGACCGGGGGTTACATCACGTCTTCTCCAGCGGTTGTTGATAACGCTGTTTATGCTGTTTCGCAGGAGCCAGATTCTGGTTCTCTTTACAAGCTGAACGCAATTGATGGCAGTTTTCTATGGAAGAGAGAGCTTCCGTATGAGGTTATCCTCACGGGGGGAACTGACATGCATGCGTCTCCCACAGTTGCAGAGGGTCTGGTCTTTGCGTCCTCCAACGTCAAAGAGTATTACGGGATTAGCACTGTGAACGGCAATGTGGAATGGACATACAGGACTTCTGGTGCTGGAGAGTTCATAGTATGCTCCCCCGTCTGCAAAGACGGCAGTCTCTTCATTGTCGACCATTACTCAATAGTCTGTGTTAACGCTCACACTGGCTTAACTGTTTGGAGTACTTATCTGGGAGAAGAGCTTTACGTTTCACCCTCCTACGCTGACGGAAAGCTGTACGTCGTGACCGATCAGCGTTCCGTCTACGTCTTGAACGCCACAGATGGTGACAAACTCTCGGTTTTTAAGACAAGTTCCAACAGTTGGTCCTCCCCAACAGCAGGTGAAGGCAGATTATACGTTGGAAACAACGACTGGAATGTTTATTGCCTCGCGGAAGCTCCTTCAAAAACTAGCAACCTCACCATCGAATTGACTAAGCATCAGACGACAGTGGGCGAATTAGTGACTGGGTTCGGCAATCTCTCACCAGCCTATCCTGATGCGCCTATAATAGTGCACGTGATTAAACCTGACGGTTCGGTTACTGACCTGCAAGTCGTTACCTCTAGTAAGGGTGCATTCAACTTCACCTTCACACCTGAAGTTGCTGGAAACTGGAGTGTTCTCGCACAATGGAATTCAGATAAGAGTTACTACTCATCCGCATACAGCACACCCATCTTTATGGAAGCTACAGCCGCCACAGAAAACCAGCCGATCTTGGAATACATCTACGCGGTAGCTATCGGTCTAGTTGCAATTTCCGTTATCTTGTTTGGGTATGCTTACATTAAACGAACCAGAAAATAGACCTTTTTCCAAATTTTCCTAAAGCCAGACAAACAACACTGTGTTTGTCTCCAGTCTGCAAAACGTATTAATCGCAGTGTCTCACTAATTTTCGCCTAGGAATGTACGTTAGGCATGATTCACACGGTTTTCAGCGGCAAAAGGCATCTTCTTTGGGTTGTTTCAGCCTGCGCTGCTTTTAAAACACGTGTAACAGGTGGCAAAATTGCGCGTTTGCTTGATTAATCCCCCTCGTATTCAGCCCAAAGCATGGGGAAAACCGAGTGTGGTCCCCCCCATCGGATTAGCATACATAGCTGCAGTGCTTGAAAAAAAACACGAAGTCTATATTATAGACGCTCCCACAGAGGGCTGGAGAAATCTTCGAGCAGATGAAACAAAATATCGAGTTGGTCTAAGCAATGCCGAAATAGCGCACAGAGTTAAGCAGTGTTTGCCCGACATTGTTATTATAGAAATTCCGTTTTCCGGTTGGATCAAGCCCGCTTTTGAGGTTGCTTCACTAGTAAAAGGCATTAACAAAGACATCGCCACGGTGTTGGAGGGGCAACATCCCTCTGCGAGACCTATAGATTGCCTTGCAAATCCCGATGTTGATTTCGTAGTAATAGGCGAACCAGAATACACGATGATTGAGTTGGTCGATGCACTGGAAAGAGAAACATACGACCTTACGACAGTAGAAGGCATTGGTTTTGTCGAGAACGGCGTGCCAATCATTACCTCGCCGCGCCAACCTATAGAGGACTTGGATTCTCTTCCGTTTCCTTCGAGGCACTTGCTTCCAATGGACGCGTATTCTGCAGTCGTGAAAGAAAACCCTTTGAGAGGAGAAATCAGCAAACCTTGGACGATGATTTTCACCAGTAGAGGTTGCCCTTACAACTGTGTCTTCTGTACCCACCACATAATGTGGGGTAGAAAATGGCGCGGCAGAAGCCCTGAGAACGTTGTTGACGAGATAGAGCAGGTCGTCAAAACCTATAATGTTAAACAGATTGATTTTTTAGATGACAATATGACGTTTGACAAGAACCGAATGGAAAAAATCTGTGACTTAATCGTGAAAAGGGGGCTTCACGTTGAATGGTTTACCCCGAACGGTGTTAGGGCGGACACGCTGGATGAAAAGCTTTTGACAAAAATGAAAAAATCAGGCTGCAAGAAGATTCGTGTGGCTCCTGAATCTGGTGTTCAGCGTGTTGTGGATCAAATTGTCAAGAAGAATTTGGACTTGAAAAGCGTGGAACGCGCAGTAGTCCTTTGTAAGAAAGTTGGAATTAAGGTGGGCTGTTTCTTTGTTATAGGGCTTATAGGAGAAACGAAAGAAGAAATTAAGCAAACCATCGATTTTGCCTACAAGCTCAGACAACTGGGCGCTGAGAGCTTCGTCTTCAGCATAGCTACACCCATTCATGGAACTGAACTTTATGAGCAGGCTAAGAAGGGCGGTTTCTTAAGGGATTGTTTCAGTGATGATGCTCTAGCGGCAGCTGAGCCGCTCATTGAGACGCCGGAGTTCACGGCGAACGAGTTGCGCGAGTTGTGTGCGCAAGCAAACCTTGTCAACCCCACTTTTACCCGAGACAAAGTGTTACGCGGCATCAGAAATCCGAGGAAGACAATTAGTGTTTTATTGGGAAAGAGATAAGAAATTGCAGAATTGCCAATTACTTGGTTTTAGCTTGCAGGGCATAGACTGCTTCTGTTCTCTCGTTAACATAGCTTATTGTTTGCAGAATTGACCTTGCCAAGCCTAACAGGCTCAGCGTAGCAGCAAAGGCGTAGAACATCGTCAGGTCTAGGGTTATGGTGTAACTTTCGTAGCTGGTACCAACCATACCATCACCGATTGACAGAACCAAATAGGCGATTACGAAAAGTGATCTTGCTACGTTGAGGAAATGGTGAAAAATAGTGCCTCTAGTCAGATCGCCCAAAATCATGAACACGGTGAAAACTATGACAAATGTTTCAATCGTTTCTATTATTCCTGGCATATATTCAAGAAGAGGTGCTAGCAGCATCGTCGTGAGCATAAACAAAACGTACATGAGTATGGCTCGCACTGCTGCTATGGCTACTCTTGATGAAATGTCTTTGACTTTGTTTTGGGGTTTTCTATTTTGCTCAACCATATGGAATCACCAAGGGTCCATACTCGAAAAGTGCAGTGGAGAAGTAAATGTTGAAATGCCAATTCTGGTTTAGCAATGATTCTGAATTCGCACCAATTTGGAATTCTACTTCATCAGCGTAGGATGTTTGCCTCGGAGCATTGAAACTTGTCTGAGTTTCGCTTAGTAGCTTGTCATCGTTGCTGAAAAGTTGAATTCTTATGTTGCCCGTCAGGTCAAAAGCGGCGTGATTTTCAAAACTTACGGGCACGACTACGCTATAATGGGTTACGTTAAAACTCCCAACTGATGGCTGGCTTAATCTGAAATTGTAGAAAGGTGCCCCCCACGGATATGTGAAGTTGGTTGAGATTTGAACAGGAAGCAACTCTGCAAGGGTTAATCCAGTGGTAACGGAAGCCGCGAGATTTTGGTCTTCGAGCAAGTACTCCTCTCCTTTGAGGAGTAGGGCATTCACGTTCAGCGTTGCATTGTGAGTTATCATTGCAGTTTCTCCTTGCGAAATCGTGGGTACAGAGGTGGATGCTTTTGAGATTTCTGCACCGCTTTCATCGAAGAACACCGTTGTTATTTTCAGATCATTGAGGCTAGAATAGCCTTTGTTGTCTATGAAAATGGGCAAAGAAAATAGTAGCTCACCGTTCGGAGTTGTTGAGACTTGTGTTTCTCCTACATCGAGGCCTAAGTCCTTGATTGAATAGGCTGCCAGACCAATGAATGCTGCCAAGAACACCCAGAAGATAACAGTAGCTATCCCGAGCATTCGAATCGGTACTTTCATCGCAGGTCTTCTCTAACGAAAGCTTTGGTTGGACTTCTCACGCAGGTTTCTTTTGCTGTTGCATTTCTTCCGTCGGAATAACAACCATTTCTGGCTCAGCAGGATCAACTTTTGCCTTCGTTTCTCTCTTAGCTTTTTCTTGTACCCGCTGAGGCTTAAGCTGTGTTTTCTGCAAAACCTCTTGAGGTTGAGTCCCGCTTGCTTCTACCTTAGGCGCACTGTTCATAATGGTAATTCCCCGGATTGTTATTAGCGAACCAATCCAGCCCATGACTCCTAGATACATTACACGTACACAAGTGGCAATCAAAGGGCCCAAAGCTTCACCAAAAGTCTGCGCCATGTTTTGTGTTGCAAGTATCTGCAAGTTTTCAGTTAGGAATACGAATGCACTTATGAAAGTGAATATTAGCAACACAACTCCTATGCTTAGGATTTTTGTTCCCGAAGATGCAATTTTATCTTTGCTTTTGAAAATATTTTCAGCCAACATGAACCAACTCAGTATTGACTATTGCGATTTAATATTAAATTTTCCGAAGAGAAAAACCAAATTCAAGATTACTATTCACAAATACAAAATGAAGTCGCGACATATTTCGGCTAGGACTGTGAAATTGCGTTTCACTTTAAACTACCTCTCCAAGTATCTCGAGGTCTCCTGCTTCGCGTGTTTTAAATATGCCTTTTGTTAACTGTTCTCCGAGCGTGAGATAGTTGTCAGAAGACCCAGATGTTGAAAGCCAAGATCAAGAGACTACAACTACCAAGAAGAAGTACGAATTTATTGAAGACCTGCCAGGCGTTGGACCTGCCACAGCCCAAAAGCTGCGTGAGCTCGGTTTTCACACTGTTGAGTCTTTAGCCATGGCTACTGCACGCGAGTTGGAACCCATAGGTGTAGGCGAGAAGAAGGGTTTCTCAATCATCGAAGCAGCACGGTCAGCCATCGGAGTTAATTTCATTCGCGCTGATGAACTGATGAAAATGCGGCAGAATGTCCTGCGTTTAACCACGGGCAGCAAGGCATTGGATAACATTTTGGATGGTGGCTTGGAAACGCAGACCATCTCAGAGTTTTACGGTGAATACGGTAGTGGGAAGAGCCAGATTTGCCATCAACTCTGCGTAAATGTTCAATTGCCTCCAGAGCGTGGCGGTCTTGGCGGCTCTGCTTTGTACGTGGACACAGAGAACACTTTTAGACTTGAACGTATCGTGCAGATGTCTAAGCATTTGGGGCTCGATCCGGAGGCAGTTGTTAAGAACATTATCTACGCTGAAGCTTACACATCGGATCATCAGATGTTTCTTCTAGAGAATGCTGATGAAATCTTGAAGGCAAACAATGTGAAGCTCATTATCGTTGATTCTTTGACCGCTCATTTCAGAAGCGAGTACATAGGCAGAGAAATGTTAGCCTCTAGGCAACAGAAGCTGAACAAACACATGCACAAACTCATCGGCCTGGCTAGAGCATTCAACGCTGTTGCAGTCGTTACTAATCAAGTCATGGCTAAGCCTGACATTTTCTTCGGCGATGCTGTTCAACCAATTGGCGGTCACATTGTGGGGCACACGAGTCACACGCGACTCTATCTTAGGCGAGCATCGCGTGGTCCCATACGCATTGCAAGGCTGGTTTCAAGTCCATATTTGCCCGAAGGCGAGGAAATACTTAAAGTAACTGAAAACGGAATAGAAGATGTCTCTGAAGAGGAGAAAGCAAGCAAAGGTCGCGGACGTTAAGTATGCCTATATCTCAAGCCTTAGTCACTCGTTATTTCCAACTTATAGTAAGCAGGCAGTTTACTGAAGCTGAACGGGAGTTGGAGCGCATTAAGCAGAAAATGCAGAAAACTGAGTGGAACAGGGGGTACTTCAGAGCTTTGCGCGGAATGTACCTTGCGCGTAGAAGCAATAATGACTCGTATGCACTCTTTCCCAAGTTGGATTTGAATGACAAAGTTGCTTTGCACGAGTATAGACGCGAGTTTCTAGATCATATGAGAAATGGGCTTCATGGGGATTTTGATCGGGGTTACTTTTCTGCTTGGGCTGACTGCATGCGCATACTCACGCGGATTGATGTTCCGTCTCCTCAAAAGAGCGAAAAAGTTGCCGATAAGGAAACGATTGAAACTCTGAGAAGCGATAAGAGCCAGGTTACGATGGCGAACTTTCTGCAGAAGGCAACACAAGAACAAGAATCCTAAGGTGTACTTAGAAAAGAATAGGTAAGTACGAAGAAGACCGCCCACGCTAGAAAGTACATGAATATGCCCATAGTCATAATTTTTGACTGCTTTTCAATTGTGGCTGCGAATTTGGCTTTCAAAACATAGTAAGACATTAAGTAGACCAGTAACGCGATGGTTATGCCATTCATGAAGGTAGTGAACATCGCTGGGTCAGACATTGTTGCTACTATTGCACTTACTAAGCCTGCAACTACGCCAAGTGCAAACCTTATCCAATAAAGCAGTACGAGTGGTTTCAAGCGTGTTTCAATCCTTGCAGAGTATATTTTGAACCTTAATTAAAAAGTTGCCTAGTCGCTATGAAGTGTTTTTCCGAAATTAACTCTGCATTTCGCCTCTGGTTTGGGAGCCTCTTCCATCATGACTAGAAGAACCCGTCCTGCTGTTTATTGACTCGTCAAAAGTTGTTTTTTCGCGAGCAGTAGCAGCATTAGCCGCAAGACCTGTTGCTAGTCGGTTTGGTGTGAGGTAAGAAACCGGTTTTGAGAATGGTTTTTTGATGGATTGCAAAAGGATTTTTTATACTCCGCATCTATCTAGATTCAAGTGAAGTGCTTTGACGAAGAAAGAATTCACAAGTTTCGACGTTGCTGTCGTTGTTGGCGAATTGAAAGATGCTATAGTGGATTCCCGAGTAAACAATGTCTACCAACTTGATCCTAAAACACTCGTCTTGAAGTTGCATAAGACTAGTCTGGCTCCGCTCCGGCTTGTCATGGAAGCTGGTAGACGTTTGCATTTAACCGTCTACTCCTCTGAGAGTCCTCATGTTCCGCCCGCTTTCTGTATGGCGTTGAGGAAATACCTCCGCGGTGCTTGGATAACAGACATAGTTCAACACGAGTTTGAACGTATAGTCACTGTTCAGTTTAAGACAAAAGAGGGCACGCTGAGGTTAATTCTTGAGCTCTTCGGCGAAGGAAACATAATCTTAACAAGTGAAAAAGCTGAGATACTGCAGGCTCTGGTTTTCAAGCGGATGCGCGATCGAAACATACTGCGTAACGAAGTATTCCAGTTACCTCCCTCAGCCGGCGAAAACCCGTTCAAAGTAACAAAGGAAGCTTTGGAAGAAGCTTTGAAAAAAGCCGGGGATGCTGAGGTTGTCAGGGCAACTGCCCGTTTTCTGGGAGTGGGAGGGTTCTACGCGGAGGAAATACTGCTGAGGGCTGGCGTGGACAAAGCCAAGCACTGTAACGATTTGACTGACCGTGATTTCGACGCTGTATTTGAGCATCTTCAGGGTTTACTTTCAGCCGTCTCAACCTCCAAAGCGGAGTCCAACATTGTTTTGGCCGAAGACGGAGCTTTTCTTGATGTCGCACCCTTCAGGCTGAAGCGTTACGAAGCCTACAAAACCCGGCAGTACGACAGTTTCAATCTAGCTCTTGACGAGTTCTATGGGCTAGTCACTACGACTGAAAAGGCCGTTGCAAGTGTCCAAACCGACAGACTAAATCGAGAAGCTGAAAGACTCAGACGTGTCATTGTTGCTCAGGAACAAGCATTGAGAGAAGACGATGACAGAGTAGACAAGGACAGACGCGTTGGTGACACTATATACGCCCATTCCGGAGAGATTCAATCTATTCTAACCAAGTTCGCAGAAGCGAAGCAACAAGACAAAAACCTAAGTGCCGTCTTCTCTGAAATCTCAGCTGCTAAAACTCCCTCCGGAAAACCTGAAGTTAGCTTCGAATCCTTTGACGCACGGAACCAAGCACTTAACGTTTGCTCGGATGACTCGCATTTTAGTTTGAGCCTCCGCAAAACCCTCTTTGAGAATGCTGCGGAATACTATGAACGCGGCAAGAAAGCAAGGCAGAAGTCAACCGGTGCGCTTACCGCATTAAAAGAGTCGCGCAGGAAACTGGCTGAAATCGAACGAAAAATAGGCCAAGCTGAGACTTTGAAACTTGCCAAGCCCGCGGAAGCTGCGGAAAGGCTGGCTGAACGCAAGGTAAAAACCAAGGAGTGGTTTGAAAAGTTTCACTGGTTCACCTCTTCAGACGGGTTCTTGGTGGTTGCAGGCAAAGACACGGTCAGCAATGAGGTGCTCATAAAAAGACACACCGCAAAGGATGATGTTGTGTTTCATGCTGAAATTACAGGTGCCCCCTTTGTTGTGGTAAAATCCGAAGGTAAACCGGTGAGTGAGCAAACACTACGCGAATCTGCCGAGTTTGCCGCTGCCTATTCGCGAGCTTGGCGCGAAAACACTGGTTCAGCTGATGTTTACTGGGTTAGGCCTGACCAGCTTAGCAAGAGTGGGCCATCAGGTGAGTATGTGCCTCATGGAGCGTTTGCAGTGATTGGAAAAAGGAATTGGACACGTGGCGTGTCGCTGAGGCTCGCAGTCGGCGTATTGGCAAACGGAGAAGTGGTTTTCATGGGAGGACCGGTTGATGCTGTGAAGGCAAAAACAAACGTGTACTTGATGCTGGCGCCAGGCGATTTGATGGGAAAAGAGCTTCTAAAAAGGATTTTGGGAGTTCTAGCCTCAAAGTTGCCAAAGGAGCATCGTGAGAAAGTTGGCAAAGCTTCCGTTGAGACTGTTAGGGAGTTTGTGCCTTACACAAAGGCCGCGTTGGCTGAGACTCAATAACGGTAAGAATGGTGGTGACTGTTTTTCGTTTTGCAGTTCTCTCCTTCAGCCTAAAGCTTTTTTTGCGGTATGTTTTAAAATGTTGGAGGCACAATTGTGGTTAGGTGGAACAATTGGGTTGGGGAAGCAGCGGGACACCGCCATGGGTTGATGACAAAAGAATCGATGAAGAAAAGAAAGAACATCGAAACTTACAAGATTTGGCTAAGATTAGGGCTTTGGAGAAAGAGAATGAAGCGCTTAAGAAGAAGATTAGAGAGTTGGAAGAAGAACTGGAAAAAATCAAAAGAACAGCCCAAATGATTTCTTCGATGTGGTCTTTGGAAACATATCTTACAATTTTTTACTCATCACGTATGCGTCTTCGCCATCTGAATAGTAACCGTTTACGGTTCGGCTTACGTCAAAGCCTAGTTTCTTGTAAAGTGATACGCCTGAGCCGTTTGTTACTCTGACCTCCAAGAAGCACTGCTTTGCTTTATAGTAGCGCATACCATCGATAGCTGTTTTTATCAACGCTGTAGCTATGCCTTTGCGTCTTCCTTGGGGCAAAACTGCGATAGACACAACATGCCCCTTTCTGACCAATCCTGTCAAACCGAAGTTCGAAAGCCCGACCTCTATGCGGCACATTATGTAGCCTGCGATTGTCCCGTTTTCCTCCGCAACGATGAATGTTTCTGGGAATCGCTGGTGGAGATCAATGAAGAAGTAATCTGTATAGTTCTCAGGCAGGCAGACTCGGTTGATTTGAATCACACTCTGCAGATCATCAGGCACGAACTTGCGCAGCTTGAAGGTTTGTTGCATCTTTTCGCCTCTTAAACGAGATTTCTATACCAAACTTAAAGTTTGCGTTACAATTTGTATTATGCTTAATTGTTTTTCGAATCTGTGCTCAAAAAAGCGTTCTATCGACGGGTTTAGTCTGTGGATTGGACCGTTGGCAAAGTAAAGTTGCCATAAGGCATTGTCCAAACTCTTGCCTGAGATCCAGCCAGCTTCATAGCTTCTCCCAAAGCGTCATTTACCGCTCTTGCTGTCTTAAGCCTGAAAATATTCGAAGCATAATAGTCAGGTAACGAGGAAACAAGAATGATTTGATGATTCTGAAGGGCCTTGAGCAGGTAGTACGCCTTGTGCCCGCCCATGGCAAAGTTGCGCTTTATTTCGCGTTCCGCTTCTTTCAGGTCTTTGAAACGCTTCATCCAGTCGTAAAACACTTGGTTTCCGTGTCCTTCTACACACTCGGCAACGAGAATTATGACTCCTCCGCGTTTCACCACTTCAAGCGCATTGTCCAATCCTTTGTGTGCTTGATACAGGTTAATATCTGACGGATAGCCTCCTGGGCTGACAACAACAATGTCTGCTCTGCGGTCTACTTTCACGCGGTACATTTCATCAACAAGTTTGACAGCCTCGCCAAAAGCTTGCTGTACGTCTCCGGCGAAGGCTTTGACGATTTCATCTTTGCTGTTGGTTACTACGTTCAATATGAAGTCAACTTTAGCCAGTGTTGCAGCTTCAGTCATGTCCTGATGAACAGGATTTCCATCTAATAATCCGGTGCGCGCGTTTGAGTTAAGGAGCATAGCATGGTTCTGTTTTATCGTCTCTTCACTCGAGATAGCGGGCATTACGCTTTTGCGTCCGCCTCCGTAGCCAGCATAATAGTGAAAACCAACATCGCCCAATAGCACCTTTACGTCTGCCTCAGCAAAAATGCGATTCAAGAAGACTTTGTTGCCATGAGTTTTGGTCGTTCCCACATACACTAAATCTTGCGCCTTGCAGTCATGGCTGACGGTTTTAACTCGACGAAAAGCTTCCTCGCCAATTATCTTAACAGCTTCTTCCTGTTTGACAGCGCGGTGTGTGCCACAACCAAAGATAACGGTAATGTTTTCGTCCTTAACGCCTGCCGTTTGCAGTTCCGAAAGCACAGGCAAAATCATTATTGATGTAGGCGTGTGTCTGGTCATGTCGTCAACTACGATCGCCACTTTACTCTCGCTGTTGGCGATTTCGCTCAGGCGTTTTGAACCTATAACCTCTCTCAAAGCGCGTTCAACCTCAGCCTTCGAGTCTTGAACTCCTGCAGTCTCTTTGGGTTCGATTGAACCTAGCAAGTTTCTAGCAGGAACTCTGACGCAAACGTCGCTCTTGCCGTAGGGAAGCCAAACGTCTACCATTGAAAATCACACGGTTACTAATGGAAAAGGCATGAAGCAGCTATTAAGCCTTATTAAGCAAACCGAGGGCATGGCGATACCGTGTCGTCATAGTTGTTCTTTTGGGGCGGATAAACCGTTCCCGTTGCTTTCATTTTTTCAGCCGCAGACTTTCGTTAACGGAAAGGGGCTTTGTAGAAATCAGCTTTTCAAATTTTCTATAGGATTATGGATTAGACTAGCTTCGAGGACCAGAAAAATTAGGTTTTGAAAAGAGTTTGTTGTGACTTTGGAGCCGCGCAGGATCAACGGATTTCTTGGAAACGTGGTGTTTTCAGGTAATCCCTAACCTAGATTGCCGACTAATTTTACTCTTCCCAGTGTTTCTTCACCGTGAGGGGCAAAGTCTAATTCTTCCGTGAGATCTTTTCCCGCTGCATGCATGCCCATGTGATCACCGTCGGTCCAGAGTTTGCTCTGCGTGATATCGTAGATTTTTCCTTTGTAAGCGATGTACGCAGGTTTGCCGTCCTTTCCGTCAAACTGTTTTAGCTCTTCTGATGTGATAGTTTTGAGTGTTTCTCCCAAAATGTTCACCCTAACGCGTTTTTAATGCTGCAAGGAAGTTTTAAACATTTAGGTCTTGACTCGGAATAACTGAGATCACTTAGCTCGAAGCAACCTCATGTTATCGTTCACGTTCATCTCGCGTTGTCACTCTGTGCTGCCAACATCCCTCATCTGAAAGACGACTGGCCAAAACTAACCTAGGCGGCAACAACGTCTTTTCTTAGGCAGAGAGAACTGGAAAAGAAGAAATAGTTGTAGATTGTATTATTGAACCGAGGATTAGTAATGCCGTTTTGCAAGAAATGTGGAGCTGCAATCCCAGATGACGCGAAATATTGCACTATATGCGGAACTCCTGTAGCATCTGTTGAAGTCTCGGCTGAATCTGTAGCGCCGCTGGCGCCAAGTGCGTCTGAGCCGAAACTGGCTTTATGGTGGGAACGTTTTGTTGCGTGGTTGATAGATGTCGTGATTATCGGAGCCATTACAGGTGTCTTGGGCATGTTGACGCCCTACAGTTTATCTGCGTTGCCTGGTTGGCTTAGCTGGATTCCTTTCTTTAACCTCAACCTTAACGGTGTTGTGTTGTTTCTGTATTGGATGTTCATGGAGAGCTTTTATGGTCAGTCATTTGGAAAAATGGTTATGCGGTTAAGGGTTACGAGATTGGATGGTTCCCAGGCGGGGTTAGGTAATGCTGCCTTGGAAAGTCTTGGAAAAGCTTTCTTGTTGCCTTTGGATTTGTTGCTAGGCTGGTTTCTTTACCCGAAAAAGAAGCAAAGAATCTTCAATTATATCTCTGAGACAATAGTCACCCGCAAAGCTTGAAAATCACCTGAGGCCGTCAGAATTGGCGTAACGTGTGGCTAGATGTACTCCATAGACTTGCCTAAAGGACTCTTCGAGCAAAATTGTGGACGCGCGAAAACCTGTTGAAGGCTGTTCGATTAGCTTTTTTCTTCGTTGTCTTCAAATTGCTTTGGGAATTAAAAGTGTGTTTCTGGAAATTTGTAATCTGATTCAAAAGGTTTATTTTTAACCGCGAAGCTAGCATTGGAACGGTTGGCGGACAACCTTGTCCGCTGGGATGTGGCCGAAAGGCTGAACCGCAAACTTTCAACAGTTAAGGTGGAAAAGAAAAATGGCATACAAATACATGGCCGAAGAATGGGCTAAACCAGAGAAATCATTTTTGGATGAGCTCATGCGGCTGCGATTAATCGAGTGGCGAAAGCAACGTACGGTAGTGCGTATTGAAAGGCCAACAAGGCTTGACCGCGCAAGGAAACTAGGCTACAAGGCTAAGCAAGGCTTTGTTGTAGCTCGCACCAGTGTGAGAAGGGGCGGTTTAAGAAAAGAACGGCCTAGGTCAGGACGTAGACCGAAACGTATGGGTGTTAAGAAGTTCAAACCCGCAAAAAACCTGAGGCTTATCGCAGAAGAACGAACAGCCAAGAAATTCCCGAATCTTGAGGTCTTAAACAGTTATTGGGTTGGGGAAGATGGACGCCACAAGTGGTTCGAAGTTATACTCGTTGACAAAAATCATCCAGTCATAAAAACAGACAAAGATGTGGGTTGGATAACAGAGAAACAGCATACTGGCAGAGTTTTTCGAAGCTTAACCAGTGCAGGCAAGAAAGTTCGTAGCTTACGCAGGAAAGGCATAGGTGCAGAAAAAGTCCGCCCTAGCAGACGAAAAGGCGCTAAGGGAGCACGGTAAAATGCATCACATCAAGCCTTCAATCCGGAAGCCCGATGGGAAACAACGGATTGGCAAAGGCTTCAGCATTGAAGAGTTGAAAAAGGCAGGATTGAACAAGGCAGATGCAAAAAGGCTCGAAATACGCGTTGACCCGCGCAGGAAAACCGCACACGACGCTAACATCTCAGAACTAAAAACCTTCGCAGAACAGCAGAAAGCCAAGGTAAAAGCTGTACCAAAACCCAAGCCCATAGAGCAAGAAAAGGGCAAGAAAAAACCTAAAAAGTAGCAACCGCCCTTAACAGAAGAGCGGTGCTAACGCGTGTCTTCTAAGACTCCGATAGGATACATTGATGTTCGTGTTTTTTCCCATGCGACGGAAGACCCCGACAAGGTTCTAATTGCAGTACGAAACACGTTGCCGATTGAACTTGCCGAGAATGCAGTTTTTCAGAAGACCAGTTTGACAGGGCATCATGGCAATCCTATCACTCTTATTGAAGCCAGGTTAGCTGAGAAAGAAGCGTTGCCCTCGGTTATCAAAAAAATTGCTTTGAGCTTAACCTCCTTAGACAAAGAAACGTTGAGCAGCGAAATAGAGCTTCATTTGGAGAAGCGGAACCTCTACTTGAGATTTGACAAACAATCCGCGTTTAGGGGTGAGTTGCGTTTTGCCTCATATGATCCCATACACTTCAAAATCCATTTTAGAAATAAAACGTCGGAAGAAATCGTAACGCTTTGCAGGGAAGCAGGATTGTTGCCATGACGAGAGTCTTCGCGGATTTACACTTGTGTGTCAATGCAAAAGACTCTGCGGCTTCTTCCCAAATAATACGCAAGGCATCCGAGCTTGGATACAAGCTTATTTCAGTTCCGTTCTGGTCGGAGACGCCTGAAACTGAGATCTCGAAACTTCGAGCTTGCTGCGTGGATGCTGGTGTAGATTATGTTTCGCGGGTGGATTTGAGGCCAAAATCGCAGAATGATCTTATGCGTCAGCTGAGAAAGTTGCGGAGGAGATTCGAGGTTGTCTGTGTAGCTTGTGAGAACAAGGAAGTTGCTAGACAGGCGGCTAAAGATCACCGTGTGGACCTGTTGAGTTTTCCCTCGCTGGATTTTCGCAGAAGGTTCTTTGACAGGGCTGAGGCTGAATTAGCCAGCAACAGTTTGGCAGCTTTAGAGATTGATATTAAGCCGCTTCTGGTCTTGGAAGGTCCTTCAAGAATTAGACTGCTTTCGAATCTTCGGAGGGAAGCGGCAGTTGCAATAGAGTTTCACGTGCCTATCGTTGTTTCTAGCGGCGTTGGAGATGAGTGGCTTTTGCGCAGACCCAGAGAAATGGCTGCATTAGCCGGGTTAACTGGTTTAGGTACTTCAGAAGCATTGGATGCTGTTTCGAAAAATCCGTGCTCAATCGTAGATCGCAACCGGGGAAAACTCAGCTCGGGGTTCGTTGCGCCTGGGATCCGCATAATTAAGGAAGGTAGAGACTGTTGAAACGTGTCAAACGACGATACTTGGCGTTACAAATAGAAACTGAACAAATGCCGCTGGAAAGAGCGTTCATTGACGCAGTCTGGGCTTCCATTGCAAAGCTCTATGGCGAATATGGAGCTAGCCAAGCTGGCTTAGTTCTAATCGCGTATGATGTTGAAGGGAAAACTGCCGTTATTCGTACTGCGCTTTCAACGTTGAGTTTGGTTCGTGCTTCCTTAGCCTCGATTACTCTTTTGGCTGGGGCGAAAGCGTCGGTGCATGTAGTGGCGGTCTCAGGCACGATAAAGTCACTTTACGAGCGATAGCATCTTGTTTCCACGCGCACGTGAGTATCTTCTCATATTGGCAATTTTTGTCGTGTATTATCCATGAAAATGTCGACAAGGTTAAATAATTCTTAAGGAAGCTTTTGAGCGGTGAAGCGAGATGCCGTGTACGGTTATAGTTGGAGCCTTTTGGGGAGACGAAGGCAAAGGGAAAGTAATTTCTTATCTTGCCCTTAAAGACAAAGTGGATTTCTGTGTGAGGACTGGTTCTGTGAATGCAGCCCACACGGTGGAGATAGACGGAAAGAAGTATGCTTTGCATATGGTTCCGGCTGCTTTTCTATATGACAAATGTCGTTTGTTGATTGCTGCGGGTGCAAATGTTCACGTTGGCAAACTGCTTGAAGAGGTAGAGTTAACCAGAGTGTACGGTAGAATGGGCGTTGACCAGAATGCTTCAATCATTGAAGAGAAACACTCTATTCAAGACAAAACCAGTGCTCATCTGAAGGGCATAGGTACGACAGGTTGGGGTGTTGGACCTTCGCTTGAGGAGCGAGTGAGAAGAACCGCCAAACTCGCCAAGGATGTGCCTGAGCTCAAACCGTTTCTAACTGATGGCGTTGCTGAAGTTAACGACGGTTTGGATGCGGGAAAGAAAGTTTTGCTCGAGGGAACGCAAGGGTTTATGCTTTCGCTCTATCACGGAAGCTACCCGTATGTGACTGGGAGAGATACTGGCGCTTCTGCGATTGCGTCTGAAGCGGGAGTTGGTCCAACAAGGGTTGACGATGTGCTCATAGTGTATAAGTCATTCATAACCAGAGTTGGGGCGGGGCCACTACCCGGTGAAATGACGAAAGAGGAAGCCATAAAGAAAGACTGGTTTGAGGTTGCAGCTGGAACAGGGCGCGATAGGCGTTCAGCTCCTTTTGATTTTGAATTGGCCAGAAAAGTCGCCAAGATAAATGGTGCAACGCAAGGTGCTTTGACGAAACTTGACACCATTTTTCCCAAGTGTAAAGGTGCACGAAAATTTGACAGCCTACCCGATGAGGCAAAACAGTTCATAAAAGAAGTTGAAGATCGAACGGGAGTGCCTATTGTTCTTGTCGGCACAGGACCGGAAGCATTAGACATCATTGACAGAAGAGAATAGAAAAGTTTTATCTTCAGGCGGTAATCAGTCACTTTAGAGGAAGTGGTTATGATGCCTTCATTCAAGCGTTGCAAAAAGGCTTCCGTCAGCCTCATGGCGCTCTTGTTTGTCGCGGGTTTGCTTGTTGGCGGAATGGTGATTTTCTTCATAACCTTCAACGAGATAAACGCCTTGAATGATAAAGTTGTGGCTCTTCAAAGTCAATTGTCGACGCTTCAGGTCTCTCAGAACGTTACTTACCAAAACATAACGATTTATCAGAATGACAATACATTAGCGGATATTTACAGTAACGTGAGGGGGTCGATTGTTTTGGTTCAAGGAACCACGAGCGATGGAGAAGTTCAGGGCTCAGGTTTCGTCTATTTCTATTCAGATAGAAACGTTGTAATCACCAATTACCATGTTGTTCATGATACTTCCAGCCTGAGCGTTACTTTTTCAAATGGAAATGGCTACTCGGCGGCAATACTAGGAACTGACCCGTATGCTGACTTGGCAGTTCTGTCTGTTAATGATGCTCCCCAGGGCGAATTTAAGCCTGTGGAAATAGTCAGTTCTGCAACGTTGCGGGTGGGTGAGTCAGTCATAGCCATTGGTAACCCCTATGGTCTGGTGGGTTCCTTGACTACGGGTGTTGTGAGTGCTCTTGGAAGGACAATCACTGAGGACTACGCTGGGGGTTTCTCAATAGCCAACATTATACAGACAAGTACGCCTATTAATCCTGGCAACTCTGGGGGTCCACTGTTGAATGCTGTCGGGAACGTCGTGGGGATAACAACGGCGATTGTTTCTGATTCTCAGGGCTTGGGCTTCGCTATTCCATCAAACACTATTCTTAGAGAGATATCCGCCCTCATAGCGACCGGTACTTACAGTGGGCACTCTTACCTGGGGGTTACAGGGCAAGATATGAGTTATGAGCTTGCGCAGCAAATGGATTCGACTGTTACTTACGGTTGGAGAATAGCAACAGTCGTCGGGGGAGGTCCTTCAGCAAGCAGTCTACGTCCCGACGATATTGTAATTGCCTTGAATGGAAGCGCAATCAGGAACAATGATAACTTGGCGAGCTATCTTGAAGAGAAGACTCTTCCCGGCGAGAGTTTGAACATAACTTTGGTCAGAGACAATCAAACAATAGACGTGACTGTTGTTCTGGGAACGAGACCCTCGCCGTCCACTTAGTTTTCCCTCAAGTTTAAGGGAAACATCTATTTGTGTTGACGATGAAGTATTTTGCTAGGTGTTGCTGAATAATGAGTCAAGAACAAATGTTTTGTTATCAATGTGAGCAGACGGCTAAAGGTCAAGGGTGCACAATTGTTGGAGTCTGTGGAAAGACTCCTGAGGTGGCTGCGCTTCAAGACTTGTTAGTCTACATGCTAAGGGGAGTTTCGCAGTTAGCCATAGAGGCCGAAAAGGTCGGTGTGAAAGAAGAGCAAGTTGCCATTTTCACTTGCGAAGCCCTTTTTGCGACATTGACGAATGTGAATTTCGACGCTGACGACTTAGTCGTGTACATTAGAAAAGCCGCTGAACTACGGGAAATGTTGCTAATGAAGACTAAAGCAGCGGGCTCAACTGTTGGTTTCAACAGCGGACCGGTTGCCTTGGTTCTGGGGACAACCAGAGAGGATTTAGTAGGACAGGGCAAAGCTTGTGGGAATAAAATCTGATCCTGCAAAGGATCCTGATCTTCACTCGCTCCACTGGCTTCTGACCTACGGTTTGAAGGGTGTGGCTGCCTACACTTACCACGCTTACCTTCTTGGGAAGAAGGACGCAAAAATCTTTGATTTTGTTCATCACGGATTGGCTGCTGCTTTGGACGAGTCTCTTGGCGTGGATGATTTCGTGGGTTTGGTGTTGAAATGCGGTGAAATAAACATCCGCGCAATGGAGCTTTTAGACGCTGGAAACACCGAAACGTACGGTCACCCAGTTCCCACGAAAGTGCCTCTTGGCGCCAAGAAGGGCAAGGCAATCTTGGTTTCAGGACATGACCTGATCGATTTGGAAGAAGTTTTGAAGCAAAGCCAAGGAAAGGGCATTTACGTCTACACTCACGGAGAGATGCTTCCGTCCCACGGTTACCCAAAACTGAAGGCATATCCTCATTTCTATGGTCACTACGGGACAGCATGGCAGAATCAGCAGAGAGAATTCGCAGCGTTTCCAGGAGCTATACTGATGACAACAAATTGCATACAGAGGCCGATGGAGAATTACAAGGGCAATATTTTCACTTCGGGACCGGTTGGCTGGCCTGGAACGCCCCATGTTAAAGGCAAAGACTTCTCTGCCGTAATTAATAGGGCGTTGGAGTTGCCTGGGTTCCCAGCGGACGTCGAGGGTAAGTATGTAACCGTTGGGTTCGGAAGAAATGCCGTGTTAAGTGTAGCTGGTAAAGTCATAGACGCTGTAAAGAAAGGGCACATAAAGCGTTTCCTGTTGGTGGGCGGCTGCGATGGTGCAAAGCCTGGCAGAAGCTACTACACAGAATTCGTTGAGAAAGCGCCGAAAGACACTATTATCCTGACGCTGGCCTGTGGAAAGTTCCGTTTCTTTGACAAGGATTTGGGTACCATTGACGAGATTCCGAGGCTTCTAGACATGGGCCAATGTAACGATGCCTATTCTGCTGTGAAAGTCGCTCTGGCGTTGGCTGACGCTTTCAAGGTTCAGGTTAATGATTTACCTCTATCGCTTGTGATTTCCTGGTACGAACAGAAAGCTGTTGCTGTCTTGCTTTCGCTGCTTCACTTGGGAATAAGGAACATCCGGCTCGGACCGAGTCTTCCAGCGTTCATAACGCCGAATATCCTGAAGGTACTGGTTGAAAAGTTCAATATCATGCCTATAACGACCGCTGAAGCAGACTTGAAGGCGATAATGGGCTAAACAATGTAGCTGCATAGCACAGAATTATCCGATGCATATTCCATTCCTCTTTTTCTGAGGATATTCAGATTTTCGGGGAATAGGCACAATTTTTTTGAAATATTATACTGGTTCTTCGGATGGGGAGAATTCCGCTATTACATAGCATATCCCTCTTGATTCTGTACAATTGACTCTTTAAAAATTTGGAAAGATCTTTTCGCATACATGCTAGAACATAAGATAATATAGAAGCACGTCGAACATCAGGGATTATCTTTAGAAAGACATAGCGAGTGCATGCAAATTTGGCTATCGTCGTTGCCGGCCATGTTTTAGTTTTTTTAATAGCCAGGCCATGTTTTTTCCCAAGTCTTCCATGGTTTTCATTCCTTCTTCGTCGTTTTCCACGTCGCCCTTCTTGGAGCCTATTCCTATGTTCCAGTAGGATGAGCCGGGAATAATCATTTGACTTATGAGGAAGAAATTGTTTATAGCCTCGAAGGTGGGGATTCCGCCTGCTCTTCTTACGGCTACTACTGCTGCACCCACTTTTCGTTTGAAAATGTCCGAGTTGGCGCGTGCAACGTAGCCTGCCCTGTCTATTAGCGCCTTCATTTCGGGTGACATCATGGAGAAGTAGACTGGTGATCCCAGGATTATGCCGTCTGAATCCTCCATCTTCTGTATATAGGAATTCACGTCATCCTCCTCTATAACGCAGCGTTTGTTCTTGGCTGTGTAGCAGGTTCTGCATGCGTTGCAGCCTCTGATTCGTTCGCCTGCAAGTTGAATCATTTCGGTTTCGAATCCTTCAGATTCAAGAACTTGAAGTACCCGCTTTATCAGCAATGCTGTGTTTCCGTCTTTCCGTGCACTTCCGTTGAATGCAACGACCTTCATTTCATGCGTCCCCTGAAAGTTAGTTTGAAGATTAGAATAAAAAAGTAGCGTGGCGATAGTGCATGTATGACAAGGAAACATATTGTTGGCTTGATGAAATTGAGTACTATGATAAGGAGCAAGCTTTTTAGAAAGAAGAAAGTGTTATACGTGCGATCTCAACCGAGAAAGGCTGTGGTCGCGACTTAAGCTCAATGGGGCCGTCGTCTAGCATGGATTAGGATACATGCCTGGGGCGCATGCGATCCTGGGTTCAAATCCCAGCGGCCCCACCACATTCCTCCAGGCCCCATTGGCGATGTTCTCATCATTTCCGTCTCCTGAATAGCTTGACTTCGCCGAAATCACACACGTACTCAAATCCTGCCTCAACAAGCTTCTGAGCGTCTTCTACTGTTTTTGCAGTGGCTGAGTGGAATTCGTCGCTCTTGAAGACTATTAGCTGCGTGTAGAGGAGGGTGTTTTGGATGTTTTTGTGGCCCTGAAACTGGGATAGAACATAAAGATTGGTTTAGCGCGCGCGGGGGAATTAAATAAATGGTTAAAAATGGTTATAAGTCCGTTTTTGCTTATTTGAGCCCGTAATGGGCTTCTCTGATGAACGCGTTTTGGCTGCCCAAAAAGACGGCAAACCCAGAAGCTTCACAAGCGCTTCCGGGCGAAGTGGGTTTCAGCCATAACACTTTGCAGCAACATCTTGACTCGGCTGGCAGCTCGGGGTCTTGTCGTCAAAGAGAAAATGGCTTCAAACGGTCTGGGAAGACCTAAATTCGCCTATCATGTTCCATCCACAGCAGCAAAGCAAGTGACCACTGCGCTTCAAAACCCGCATGGGACGCTGGCGACTCTGCGGTTCGCTCGTCTGAGGCACCTCTGCAGGTTCGAGAAGGGCGGTTACTGCAAAGAAACAAAGAAGAGCTGCGCGCCTCAAATCTGCCCCCAAATTCGAAAATAAGAATTATAACCATTTTACACCAATTATTTAATCTGCCCGCGCGCTTGCTAAATATTTCGGGGCACAAGTTACCGGCGTATGCAGCGCCGCTAATTTGGAGTTGGTCAAATCTTTAGGGACGGATGTTGTGATTGATTACACCAAAGAAGACTTCGCCAAAAATGGTCAGAGGTATGACTTGGTTTTTGATGCAGTAGGCAAAATTTCGCGTTCAAAAGCAAAGGGATCGCTGACAGAAAACGGCGTTTTTCTCTCCACTTGGGGAAACGGGGGCATGGAGCCAAACGATTTGTCAACACTTAGCGGTCTAATTGAAGCTGGCAAATTAAAAGCAGTCATCGATAGAACGTATCCTTTGGAGCAGATTGCCGAGGCCCATCGCTACGTGGAAGCCGGACACAAAAAAGGAAACGTCGTCATAACTTTGCAGCATAGCTTGCCCGCTTAGTTGAATTATTGGCGAAATGGTCAACTAAGAGGCGGTTTAGATACTCTCCCCAAACAGGGAGCGCCTCCAAAAGTTAAATTACGTTTTGCGCCAAAGATACCCAGCTAAAGCTATTATGACGAGTTTCCATGCTGACCAGATTAGCCAAGCAACGTTTGGCTCAAAAATAACCCCCAAAGCAAGTGCTCGATTCACTACCGAAACGGCAATAACCAGAGGCGGTGCCCACTTTAATTTACTTAACAACCCAAAGACACAAACAGCGTAAACCACCGCGTAGCCTAAAAGAATGGCGCTTGTTATCATAACGGCACCATTTTTTCCCGCAAAACTTGCAATCAAACCGCCGTATACTGACAACTCACCTAAGGAAGGGTCCCACAGAAAAAACGCCGCAGCTAAAACGTCCCCAGCAATGTTGAGTATGACCAGAACTATCAGAATTTTGGTAATTAAGCTAGCATAATTTGGCTTTGAAGTATTGGCGCCCATGACTTGCCTTTATGTCTTTTTCCTTTATTTAACACTTGTCGCCGAGCGCGTGCGCCCCTCATCATAAAAACAAGATGACTCCTGGTACGCTGGGGTTTCCATGGTTATTCAACTATTCCACTTGAGGAGACTTGGAAGCAATTACGGATGGATTGAATCCTTTAGCTATCAGCCATACCGCAAGAACCATTTCTTGCGGGAGCATTGGAAGAGCCAAAACGGTTTCTTCCGTACTACCAGGAGCGATGAGGCCTACCGTGGCTAAAACGAATGATAATATGGTCAATATGGCAGCAGCAAGACCCCAAACCGATATCCATCGAGGAACTAGTTTTCGTTCGATAAAATATGATATAATATAGCAGAGCACCTATGGAAAAAGCCAGTATCGACCCAAAGCGCGCGCTGGTGGCAAGTACAAGGGAGTTGAAAACTGTGTGTTTGATCCTTTAATTTGAACGGTTAAAAGCTTTACGATTATATCGCATACACAAAAGACTTCAACTTAGTTCGAATAAAATCTTCGTTGATAAGAAAATCCGAGTTTATTCCTTTCATGATCTCTTGAAACATAACATTAGCATCATTATTGCTAAGGGAATCAGAATATAGTCACCTATTGGTTGAAAACTGCGATGTTTGATCCTTTAATTTGAACGGTTAAAAGCTTTACGATTATATCGCAAACACAAAAGACTTCAACTTAGTTCGAATAAAATCTTCGTTGATAAGAAAACAGTCCGAGTTCATTCCTTTCATGATCTCTTGAAACATAAAATCAGCATCATTATTGCTAAGGGAATCAGAATATAGTCACCTATTGCTCCAGGCGGAGTATGAGAAACTATCAAAGGTTTTACCATACCAATTAAAACTCGCCCAGAGTACTCAATTATGATGAGCATGTACATGAAAGGGATTAGACTCTTATAGCGAAAGAAAACTGCAAGATAAACAAGCCCCATCAGAAGCTGTGCCAAACCCCAGAACGCAAACATCGAGATAACGTTAGAACCCCCCTCAACAGACGTGTTTATTCCTGCTATACTACTCGCTCCACCATCAGGGGCAAATATGTGAATGCAACTTCTCGCCAAAGTGAAAACCGTAATTAATGCGAATACTATAACTGCAATTCTGTTACCTCGAAAACTATTATCCAATTGTTTTGGAAAAACTCTAATTCTTTCCTCTTTTTCCTTGTTCATACTAATTTCCTTCCAAAGCGACTTTTGATGTGAAAATGTCTGACTATTTTTTAACCTTGTTTGTTTTTGTAATCTGTTCTAACGTGGCTCTGTAACAAGTAAACGACAATTATGATACTATATGGGATTTCGCCAAAACCCGCAAACATGGGGATACCTGGCACACTAGGCAAACCTAGTATCTTTAATGAATCGGCAACGATTACAAAGATGCTAACTGCCAAAGTTCCATACCAACCCCAGTTCTTCTTAAACCACACACCAACGGCAAAAAGCAAAGTCAACAAACCATATAGAAAAGTGTAAAAATAATAGACATCCCCCAATGAGAAAATAAAAGATGAAACGCCATTAGAGGCAACAAGAAGCCAAACCCCAAAAACAACATGTATCAAGCCAACAATTAACTGAGCGCCAACCAATACGGCTAAGCCAAAGTACCTTCCCTTAAAGCTTGGAGGTTGGGTACTGCTCATTTATCCCGGCTCCTTAATTTTGTTATTGTTGTGTCCGCCCAATCAACAGCGGAAAGGTGGAATTTTGCGCCTAACTCTACTGAAAGTAACATAAAGTAGTTTGCTTCATTTTGATCTAATTGAGCTTTTAGTTCGTTCTCAATTCTGTAGACATTTTCAAGTTGCGCCACGTGTCTTTCCCTAAACGCCTGAACCTGCTTTATTAGCTCAGTATTGGATACTTGTTCGCCAAAACCAATTTTTAGCATTAATTCAATTTTGTGTTTTTCAGGTTTGGCAGGTTTTAGTAGCCACTCCTTTAGTTTATTTTTGCCTTCGTTAGTTATTGAATAGACTTTTCGGTTTTGTCCGCGTTCATTGATTTCAACTCTTTTTGTTATTGCACCGCCTTTTTCTAGTTCTCGTAATGTTGGGTAAATTTGGCTGTAATTTATGTCCCAAAAAGGGCCTAAGCGTGTTTTCACTACTTTGTTGATGTCGTATCCTGTTCTGGATTTATTTCGGAGGATTCCTAAGATGACATATTCAGTAGTGTTTTCCTTCATTGCTTACATCTGTTAAATGTAACATTCGATTGGCTTATATATGCTTTTATAATATATAAAAAAGATATATATAATTGATTAATCATGATATTTGCCATGCAACACTTTAAGAAACTCTGGCCTCAAAAAAGATGGAAAAAAATCCTGCTAATCACACTTCTCGCGCTAACAATCACAGCAGCATCACTTCTAGCCTATGCAAGCGTTGGAATGAACAACGACGTCATAACTGACCTTGTAGTCAAAAATCCTCAAGGAACCAAAACCGCACTGGTACTATACCATCCTGGACTAAGCTCCTTCTCACACGATGTCACCTACGCCTTTGCAGACGGCCTTGTCTCAAGCGGTTGGAGAGTGGAAATTGCAACACCAAGCATAGAAGCACCTACAGACCTCTCCAAATACAGTTTACTGGTAGTTTCAAGCAACACCTACGCCTCAGACCCTGACAAACCAACGGTCCGTCAGCTTGATAGAATTGGAAACCTCAACGAAATCCAAACCGTGCTTATGACTTTAGGCCTCGGAAGTGCGCAAGGAAGCAAGCAATCACTGGAAAACATAATACAAGCGCATAATGGCACCGTTGTGGAATCCCTGCTTCTCTATAGTATGGCTCCAAACGAGGGAGGAAAAAGCGCAACTGAAATTGCAACACAGGCAGCCCAACAAATCACCTAAAACAGCCACAAGTTTAGGTTTCGAGTATTTACCCTCATTATTAAGTTTGGTGCGGGTAATTATTCTCCCTTTTCTAGTATACGCCTTTATCTTCGATTTCACATTTGCCGCATATACACTTTTTCTTTTAGCAATAGGTACTGATTTCTTAGATGGTTATCTAGCCCGAAAAATGAAGTCGGGTACAAAGTTTGGCGCATATTTTGATGCCACAGTCGATTTCATATTCATAATCGGCATGTTCCGAATCTTTGTGACTGCAGAATTGTATCCTTATTGGGTATTGCCGCTAATACTCTTTGCATTTGTGCAGTTTATGATTACCAGCTTCCCTCACAAAAGAAATCTACGATCCAATCGGCAAATATTATGGGAGTCTGCTTTACGGTGCAATAGGGTTAACGTTGCTTTTTTCAGGACAATTATTCTACGACGTAATAACGGTCAGTATTGTTGCGGTTACCGCTGCATCATTTTGCAGTCGTCTCGCGTATTTTTTCCGTTCCCGAACCCGAATATATCATACTTCTTTTAATTTTAAACAGGAAACCGAAGGAATGTAAATGAAAACGCTCTCTCGAATGGGATTTGGACAATACTGGTTGTTTGGATCATTATGTTTGGCAATTCCAGCTACTATCTATACTAGTTTGTTTGTTGAAATTCTGCCTTCTCTCCAAGCGGTGATGTGGGCTTTGACAACGGTATGGCTTTTTGTTGCATTAGCAAACATAATTCCGAAATTCTCAAATCGCTTTGTCGGATGGTTGGGATTGGCCTTTGGCGGCATATTTCTAGTACTGGATGTCGATTTTATTTACACACTATCACAGATACGTGCTTTGCGCCCAATTTTGGCTCCCATCTTCGTTTTTCTTGGTCTTTTAGTCGTGTACATGGCAATCGGAATATTCTTCGCGTATCGATTAAGTCGGAGAAGCGAAAATTCTAGGTCAACCACAATAAAATTCAAAAAGACTTTGATGGTTTCATTAGCCTTATACCTTGTTGTTCTGCTAACTTTTTATGGAGCATTCGGTGTCGTCCTCAATGCCAGTGCATCCCAAGCGAAAACAAATAATGAGGCTTTCATTGCCAATAATCAAGCCGCGCACGATGCAGTTGATGCTCAGTTCAATCATTTCAATCTATTTGTGAACGGAGTAAAGTGGCATTACGTGCAGTCGGGAAATCCAAATGGAACGGCAATTCTTTTCCTTCACGGACTACCAGAGTCCTGGTACACCTGGCGATACGTACTGCCTCTGATGAATCAGAGCTATCGTCTAATAGCAGTAGACATGCAAGGATACGGTCAATCCATCACCCCTGGCAATAATTATGAATTGAAAAACATAGCCAAAGAGACTGTGGATCTGATGGACAGTTTGAACATCACGAAATTCTATGTTGTGGGCCATGATTGGGGTACCTTGGTAGGGGAAGTGTTAGTGGAGCAATATCCAGACAGTATCCTTGGATTTGTTCGAATGTCAGGAGGAACGCCCATCAATGCGAATCTCTCTCCAACAATCGATAATCCACAATTTATCCTATTCACGAGTCCCCGTATGGGAACACTTTTCATGCAAGACGCACAGTGGTTCGTTAATTCAGTCTATCTTCCTCGATTAGTCAAACCGTTCAGTGAGGTCGATAAAATGTATGTCACTTACGAGTTTTCGCGTCCGGGTGTAGCACAGAACGTTCCACTGTACTTTATGCCCCAGAATCAGCAAGAGTACCGCGATGCTAACAATCGTCTCATCAACCAAAATTGGACATTCCCGATTCTGCTGTTGCAAGCGGATCAAGATTTCTCACAGCCAAAATCCTCCTTTGACGGATTAAACACAATTGCTCCACAATTAAGCTTGAAATGGATTACCAATGCGAGTCACTTTGACTGTTTTGATCAGCCTGGGGAAGTGGCAAATGCGATAAACGGTTTTATTAGATAACTTTTACTTTAACTTTGTCTGATTTTTTTCCAAGGTTTTGAGTTGTTTCTCTGTTCAGAATCAGGCGTGCTCTATTCCCATTTTCCGTCTGTTTGTTTAAACTGCATCTGAACCACACGGCAATCCTCACACCAAATCCTGCGCATCTTCGAAACAGGACTATCATGGGTGTCTTTGGTGTAGTGACGAGTTTCCTTCTTACAGACAGGACACATTAACCATCCTGCAAAGTGCGCTTCAGCCTGACGCTACTAACGCTAATATTCTTACACAATAACTCTGATTATGCATCATAAACCAAACTGAAGATGTCACCGCATCAGTGTAGACCAGAGAGCGAGACTCCACATAAAAATAAGAAAAGATTGAAGGTAAAAGCAGATCAAAGTTTTGAAAACCTGCGACCGCAGTTTACACAATAGTAGCGTTGAATAGCTCCAGATGGTGTGTACCGTTTTGCGTCTTTTCGGTTCCTGATGCTACCACATCGAGGGCACTTAACGATCGGCTTATCTCCCTGGCTTTCTTCATGCCAAAACTCGCCAGGCAATACCTTTCCACAATGCGGGCAGTTCATTACCTTTTTGTTCACCTATTTCATCTCCTGCCAACTCGTTCTAAAAGAGAAAAAGAAGGAGAGTAGCTGCGGAGAAACGAGTCAGTGGTAATATCCCCTCTTTCACTGGCGTCCGAATCCACCACCTTTGCAAAAGCACCGGGGATTTGATTCCCATTCCAGATCTTTCTTTCGATCACTATCACTTCCCTTATAAGAAAGCTGGAAATGCATTGACAGGCTGCTTATAAAGAAGCTGTCAATAGAGTTTCATTTACCTGGTTTTTTCTTCAAGACAGGAAAGCATTTGCTTGACTCCAACTATCTTAATTCCCCTAAAACTATTCAGCGCCAAAAGATGGCTATCTCCAGAAACAATAAAGTCGGCTTTTCCATCATAAGCCGTCTCAACAACCATATCATCTTTTGGATCCTCTTTAACCAGGTTGAATTTCGAGACTACCTCAACCACTTCTGCTGTATTGCATCAAAGCGAGAATAATTCTGTGAATTTCATCCTCGTCCGTCTTGAATTTTGGTCTGCGAAGGACAATGCCAAGCTCTCTTAGAATCAAGTCTGAGGTTACAATGCAGAACTCTTTTGAGATTCCTTTCCTTAAGAGCTCTCTTGGCTTGCCATCAGAGATTATGGCACTAACCAAGAACGTTGGTGTCAAGGACAACTCGAAGCATCAGATCATCTGTTTGCTTTTCTGGCCTCTGCTATTTCTTTCTGGATTTCGTTGTCAGACATCTTGAGCTCTTTTTTGTCCATCAGCTTGAAGATGTCTTCCCATTCTTTCTTCAAGTCAGGGAGCTCGAGCTTTTTCATTATGACAGTGTCGCCTCTTCCGTAAACTAGAAACTTGGTTTTTGGCTTTATTCCAAGTTCCTTTCGTATCGACTGAGGGATGACAACTTGCCCTTTTTCGCTCATTGTGGTTACTTCAAGCTCTTCTGTCATAATTCATCAGTAAGAATATTTTACTTTCATACTATTAATGCTTTCCCAACAGAAAAAAAGAAGACGCTGAAGGAGTCTAAAGGAGCTCCCAACACGATTCATGAAAACCTGCGCCCGCAGTCTACGGCAAAAGTATCGTTGAATAGACCCCGATTTCGTGCACGTCTTCCAGCATCTTTCCAGTTTCTACTGCTTCCGCACCGATGGGACACTTAATGACTACTTAGCTTCGGCTTGACTCTTCTCATGCCAGAATTCTCCCGGCAAAAGCTTCCCACAATGCGGGCAATTCATCACTTTTAGGGCTCACTTATTTCATCTCCT